>JAAXXZ010000009.1 GCA_013334245.1 Candidatus Moraniibacteriota bacterium
CGTCTCCACAAGAGCGTTGAAACGGGCGCAGCGTTCCCTGAACGGAAGACCGAGAAAAGTCTTGAAATTCGCAACGCCACAAGAGGCCTTAAATCAATTCGTTGCGTTAGATTTTAGGAAGTAAGTTAATAAAAAGAGCGGGAAATCCGCCCTCCCGGTACTACGAGACGGAATCTAGCAGGAAACGGCCACCCACGCAAGCGACATGACATAAAAAAGAGGGCTCCCGGATCGGAGCCCTGTATGGTCGGCACATTCATTTTTTTCTTTTTTTCCTGCAGGTCGCTACCAGGTGCTCCCACGAGGACGGATCGAGGAAATCCTCGACGACTTCGGTGTCCATGCCGGCTGAGGCGACCCGAAACCGACTTATCTCGGGAGACAGGACCGAGACGATCGGAATGCCGTCAAGGTCGGTCCGAAGCGGAAAAGTGTCGTTCACCGCACAGCCTATGCCGATAACCCTGCCGCCGAGCTTCCGCACGGAGCGGATCGCCGTCTCGAGTTCCGGGATATCCGTTTCCGAGATCATCCCTGCCAGGACGAGCACCCGCTCCTTCTCGCCGACACATGTCCGGAAACGGATAATCCGTCCCGCCACCTTGTCATCATACCCACCGGGAACGGTCTGCAGGAGCCCGCATCGGCACCGCATCGCGACCGGATACCCGAACGCGTCCTCACCCGGAAGCGGCAGGATTGCCGTCGGCTCGAGTTTTCCTTTCTTCAGGTCCTTCACAAGCAGTTCCGAGAAAAAGTCCAGGATCCCGGGCCACTGCGCGGCCCACCAGAAATGTATAATCTCGGAACGGAGACCCGTTTCATCGACAAACCGGCGCGCGTCATTCTTTGCGAATGCAAGCCACGCATCGACATTCTGGAGCGTCTTCTTCGGATCACGCTTCGTATGAGCGTCGCGGGCGATATAACCCGTCCCGGAATTTCCCTTGTGCTGCATCTCTTCCTCCTTCGTTTTGTGGATTTATCGTTTTCAAAAGAACGCGATATCCTAGCAGGAAAGCGGAAAGAATGCAACGGTCACCCGGATCGAAGCCCTACCGACCGGTTCCGAGCGCCTCTGACAGCCTTCGTTTTCGCACCTCCTCGAAAACGAAGACGAGCGCGGTGAAGCACCAGGCGACGGCCCAATCGATGCGCTCGATCGGAGCCATGCCAAGGACACGATGGAAGAACGGTAAATTTGTAAAGGCGAAGAGCATCGCGATTGAGACGCCAAAACCAACGAATATCATCGGGTTCGAAAAGAACGGCATCCGAAAGAACGAGCGCGTCTCACTCCGAGATTGGAAGAGGTTTGCCATCTGCGTCAAAGCAAGCGTGACATAGGTGGCGGTCGTCGCGTGCCGATATGCAAAGCTCTCGGAATCAAGCGCCATACCATGCGACCAGCCCTCGCGGATAAGCGCAAGCACAAACGCGGTTGCGCCGCCGATTGCCATGATTGCGCCAATCGAAAGGATGCGACGGACCCCGCGCCAATCCATGACCGTACGTCCCTTGGCCGATGACACATGTGCGGTCGATTCGGGTTCTTCGGGTTCGACACCGAGTGCGAAGGACGGGAAGACGTCCGTCGCCAGATCGATTGAAAGGATCTGTACCGCCGTAATCGGGGACGGGATATGCAACAGGAATCCGAGCAGCACGGAGAACAGTTCGCTCGCGTTCGAGGTGAACACGTAGTGCGTGAACTTGCGCAGGTTTTCAAAGATGCGACGGCCTTCACGAACGGCACGTACGATCGATGCGAAGTGATCGTCCAGCAGGATCATGTCCGCCGCGTCCTTGGAAACGTCGGTTCCCGTGATGCCCATCGCGACACCGATATCGGCTTTCTTGAGCGCCAACGCGTCGTTCACGCCGTCACCCGTCATCGCGACTACCTCCCCCGCCGCCTGAAGGACGGTCGCTAAACGGAGTTTCTGTTCCGGCGCGATCCGGGAAAACACGGCTCCACTTTTCGCCGCCGTCACGATCGCCTCGTCGGAAAGGGTGTCGAAAATCGTCCCGTTCACCGAAATCGGTGCCGTTCCTTCAGGGAAAAAACCGGCCTTCGACGCGATAGCCTTGGCCGTCGCCTCATAGTCCCCCGTCACCATGACTACCGAAACGCCGAGATTGCGACATTCGGAAATCGCCTCACGGATTCCTTCCCGCGGAGGATCGATCATAGCCACCATACCGGTCCACACGAGATTTCTCTCCGCTTCCTCCGGATACGCGTTTTCCGACGCACCGTCGAGATCGCGGTAGCCGAGCCCAAGGACACGCAGCGCCTGGGAGGAAAGGTCGTCATATATGGCTCGCACACGTGTCTTGTCCTCCGCGGTAAACGGCCTCCTTTCGCCCCCGTCGATCCATTCGGTCGACAGCTCCAGAAGGACTTCGGGAGAACCCTTCACGTACGATCTCGTTTCTGCATTCGCGTAGATGACGCTCATCCGTCGCCTCTCGGACTCGAACGGATTCTCGGCGATCTTCCGGAAACCGACCTCGAAGAAATCAGGCCGGGAGTTGTATTTCCGCGCCGCTACGATAAGCGCGCCCTCGGTCGGATCGCCGGTCACGACATACCGTCCATCCGTCATCGAAAGGGACGCATCATTACAAAGCGTACAGATACGGAACAGCATCTCGGCGCCGGGAACGTCGGCAGGATTCACGAGTTTGCCGTTTCGCGAGAAATCACCTTTCGGCTCATATCCGACCCCGGAAACATCATATCGTTCGGTACCGAGCACGATACCGGTCACCGACAGCTCGTTCTTGGTCACGGTGCCCGTCTTGTCGGTACAGATGAACGATACGGAACCGAGCGTCTCTACCGCGGACAGTTTCTTGGCCAGAACGTTCTTTGTGAGCAGACGCTTCATACCGAGCGCGAACGCGACGGAGAGTGCCGCCGGCAATCCTTCCGGAACCACCGAGACGGAAAGCGCCAGCCCGAGCAGCAGCGACTGGTACAGCGGGATGTGCTGATAGTGGCCGATCATGATAACGACGCCTCCGATGGATATCGAGAGAAGCGCCACGCCGCGGCCAAACCGTTCCATTTTTTTCTGCAGCGGCGTCGCCACCTGCTTTATCCCGTGCGTCAGTTCCGCCATTCGTCCAAGCTCCGTAGCGGCTCCGGTCGCGATAATGACGACACGCGCCTCGCCGGACACCACGGATTCGCCCATGAAGACGAGATTTTCGATGTCACTCCGCGCAACTATTCCCTTCATTGCACCGGAAACCCGTTTTTCTGGGACGGACTCCCCCGTAAAAATGAAGCTGTTGACCTTGAAATTGTAGGCTTCGAGAACATACGCGTCGGCAGGAACACTCGATCCCGCATCAAGAAAAACGACGTCGCCGGGAACGAGTTCCGACACCGGGATATCGCGTTTTTCGCCATCGCGGATGACCGTGGCCGTATCGGCGACGAACGTGGCGAGTTTCTCGATGATCCGTTCCGCCTTGAATTCCTGGAAAAAACCGATCGCCGCGTTCGAAAGGATTATAATAGCGATGATATTCGAATCGCGCGTCTCACCGAGCGCGAGTGCCGCGATGCCGGCAACCGCAAGGATCCAGACGAATACGTCGTTGAACTGCTTCACGAACAGTTTCAACGCGACGAAACGGCGTTTCGACTCAATCACGTTCCTGCCATGCGTCTTCAGACGCGAAGCGGCCTCCACACCGGAAAGTCCGTTCATTGAAGTTCGTAACCGTGTCAGCGTCTCGACCGCGGACAACTGATAGAAGTTTTTTTCAATATCCATATGGATTGAAGTCAGGGAATCGAAAGTCCGAATCGAAAATTTGCCTGTTACCGACCCCGAAAAGATCAGCTCCTCTTCCCGTGCAAGGTCTCCATCAGCTTCCCGTAGAAACGAAGGTTGTGCATCGATGCGAGTCGGCTCCCGAGCGGATCCTCCACGCGAAAAAGATGCCGGAGATACGCCCTGGTATGATTCGTACAAAGCGGACAATCGCAAGCGGGATCGACGGGAGTGAAATCCTCCACGAATCGTTCGTTATTAATATTGATCGTCTCGTAAAAATCCCCTCGTAGAGACGGGGCATGCCCCGTCTCTATCATTTCGACTTGCGACTGACTCTTCCACAAGAAGAGTCTCCCATGCCTCCCTTCTCTCGTCGGAATCACACAGTCGAACATGTCCCATCCGAGCGCATGGCAACGGACGATGTCTTCCGGTGTCCCGATACCGAGAGCGAACCGGACGCTCTCTTCGGGAATGACGGACGCGGTGTGCCGCACGATTTCCTGGAGGAATACCCCGTCCGAATCCACGTGGCGTCCACCGAACCCGTACCCGTCGAAATCGAATTCCCGCAGCCCTTCGGCACAGCGGGTCCGAAGCTCCGGGTACATCCCGCCCTGCACGACACCGAACAGGAGCGGGCGGCGATCTTCCGAAATCCCGCGGTCGACGATCTGCCGGTCGTATTCCTCGCGACACCGTTTCGCCCATCGGATCGTCCGCTCGACCGCATCCGATATCTCACTCTCTGACGCATCGTTCGGTCGCGGGTCATCGAGAACGACCATCATGTCGACACCGAGGTCGAATTGGATCGCAATTGCCCGTTCGGGCGTAAGCATTCGTTTCGATCCGTCGAGTACCGACTTGAATTCGGCACCCTCTTCCGTTATCTTTCCCATTTTCGCATCGCGGTGTATAAGCGAGTACACCTGATATCCGCCGGAATCCGAAAGGATGGGTCCGCCCCAATCCATGAACCGATGTACACCGCCCGCCTTCCGGATCAGCTCCTCGCCCGGCTGTAACATGAGATGATACGTGTTCACGACCAATGCTCCGATACCGGCATCACGGATCTCGGCAACCGTCGTCCCCCGTACCGCGGCACGCGTCGCGTCCGGCATGAAGAACGGGGTAGGGATACTCCCCGCCGCCGTCCGAAGTAAACCCCTCCGTCCGCAGACTGAACTGTCTTCCCGAAGAAATGCGTTCATGCGTTTATGGTACGACGGTATCCTTGCCGTCGGGCACGCCCGACCCCTCCGCCGAGTCCGAAAGCATCTTCTCGCCCGTATGCACGCTTACCGGGTTCTTCGTGAACGTATCAACGCCTTCGAGCACGGAATCTTGCAGCAGGATCGGCTGTTTTTCGATCAGGTCCGGTCCCGGCACGGAAGAAACCTGGATGACAAGCTCGCGAGTCGATTTCCCACCGCCGAGCATGGTCCCGATATCCCACACAAGCTGTCCGGTCCGGTCGTTAAACGAGACCGCTTCCGCATCCGGCGATTTCTTGCCGGCGTATTTCACTCCCGTCGGAATCGTCGCGGTCATCTTAACCCCGGAGAGATCGTTTAGATAATTCGTCACACTGAAACGGATCGCATATCCCGTCTCCTGCCCGACTTTCGGGGGAATAGGGCCGTACCCGGGGAAAACAGCGTCGGCATACGATATGGAGGCCTCGACTTTCGCGCCGGCACCGATCCGGACATCGAGCGCGTTGCTCGCGATCACCTTGTTCGCCTTGGATGCCAGTGGCACGTCCGGACTGTCGATCTTCGCGACCGTCCGAACTGTCAATCCTTTTCCGGAATCTATGTCTCGACGAATCGGTACGGCGAACCTGATCTCTCCACCCTGATGCGGCTCGAGCCGGGCGAGTCCGGGAATATCGGACGCCTTCCAGGTGATGATGCCCTTCTGCACGTCATACGAACCGGTCGTGCCCCCGAACGTCAGCTGGGTCATGTCGAGCAGGTTCGCGTTCACCTCCATGGTGACGATCACGTCCCGCAATCCTATATCGCCGGTATTCGTGTAATCAAGCTGGTACGAGAGCTTCTCTCCGGGACTTGCGGACAGGTCCGTCTTCCCTCCGACCTGCTGCGTTATGGTCAACGGCGAGGCGATGATACGGGTCAATCGTTCCTTCCGGTCATACGCAAGAAACGAACCATCCCCTTGCAAAGTGCCTATTTCCACGATGGCCGTCTTCGCCTGATTGTTCCCGCCGATAAGGATTCCCTTCACGCGGATCTGACCTCCGGAGTTCGGCAGAAGCGCGCCGATCTTCCAGACCGAGTTTCCCTCGGACGGAACCGGCTCCGCCTGATTGAAACGGAATCCTTCGGGATAGGTGACCCGGACCCGAAGGTTCTGAAACGCGACATCGCCATCATTGTGATAGGAAATGACGTATTCCGCCTCGTTTCCGGAAGCCGCCTCCTGTGGAACGACCATATCGAACGAAAGCGGAGACGATACGATCGTGACTCCGAAACGCGATTCGGTTTCGTATCGGCCGGATATACCCGCCGGCGTAAAGCGCGCTACGGAACGGAAATACGTCAGCGAACCGCGCGACCCGTAGAATTTTCCTGAAAACCTCACCTCACCGGAAGCCCGCCCCTTCACGTCGCCGACCGAAACGGTCGCCGTGTTTCCGGAAATCGTCATACCCGGTAGGGCATCGGGTCGGAATTCCGTCGGATACACCAACGAGACTTCCAGATTCTTGGCCCCGAGGATATTATCATTCACCCAATGAACGGTATAGTTCACCGACTCCGCACTGGCGACGTCCGTCGGTCCGGTCATTTCGGTCTTGACGCGCTCGTTCGCGAACAGTGTAGAACGGAAAAAGGAGAAGCTTAAAATCCCCGCGATCACGATGATGCCGACGACGATGACACTCGCCACTTTCCAGTGACGTTTGATGAACATCCACGCCTTCGTGCGATAGGTAGTCCTGTCCGGCACCTGCGACACACTCCATCCCCCCTGCCCGAACGTGATCTTTCCCTGCTCGGGAACGTTCCCGGGATCGAACGGGGTCCGAAAACTCTCCCCTTCGAAATCGCGACGATTCACGTCTTCATTGTGATCCTGTAAGCCCATAAGCGTTGTTTCTTTCTTTTCATTGTATCAAATGCGTGAAGTCGCGGAAAGCGGGTCTCTTCACCTTCCAAGCACGTATCCGAGGAACAGTTTCCGTATCCTGCCGACTTCGGCGAGGTCGGCGGCGCCGACCCGAAGCTTGAGCACGGAACCGAGCCGGTTTCCCAGGAAAAGACGGATAAGTTTCACCGCATTCTCGCCGACGACAACCGATTCCCTTCCCGCATGCTCTTCCGAAACGATGCCGCCCGCGGCCGGACTGAAAAAGCACCGACTTCCGCGACCGAGCGTGTTTCCGGAAACCGCGCATGTATCCGCCTCGATCCGGTATCCGAGCTCATCAAGAAACTTCACGAAAAACGCCTCGGTCAGAAGTGTCGTCGCAGCGCCGCCTCCGGCCACACCGTCGAGAAGCGTCAGATATTCGTGAAGGAGCGAAAATAACGCCGGATCCGGTTGTTCGAGCCCGACAATCGAATCGAATTCCGCGACCGTAGCGAGCGCGAGGGACAACGTCGCATACTCTGATCGGATACGCTGAAACGATTCCTCGGCGATCGCGCCGGCGACCCGCCCGTTTCCTTTCCCGCGAACGATGGTCACGTCCGAGAGGGTCAGGGTTTCAAGCGCCGCGGCAAGCTTCGCCTGCGATTTACGCACCCCGATCGCCTTGGCCTGCACTTTTCCCAGTTCCTTGGTATAGAACGTGTAAAGCCGGTCGGTCTCACCGACCTCCCGTTTCCGAAGCGTGATGGCGGTCAGGCGGAGTTCCATTTCGGGAAGAATGAGGAATAATGAATGAGAAAGGCCCGACCAGGTCAAAGCAATCCGAGGAAATCGAGCGCAAGGTACCCCATTTCGACATCGGTCAGCCTTCCCGAACGGAGATGCTCCCGGAATTCCGGAATCGACATGAGTACGACCTCGAGTTCTTCGCCGTTGTCTTCGGGCTTCGGGTCGGCAACCTTCACACAATCAGTCGCAACGAATACCCGTTTCCGATACGTCGAATACGCGCTCGGGAACACCTCGCCGACGAACTCGACCACTCCCCGATACCCCGTCTCCTCCAGGAGTTCCCGCACCATGCCCTCTTCGCAGCTCTCCCCGTCCGCGACTCCTCCTCCCGGCATTTCCAGCAGCACTTCCCCAGGACCCGGACGGAACTGCCGAACCAGGACGACTTTCTTCGATTCGGTCAGCGCAAGACAACAGACCGGGTCGTTGCCGGTACTTAGGTAGAAATCCGTTTCAGTCCCGTTCGGAAGCCGGTACGTCCGTCGCTCGATACCGCGGCCGTATTTCCGGAACACCTCTTCCCGGGAGAGCTCCTCCCAGGGTTGGATAACGTCTTGCATATATTCAATCGTTAGCCGGTCCACGATTTAAATCGTCTTTCGCCACATACGTAAACGAGTTGTCATCCCGAGCGTAGCCGAGGGATCTGCAAACGTTTACCGCAGATTCCTCGACTCGACACGGTCGTTCGCGAACGACGCGCCTCGAAGACTCGCTCGGAATGACAACATGAACGGATTCTTCTATCGGTTCTTCTTGAGCGAGAACGCGAACGGTTCACCTTCGATGTCTGTCGTGTCGCGATAGTCGACATCCGCGATATCGCCGCGGACAATCTCCGTCGCGAGCGTCTCGCGCGCGATCTCGTCGCCGAAGCCGGAGAGATTCTCCGCCGTATCGCCGTCGAACACCCTCTCCTTGCCGAGGATACCGAGCGTAATCCGATCGCTCACCTCGAACCCCGCCTTCTTGCGACCCTCCTGGATCGCCCGGATAATCTCCCGCGCCTCGCCTTCGAGTGCGAGCTGTGGGGTGATTTCAAAATCAATTTCAATATCAACATCCTTATTCATTTTGTGTAATTCATAGTCCATGTCGTACTCAACAACCTTAACATTCAATTCATCTTGAATGATCTCAACAAAATCATTTCCCAAATTTATTCGAATGTATGCATGTGATAGCGGCTGCCGTATCTTAACGCCCTCCTCGGCCCTCCGCTTTAGTCCTTGAGCAACTATTTCCCGCGTTATGAGCATGTCTTCACGAAGACTTCGATCAATTTGACTCACATCCGCCTCCGGCCATTCGGCGAGATGCACGGACTCAGGAACATCCTTAGATTCCGGGTCAACTGCGCATTCGCCGGTCGAGAGTCCGGAATGACAATTCATAAGGTTCCGATAGATCTCTTCAGCGAGAAACGGCGTGAACGGCGCCATGAGTTTCGAAAGCGTTACGAGCACCTCGTACAAAGTCGCGTAGGCGTCATCTTTATCGCCGTCGTTCTCATTTTTCCAGAAGCGTTTCCGGTTCCGGCGGATATACCAGTTCGACAGATTGTCGATGAACGATTCGATTTTGGCCGTCGGTGTATACATATCGTATACCGAAAGCGATTCATCGACCTCGCGAATCAGCACCTGTAACTCGGACAATATCCATCGGTCAAGCAGATTCTCAGACGGTTTCGAATCCTCTTTAAATTTCCACCCATCAATCGCCGCATAGGTCGTGAAGAACGAATACGAATTCCACAACATGCGGAAAACACGGTTCATCACATCGCGCATTCCTTTCTCATCGAAGCGCTTCGGCAGTCCCGGCTGATTGATGGAATAGAGGTACCAACGAAGCGCGTCCGCACCGTACTTGCCGAACATCTCGAACGGCTCGACGACGTTGCCCTTGGACTTGGACATTTTCTTCCCTTTCGAATCAAGTATGTGTCCCAGACAAACGACGTTGCGATACGCGTTCCCTGCGTTAACCACACCCGCCTTATGGAGCAGGGTCGATATCGCATGGAGCGTATAGAACCACCCCCTGGTCTGATCGATCGCCTCACTGATATAGTCGGCCGGAAAATATTTACCTTCGCCGATCTTTTCCTTCTCCTCGCCGCTCGAACCTTCCGGATATCCGAACTGTGCCAAGGGCATCGCTCCGGAGTCGAACCACACGTCGAGCACCTCAGGCGTCCGTTTCATCGTCCCCTTTCCACATGCGCACTCCCACGTGACATCGTCGATATACGGCTTATGCAGATCCTCTGATTTCTTTCCAGAGAGTTTCTCAAGTTCAGCTTTCGACTCGATAACGACCCTTTCTCCGCATTCCGAACATTCCCACACCGGAATCGGCGTGCCCCAGTACCGCTCGCGCGAAATCGCCCAATCTTTGGCTCCACGGAGCCATTCCCCGAAACGCCCTTCCTTGATATGTTCCGGTACCCACGATATCGCCTCGGCATTCTTCACGAGCTCTTCACGGATTTTGGAAACGGCGATGAACCACGACGGCTTCGCATAATAGATGAGCGGCGTATCGCACCGCCAACAATACGGGTACTCATGTTCGTATAGTTCTTCCTTGAGAAGCAGTCCCCGCTCACACAAGTTTGCGATGATAAGATCGTCCACCGCGCCGCGATTCTTGTCATTGAGTTTTTTGACTGGGATTCCTGCACCCGGAAAGCCTTCCGTCATCTTTCCTTCAAGATCGACCGTATGCAATGTCAAAAGTCCGTTTTCCCGCGCGACATTCGCATCGTCCTCACCAAACGCCGGCGCGATATGAACAATGCCAGTTCCCGTATCGGTCGTAATGAAATGTTGGCCACTCACCTGATCCGAAACAACTCGATGGGTGATATCACCACCACCACTTACTCCTTCGTAAAGTGCATGATAAGTTATCCCGACAATATCAACCCCATCAAACTCATTTTCAATTCCATGAGATCCTTCTAACCCTCCATAATGAAGGTCATATAAATCCTTAGCAATAATGTGACGTTCCAATTCTTCTTCCCCAAGGACGGGCGGCTCGTCATGTTCAGTTAATTCTTTGACGTTGTTTGTATTATTATCAAAACATATCGAAACATATTTAACATCATTCCGCACTGCCAAAGCCACGTTCCCCGGAAGCGTCCACGGCGTCGTCGTCCATGCGACAAGATACGTTTTCTCGTCCGCGACGAAATCACCGATCTTCTGTCCCGGCTTCACCTTGAACTTCACGTACACCGAGTTATCCTTCACTTCCTTGTACCCCTGTGCGACCTCGTGTGAGGAAAGCGCCGTCCCACATCGATAACAATACGGCACGACCTTATGTCCCGTATAGAGAAGCGAATCCCCCTTCGCATCCTTGAGTCCCGCGATCTGCGCGAATTGCCACCAGACCGATTCGATATAGCTGTCCTCATAGGTGACATATGGGTGTTCCATATCCACCCAATATCCCATCCGTTTCGTAAGCTTCTCCCACAGGTCGCGATATTCCCACACGGATTCCTTGCACTTCTTGTTGAACTCGATGACGCTCGCCCGCGCATCGCCCGGGATGATATTCTCGATATCCTGCTTGTTGCGGAGTCCGAGCGCCTTCTCCACCTGCAGCTCGACCGGGAGTCCGTGCGTATCCCATCCGGCCTTGCGGTTCACCCGATATCCCTTCATCGTCTTGTACCGCGGGATGGCATCCTTGAACGACCGGGCGAGCACATGGTGCAGTCCCGGCTTGCCGTTCGCCGTCGGCGGTCCCTCATAGAACACGAAGTCCCCTTTTGGCGCGTCCTTGTTCACGGACTTCCTAAAGATATCGTTCGCGTCCCAATACGCGAGGATCTCTTCCTCCATCTTCGGGAAATCGGATTTGGGGTCGATTTTTATTAATGGGGTCATATGGATATATGGATATATTGTTGAATGGTTGAATGGAGAAACCGCCGAATGGCTACATTGCTCAACGGTCAATTGTCAATCAGACCTTCAGACGATCATTCGCATATTTTATCAGACTGTTGATTTCCTTCGGGAAAGAACTGAGGGCCATAAATGTCCGATCATAATCTTTTTGCTCAATCAGCTTCCTTCTCTTCGATTTCTCCAACCAATCCAATGACTCATATGAGGAAGCCCTCGCTATCCGATAAAAGAAGACTTTGTCTTTCTTCCCATATCGACCGAATCCCTCCGCAATATTGGCGGATATCGAATCAATAGCCCTCACGAACTGCGATCCAACCGTTTTTCGAGGAAAATCATCCCACTTTACGACGATATCCCAAACTTCGTTCGAAAGTGAAAACGCGAGCCGATATGCGTTGATTTTGTTCAATGTCAGATATTCATCTCCCATAACTCTTCTCCCCTAACAATACAGCAATTCAACGGTATGACCATTAAATACAAAAATCCCTCCCTGAAAAACAGGGAAGGACGGAAAGACCGTGGTACCACCTTCGCTTCGCAAAACACGATCCCCAATACACAGAAACCAAACGAGGATGCGCTCTGCCTTCATTCATGGCTATTACGGGCCTACCCGTCGGATTCTACCGCGCCAAGCCGAAGCGCTTCGCGAAGGCTGGCCACCTTCTCACGCATGACTGACGTTTCTTTCCGAGGCGCGTCCCGACCGTTCGGGACTCCGGAGTGATATCCAGCCTGCATCGCTAGCGAAAGCATTACGGGCAGGGCTCCGTCGGCGCCTGTTACCTATTGTAAGAGAATGTCGCTGTTTCGGGAATAAAACTCCCATCCCGTGCGGATATCATCCCGTAAACCGGGGATGAAGTCAAATCCCGAAAGCTCATCGATCGGCTGCCACCGACACTCGGAATGTTCACGGCCGTCTATAAATGGCTCTGACCCATCGCCTGCACACTTACACAGGAAACTGACGAACACGATTCCGGGAATCCTCTTCTGCGAAAGATCCGGTACCGCGATCTCGTAGGTCTTGAACGGAAACGCCCGGTCCACAGAAATACCGAATTCCTCGCGAATCTGCCGGATGATCGCCTCGTCGAAATTCTCACCGGCATTCACCTGACCGCCCCCACATTCCCACAGACCCGGATAAAGCGACCGCTCCGCGCCCCGTTTCGCGATGAGCACCGAAACCCGGCCTTCCGACTCGCGAAAACAGATGCCCGCGACATGCACCTCGATCAATTCGCGGTGATCTTCCCTCATAACAAGTACGAAAAACGACGGTTCGAAAGAGAATAGGCGACCGGCATCAGAACATCGTGCTGAAAACCGATTCGGTCCAATGAGCGAGAGAGAAGATGTCCGCGACCGCAGCTATAAGAAACGCGGCAAGAATCGGAGTGACGAAATGGATCGCGAATACCGTCGCCTGTTCATCCTTCTTCAGTTCTCTGGCCATACGTTTTTGTTTTGTTCCGACTTATGGATATTACGAAACGAGACAAAGAAAAACGGCGAACCCCCTCCCGTCCGGCGCTGACTCCGGGATTCTACTACATTTTTTCCGGAGCGGAAACCCCCACCAGTCGCAAGGTCTCGGCAAGCACGATCCGGACCGCTGAAACAAGCGAAAGTCTCGCCTTCGAAAGCTCCGGATTCACCTCGTCCATCACCCGGCAATCGGCATAGAAGGAATGCAGTCGGTCCGAAAGCCGGATCGCGTACTGTGGCAAACGATGGACCGCTCCCGTTTCCGCGACTTCCTCACACAGTTCCGGAAAAGTCAGCAGCTCGCGAAACAGTATCCTCTCTTTCGGATGCGTCAGAAGCGAAAGATCCGCATCTTCAAAAGACATCCCAGCCTCTTCGGCCTTTCTCAGGATGCTCGAGAGTCTCGCGTGCGCGTACTGGACATAGAACACCGGGTTCTTCTCGGAGCGCTCCTCCGCCAATCCGAGATCGAAGTTCATGTGCGTATCGAGCGACAGCATCAGGAAGAAGAACCGCGCCACGTCATGCCCGACCAGATCGACGAGCTCGTCGATTGTGACCACGTTGCCCGCGCGTTTCGACATGCGGACCTCTTGACCATCCTTCACGAGCCGCACCAACTGGACGATGAAGACATCGAACCGCCCGGAAAATCCGAGTGCCTGTAATGCCGCCTTGAGCCGCGCCACATATCCGTGATGATCGGCACCGAGCGTGAGGATGATCCTGTCCGCCCCGCGCTCGATCTTCGAAAGGAAATAGCCGCAATCCGTCGCGAAGTACGCACGGCTCCCATCAGATTTCACCAAGACGCGATCCTTGTCGTCACCGAAGTCCGTCGTGCGAAGCCAAAGCGCTCCATCCTGTTCGTATGTCATCCCCTTTTCCCGGAGCACGTCGATCGCTTTCTCTACCAGTCCTTTCTCGACGACGTCTTTCCGTTCGGATACGTACGCATCGAACGCGATGCGCATCTTCTCGTCCACCGTCTTCTTGATATATTGCTTCAAAACGAAATCCGCGGCGGCGATTCCGACCTCGCGAACACGCCCGTCATCCGCGGACGGATCATCACCGACTGCCAATGCGGCGCGTATCTCATCGATGTATTCACCGCCGTAGACGGACTGTTCATCCCGAAGGACGCTGTGTCCGAGCTTCATCACCTGACCGCCTGCATCGTTCACGTAGTATTCGTTCGTCACGGAATACCCGGCCTTGCGCAGGATGTTCGCGAACGTATCCCCGAAAAATCCTCCCCGTCCGTTGCCAAGGTGCATCGGCCCCGTCGGATTCGCCGAGATGAATTCGTTGTTCACCGTAGTGCCTGTGCCGATCCGGCTGTCACCGTAATGACCGTCCTTCGCAATGATATCGGCGACGACGGACGCGAGCGCGGATTGGGGAAGCGTAATGTTGATATAGCCCGGTGCCGCGATCTCTATCTTGCCATCCGCCGCGATTTCAAGACGTCCCGCTATGAGTTCCGCCAATTCCATCGGCGGTTTTTTCGCGAGTCTGGACAGTACAAGCGCGATATTCGTCGCATACTCGCCATGCCGCTCGTCGCGTGTCCAATCGACACGGATTTCCGGTACATCAAAAGAGGGAAGGATGCCTTCCCCCTGCAGTTCCGCGATAGCATCGTGGAGCTTTCGTTCCCATTGGATCTTCATGCCCTCATAGTACGGGAAAACCGCTTCGTCGTGAAGACTTGCTATTTTCCAATATTAGTGCTATAATATATTCTGTATCTTAAAATGAAACTCCTCGCGGCAAGCGGCAAGCCGCGAGGTATTAGACCCGGAGAAGAGAATACCAACTCAAAAGGAGGAATGATGCCTTTGCATATAGTAGTACTGGCAATCATCGTCGGAGATTCCGCCCTCTCATTCCTCCGACTTGCATTTCCAGTTATGATTAAAAAATGGTGGAAATACCTGCCACTTTCAATCATTACGGTTATTTCTATTCCCTTCTCGCCAATTCCAGGAATCCCGCTCATGTTCCTGGAAATGCTCAGACGGGATATCGAAAAAAGGAAAAGCGCGCCATGAAAATGACCGCTTTTTTCTTTTTCCAGCTTGTCTTAGGCTCTATAACGCGGTAGAGTGAAGCCATGAAAACACTCGCCATAAACAGACGCGCCGGATTCGATTACGAGCTCATGGACCGCTATGAGGCCGGTTTGGAATTGACCGGAGCGGAGGTGAAATCGGTGAAAACGGGACATATAAGCCTCAAGGGAAGCTTCGTGACCGCCCATGGCGAGGAGCTCTTCCTTACGAACTCGCTTATCCCACCGTACCCGCAGGCCCACAAGGAAACCAGGCACGAGGATACCAGGTCGCGGAAGCTCCTGCTTCGACGGTCGGAAATCCGCTCCCTGATTGGAAAATCACGCGTCGAGGGCTTGACGTTGGTGCCAATCAGGGTGTACACTAAGAACCGACTCGTGAAGCTTGAATTCGCCGTCGGAAAGGGAAAAAGGCGCATCGATAAGCGCGAGACGATAAAGAAGCGCGAGGCACGGAAAGACATAGGTCGTGCGATGCGATCGAAATGAAGTTCCCATGACCAAGCATCCGATTCCCATCCGGGAATCCGCGGCTTGGCACTTGGAATTTCAGTTCCGGACGTTTTCAAAATCCATTTTCGATTTTGAGATTTGTTTGGATATTGGAGTTTGTGTTTTGGTCATTCCATCGCTTCGCGATGGCATGGGGTTGTCTAGTTTCGACAGCGTGCTCTTTCAGAACCGGCAAGCCGATGCGGGGAGTCATCGAAAAAAATCCCCACATATGATATCTGCCAACATCACACAGAAAGTGAAGGCAGCGTTCGCCTCGGCGTTCGCCCCGTCCTTCGCTTCCGTTCTCGCCTAACTTCGGTTTGCGGAACCATCGGAACCCCGACGCCTGATACGGGAATTCCGGTGCCATACCATCAGGCGGACCGACAAGGGTCTTTCTTCCCTTCACTCTGTTGGCCCGGCATGAAAGGAAGCCCTGGAAAGATTTTTGTCGATCTTTCCGCTTTTCAGGGAACCAAAGGTCGACTACGCTTGTAGAAGGTTTTGGAAGGATTCGTCTGGACATGGGTGCGATTCCCATCAACTCCACAGGAAGCTGCCGAAGCTTCGAAAGCTTCTGAAGCTGCAATAGCTTTCGGAGCCAAAGAAGACTATACGGCGTGATTTTTTTTAATTTTTCATGACGCCATTGCGGTTCATGGAAATCCGAATGTAAGCTAAAGAAGCTTCAAAAGCTTCAGAAGCTCCCGAAGCTTGAACATATGAGACGACGAAGACACAACCGACCGAAGCCGAAACCGCAGGCCGTACAGCGGTTCCGCGCGAACGAGAAGATCCTCTCCCCCACCGTCTACCTCATCGGCAGCGACGGGAAGCCGCTCGGCGAGATGCCGACGGAACAGGCGCTCGAGATCGCGCGCTCGGAAGACCTCGATCTTATCGAGGTATCGCCGCAGGCGAACCCGCCGGTCTGCAAGATCCTCGAATACGGGAAGTTCCAGTATCAGCAGACCAAGAAGGAGCAGCAGGCGAAGAGCAACCAGAAGAAAGTCGACATCAAGGGCATCCGCATCGGACTCCGTGTCGACACCCACGATCTTCTCTTCAAGAAAGACCAGGCCGAGAAGTTCCTCAAGAAGGGACAGAAGGTCCGGATCGAACTTCTCCTCCGTGGTCGTGAGAAGGCCATGCGAGACCGGGCCAGGGAGGCCATGAAGGAATTCCTCACGCTCCTCGCGATCCCGTACAAGGTCGAAGAAGAGATGAAGAACATACAGAACGGCATCAGCATCCTGATCGTTCCGGAATAAACGACTAAGACACCCGATTAAGCCCATCGATATGAAGCAGAAGACGAAGAAGTCGGTCAGCAAGAAGATCAAAGTCACCGGAAGCGGCAAGCTCATGCGCCGTTCGTCCGGACAGAACCACTACAATTCCCGCGACACGGGAGCACAGACCCGCGCGAAACGGATCGACAAGGGATTCGTGGTCGCGAAGGAAGAGCAGAACGTGAAGAACGCCCTCCCCTACGCGTAGAACGCGAAACATACCTTGACTTTCAAAGGGATTTTCCGTACCATTGTCGAATACTCATCCGTAAACCAGGAAACGTTATGACCCGTGTGAAGCGCGGCGTGGCCGCAAGCAAACGACGCAACAACCTTCTCGAGGCGGCAAAGGGATACCGCTGGGGCCGCAGCCGACAGTATGCCGCCGCCAAGCAGGCCGTCATGAAAGCCGGTTCCTACGCCTATCGTGACCGACGGAATAAGAAACGTACCTTCCGTTCCCTCTGGATCATCAGACTCGGCAACGCACTCCGCGGATTCGACACGAGCTACAGCTCGTTCATCGGAGTCCTGAAGACCAAGCAAGTAGAGCTCGACCGCAAGGTTCTCTCCCAGCTTGCGGTCCGCGACAACGACGCCTTCAAGGCACTCGTCGAAAAGATCAAGGGCATCTAGTCCGAATCTTCCGTTTCATACGAAAAACTCCCGATTGCCCGGGAGTTTTTTCTTTGGACGGAGTAGCGGATCGCTTTCAGACGTTCGAAGTGTTTGCTCTTCCGGATTTTTTCGGCGGCAACGGGGATGATGTTCGATTTTTCCTCCCGGCCAGGGCATGAGCGACGACCATCCCTATCACGATGCCGATCAGGTCGATGCCGACATCGGTCAGCTTCCCTTCGCGACCGGGAACGAACAACTGGTGTGTCTCATCGGAAAACGCGTAAAGTAGGGAAAGAGCGATGGCAAGCGATACGTGAAACCCGGACCGTTCCTTCGGATAGGCAAGCCGGAACGCATTGAACGCCAGCAGCGACAAGACGAGATACTCGAACACGTGCGCTCCTTTCCTCTCCAGAAGAAATCTGAGCGTCATCCCCGAACCCGAGTTCGCCCCAGGCATGGAGGAAAAAAAGAAAATGACCGCCATCCAGACGATGAGCGCGGAAAAGGCACGCGAACGTGAATCGAGCAGCATCATATTCATTTTTCGGAACGTTGCCGAAAGCGTTCCTGAACCTGCTTGAAGAGAATCGGGAGGACGTAAAACGGCAACCATACCCACAACGTCATCAGGAGAAATTCGTCGAGAATGTCGTTGAATGTCTTCATACGTAATACGTTAGAATGGACCGATTCTCCCCTTTCAGTCCATCAAGTCATCAGGGCTTCCGCTGCCGCCTGTTGCCGCGCATCGCGTCAGATCGTAGACGACGTCCTTCTTCTCCACCACGATGCGCCAGCCCGCCTTCTCCGCGGCTTCCTTCAGGTTCTTGTTCGGATTGAACGCGATCGGATGTTCCACGATCCGGAAGATACCGATGTCCGATTCCGTATCCCCGATTCCGTACGAATCGGCCAGGTCGATTCCATTCTCCTCCGCATACCGACTCACGACCGCGTCTTTCGCCTTTGTCGGCTCGAAGGTGGCCCGCCCGGTATACAGTCCGTTCTCATCCTTCTCGTATACGCTTCCGAACACCTTGTCGAATCCCAGATACTCGTCATTGTACTCCTCGACGACCTCAATCGGGGAACCGGAAACCGCGATCATATGTCTCCCTTCTTCCCGGAACTTTCTGATGAGCGCTTCCGAGAACAGATAGGTTCGCTTCATGTGAAACGGGATGACGATTTTGCTCGCCTCGCGGACTTTCTCTTCCGAAACTCCGCGGATATGCTCGGCATACAGAGCGACGAGCGCACTGCGATAATCCTCGTACGTCCCCTCGTGTTCCAACCAGTTGGAATAGACTTCCGTCAGCCGTCTCCGTATCGACGTCGGGAACGTCCCCAGCCAGGAAAGTTCGTTGATCAGCTCAAAATGCAGGTTCTTGCGGAATATCGTCCCGTCGATGTCGAATACGACCAGTTTTTTCTTGTCCATGTGGCGTCCGTTACTTGGTTCCTCTCCCCTCCATTGTACTCATGAGCGAAAAAAGGGCAATTCCCGTCGCTACCGAGACGTTCAATGACCGTTTGACACCCCGCATCGGTAGACTGATGACGGCATCGCATGACCGGAGTATTGCCGGATCGACACCCTCGGTCTCGTTTCCCACGAAAATGGCCGCACGTTCCGCCGGAACGAACGAACGGTAGTCGATACTCGATTCTCCCGTCTCGAGCGCGACGATGGATATCCCCTCACTCCGAAGTCGCCCGACCAGCTCATGAATGTCGGATACCCGTTCCCAGGGAACGGCGTGTTCCGCGCCGAGAGCCGTTTTCGCCAGGGATTTCTCCGCATCCGTCATCCACCGCTTCCCCTCTTCCGCGGGAACCTGCGTATATCCTGACACGAAGATTCGCCCAACTCCTGCCCCGTCGGCCGTACGGAACATCGCGCCCACGTTATGAGCGCTCCTGATATCGTGAAGGATGAGGAAGAGTTCGTGAGACATAAAGTCAGATGACAGACATCAGTTAACAGATAACTAATGGCAGATAACGAATGTCAATACACGGAGATCGACGGATGAAGAAGATTTTGCAGTCTAACCCTGTCGAGCACTGTACGGACCTTGCTCCACGTCCAATGTTCCATGTCCAATGCTCTATGCTCTATCTTAACCGTTATCTGTTTCATGTTCTCCGTTCCCTGTTCACTATTCCCTGTTCAATGATCAATGTTAACTGTTCTCTGTTAACTGCCTTGGAACAGTTCCTTCGCGGTATTCCAAACCGCCGGTTCCCCCTTCGTCACCTTGAGCCAATACCACCATTCCACGCCCCACAGGTACGACTCGGAAAATCCTACGCGCCTCGAATAATCGACATACTCGCGAAGCAGATCGGGATTCATGGTCTCGTACTGTTCCGCGACCGACGCGTCCGCGACCCAGCCTTTCGCCCACGGCTCCGCCTGCAGTTCCGCGACGATGAATCGGCTGCGGCCCATGAACAACCGCAGCATCTCCGACTTGAAACGATAGTAATTCGGCCCGATAGGATACGTGACATACCCATACGCGGGATTGTTCACTTTTCTGTACATGGTCGTCCCGAGAATATCGCCACGGGAAGCGGCGGCCGTCCATGCGGAGAATTCACCGCTGTCGGTGACGAGTATGGGACGGGATGGATCAAGCGACCGTACGTACGCGATTTCGGCATCGAAAAATTCGCGGGAAAAAGCCGGGCATTCACCGAAAAATTCGACGAACGGTTCATTTTCGACTTGCCAGACCGAAACCTCCGGACGCTCGCGATACCGCGATACCGCGGCTCCGATGAAGTCCGTCAGGCGTGCCTGTCGATACGCATCGCTCCCTTCGTCCTTCACCCAATCCGGAATATGACATTCGGGCCATCTCGGCTCACGCTGGCCGACGACAAGAATCACGTCCACCCTCCGACTCGCCGCCTCGTCAAGCATCCAATCGGTATCAGAAAAGTCATACACCCCCTTCTCACGCTCCACAAGATCCCAATACACCGGGATGCGAAGTTTCCGGGCGCCGAGATCATCAAGGGTGGCAAGGTATGCCTCCCGCCAATCGAGTCCGAGGTCACGGGCATACGGTACCGAAAACGTGACCCCGAGCGCGACGTCCTCCCGCGGGGCCGGGCCGGGAAGATTGAAGTACGTGAAAAATCCTCCCGCGATCAGAAGCGTGATTCCTACCGCGAGTCCGATGATTTTGAGCACGAACAGTTTCCGTTTCATTCCGTTTCCCGGTTATTCACAAGATGGACTCGAGGCCGGTGCCTACCGACGCAAGCCAGATACCGAGCGCCAACAGCACTATCGCGATCACCTTCCGCACCGTCTCCCGATGACTGATATGCTCACGAAATACGTGGGGATACCGGGCGGAGAGGACCGTTGCGAACACGAACACGAGTCCGTACTGGATACCGTTCATTCCCTGCACGAACGTCGCGGAACCGAGCGACACCGCATACGACACCAGGATCGTCCCGATTCCCCCGAATATCTGCGTGAGCAGGAAATAACCGACCGTCATCAGATTCCGTTTCTTTTTCGGCGTTGCAAACCGGTCATGACTCGAAAGGATCGCTTCACGAAAAGACGGTACCGCAAACAAAGAAATTCCGGCCAGGAACATTCCGACTTTCGACCAGACGAAACCGGTCACGAAATTCGACGAGAGGTACGCCGCCTTCAGCAAGACCAACGCGAGGGCGGTAAGCGCGCCGGAAAGCAGTATGGAGCGAACAAAGCCCGGACCGCTGACCCCTTTTCCGCCGGTCGCGAGGATGATGGCGCCGCCGACCAAGAGTCCGAGGGCGAGCAGGCTTGAAAACGAAACGCTCCCGCCGGAAAGAAAAAGAGAAAATAAAGAAACGACAAAAAGAAATCCGACCGATGTCACCCCTATGAGCGGTACCGCGCGCGAGACCTCGCTGCGTTTGATCGCCATGTATGACGTAAGCAATCCGTATAGGAAGACGAATCCGGAAGCGATTCCGAGTGCGATCGCGGCAGGAACGAAGAGCACGAATCCGAACGGGATAAGCGCTATGAATGGCAGATTCATCAAAGACATGAAAAACGCGTACAGGGCCGGGGCTCCGATACGTTTTTCAGAAAGCAAAAACTTGTCGAAAACCGACGCGATAGCGTTCAATCCGTATCCCGCCAATGCCACCGAAATCCAATTCATAGAATAGCTTCTTTTCCTCCAGTATACCGCGCCCGACCGATTAACGAAACCGCCCCGTACCGTACGGTACGGGGCGGATCGTGAAATCCGTCTCTCAAAGTTTCACTATACGATCGTAGTAGACGCGGACACCGGAAATCCAACTCCGGACGCTCTCGGGACTGTGTCCCGCGCACGTGTTCCCACATTTCCACACGATCAATTTCTCCGGACTGCTTGCCTGTCGTTTGGCGACAAGTTCCGCGATTCGATCCCCGACGATTTGCGCAGCTTCTTCGGGAGACCCGAAGCAGGCATAGCCCATCGCCGTTCCGCGCGCGCCGGATCCCTTGTAGCCCCAATAATTGAAACAGTCTCCCGCACCGTCGCTCGGTGCGTGTCTGCCCCAATCGGATTCTTTCTTCGCGATTCCGACGATAAGACCCGCGATCTCGCGGTCATACGTCGCTATCGTCGGCACCATCGTCTCGATGGGGTATCCCCTCACGAGTCCGGTGATTTCCGACTCAAGCTCGCTTGTCGTCTCACTTCGGAAGAACCGTTCTTCCGAAACGACATCCTTGCACAAGTCGAGCTCGCTGGACATGGCCACATCGTCCGGTACACCCGCCCCGAACGATTCCCAGAGCTCCCGCTCCAGATAGAGGACACAGAGCCCCTTACCCGCCTCAGCATCACTCGCGTTCGAGATCAGGTTCGGAACCGTTTCCGAGGGGCCCGATTCGCGAGGCGCGAGCGCATACACCGACATCGACGAGAAGAGACATATCCCGGAAACGAAAAGCGCCTGCTTCAGGCGTCGTCCCGAAAATGTACCGACTCGTCCCGAACGTAAATCATCTTCTTCCCCTCCCGGAATACCGTCTCCGGTTATCCGTAACATAGGTTACCCTTACAAGGTTAACCCTCCTTTTTTTGCGATTTCCCCTCCGGAACGCATTTGAGATTGTAGCAAGATTTTGGCGAACGGTCAAAAAGATTTTAAACTAATTTGCTTATACAAGCTATTTTTGAAAGCTTTACAACAAAAAACCGGAGCTCATGCCCCGGCCGCTCCCAAACCCTTTTCCCGTTATCCATTCCCCTCTTCCGGGACGTTCAGTTTCTCGTAGTACATGTCAACGTCGGAAATCCATTTTTTCACGCTGTACGGATCATGCCCCGCGCACGAGGAACCGCACTTCCATACGATAAGATCCTCCGGCGTGCTCAGGTTTTTCTCATAAATGAGCGTATGAAGCCGTTTTGCGACGGTCTCCACCGCGTCCTTGCGGCTGTTGAAACACGTGTGCCCGCCCGTCCCCATCATCAGCCGGATACCGCGATATCCCCAGTAATTGAAACAATCCTGCCCGTCAAGCACCGGAACGTGTGTACCCCACCCGGATTCCTTCTTCGCAATCGCGACGAGATATATCGCCACGGTACGATCCTGCTCGACGATATACGGAACCATGTCCTCGATCGGATAGCCCTTCACCATCTCCCTGACACGGTTCTCAAAAGCCTTCTCCGCGGGATCTTCTACCGACAATTCGGAAAGCAACTTTGCCATGTCCGCATCGGCCTCGGTATTCGCACCCAACACCCTCGCATCGATCGGCTGCTCGACCTGGACATACTGCACCTGGTCATCGGCTTTCGCTCCGGATCCGAACGAATGCTCGAGGAACAAGGCGGACACCATGCCGAGCGCCATCGCGCCGACGAGCGGCACATATGCCGTCCGTCCCGAAGTTATGCCGAGACGGAAGCCGGAAATGCCCGCAGACAGGTCCTCTCCGAATGAGCGCATCTTTTCCTCGAAATCCTGTACGGAACCGAGATTGGGAATCGGAAGCGATATCGCGAACGGACGGCGTCGCATCGGCGTGACGCCCAAAAATCCCGCCGGTCGAAGACCGTCGACCGTGCGAATCGGATTCAGATGAAGCGGCTTCTGACCGAGCGTATCCACCGCATATCGCGAATACAGGATCGAATCATCAGCAAAAGAAACGACCGAAACGCGACGGCCTCGAGATATGACTTCGGAACGGATTGGTCCGACGGCGCGTTTCGGAACTGAAATACCGACACACGACCCGGCATTCGCCGAGGAGGAAATACCGTCAATAAAGGGGGTTTTTTTCGTTTTCAGGGGGAAGACCCTCGAACTCATACACTGTTGATAGTATTTTTTCTCGGCCCGGAATCCGTTTCACGCAATGTATCGGTCTAGATGCCGGCCTTCTCGCGGAAATATTTCTCGACATCCGGCGTACCGACGTAACACTTCCCTTCCGCGAACAGGAATGGCACACCGACCTCTTTTTCCGGAATCCCGCAGATCTTTGCGCGGTTTTTCAATTCGTTCGCGTTCGCCGCATTATGCCACGTCTCTTTTTTCACGAACGGCACTTTCTCCCCCATTTTGTTATCGTCAAGGAATTTCTCTACGTCCTTGCAATGCGGGCATTCTTCGCCGTAGTAGAAAACGACGTCCGAAGAAGATTCTCCGGATGACTGTCCCGTCGGATTCTGTGCCGTATTCCTGAAGAAGAATCCACCGACGAATACTGCCACTACCACTACCGCGACTATGATGATGCCTTTCTTGTCCATTCCACGGGTCGTTAATCGGAAACTTGCCGTTTCATAATAGCACTTTTTTACGGATAAAAAAAGCACGGGACTTTTCCGTGCCGTCAACATGGGGTTTTCCATTCATCCGATTTCACGCACCCCCCGGTTCCGCTTCAGAAGCAGAATATGTGAAACGAATGCAGACACGAGCAGAATCAGGGAGAGCGCCTGCCCGAAAGTCATCCAGCCAAAAAATCGGACGGATCCCGGATCCGGTTCGCGGAAAAACTCGGAAAGAAATCTCGCAACCGCGTATCCTGAGAGAAACACGACCGAAAGGGTGCCTTCCTGCAGGCGGCGCTTTTGAAGCGCGTTCAGCACGACAAACAGTACCACTCCCTCCAAGAACGCCTCATAGAGTTGGGACGGGTGTCTGAGCGCCCACCCCGGGTCGGTCGTGCTCGGAAAATACACGCCCCAAGATACCGTCGTGAGCCGTCCAGGCAGTTCCAGATTCAGGAAATTTCCTATTCTCCCGAAAAAGAGCGCCAGAGGCACGCTCGGGACGACAAAATCCGTAAATCGGAAGAAGGATATTTTTTTCCATCCAGTGAATATGATGCACGCGATTATCGATCCGATAAGCGCTCCAAAGAAGCTCATGCCACGTATGCCGGAAAAGGACCCGGCCGTAGGATCAGTCTGCCAGACAAGGGAGACGGGGTGCACGAACAGCGTCGGTTCGTACAACAGGGCGAATCCAAGTCTTCCCCCGACAAGCACCCCGGCAAAGACCACTACTGAGGCGTCCCAGACGGTATCCGCATCGATCGGCGGTACCAACCGTTTCAAGCGTCGAAAGAGCGACGCGACAAGCGCGGCATATCCCCCGATAAAACAGACAGCATACCACCGGACCGACAAAGACCCGACCGCGAACGCGACCGGGTCGATATTCTGTGGAAAGTGCTGCCAGAAGCCCATAGGGGAAAATATCAGTCAGGAGTGGAAGGGTTGCCGTCGCCCTTACCTTCTGAACCGAATTCGTGCGCGTATATTTCAGCGAATACCAGGAAAAGCGAGACGATAATCGGTCCGATAAGCAGGCCGGAGAACCCGAAGAGAGAGATACCTCCGAGTGTGGCGAAGAAGACGAGCATGGGATGCATCTCCGTATCGTGCCCGACCAGTTTCGGACGGAGCAGGTTGTCGATCAGCGAGATAACGAGCGCTCCGAAGGAAAGAACGAAGATGCCTTGCCACAGATTTCCCGTCAAAAGCAGGAAGAGTCCCGTCGGAAACCAGACCAAACCCGCCCCGAGCATCGGAACGAGCGAGGCGACCGACATGACGATTCCCCAAATGACCGGCGAAGCCACCCCGGCGATGCCGAATGCTATGCCGCCGAGAGTTCCCTGCACCAGCGCGACGACGAGCGATCCCTTGATCATTGCGCGGCTGATAGACGCGAAGCGACGGAATATAATCCGGTCCTGCTCCTCATGAAACGGGGAAAACCGGGACCATTCCGCAAGAAGCCGCCTCCCGTCGATCAGAAAATAGAAAAGGGAGAAGAAGAGCGTGAAAAGCCAGATGACCGTCCCCGTTACACCTTCGTACGCCGCCCCGAGCACTCCGATCGCTCCCGAACGGACCTGCGACAGCGAATCGGTCGCGACGGAAGAAGTCGACTCACCGAGACTCCAGGCGGAACTGAGAAACGGCACGCCTGACAGGAAACCGCCGATGCTCTTGACCAACTCGGCACTCTGTTCGGAATGCAAGAACGAGTTCGCCTCACTCACCGCGAAGCTGAGAACGAGAGATAGGGGTGCAACGATGACGATTGCCGCGAACAGACACACCAAAAGGGCGCTCCAGCCCCTGCTCCCGAAAAGCACCCCCTGAAGTTTACGATGCACGCCGGACAAAAGGGAAGCGAGCACTCCGGCCACAACCACGGCAGTCAGAAAGGGCTGGAACAGAAGAAAAACCCCTACACCGGAGATGATGAGGAGAAACAGGAAAAAATAGGAGTTCGCGGAGCTTGTATTCATGCGATTTTTAACCTTTTATGAAGCCATTATATCAGAAAAACAGTACAAACGCAAGGAATCGGAAGAGCTCAGGCCTTCGGAAGTGTGCTCACAAATATCCGGTATGCCGCATCGTCGCTAGTAGCAAACGTCGGTGTCCCGAGGAGTATCTGCGCATTGACCAGTAATGTCGGCTTACCGTTCAGACTCAATTTCCGGTATGGAGGCCGAACGGCGAGTTCGAGTCCGTATCGGTTCCGAAACCAGTCCTTGATACCGGCCCGGGTATTGTGTGACGCCGGAACGACGAAAGGCGCATATCCCTTCTTCCGTGAGGAATAGTATTTCCTGTGTCCCTCGTGCAGGAATAGCATCACCTGGGCATCCTTAAAACTTAATTTCGAAATGCGAAATGCGAAATGCGAATTCGTCTCTGTTTTTGTTTTCTTCGTTCCTGCTCCATCTCTCCCTTTCATAAAGGGTGTACCGAGTCTCCGAGGGGTGGGATTTGATCTTATTTCCGTTTCTAATGCGTCTTTCACATTTCGCATTTCATCTTTTCCGTGATTCCTAAAATATTTGCATCTGTCTCGAAGCGGGCATGCGCCACACTTCGGCCGGGCGACGCAGATCGCGCTCCCGAAATCCATCAATGCCCCGTTCAGGTCTTTCGCCGGCATGCGAAACGCGCCTTCGAATTCCGTGAACGGGATATCGGCGCGTTTCGATCCGAAGAAGAACCTCCCGACGACACGCCGAAGGTTCGTATCCCACGCGACCGTGTTTTTGCCGTACGCGAAACTCGCGATCGCCGCGGCCGTGTACGGACCGACTCCGGGCAACGATACGAGTTTATCAGTATCCTTCGGAAACTTTCCTCCGTATTCCCCGACTACGACGCTTGCAGCCTTCAGCATGTTCCTTCCGCGGGCATAGTACCCGAGTCCCGCATAATACGGCAGGAATTCCTCCCACGTCGTGGCAGCAAGTCTTTCGACCGTCGGGAACCGATTCAGGAACCGGTCATAGTATCCGATCACGCGCGACACCTGCGTCTGCTGCAGCATGATTTCCGACACCCACACCTCGTAGGCGGTGACACCTGGTTTTCTCCATGGCAAATGTTCCCGCCCCGCCCGACGGAAAAAGTCGTGAAGTCGTCCTTCAAAGAATTTCAGTTTTTCTTTCTTCTCTTTTCGCATATTTTGAACAAAATTTTCAGTCATCCCGAGCGAGTCTTCGAGTCGAGAGATCTGCTTCGAATATTGTGGATTCCTCCACTCCGTGTGCTCCTCCCACATATGCAGGACGTCGGGTCGGAATGACAGCGTGTTGTCAGTTGTTTGTTGTCAGTTGTTTGTTCCCCGTTGTCAGTTGTAAGTTGTGAGTTGTAAGTTCGTAATCGTCAGTCATTCTTCCGTTGTAAGTTGTCAGTTGTTTGTTATCAGTTTTCCGAGATAATCCCCGAACCGAGGCACTCGTCCCCACGATAAAACGCTGCGATCTGCCCGGCCGCGATGCCGGTATCACCATTCGCGATCGTAACGTGTCCGCAACGTTCCCGAAGGGACCCCATTGGGGCCGACTGGATCGAAAGCGTGCATGGATATTCCTGCACTCCGTGACGGAGTTTCACCGTCAGTCGATCGTCCACGTCCGGTGCGTCCGAGATCCATGAAAGACCGTCGACATCGAATTTCGATCGCGCCGTTTCCGAGCTGCGATATGCGTTCGATACGTACACGATATTTTTTTCCGCATCCTTCGAAACGACGTACCATGGGCCGCCCGAAAGTCCGATGCCGCGCCGCTGGCCAATCGTATAGAACCAGTATCCATCGTGCTTCGCGAGCACCGCTCCGGTCTTCGCATCCACGATATCCCCCTCTTTCGTGCCAAGCGTCTCCTTGAGAAACTCATCAAATGGGATAGTACCGAGGAAACAGATACCCTGACTATCCTTCCGTTCCGCGTTTGAAAGTCCGTATGTTCGCGCGAGTTCCCGCACCTCGTCTTTGCGATACTCACCGATCGGGAACATCGCCTTCACCAACTGATCCTGCCGAAGCCGGGAGAGAAAGTAGGTCTGGTCTTTATGTTCGTCGGCGGAGCGCAACAGTCGCGCTTTTCCGTCGCGGATTTCCGTTTTCGCGTAGTGCCCCGTCGCCACATGGTCGAACTCGGCCCCGTATGCCTCAACGAACGCCCCGAATTTGATGAGCGTATTACAAAACACGTCCGGATTCGGCGTCCGTCCCGCCTTCGCCTCGGCGATCACGTACGACACGATACGCTCGTGGTATTCCTTCTGGAACGGAACGATCTCGAGTGGTACCCCCGCCCCCTCGCATACCGAGCGGACATATTTCAGATCTTCCTCCCACGGGCATTCACCCAGGAACGACAACTCGTCCTCAAGCCATATCTTGAGGTAGAACGCAGTAACATCGTGCCCCGCGTCCTTGAGCAATCGGAGCGACACCGAGCTGTCCACCCCACCGGATATAAGCATCGCTATCTTCATGAGATCCCGTTATTGAAAGAGAATCGTAACACGGTAAACGGGACTTGTCACCCGTCCGACTGTCGGGCGGCAAGAAATGACACCAGTCGCCGGAGATTATCCCACTCTCGCTCTCGCGATCTCAGTCCCGACGGATACGAGGAATTCGGAAACAATCCGCTCCGTGTCGGCGGCGTTTTTTGAATTCATGAGGGCGATACGGAGGTCCTTCGCATGATCGAAACCTCCGACATACGCCTTGGCAAACTTTCGCATCACGTCGAACCGGTGGCCCTCCCCATAGAACCGTTCAAAAAGCTTGGCGTGCTCGACGAGTGCCGTTAGCTTCTCCTCGACGGTGATATCCCTTTTGTGTGAATTGAATACCCATGGATTGCCAAGCGCGGCCCGGCCCAGCATGATGCCGTCCACTCCGGTTTCTTTCGCTTTCGCCCGACCATCAGCAAGATCGGTCACATCACCATTCCCGATGATAAGTACCCCGGTTCCTTTGGCAATCTCGACCGAGCGGGCTATGCGATCCCAGCGTGCCGGCACGAGCGACATCTCCTTGCGCGTCCGTGCATGCACGGTAATAGCAGCAGGCGTTACGGAAAGAAGTTCAGGGATCCAGGTCTCGAGCTCGTCACGATTCCAGCCGATCCGCGTTTTCACTGAAACCGGAATCGGATGATGATGGGAGGCCACGCCTTCCTTCGCCGCAATGATGATTTCTTTGGCAAGTGTCGGATCCTGAATAAGAGCCGCGCCGGCACCCTGCTTGTTGATCGCCTTGTCGGGACACCCCATATTGATATCAACCCCGTCGAATCCGAGATCAGCGACGAGGTACGCAGCCTGGCGCATCTTCTCGGGTGAAGCGGAAAAGAGCTGCGCTACAATCGGTCGCTCGGTCTCCCCGTCATATTCGAGCTTCGGCAAAAGCGCCCCGAGGCCGTCCGGATGCATCAATCCGTCCGCGGACACGAACTCGGTCCACATGATGTCCGGCTTCCCATGCCGCGTAAGCATCGTCCGGAACGGGAAATCGGTCACGTCGTCCATCGGCGCGATGGCAAAAAAAGGCCTTTTCAATTGTTTCCAGAAGTTCTCTTCCATGAGGGAATGTTAACAGGACATGGAAAAACATAAAAGAGAGAGACTAAAATCGAGGCGCGCCGTTTGAAGACATGCCCCGATTCATACTAGCTTACACAAACGCCTACTTCTCGTTTTTCTGAGAAATATCAAGCGGGTTCGACTGTGGAAGCGGGTCCGACGATGAATCAGGCGAACTTGCTTCATTTTGATCATGGGAATCTTCCGGCATATGTTTGATGATTACTGATGATTCTCTGTATAGAAGTCGCGTCCTTTACTAGGATTTCCCGCGCAATCGTCCTGAGGTTGACTTGATTTCCAACGGATAGGCTTCGACTCTTGTCCGATACATCTTCGAACAGCAGTCGGAACGACGACCCTTTCAACGCCTTTACCACAGAACACTGACATAGCAAGAAACAAGGCGCCCAAGAGCAATAATACCACGGAAATCCTGTGTATCAAGGATTTCCGCTCCGAGACTCGCTTATTCAGTCTGATACTCTTTTGAATATCACTTAAAGCCTGCTTGATGGTCTCAACTTCGCTTCTCTGGAACAAGTCCTTGCTGATATACGCGTCAATCAAAGGAAAAGAAAAGCCTTTCGGCCAAATAACATAAGTCAACATGCCAATCGAGAAAATCATCGACAAGATACCGATAACACTAAATACCGAACCGGCGCCATAAAAACCATCGGCCGATAATGAGAGATAGCCCAATACTATGGTAACCTGAAATCCCAAAAGCACTCCGGACTTCTGATCCAGCATATCATCGGCTGAAACGACGCTTTGCAGGCGTTCCTTTGCCAAATCGAGTATTAGCCTCAATGTGCCGACATCTTCGACGTCTTTTTCCATATCAAATGGTAATCCTTTAGCTACTTCTATGTAAGTTCTTTTTGTTCGTAGATTCCATTAGAATTGTCCCACTGAAACAACGGCCTTGCAAGGCCTTTTTATGTTTTTCATAATTCACCGCATGTTTATTTTCCTGCCACACTTTACATTTTTCAGCCAATCTGTTTAAATAGGACTAAATTAGTCTTACTTTGATGAAGATATCAAAAAGGGCATATTACGGCCTCAGGGCGGCAGTCAGTCTCGCGGAAGCGGACGGACCGGTTTCGGCGCGTGAGCTCGCGGAGCGTGAACATATCCCCGAGGACTTCCTCGAAAAGATCCTACAGAAACTTCGCAAAACCGGCATCGTCGAATCGACCAAGGGCGTCGAGGGCGGGTATACGTTCGCAAACAAGGCTGCTTCCGTCTGGGACATTCTCAAATCGCTCGATGGGCCCGTGCGAACCTTCTCCTCCCCGGGCGGTAAAGGCACCCTCCCCTGCGATTTCCCTTCCCACTGCCGGACAAACGACGTACTACGAAGGCTTGAGATTGAAATCGAGAAGACGCTCTCGGGAATGACGATCGGACACCTTAACGAACAACTAACAACTCACAACAAACAACGGGAAGATAAAGACGAAAACCGCATCAAGAGCTGTGAATGAAAAAGACGGTCATCGCGAGCGAAGCGAAGCGATCCAGAGCTACTGGATTGCCACGGATTTCGAATACGAAGTCCTCGCAATGACGAGTATTTGTTGTTGGTTATCAGTTGTTAGTTGTAAGTTGTTAGTTATACCCTATGCTTTCAATAAATCATCTCACTTCCTCAATCGGCGACAAGGAAATACTCCATGACCTCACGCTCTCGTTCGAACCTGGAAAAACGTATGTCGTCCTCGGACCGAACGGTTCAGGGAAATCAACCCTGGCAGCGACAATCATGGGACGGCCGGACATTGCTCTCTCCGAAGACTCTGAACTCGCATCGAATGATGAGGATCTGAAGTCGTTATCCGCAGACAAGCGCGCGAAGCTCGGAATCTTCCTTTCCTTCCAGTCCCCGCTTCCGATTCCGGGCGTCTCGGTCGAAGAGCTGCTTCGTGTCGCGCTCGACGGAAAGAAGGATCCCGTCACCCTTCATCATGAACTGCGCGTGCTCGCCAAAGAGATCGGTCTTGTCGAGGAATTCCTCTCCCGCTCGATACACGACGGATTCTCCGGCGGTGAACGTAAGAAGATCGAGGCGATCCAGGCCGCGATCCTCGCACCCTCGCTCGCGATCTTCGATGAAATCGACACCGGAACCGATACGGACGCCGTGAAGCGCATCGCGGAATTCCTGAAGGCACATCTTCCGCAGGACGCGACAAAAATCTATATCACGCATTCCCCGAAATTGATCGAGCTCTTGCATCCCGATTTGGTCATCATTCTCAAGGACGGCCGTGTAGCGGCGGAGGGCGGTCACGATTTGGCGACCAAGACGATCGAGGAAGGATTCGGAGGGATAGGAGTGAGAAGTGAGAAGTGAGAAAATCCCCCTCTTATCCCCCTTTTTCAAAGGGGGAGGTGTAATAACTAAGACTCGCGTTAAAAGAAGCTTTCTCCCTTTTGAAAAAGGGAGTACCGAGTCTTCGAAGGGAGGGATTTGTTCCAACAGCTATTCAACCTGCTCATAATATCTCAGTGGATCTTCGATGGAATTGACTTTCGACTTTTCGGAACTTATGGATGATAAGAAAGACGATCTCGATTTCGATTATAAATACGGCTTCTCAATGCCGGAGCGGGCGGTCCAAGGAACCGGACGCGGTCTTTCGGCGTCCGTCGTACGACAAATTTCCGAGATAAAAGGAGAGCCCGAATGGATGCTCGACTTCCGACTCAAGTCCTACGACCTTTTCAATAAATCCTCACGACCGAAGTGGGGGCCGGACCTCTCGGCGCTCGATTACGACGCTATCACGTATTACAAGAAATCGACCGAGTCGGCCGTGAAGAGCTGGGACGACCTCCCGCCGGAAATCCGCGATACCTATGATCGGATCGGCGTTCCCGAAGCCGAGCGTGATTTCCTGGCCGGCGTCTCCGCACAGTATGAAAGCGAGGTCGTATACGAAAGCGTTCAGAAGGAACTGACCAAGCAGGGAGTCGTCTTCTGCGACATGGATACCGCGGTCAGGAAATATCCGGATATCGTACGCGAATATTTCGGCACGCTTGTCCCAGCCGCGGACAACTTCTCCGCCGCGCTCAACTCCGCGACCTGGTCCGGTGGCTCGTTCGTGTACGTCCCGAAGGGCGTCCATGTCACGCTCCCGCTACAGGCGTATTTCCGCATCAATTCCGAATCGTTCGGACAGTTTGAACGGACGCTCATCGTCGCCGACGAGGGCAGTTTCGTTCACTATCTCGAAGGGTGCACCGCCCCGATCTACCGCACCGATTCGCTCCATTCCGCAGTGGTCGAAATCTTCGTTAAGAATGGTGCCCGCGTCCGGTATACCACCGTCCAGAACTGGAGCGGCAATATCTACAATCTCGTCACCAAACGTGCCAAGGCCGAAGAGGACGCCGTCATGGAATGGGTCGACTGCAACCTTGGATCCAAGGTCACGATGAAATACCCGGCCGTCATTCTCGCCGGTCGCGGTGCGCGTGGCGAAATGCTCTCTTTGGCACTCGCAGGCAAAGACCAACACCAGGACACCGGTGCGCGCATGATCCACCTCGCACCCGACACGCACTCGCGCATCGTCTCGAAATCGATTTCCAAAGACGGCGGGCGGTCATCCTTCCGCGGTGACATCCGCGTCGCCAAGAACGCCTCCGGTTGTTCGTCTTCAAGCGTCTGTGACGCGCTTATCCTCGATCCCGAGTCGCGCTCCGACACGTATCCCTCGCTTCGGACCGATGCGTCCGATGCCCGGCTCGCGCACGAGGCGACCGTCGAGAAGATCGGCGAGGAAAAGCTCTTCTATCTTGCCTCGCGCGGACTCTCGCCTCAGGAAGCGGGCGGGCTCCTGGTAAACGGCTTCATCGAACCGGTCGTGAAGGAGATCCCGATGGAGTATTCCCTCGAGCTCAACCGACTGATCAACCTCGAGATGGAAGGAAGTGTGGGATAAGAGAACCGACAACACACGACGAACAACTTACAACCAGAAAGTGGAGCATCCTGCTCCCCTTACAGAGGGGAGCTCCTGAGTCTTCGAGGGTGAGGGGTGGGAGAAAAACACTGATATTACATATGAAAGTCATCGATATCACGAACGATAAAGAAGCATTGTACCGGCTCGGTGAAAACGAGCAGGTCGTGTTTCTGATGGAAAATCGAGACGGTGAGGTAACCTTTGAACTCGCCGGGCCAGGTGCCGAGGTGCATATCTTCGCGTTGTATACTGGAACAGGCGATGAACACTTCGCCCCGCGCATCATTCAGAGGCACCTCGCTCCGGGCACGGTCTCGTCCTCGACGGTTCGTGCCCGGCTCGACGGATCATCCTCGCTCCGGTTCCGCGGGCTCGTGGAAATCGACCGGGGCGCGACCCGCTCCGACGCGCGACAAAACATCCGTGTGCTCCTGCTCTCCCCCGACTCGTCTGCCTCGGCCGTGCCGGAGCTCGAGATCGATACCGACGAAGTTTCCTGCACACATGCCGCCGCCATAGCCCCGCCGGATGTCGAACAACTTTCATACCTCGCCACGCGCGGCATCTCCCCGGACCAAGCTACCGCGCTCATCGCCGAAGGTTTTTTCAAAGATACATTGGAAAAGATTGAAATACTTAGACATATGCAATGATTATGAACAAAGTATCTCATCCTATTAAAAAGGAAAATCCCCCTCAATCCCCCTTTTTCAAAGGGGGAAGCCGGAAATAACCACGCGCGCTACAAGTACGGTTTCTCCCTTTTCTAAAAGGAGTACCCAAAGGGGAGGGATTTTGTCTCCATATTCTTAATTCCAAATTCTTCATTCCTGATCCTATGATCGATATACGAAAACACTTCTCCATCTTCGATGCCAGACCAGGACTCGTCTATCTCGACTCCGGCGCGACGGCACTCAAGCCGACGTCAGTCATAGATGCCGTGTCCGGTTACTATCGCGACCTGTCCGCCAATGTCGGTCGCGGACTCTATGCGACCGCCGAAGAAACGACAGCTCGTTTCGAGGCGATTCGCGAACGGACGGCCCGGTTTCTCAACGTACGGGCCGATGAGATCATATTCACGCGAAGCACGACCGAAGGCATCAACCTCCTCGCCTACATTCTCGAAGGCCGCATCGAACCAGGCGACAACATCGTCGTAACCGCACTCGAACACCATTCAAATTTCCTTCCCTGGAAACGACTCGCGAAGCGATGCGGGGCAGAACTCCGTGTCGTTCCCTTCGAGGAGAACGGGTCGATACGCCCGGATACGGCAAGATCCTTCGTCGACTCAAGAACAAAAATCTTCGCTTTTTCCGCCATATCCAACGTATTCGGAACACCGAATGATGTCTCGACTATCGTACGAACTGCAAAAGCCCTCAATCCCGATATCCTGACCGTCGTCGATGCGGCGCAGGCCATAGGCCATACGGCTGTCGACGTCCGAGAGTTGGATTGTGATTTTTTGGCCTTCTCGGGGCACAAGATGTTCGGCCCGACCGGTGTCGGCATCCTCTACGGGAAATCCACACTGCTCGCCGCGCTGCCGCCGTATCAGGTCGGTGGCGGCATGGTGTTCGATTCCATGGCGGACGATCCGACCTATATGGACGCCCCGCATCGCTTCGAGGCCGGCACGCCGGATATCGCGGCCGTCCTCGGGCTCGGATCGGCAATCACCTTCATCGAAAGTATCGGCATCGACCGAATCCACGCACACGAGGTCGGACTCGCAACCCGCGCGGTCGCCAAACTCCGTGAAACATTCGATGACACTCTCCGAATCCTCGGCCCGACGGACGAACGGGAGAGCGGCATTGTCTCCTTCACGCTCGACGGCATCCACCCGCACGATATCGCCGCCATACTCGGCGAACGGGACGTCTGTATCCGTGCTGGCGAGCACTGCGCCGCGCCGCTCCACCGCGCCCTTTCGCTTCCCGCCACGGCCAGAATCAGCTTCTCGGTATATAATACGAAAGCGGACATCGACCGCCTCATCGAGAAATTGTGGGAAGTGAAGGTGATGTTCACGTAAATCCAATGTTATATTGTTGAATTGTTCTGTTGCTCCCCTAATTAATTGTTTATATTTTTATTCTTCGTTATAAGTTGTCAGTTGTAAGTTGTAAGTTTTTCCTATGTCCTCCCTCTACCAGGCGATTATCCTCGACCATTCCAAGCATCCGCGAAACTGCGGCGAACTTGAACATGCCAATCATCACGGGGAAGCGAAGAATCCGACCTGCGGAGACTCGCTCTCGATGGATGTCCTCACCGAAAACGGGCTCATATCCGATATTCGGTTTCAGGGACAGGGCTGCGCCATCTCACAAGCCTCCGCCTCGCTCCTGACGGAATCCGTAAAAGGCAAGCGCATCAAGGCCGCACTCGGCCTTGGGACGGACGATATCCTTGCCCTACTCGGCGTCGAACTTTCCCCGAATAGGCTCAAGTGCGCCCTTTTGTCGCTTGAGACCCTGAAAAAGACGCTTGCTCAAGATTCGACCGATACGGTATGATAAGGGGGTCGTAAGTCATAAGCAGAAACATATGGCATTCAAGGACGAATCGAAGCCGAGCGGACCGGTCACACTCGCGAACGGAGCGACGGTAGCGGTCGATCGCGATCTCTGCATCGGCTGCGGCGCATGCACCGCCGTCGCCCCGAAGACGTTCGGGCTCGACAGTGAAGGCAAGTCGACAATTCTCGCGTCCGCGGACGAGGACGCGAAGGAGACTATCGTGAGCGCCAAAAACGGCTGCCCTGTCGGCGCTATCAGCGCGAGCGAGTAACCTCGCAGTCGGAAGAACGGACCCGTCGCGGTCCGTTTTTCTTTGCCAGATATGCCATATTTGATGTACGATATCCATCCATAGAGCTGCCTCCGGTATTGGCCCGGAAGAACGAAATTGAATGGATTCAAAGGCAAGCCCGAATCATATGACGTTTATGACCAAAGATACCCTTCACGAATCCGCGATAAAAAAGATCGGCGAAGTGCTCGATCCGGAGCTCGGCGTCTCCGTGGTCGACCTCGGCCTCATCTACGGAATCACGGTCGATAAGGAAGGCATCGCGCGTGTCTCGATGACGCTCACCACCATGGGCTGCCCCCTCTTCCCGGTGATGCAGAAGGATATCGAGGACCGGCTCCTCGAACTCCCGGGGGTCGAGGACGTAAAAATAGAACTCACCTTCGACCCGCCCTGGACCCCAGACCGAATGACTGAGGAGACGAAGATTCGCCTCGGCTTCGTGTGAGCGGAACCGCCGTGAAAGCATCGTTGAATGAAAAGAATATGAGCGAAAAACATCCGATCGATTTCCCACATCCTCAGGAAAAGCCCGCGTCCCTCGACAGCCTTCGGGAACAGATAGACATTTTGGACCGCGAGCTTGTACAAATCCTTGCGGAACGCTCACGGCTCATTCCAAAAGTCGTCGAAGCGAAACTGGAACAACATCTGCCCATATTCCAGCCGAAGCGCGAGGCGCAACAATACGAGAAATTTGCCGCGATAGCCGCGGAATTCGGCATCGACCCGCTTCTTGTTCAAAAGATATTCGAGCTCGTTATCGAACAATCAAAAGACGTTCAAAATAGGATTCTCGCGGAGAAAGGCATAGTCTCGTCGAGCGAATCCGGACCTGCGGAGACGGAATGAGCGGCAACGGATCGGTTTCAAAAAGCCTCCTAAGCGGAGGCTTTTTTCTGCTGATAATTTTACCGATACCCCGCCAGGACTTCCTGAAAGGCCTGTTCATTGAATTTCCGTTCGTAAAGCGGAGCGTCGGTGATGCCGAGACGGTCCTCGTACAGCTCGCGGGAATCGTTGCGATATAAGACACCGAGCGGCATACGATCGGTCTCGAGCGCAAGCCGGAACGCCGCAACACGATCCATCGGATCGTGCGTCTCCGGGACGGGATACGTGTGGTCCTTGTACCACTGGTAGGTGTTCGTCTTGTTGAAAACGACGCACGGCACGAACAGATCGACGACCGAGAATCCCTTGAAAGATATGGCGGCCTTGATAATCTCTTTGGCATGCGACGGATCGCCGACATTGGCACGTGCGACGAACGGTGCATCGACGGACACTGCCACCGCGATCGGGTTGAACGGTTCGACGATGACCCCGTCCGGCTGGATCGGATTCTTCATCCCCTCCTGCGACGTCGGTGACGCCTGGCCCTTCGTGAGGCCGTAGACCATGTTGTTGTGCACGAGGACGGTGATGTCAGGATTGCGGCGCGCGACATGCAGGAGGTGGTTTCCGCCCTCGCCATAGATGTCCCCATCACCTGATTCGGCTATGACCGTCAGGTTCCGATTCGCGAGCTTGATACCCATGGCGGCAGGGATGGAACGCCCGTGCAGCCCGTTGAACATGTGTGCATCCACGTACTGCGGCATCTTGGCCGCCTGGCCGATTCCGGAAGCGATGACGGTCTCTTGCGGGGTTTTTCCAAGCTCGCGAAGCGCCATCTTAAGGATGTTCAGGAGCGGGAAGTTTCCGCATCCGGGGCACCACGCGATATCGGTGTCCTGTGACATATCGAAGGGAAGCATACTCTTTTTACTTACAACTGACAACTCATAACTGACAACATTTTTCCAAAAAATTCTTTATCCCGATCCTTTGTTGTAAGTTGTTCGTTGTTCGTTGTGAGGCAGTTATTGGTAGTAAGTTGTTAGTTGTTCGTTGTGAGTTCGGACTTCAGTTCCTCAATCAGTTCCTCGACCGCGAACGGCTCTCCGGTCGATTTCAGGACGCGTCGCGAAACTTTCACTCCGAGTTCCCTGACAAGAAGATCGGCAAACTGCCCCGAGTGGTTATTCTCCACGACGACGATTCGCTTTCCTTTCAAAAGTTTCTTCACATCCGGATTGATCGGAAATACCTGAGCGAAATGGAGTCCGCCGAGCGTCTTGCTCCCCAGCTTCCCGATTACCTCTTCGAGCACTCCCTTGTTCGATCCCCAGGAAATGACGGCCGTTTCCGATTCCTCAAAATTATCGAAGGATTTCGGCATCATCGCATCGTCGCGAAGCGCATCCAGGCGGCGGAACCTCTTTTCCATCATCGCCTTACGGACGTCGAAACTCTCCGTTATATGCCCGCTCTCATCATGTTCGTCAGAGTCGACGCAGACCAGTCCATCCCCGTGCCCCGGTACCGCCCGCGGCGACAGACCATCCTTGGAAAGCGCATAGCGGTGATAGCTGTTTTCAGACTTGACGACATGTTTCGTGATCTGCATTCGGGGAACGTCTCCCGCATCGAGCGGCGAAACCGCATCCAGGAAATACTGGTCGGAAAGGACGAACACCGGAATCTGATACGCATCCGCCGTATCGAAGGCCTTCTGCATGGTTTCGATCGCTTCGGCCGGGGTGCCAGGCGCATATATCGCTCTGACAAACTCCCCGTGTCCCGCGTAGAGGGCAAGGTTGAGATCGCCCTGCTCGGTCCGAGTCGGAAGGCCGGTTGCCGGTCCGGGTCGCTGTCCGATATGGATCACGATCGGCGTCTCGATCATACCCGAAAGACTCACGCCCTCCTGCATAAGGTCGAATCCGCCGCCGGATGTGGTCACCAAGGCCCGTGCACCAGCGTATGAGGCACCGAGGCCCGCGTTGATGGCCGAGATCTCATCCTCCGCCTGATCGACGACTACGCCGCATCTTTTCGCATGCTGCGCGAGAAACGCGAGTACGCCCGTCCCCGGAGACATCGGGTAGGACGAAATGAAATCACATCCACCCGCAAGCGCGCCGATACCGAGTGCCGTCGTCCCGTCCAAAAGCAGGTCGTCTTTCTTTTCCTCGTCCGGAGTAAGCGGCACCTCGATGCCCTCCGCATACGCGGTATGTCGGCCGAAATCATACCCTTTTCGCAACGCTGCGACGTTTTTTTCGACGACATCCTCCCCTTTTCTGGAAAAAGTTTTCCGAAGAAACGCTTCCGCCCCCTCGGACGAAACCCCGAGCACTCCGAGAACGACGCCGAGCGCGACGGAGTTCGCATAGAGAGGGCTTCCGCCCGCCTCGTTCGCGAACCGTACGATCGGCGTATCGATAAAACGACGGATACCGTCCGAATCCGCACCGGCCTTTTCGGCAAACACCGTCGTTCCCTCGCCGATCCTCCATTTCAAATGGCACAATGCCGGCGCATCGAGCGCGAACAGGAAGTCGATACGGCGTACGTATGCCCGCCGCGGAGCCTTCGTGGAAGAAAGTCGTATCTCGACCGAGTTGCTTCCGCCCCGCACGCGCGACATGTATTCCTTGCAGGCAAAAACGCCGTATCCGGCATCCTTCAGGATCCGCATGAGCGCGGCCTCGACCGTCTGTATCCCCTGTCCCGCCGCTCCCCCGACTACGATGGAAATATCCTTCGAAAAATGTGACATATCTTTTTTCTTTCGGTGTTTCTTCCAGTATACCACGCTGAGGAAAGGGATCAGGAGAAAGTAGTGAGGAGTTGGAAGTTAGAAGTAGTACGTAGCAAGGAGAAAGAAGTGAGGAATATATGAGACAGGGTCAACGATCAGAAACCATTAGGTCCTGAGTCCACATAAGAAAGTCAATGAAGCACAAAGAATCCTGCCCTAGTCCGAAGAGACTATGCAAGATCATCATCCTTCGTGATCCGGCCCCTTTGCGTGGCTATGCTGCCAATCTCTCTGATTCGAATTCATCGGAAACGTATCGCTCCTTTTCCTCATCCGACAATGCGCCGGAAACCTTGTCGAACACCCGCATGACCGCCTTTCTTCGCTCTCCTTCGTCCGTATGCCGCCGATAGATACCGGGCATGGATACCATCGCGTCCGGCGCAATGACCGGGGTCACCTTGAATGTCCGCCTATCAAAATCGATATCATAAACGAGTCGCGCGGTATTGTTCCCGCGATCCAATACGAAAAGGGGGGCGCTGCCGCTTTCGAACGTCGCTATCGTATCCCACCACGAATCGTACCTCACACCGTTCCCGTTCTGAAGCGATATCTCGGCATTATCCGCAAGTTCCCCTTGCATACCGTTGCCGACCTCCCACTTGAAATATATCCCCGCAACCTCGGAATCCTGGACGATCAATTCGTTATAAGAGGTGTTCTCGTCCCGATATCTCGGACCCTCCACGTCATCGAACGTCTTGGAGATCGCGTCACTGATGTTCTTCGTACTCTGGACATCGTCACGGTTCACCACCCTTTCGCGAAGAGACACTCCGACGGACCCCATATCGAGAGGTCTTCCCGCCTGCACGCGTCCGCCGGAAAGAAAGCAGCCAAACCCGCTTCCCCGCTTCGAAAACTCGTCATTGAACATCCGCTCACGCGTCCCCGGATGGATCGTCGAAACGGCGATAGACGGCGCGAGCGCGATTACGATATCCGCCTGTTCGTCCAAAGTAAGCCTGTCCGTCTCGACCGCATGGTTCACGTTGCTCGGCTTGTTTTCGCTGGTGATAAAATCGTGCGTGAAATACGCTCCATGCTCCTTCGCGAGTTCGGTTACGTCCCGCTTCCGCTCTTCCTCGAGCGCTTTTTCCTGTTCATCCCGATCGAAGGCCTCATTATCGGCGAAGGCCTCATCTACTATCGTGTCGAACCGCTTCCGATCCTCGATCAGGGTATCGACGTGGGTGATGAGTAGCTCCATCTCTTCCTTTTCCTTCGCGTGCCTATCGGCACCCCTTTGCTGAAAACCCATTTCAGCCCGGATTTCCCGGATGCGTTTGAATTCGAGAATGCGCCGAAGAATACCGTTCTTCTTTTCCTCCATTTCCTCCCGAAGCCGGTCGATCTGATCGAGCGCCTGTTGGAATAGGCGCTCAGCCGACTCCTTCCGACCCACAGCCGAATCCCTCCAGGAGTTCAACTCATCGATCGTCTCCTGAGGAGGACTGGAAAATTCCCTTTCCTCGTCAGCCTTTTCGCCCGTCTTCACGAGATTGTGTTCCGAAAATGCCATATATTTCGATAGTGCGCGCATGTCAGACAGTTCCCGAAGCCCGAGATACTTTACAGCTATTCTTCCCCCTCAAGCTCCTTCTTCACGATCTCGAACTCGTTCTCGGCCTCCTTGAGCTTCTCGCGGCTTTCCTTCACGAGTACCGCACCTGCTTTCACCTTCGCAAGCCCCTCTTCGACATCTACCTCCTCTTGACTCTCGAACCAGGCGACGATCTCCTCGAGTTTCTTGAGCGACTCACCAAGCGACTGCTTCTTTTCCTGTGTCATACGGTTGTATGGTTACATGGTTATATTGATGAATTGTTTCATTGTCTCCTGTTCCAGGATAACTGTTAACTGCTATCTATTCACTGACTTCACTTCCGCCGTAACGTTCCCGTCCGACAGCCGGATATCCAATTCCTCCCCTACCGATACATCACTCACTTTCGAAAGCACTCTTCCCTGAGCCCGGACGATGGCGTATCCGAGCGACAAGACACGGTTCGGGTCGTACTGACGAAGCGCTCCTTCGGCTCGAGCCAGCCGTTCCCGGACGTCCTTATCAGCATTCTTCCAACCCTCACCGATCCTTCGGGTCATGCCTTCAAGTTGGGTCGAAGATTCTCGTAACCGATATTCAAGCATCGAGAGTTTCGAACCAAGCGCGGACTTCGCCCGTTCGAACCGATCGGAAACGCCTTCAAGAAAGCCAAGAAAAGTCCCAACACTTTTTTCGAGCCGATCGGACGATTCGGAAAGTGCACCTTCGAAAGAGGAAACGATGGTTCGTTCGCTTTGGATGAGCGTCTGCCGCGCCCTGTCCCACGGCTCCCGGATGGTACGTGCGACCGCGGTCGGAGTCGAGACCATCCGGTCGGCAACAAGCGCGGCCAAGGTCACGTCCTTCTCGTGTCCGATACCGGCGATGACCGGAATCTCGCTCTCGTGTATTGCCCGGACCAACGCCTCGGTATTGAATGCCTGCAGGCTTTCGATGCTTCCGCCGCCACGGATCACGACCAGAATGTCATACAAGTCAGCCTTCGTTCGGAAATACTTCACGGCCCGCAAGAGTTCGAGTACGGCCCGCTTTCCCTCCACGCTCGATGGATAGAGGTCGACCTTGACCCCGAGTCTGCCGAGGTTCGTCAGGAAGTCGCCGATCGCAGCACCCTGTTCGGACGTTATAAGCGCGATGCGCTCGGGAAATTCGGGAAGCGGCCGCTTGCGTTCCGGCGCGAAGGCGCCTTCGGACTCGAGCTTCCGATACAGTTCGTCGTACGCCTTCTTGAGCGCGCCTTCGCCCGCCACCTCGATAGTGCCCACTTTGAACGAAAGCTTGCCCATGGGCTTCCATATTTCCGGCACTCCCTCGACGATGATCTCGTCCCCTTCCCGCAAACGCACGCCGGACACGTCGTACTGCCACCGGAAGATGAGACAGTTCAACATGCTGTCATCGGCGGCGTCCTTGATGGAAAAATAGACGACCCGGTCACGCTCATCGACGGACGAAACCTCGCCGCGGACCCGCGCCGCCATGCCGGAAAGTTCCGTGTTGAGCCCATCAAGGAAGCGGGAGACAGAGAGTGTGTCATCGACCGCCTCCTTCGGAGTATCCTCAGGTTCATCCGGATAATCGGCGGGTGCCGACCCGGCACGTGCGACACCGGGGAAAGAAAGGTGCCCCGACCCCGCCCCGGATCGGCCGACGATCTCAAGGATTTCCTTGCCGTACTGGCGGCACTTCGCATCCTTGATACCCTTCACTTCCATGAGCTCATCGGCCGTCAAAGGCTTCCGCTCGGCGATTCCGTCGAGCGCGGCGTTGGTCAACACGCGATACGGTTCGACGCCCTCCTGCGAGGCGCGTTTCGCCCGCCACATTCGCAATAAAGAGGAAAGGTCGGCCATAATCAGATAACAGCGAGCAGATAACAATTAGCAGGGAACAAGAATCAAAAAGGCAAGGCGTCGGACTGCTGTTTTACGAAGAAATATTTTGATGTATTTTTTTATTTTCCGTTATCCGCTTATCGTTCCCTGCTTCGCCGCGCCGGAGCCTTGACATAGGCTTGCATCGCCACGCTACACCCTCAGCGAAGGTTGGCTCCCCGTTCAATGTTGTCTGTTATCTGATTCAGAACGTCAAGCTGTCCGGACGGACGATGAGGAGAAGTCCGAGCAGGACCATAAGGATCCCGCCGAACAGATTGCACCACTTCACGTACGCCTGGGTTGACTGCAGCCTCTGCGCCCCCCAGATGGCAAGCCCGAACACGACAAGATCGTCTATCATGTAGAAAAACATGTAGAGGAGCATAAGCCCCTGCGACTTCAGGAACCCGAGCTGATTCATCTCGATGATTTTCGTAAACGTCTGCGGAATGCCGATGGAACACGCGAACTCGATGACGTTCACGGACAGCGCCAAAGAGACCACTCCGACCGCCGTAACCCACGTGAACGGTTCGGTTGCGAGTTTCCGTATCTGGCCGGATATCTTCGCCCGTTTGTGCACGTCCGTCACCAGGCAGGTACCGTCCCCACGATACCATTCATAGATAAAAAAGCCGCCGCCGCCGATCGCGATCAGTCCGACGAGCGGCGTGACGATCTGGTCGAGTCCGATGAAATCCCATGCCGTAAACCATACATTCAGGATGAGATAATACATGATCGTCTCGGCCAACAGGAACAATCCCGCCACAAACATGATTTTCCGACGATCGCCGAATTGGATCAGCACCAGAAGGAACGTCACGAGTACCCACAGCGCGCAGGGGTTGAAACCATCCACAAATCCGAGAATGGACGCGAGCGCCGGAAGCGAGTACCCCGAAACGTCTTTCGGACCGAAAAACGGGATCGACACATAGAGCGGCTCCTGCGCGGGAGTGACACAGATGGTACCGTCGCTACACGTACTCCCGGCATCCGCTTCGATATGGGCATTCTTATTCGAAAGAATCGCGTCGAACCCCGACGGGCCGCCTTCGGCGATTCCCTTGTCGACGAGTTCCTCGATGCGCTTCCCGGTCGTATCAGCGATATCGAATCCCTGCAAGATAGTTCCTCCGACTGCCGTTATCGGCGTCGACTTCGAAAGCCCTTCAGCCGAAGTCGTCCGGTCAAACAAAGCTTTTCCTTCCGCGCTTCCGATATCGATGAACCGCACGTCCACGTCCCCACGCCGGCTGACCAAGGCGTTCAGAAAAATTTTCTCTTCCTCGCAATGCCTGCAGTCCTGCCGTTCGAGCACCTCGATGCTTGCTTTCCCGGCGGCAAAGACACCTCGGACGGAAAAGGCCGTGCCTAAAAGTATCAGGAAAAGAAACACAATGGATTTCCGGTTTCTCATAAATGGGTAATCACTGTTGATTCATTGTACCCCGAAAGGAAAAACCGTAAAAGTATGCTATGATACGGGGGAAAACAGACGTCCGTCAACGAACATGGAACCGATCATCTCCATCGATAAGCTCAGGGTCATCTACAACCAGGGCAAATCGAACGAGTCCCGAGCACTGGAGGAAACCAACCTCCAGATTTTTCCGAAGGAGTACGTCATCATCTACGGGCCGTCCGGATGCGGAAAATCGACCCTTCTCTACTCCATCGCAGGACTGCAGAAGCCTACCTACGGGGATATCACCATCAGCGGAAAGGCGTTCTCCAAAATGACGAAGCGCGAAAAGCTGGAACTTCACCAGACCGGGATCGGCCTCATCTTTCAGGCATTCTACCTCATCCCTTCCCTCACCATCCTCGACAACGTGTGTCTCCCGAAGGCATTCAGGGGAGAAAGACGCACCGACCGCGAGAAAGACGGGATCCAATCCCTCCGCCGCTTCGGAATCGTGGAACAGGCCGACAAGTACCCTAGTCAGCTCTCGGGCGGCCAGAAACAGCGTGTCGCGATCGCACGAGCCCTCGTGAACAGGCCGCAGATCGTCCTTGCCGACGAACCGGTCGGGAACCTCGACAGCGAATCGGCCCGGAACGTGCTCCAGATCCTCAAGGAGCTCAACGAGGTGGACCAGCAGACCATCATCATGGTAACGCACAATCCCGAACATCTGGCCTATGCCGATCGCGTCATCCATATGCGTGACGGCCGGGTCATCAAGGAGGAGGTGAACCGTGAAAAACGTCCGATCGACGATACGAAGAAAGTGGAGACGATACGGGAAGAAGATCCGGAGACACGAGAACTCAGCCTCCTCATGTCCTCGTTCAGAAGCCTGCTCCCGCAGCAGGTCAACATGCTTCTCGTTCCCTATAAGGCGAAGCAGCTCCTCAGCCACCTCTTGTCCGATCTCAGCGAGGAGCAGATCTCCATGGCCGAGACGCTCGTCCGGGAAGTACTCTTCCATAACATAGAAAGCAAGGCGCTCATGGAGCGACTCGACCTCGACTATGACAAGGGCGGCGGCGGCTGGAACCGGACTCGGGCGGAAAACTTCGCCTTACGGCTGGATCAGATTCTGGAACAGGTCGAATCACTCAAGAAATCAAACGAAGAGGCGGCATCGGGATTCGCCGATTATCTCATCGCACATTTCCACATCACCCTCGATGCGACACAGATGCTGCGGCTCAGGAACGTCCTCGCCCTGCGCATCGGGAGCAAGATCGGCCAGACCGAACTGAAAAAACGGCTCGACATGTCGCAAAAGCTCGGAGGGATCGGTCTCCATACGCAGACCGCGGAAAAGGTCGCCCGTGAGACGGAAATGATAATGCTTCTCAAGTATTCCTGATAGGATATGCTGTTCACCGACCTCCTGAAACTTTCGCTCCGTATGTTCAAGGCCCGGGCCCTCCGGACCTTCCTTACGGTACTCGGCATGGGTGTCGGCATAGCGGCCATCGTTTTTCTCGTTTCCTTCGGGTACGGGCTACAGGAAACGCTCCTGAAAAAAATAACGACGTCCGACGCCCTTTCGACGCTCGACGTCGCTGCGGAAGGAGCTGACGCACCGAAACTCGACGGCTCAATCGTCACGAAGCTCACCTCTTTTCCGGAAGTCGAGGCCGTCGTCCCCGTAAACGAGCTTCGTGGACAGCTGAAGATTTCCGGTATAACGCTCGACTCCGGCATCATCGTGGCCGCACCGAAATATTTCGGCCTCGAAGGCATCAAAACCGCCTCCGGAAGAATCAATACCGATACCGGCTCCGAGATAGTGATCACCTCAGGCGTAGCGAAGGCGTTCGGCAAGGAGCCGAGCCAACTCATCGGACAAGGCGTCTCACTCTCCATGTTCATACCGAAAACATCCGGCTCCGGCGAAACGACCGTTTCTCCGACGAACACGTTCACGATCGTCGGGATAGCCGAGAGCGACGAGAACCTGTTTTATCTTTCGCCGGGCGCCTTCAGCGGCATCAACCTCCCGCCGGCGACAAAGATTAAAGTAAAAGGCTCTTCCACCGCCGCCCTTCCGGAACTTCGCGACCGGGTACAGGTGCTCGGACTCACCGCCTCCTCGATTTCGGAAACGATAGACCAGGCGAACAAGGTCTTTCAGGCGATCCAACTCCTCCTCATGTCGTTCGGTGTGATAGCCCTGATCGTTTCCGCGATCGGCATGTTCAACACGATGACCATCACCCTGCTCGAACGCACGGAAGAGATCGGCATCATGAAATCGATCGGCGCCTCGCCGGGTTCCATCTCGATCATGTTCATGATGGAGTCCACTCTCATGGGCCTCCTCGGCAGTCTCATGGGCATTCTCATCGGCCTCGTCGGAGGAGAAACCGTCAACATGATATTCAACGTCGTCGCCACCAACTTCGGAGGACAGAAGGCGGATCTCTTTCTTAGTCCCATCTGGTTCCTACTCGCAATCATCTTCTTCGGCGCCTTCGTCGGTTTCCTGACCGGTATCATCCCTGCCCGCAAGGCCGCCAAGACCGACGCCCTCGAGGCCTTACGATACAAGTAGCCTCTTCTCCTTGCCTGTCATACGATAAAAGCGGCCTCGGCCGCTTTTATCGTTTTGAACAATCGCCCACAAAGTCCTCGAAGCTCGTGCAACCCAAGAAGCTTTCGTGACTTCGTTACTTCTTCCGGCTGGCACGGACGCGATCGGTCTCGTTCAGTACCTGCTTACGGAGCCTCACATTCGTCGGCGTCACCTCGAGATATTCGTCGTTCGACATGATTTCGAGACCGCGCTCGATGGACAGCTCCCATGGCGGAGACAGTTTCAACGCCTCATCCGCTCCGGAGGAACGCATGTTCGTAAGGTTCTTTCCCTTCACCGGGTTGACGGCCATATCCGAGCCCTTGGAAGTGTTCCCGACGACCATCCCCTCGTAGACCTCGACCGCCGGACCGATATACAGCGTCCCGCGTGTCTGCAGGTTGTCGAGCGCGAAAGCGGCCGTCTTGCCCGCGATCATCGAAATCATCGAGCCGACATCGCGATGGTCGATTTCTCCGACGAACGGCCGGAAACCGACGAACCGGCTCGAGAAGATCCCCTCCCCGCGCGTATCGATGATGAATTCGTTCCGATATCCGAGGAGACCGCGGGTCGGCGCCTCGAACACGAGCCGCTGATATCCGCCGCTCCCCTCCTTCATCTCGGTCATGAATCCCTTGCGACGCCCGAGCTTCTCGATGACCGTCCCGGAGGATTCCATCGGACATTCGATCGTCACTTCCTCGAACGGTTCCTGTTTCACGCCGTCCACCTCCTTGATGATGACCTGCGGCTGCGAAACCTGCGTCTCATACCCTTCGCGTCGCATGTTTTCCAAGAGAATCGCGATATGAAGCTCTCCACGTCCGTACACCTTATACCGGTCCGTCTCCGAGAAATCAATCTTGAGTCCCACGTTTATCTCGAGCTCCTTTTCCAAACGCTCGCGAAGCTGCTGATTCGTCACGTATTTCCCCTCACGTCCCGCGAACGGACTGTCGTTCACCAGGAAGAAGAGCGAAATGGTCGGCTCGTCGATATCGATGGCCGGCAGAATCTCCTGTTCCGCCGTCGTTGAAATGGTATCGCCGATCTCGACATTCGGAAGTCCGGCGAGAAGGACGATATCTCCCGCTTCCGCCACAGGAATCTCTTCACGGTCGAGGCCCTTGAACGTGAAAATTTTCACGATACGTCCATTCTCGGACTTTCCCTTCACGTTGCGCACGAGCACCTGGTCTCCGGTCTTCACCTTGCCCTCATACACGCGGGCGACGGCAATGCGACCCAGGAAGTTGTCGTATCCGAGATTGAACGGCTGCGCGCGCAAAGGCGCCGACGAATCATGCAACGCCTCGGGAACGCGCTCCAGGATCGTATCGAGAATCGGGGAAAGGTCTATACCCGTCTCATCGAGCGAGCGTTTCGCGATTCCCTCGCGGGCGATCGCATAGAGTACCGGGAAGTCGAGCTGTTCATCGGTGGCGCCGAGATCCAGAAAGAGCTCGTATACCAATTCGGCGACGATTTCCGGGCGCGCCGCCGGCTTGTCGATCTTGTTCAGGACGACGATCGGACGAAGACCGAGTTCGAGTGATTTCTTCAGCACGAAACGCGTCTGCGGCATCGGACCTTCCTGCGCGTCCACGACGAGCACGACATCGTCGATCGAACGGAGCACGCGCTCCACTTCGCTTCCGAAGTCGGCATGTCCCGGCGTATCCACGATGTTGATCTTGGTATCCTTGTAATAGAGCGAGGCGTTTTTGGCATAGATGGTGATGCCCCGTTCCTTCTCGAGCGCGTTCGTATCCATGGAAAATCCTTCCTGGGCGTAGCCGGTCTGCTTGAGAAGCCCGTCGGTCAGGGTCGTTTTGCCATGATCGACGTGCGCGATGATGGCGATATTCCGTATATGCATAGGTATTTCCGCTAAAAGTATGTGATGAAATCCGGTCAAAAAGGGTCTAAAAACAAAAAGGCGCCATCGCCCTTTCTTCGCGTAGCCATTATGTGCCGAAAGACGGATTCTGTCAAAGAGACGCCATAAATCATGCGTTTCCTAGTCAATACCTTTGCATCACTTCTTCGGGTGTTTGGTACCCGATTCCCATATGGATCCGTTCCCCGTTGTAATACGGGAGATATTCCAGAATCGCTTTTCTCAAACGTGCGACAGACC
>JAAXXZ010000027.1 GCA_013334245.1 Candidatus Moraniibacteriota bacterium
TTCTTATCCGATTGAAAACACTCAATCGGATGACGATGCTCGGTATGCCGGAAAGCTACGTTGTTGCATAGATCCTGGATACGAACAGGGATATCCTGCTCGCGTACGGGAATTATTCAACAAAGCCGATGAAATTTAAGAAACATTCCGACTTTGTATTGTAGCACGATATTCTGTTTAAATCAATAGTTAGTATCCGTGGGATTATCGCCTATTTCCGCCATTTCTCGGCTATGCTACAATGTCGGAACAAAACCTGTCTGATCATTTCGAACCGTTTTTCTATGAAACAGCGCATCTTTTCGGGCATACAGCCGTCAGGAGACCTGCATATCGGGAACTATCTGGGCGCCATCAAACAGTGGGTCGGGCTCCAGGACGAGTACGAGTCCATCTTCTGCGTGGTGGACATGCATGCGATCACCGTTCCGCAGGACACGGAAACCCTCCGGAAAAAGACGCTCGAAATCGCCAAGATTTACCTCGCGTCTGGTATCGACCCGGCCAAGTCCTCACTCTTCATCCAGTCGCACGTTCCCGAACATGCCGAGCTCGGTTGGATTTTGAACACGATTGCTCGGTTGGGGGATCTCGAAAAGATGACCCAGTTTAAAGATAAGGCAGGATTAGGAGAACATGTTCAATATCAAAATATTTTGTTTAAAAAAATAAATGAAGTTCTGCTGGAACAAAAAAACATTAGCGTTGATTCTCAAGTCAGGTCACTTTCTGAATTAGCAGAAATTGCCGAGAACAGGTTAAAATTGGAGTCTCGTCGAAAGGCTCTATCTGAACTTATCAGTGAAGCTGCCGATGATATGGCGAGGGATAAAGAGCGTGTCAGTGTCGGGCTTTTCGACTATCCGGTCCTCATGGCGGCGGACATATTGCTCTATGATACCGCGGTGGTGCCGGTAGGGGACGATCAGGTCCAGCATATAGAGCTGACTCGGACTTTGGCGCGGCGGTTCAATGAACGCTTCGGCGAGACCTTCCGTATCCCGGAAGCGCGGATCATGAAAGAGGGTGCGCGCATCATGGGGCTCGACGACCCGACGAAGAAGATGTCCAAGTCGGCGACGAGCGCGTATAACGCGATCGCGCTCTCGGACGATGCCGAAACGGTCCGCAAGAAGATCAAGAAGGCCGTGACCGACAGCAGCTCCGAGATCGTCTATCAGGACGGCAAGCCGGCGCTTCGGAATCTTATCAATATCTATACGCTTCTTTCGGGTATTCCGATTCCCGAGATCGAGGCGAAGTATACGGGGAAGGGGTATGGTGATTTCAAGGCCGACCTGGCCGAAGTCGTCGTCTCGTTCCTGACGCCGTTCCAGGAGCGGATGAACGGCTATTCCGACGAGGAAGCGCTTCGGATTCTCCGCGAGGGCGCCGATCGCGTCCGTCCGCTTGCAGCCGCCAAGCTGGCCGAGGCGAAGAGAAGGGTCGGATTCCTTGTATAAAACCTTCCGAAGTTCAAGTAAAAAAGCCCGGCATCGGCCGGGCTTTTCTGTCCTCATCCCGTGTTATCCGCGGATGACCTGCAGGAGCTCGTCGCGCTTTTCCTCCATGGCCTCTTGCGTTTCCGCTTCAAGCGTAAGGCGCAACAGAGGCTCGGTGTTCGATGCCCGGACATTGAACCACCAGGTCGGATAGTCAATCTTGATGCCGTCGATACGGCTCGCCTTTCCGTCGGCGTACTTCTTTTCCAGCAGGGCGAGCACGGCATCCTTGTCCGAAACCTCGCTGTTGATCTCACCGGAGTGGACGTATCGCTTGGTGTGGGCGACGATTTCGGAAACCGGCTCGACGGATTCCGCCATCAGGTTGAGGAGCAGGATGGCCGTGAGAGTGCTCGATTCCGCGACGGAATTTTCTTCGAAATAATAGTGTCCGGAAAGCTCGCCGGCAAAGACGGCTCCGGTGTCGCGCATCATGCGTTTGATGTTGGCGTGCCCGACGGGGCACTCGATAGCGACGCCGCCGTGCTCCTCGATGATTTCCTTGACGGCACGCGATGAGCGAAGGTCATAGAGGATGGTCGAGCCCGGCTTCTTCTTGAGGATCTCCCGAGCGATGAGGGCGGTCATGAGGTCCATCGGGATGATTTCCCCTTGTTCGTCCACGAAGCCGACCCGGTCGGCATCTCCGTCGTACGCCATGCCGAGGGCGGATCCCGTTTCTTTGACTTTCGCGCGGAGCTCGTCGAGCGTTTCCAGGAGGAGCGGGTTCGCCTCGTGGCAGGTGAACGGTTTCGTGAGGTCGTTCCACAGGTTGATGACGGAGACGTTCCCGGCGAACTGCTCGTAGATGGGGAGTTCGAGGATGCCCATCGCGTTCGCGGTGTCGATGACGACCTGGAATTTCCGGTCGCCGAGCTCCGCGAACGAGGCGAAGTAGGAATAGTAGGCGGGCTTGATGTCTTCTTCCCTGACGGTTCCGACGGTTTCCGCGGGTGCGAAGTCACCGCTCATTGCGAGATCGCGGATTTCGGCGAGTCCGGTCGAGAGCCCTACCGGTACCGCTTCCTTGAGGCAGATTTTCATGCCGTTATATTCGCCCGGGTTGTGTGAAGCGGTCAGTGAGATGGCCGCGTCGAGCTCGAGGCGCCCGGCGGAGAAATAGACCATCGGGGTCGTGGCCAGTCCGAGGTCGATGACATCCGCACCGGAATCCGTAAGTCCGCGGACGAGTTCCTTGAAAAGTGACGGGCTTGATTCGCGAACGTCCCGACCGACCGCGACGACCTTGGCTCCGAGGTGTTGTGCGGTCGCCCGTCCGATGCGGTACACGCCGTCCTCGTCGATCTGCGAGGGATAGATTCCGCGGATATCGTATGCCTTGAAAATTTTCGATTCCATAGAGGAGAAGTTATGAGTCGAAGGTCCTGCCCGTAATGCTACGCAAAACGTTGCAGGCGGGCGGAAGTCGAAAGTCGGGGAATATAAACCCGATTCCGAAATTCCGACGAGGCCATTCTATCATTTTCCCGACCCGGCGTGAAAGGCTTGAAAAATGCCTTGAAACGGGGTACTATTACATGACTTACAACTAACAACTCACGACTTACAATATTCAAGTATTCTGACATGAGGTCGAAAAGGCGTCACGTTGTCAGTTGTTTGTTGTCAGTTGCCAGTTTTTCCAGTATGAAAGCAGGTATCGTCGGGCTCCCGAATGTCGGGAAATCCACCTTATTCAAGGCACTGACCAGGAAAACCGTGGATATAAGCAACTATCCGTTCTGTACGATCGAACCGAACGTCGGTGTGGTGGAAGTGCCGGATTCCCGACTGTGGAAACTCTCCGAGTTCAGCAAGAGTGCGAAGACCGTTCCGGCCGTGTTCGAGTTCGTGGATATCGCCGGACTCGTGAAGGGTGCAAGCGTTGGGGAGGGACTCGGCAACAAGTTCCTGGCGAATATAAGGGAGACCGACGCGATCATTCAGGTGGTGCGCGTGTTCGAGAATGGCAACATCATTCATGTCCACGACCGCGTTGATCCGAAGCAGGACATCGACATCATCAATACCGAGCTTGTCTTGGCCGACCTCGAGACCGTCACGAAACGTCGGGACAAGACCGCGAAGGAAGTCCGCGCGAATCGGAAAGGCGCGGCGGAGGAGATGGGCTGGCTCGAGGACCTCGAGAAGGGATTAAACGGGGGGCGGCTTACCAACGGCATCGCGCTTTCCGGCGATCCGAACGAGACCGCGAAGTTTCTCAAGGGCCTACAACTCCTCACCGCGAAGCCGTTCCTCTATGTTTTCAACATGAACGATACCGACGCCGCGCTTCCGCCGGAACTTGCCGCACTTCCTCATGTGCGTCTCGATGTCAAACTCGAGGAGGAACTGATTGACATGACCGCGGAAGAAGCGGCGGAGATGGGTATGGAGTCGCGCCTGCCCGAGCTCATCCGCGAGGCGTATTCGCTTCTGGGGCTTGAGACGTATTTCACTACGGGGGAGGACGAGAGCCGCGCGTGGACGATTACGCGCGGTTCGACCGCGCCTCAGGCCGGCGCCGCGATCCACGGTGACTTCGAGGAGAAGTTCATCCGTGCCGAAGTGATTTTTTGGGAAGAGCTTATCGCAGCCGGTAGCTGGAGCGCCGCCCGCGATGCCGGGAAACTCCGGCTTGAAGGCAAGACCTATATCGTTCGCGACGGCGACGTGATCGTATTCAAGATCTGAACCTGTTTTAAGGTCTTCTTGACATGAAAAATTAGCAGTCTATAATACTGAGTGCTAATCCGGATAACTAATAACCGACAACGAACAACCTGCTTCTTACGCGCCGCTCAGCGGTTCCCGCTGTAAGTTATGGGTTGTAAGTTGTACGTTCGAAACATATGGCAAAGCAGATCGCATACAGCGAGGACGCGCGCAGGCGCATCAAGGCGGGTGTGGACAAGGTCGCGAACGCGGTGAAGGTGACGCTTGGACCGAAGGGGCGTAATGTCATTATCGCCAAATCGTACGGGGGACCGACGATCACCAACGATGGCGTGACTATCGCCAAGGAGATCGAGCTCGAGGACAAGTATGAGAGTCTCGGTGCGGGACTTATCAAGCAGGTCGCCGAGAAGACCAACGATGCGGCCGGCGACGGAACGACGACCTCGACCGTTATCGCGGCGGCCCTCGCGCGCGAAGGACTCAAGTTCGTGGAGACCGGCATCAATCCGGTTGGCATTCGACGCGGGATGGAGGCGGCCAAGGACGAGGTGATCGCCGTGCTCAAGAAGCATTCCAAGAAGATCTCGTCGAAGGAGGAGATTGCACAGGTCGCGACCATCTCCGCCGAGTCGCGCGAGATGGGCGAGATGATCGCGTCGGTCATCGAGGAGGTCGGCAAGGACGGTGTCGTCACGACGGAACAGTCAAATACGCTCGGTCTCACGAAGGAAGTCGTCGAAGGTATGAACTTCGACAAGGGATACATCTCGCCGTATATGATGACGAGTGCCGAGTCGCAGTCGGCCGAGATCGCGAACCCGGTCATTCTCATCACCGATCGGAAGATTTCCGCGGTGAACGACATTGTGCCGCTCCTGAACAGCCTTGCACAGTCCGGGAAGAAGGATATCGTCATCATCGCCGAGGACGTGGACGGGGAGGCGCTCACTACGCTCGTGGTGAACCGGCTTCGCGGCGTGTTGAACGTGCTCGCGATCAAGGCGCCGGAATACGGCGATAACCGCAAGGCGATGCTGCAGGATATCGCGACCCTGACGGGAGCGCAGGTCATTTCCGAAGAAAAGGGTATGAAACTCGAGACGGCGACCGTAGCCATGCTCGGTTCGGCCTCGAAGGTCATCTCGACCAAGGATGATACGACGATTGTCGGAGGAAAGGGAAAGAAGAAGGATATCGATGCCCGTGTCGCCGAGATACAGGCCTTGATCGAGCGGACCGAGAGCGACTATGACCGAACCAAGCTTCAGAAGCGGGTCGCGAAACTCTCCGGCGGCGTGGCGGTCATCCGTGTCGGAGCCCCGACCGAGACCGAGCTGACCTACATGAAGCACAAGATGGAGGACGCGGTCGCGGCGACCAAGGCGGCCATCGAGGAGGGAATCGTCGCGGGTGGTGGGACCGCGCTGGCCAAGGCGGCGGCCGTCGTCAATATGGCGCATGCCAAGACCGAAGAGGGGCACGAGTTCCGTGCCGGATATCAGACGCTTCTTCGCGCGCTGTCCGAACCGCTGCGTCAGATCGCGGCGAACGCGGGCGAGGAGGATCCGGCGGTCGTCCTGAACAAGGTGACCGAGGGCAAGGGAACGAACTACGGATACGATGCGGCCGAGAACCGCTATGTCGACGATATGGTGAAGGCCGGAATCATCGATCCGCTGAAGGTGACCCGGACCGCGCTCGAAAGCGCCGTATCGGTAGCGGCACTCCTTCTCACCACCGAGGCGGCGGTTGTCGATATCCCCGAGGAGAAGAAGACCACAATGCCAGATATGGGCGGCATGGGCATGGGCGGGATGATGTAAACCGCACTTCGTTTTTTCTCTTTTCCCGAGTCGGACGTATTGTCCGGCTCGGGTTTCACTTTTGTTAATTGTACGCATCTTCCACACCTCTTGTCGTGCCGTATATCTGTACATTTCGTGCAAAAACAATGAAACGCAAAGATGGGTGTCTGAGTGGAGAAGAATCCCGCGATCGTATCCTGACAAGTTTTGAATGGTTTTCCCGCTCGCGACGATCGTTTGGTAGGACGGTCGTGGGAGCCGAAACGTTCTGTTTTCAGTCGATACGCGTCTTTTAGCCTACGATCATATTGTGAGATGAGAGAAGTGCAAAGTGAAGTGCCATTGAGTACATTTATTGCATCAATCTTCGCATTATTTTCTTGCGCCATGCAATGTTAAAGATTGTGGTATTATAGAGTTGTATATTTTATATAGTATTTTTATGCGTACGATAATCATCTTGACGGCGTTGCTTGTGACGGGCGCTTCTTTTGTCGGATCTGTTTCCGCGGAGGTTCCGAAACAAAATCTTCTTGATGCCGTTCGAACACAGGAGGATATGGACCGGCTGACCGACGCCCAGCGCACCGAACTGGGTGCATTACTTGCTGTTTCGGCAATCAAGAATGCCGACGTTCCTGTCCCGATTAATTCGATTGCGGTGACGCTCGACAAGACCTCATACGTGGCCGGTGAAGCCGTTAATCTCGGTCTTTTTCTTGACTCTCCCGCCTTGCGTTCGTATGCGGAGACTAATCCGAATTTGCAACAGGTACCGCAATACGTGGCCAAGGTTTCGGTTTTGGGGCGTGACGGTATGATCTGCATCGTCCCGTCCGACGTTTCATTTTCTGCGACCGAAGCCGTTCCCACTGCCTCGCTCCGGTCCGCGACCGAATGCGACGTGACGGCGGTTTCTGTTTCATTGCATGATGAACGGGAGAGACCGCTCGGGGAATGGACTATCCCCATCGAAGCGGTATTGCATCCCATTGTCGATGTTGCGCCGAAACAAGACAGTTCGCTCGCGTCAGTATTGAGTGGTTCTAGGATTACTATCGTAATTGTTGGAACGTTGTTCCTGATAGCGATGTTTGCTATCCTCTCCCGCATCATCACCAGACGCGGACGGAAGGGAACAGGCATGCTGTCCATTCTGTTTCCGATGCTACTAGCGTTTATCGTCTTCGGAACGGATCATGCGGAGGCGCTAACGTGGCGTTCTGGTTGTTCCGATGTTTCCGGCGGTTCCTATTCAGATTTCACTGCGACGCTCGACAAGACAATATATAGACCCGGAGAGTCGATTTCGGTTTCTGGATCCGCGTCGGCATACAATGGTACTTCGGGAGAATCTTCGATTCTCCATAACGACTTATATGGCACGCTTACCAATCCGAATGGAAGTTTTACAACTTCACTGAGTAATGGATTTATTTTCACAGGATCATTTAATACGTCAATGAGCGGATCTCGCACTTACACGGCCTCGTCCATTACCGGAAGTTACTCGATGTATCTGATGTCATGGTTTGGAATGACTCACGTATGTAATGGTCTCCTTTTTAGGGATATTCCGTTTGCCGTGGTCGCTGCTCCCGCTCCGACGCTTATGCTCACGGCGTCTCCTTCCTCGGTGACGAGTGGTTCTTCCTCCACACTCGCCTGGACTTCGTTGAACGCGACCTCCTGCACCGCCTCGGGGGGCTGGTCCGGATCGCAGTCCGCAAGCGGAACCTGGTCGACCGGCAGCCTGATCGCCGCGAAAACCTATACACTCACCTGCACGGGATCGGGAGGCTCTATCACAAGGAGTATCACCGTGGATGTAACTCCTGTTGTCGTTCCGGCCCCGACCCTTTCCTTTAATGCTTCACCAATCTCAGTTCAGAGTGGTTCTTCCTCGACTCTTTTTTGGAATTCAAATAATGCGACTTCTTGTACTGCTTCCGATGGCTGGTCCGGATCGCAGTCCGCAAGCGGAACCTGGTCGACCGGCGGCCTGACCGCCGCGAAAACCTATACGCTTACCTGCACGGGATCGGGAGGCTCTATCACAAGGAGTATCACCGTGGATGTAACTCCTGCGGATTGCGTTCCGAATATGGGCGAGAAATGTTTGACGGATGTGTTAGGCATCAAGGGATGTCAGGGGAACCAGAACGTAATCGGATGTTTTACTCAGGAAGAAACAGCTCAGATTCCTACCTGGGGAGAACACCCAATAAGTTTTCCATGTGGCATTTGTTGTAAGCCGAAGGGAACTGGAAAACCCACCTTTACTTGGGGAGGGAACCCCTCAATGGAGCAAATACTTCAGAAGTGCAACACGGGATATATACAATGTGATGGTAGTTGTAGCGGTACTCCCACCAACCCCACTCCCATAAGCGCCTCCTGTGGCCCTGCTAACGGCACAACGGTCGCTGCTCCTCCCACCGAAAATCTCTGCACCCAAGGAATCCCCACCGCTGTCTTAGGCTCTGGTCCCTGGGCATGGACCTGTAACGGAGTGAACGGGGGATCGAACGCAAGCTGTTCTGCGTCGAAACTTGTCGTTTCCACCCTCCGCCTCTGCCAAAACGGCATCTACTATGCCAAGGGAGGGGAAACCGGCACTCCGGTTGCCCTCAACCAGGGAGACGAACGGAACCTCACCGCCATATACGGTCCCGGCACCGACTGCACCGCGGTCACAGGCGATATCGACGTCACCTCCTCCATCACCGACACCGCTTCCGACGTGGTGACTTTGCTCGGTTCGAACCCAAAGATCCTGCACGGCAACAACGTCCCCAACTCCTCCAATCCGGGACAGCAGAGCGCTTCCGAAAACGTCACCGCCACCTACTCCGGCCAGACCGTGATCATGCCGGTCACCGTGCTTGAGAACTGCGTCTCAGGCTGCTCCGCCGAGGCCGGCAACTACTGCAAGGGCAAGACCTTCAACGCTGACGACTCTTGCGGCATCTCGCGTCAGTGTGCCAATGCCGGAACGCGCTCCTGCGAATTCAACTGGAAGGAAGTGGTGCCGGGGTTCTGAAAAAAAGTCCCGCGGTCCGTGGTATACTGGATGCAAGACGGAAACGAAAATCGAAACGGGATATGCGCATCTCCAATGAGCAGTTGAAACTCTTCCTGTCGGATTCGAGCCTCGTGCCGAAAGATCGCCTGGAGGAATCGTTTCGAGAGGCCGAATCATCGAAACTAC
>JAAXXZ010000010.1 GCA_013334245.1 Candidatus Moraniibacteriota bacterium
AAAAGACGGTGAAATACATACAGATCTTCCACAATCACGGGAAGGAAGCCGGCGCGTCAATCGCTCATCCGCATTCCCAGCTCATGGCTATCCCGGTCATCTCGCCATACATCGATCTTCAGCTTCGAGGGGCGGAACTGTATTTCCGGAACCATCGGGCGAACGTGTTCCAGACGATTCTCGATCACGAGCATGAGACGGGAAAGCGGTTCGTGTACGAGAACGAGCATTTCCTCGTATTCTGTCCGTTCGCGTCGCGAGTCGCCTTTGAGACCTGGGTCATGCCGAAGCGTTCCGAGAATCCGTATTTCGAACGTATAACCGACGAGGAAAAGATTGCGCTTGCGGACGCTCTCCAAAAATCGCTTCAGGCCATCAGGGATGGGCTTGGGGATCCTTCATTCAATTTTTTTCTGAATACGGCACCGTGCGATGGTCGGGAATACCCGCATTACCGGTGGCATCTCGAGATACTTCCGAAGACGTCCGTGTGGGCCGGGTTCGAACTCTCGACCGGCATAGAGGTCTCGACCATAGAGCCGGAGCGTGCCGCCGAATATCTCCGCGAACAGTTGGCTGCGTAGGAAGGAAGCGAGACCGCATATCTGGCAATACCGAAACCGGTCCTATGAACAAACGCTACGTAATCGGAAACCTGAAGATGAATCCGAACTCCGTGTCCGAGACGGAGCAATATCTTTACACACTCCGGAAGGAGCTTTTCGGGAAGCGTATCGACGGCGTCGAGACGGTCGTCACGCCTCCCTCGGTGTATCTGGAGCGCTTCTCGCGCGAACTTCCCGAGCATATCCTTCTCGGTGCCCAAGACGTCTTCTGGGAAAAGGAGGGATCGTTTACCGGTCAGGTATCCACCGCCATGCTTCGCGATCTCCATTGCGGTTTCACCCTTATCGGGCACAGCGAGCGCCGCACGTATGGGCATGAGACGGACATGGAGGTCGGGTGGAAGGTTCGGGCCGCGCTTCATGAGAACATCCGTCCCATACTCTGTGTCGGCGAAACATCCGAGGAACGGGATCGCGGGGAGGAGGCGGATTCCGTTTCCAAACAGGTGACACTCGCGTTTCACGAGGTATCCCCATTGATGGCCGAACGGATACTGGTGGCGTATGAGCCGAGGTGGGCCATTGGCACGGATGCGACCCCGGAGTCCGAGGATATCCTCGAGATGCGGATCGTGATTCATCGGGCGCTCGCGGAAATGTACGGCCCCGCGGTCGCGGACAAGATTCCCGTGCTGTATGGGGGATCGGTAAAGGCCGCCTTGCTCGACCGGGTCTGTTTCGAGCCCCGTATGGACGGTGTGTTGGTCGGTCGCGAGAGCCTGTATCCGCATGAGCTGATCCGCATCGCGCAGTCGGTCGGTGCATATGGCGTATCTGAGTCGGACGGTATCGAACATCATTCCTGAAATTCCCATATTATGATCGTCACCACGAAGGTATTGTTGGAAAAGGCCAAGCAGGACGGATATGCCGTCGGCGCGTTCAATACCGTGAATCTCGAAACGACCAAGGCGATACTCGATGCGGCCGAGGAGCTTTCCTCGCCGGTCATCGTGCAGCTGACCGAGAAGACGATGGAGTATGCCGGCGGTCGCGTACTGTTTTCGCTCATCCGGAACATGGCCGAATTCTATCACTCACATATCCCGGTGGCGATCCATCTCGATCACGGGAAAAGCTACGAGATCGTGGAGCGGGCGATCGAGATCGGATTGCCTTCGGTCATGTACGACGGCTCGCGGCACACCTATTCCGACAATGTCCGGACGACGAAAAAAGTCGTGGAGCTTGCCCATTCGAAAGGCGTATCGGTCCAGGCGGAGCTTGGAAACGTCCCGTATCTTTCTGAAGTGCACGGAGCCATCGACTGGGACGAGTACATGACCGACCCTGACGAGGCGATACGCTTCGTGGGCGAGACCGGCATCGATACGCTCGCGGTCGCGATCGGGAACGCCCATGGTTTCGCGGCGGAACGTTCCGAGCCGGATTACGAACGACTCTCGAGAATTTCGGAAAGGGTTTCCATCCCACTCATCCTGCACGGGGCGTCCGATTGGGAGGATGGCCGTGCCGAAGAGGTTATACGTCGCGGGATTTCCTGCTTCAACGTCGATACGGCGATCAAGCTCGCGTTCGTGGGAACGTTGACCCGCGTGATCGGCGAGGGCGACAAGACTGACATAAGGAGCGTTCTCGAGCCGGCGCGCGATGCGGTGAAGGAGGAAGTGAAACGGAAGATGCGCCTCTACGGAAGTGCCGGAAAGGCGAAATAGGCAAAAGGTACGGGCGAAACGTCGAAAGACGAGACGAGGATACGATGTCGGGAGAAACCGAAAACGTAAACATCAATAACGCAAAGATATGCCAGTGAAACGGATAGCCATCAACGGGTTCGGTCGGATCGGTCGTTCAGCCTTCAAGATCGCCCTTGAAAGGAAGGGAGCGGAGGTCGTCGCCATCAACGACCTTACGGACGCGACGACGCTCGCGCATCTGCTTCGTTATGACACGGCGTACGGGACCTATCGTCGCGAGGTCACGTCGGAACCAGGAGCGATCATCGTCGACGGGAAGCGGTATCCCGTGTATGCGGAACCGGATCCGAAGAAACTTCCCTGGGAAGACCTCGGCGTGGATGTGGTCCTGGAGTGCACCGGACGGTTCGTTGACGGCGAGTCCGCCGGACAGCATCTGACGGCCGGCGCGAAGAAGGTCGTCCTTTCGGCCCCTCCGAAGGGGGAGAACGAGATCCCGACGTATCTCATCGGCGTGAACGACCGTGAATACAAGGGCGAGCCGATCATCTCGAACGCGTCATGCACGACCAACTGTCTCGCCCCGGTCGCCAAGATCGTCGAGGAGGAGTTCGGCATCGTCAAGGCGATGATGACGACGATACATTCGTATACGGCGGATCAGAATCTTCAGGACGGACCGCATAAGGATTTCCGTCGCGCCCGTGCCGCTGCCCAGAACATCGTACCGACTTCGACCGGCGCGGCCGTTTCCGTGACCCGACTTCTGCCGCAGATCGGGGGGAAATTCGACGGGTTGGCCGTGCGTGTCCCGACCATAGTCACGTCCCTGACCGACTTCACCTTTCTTGTCGGAAGGAAGACGACCGCCGAGGAAGTCAACGCCGTGATAGAGGCGGCAAGCCATGAGAAGGAATATTCGAGAGCGCTCGCCGTGACGAGGGAGCCGCTGGTCTCTTCGGATTTCATAGGCAATCCTTTTTCGAGCATAGTCGATCTCTCTCTGACCAAGGTGGTGGACGGCGACCTCGTGAAGGTGATGGCGTGGTATGACAACGAGTGGGGATATTCGAACCGTCTTGTCGAGCTTGCCGAACAGATTTAGATTCCGATTATAACTTTCGACTTTCAACCGTCATGTACGACCTTCTGATCAGGAACGGCACCGTGATCGACGGCTCGGGAACTCCTATGTTCCGGGCAGATGTCGCCGTGAAGGAGGACAGGATCGTCATGATCGGCGACCTTCGTGACGCGACGGCCGAGAAGGTGATCGATGCCGCCGGGTGCTATGTTTCGCCGGGATTCATCGACGTGAACAATCACTCCGACACCTACTGGGAGATTTTCCGGAATCCGGGCATGCACGGTATGCTCCTGCAGGGCGTTACGACGATCGTGGGCGGCAACTCGGGCGCCTCGCTCGCCCCGCTTATCGAACCCGAGAGTATCCGCGCGATCCAGAAATGGACGGACGTCGATGCCGTGAGCTTCAATTGGCTCTCGATGAAAGAGTTTCTCGCGGAAATGGAGCAGCGTCCGTTGTCCGTGAACTTCGCGACCCTTGCCGGTCACGGGACGATCCGTCGCGGCGTGCTCCGGAATCCGACCAAGACCCCGTCCGAAAACGATCTTTCCACGATGCGATTGCTGTTGCGCCGGGCACTGGACGAGGGAGCCATAGGTTTCTCGACCGGACTCAAATTCACGCATGCGCGATTGGCCGAGAATCGTGAGATCGCCGGGTTTCTCGAACTGGCAGCGAAACGCAAGCGTGTCTATGCGACATACATCCGCGATGAGGGATCCGAGTTGTTGCGGTCGATCGAGGAAGCCATCGTGCTGGCGAAGGAGGCCGGTGTCGCGCTTCACATCTCTCACCTTAAGGCGGTGGGGAAGCGGAACTGGCATCTGTTCGGCGAAGCGCTCGATACGGTTCGGAACGCGGCCCAGGACGGCCTCGACGTGAGTTTCGACGTCTATCCGTATACGGCGAGCGGATCCGTACTCTACACCCTTCTTCCCGATTGGGTTACCGAGAGCGGTCGGAAGACGACCCTGCATCGCTTGGGGGACTTCAAGGTCCGGCAGGCCGCGATACGCGATATGCGGGAGAGCGGGCTCGATTATGCCGGCATGAAACTGTTCATCTCGAACCTGAGCCCGATGACCGGCCCGAGGACGGTGGAAGAGATAGCGAAGTCGCAACGGAAGGCTCCGGAGGAGGTCGTGATCGACATTCTGCTCGGAAGCGGCGGGCGTGCCATCGTTTCACTCGAGGTTTCGAGTCCCGAAAACGTCGCGAAAGCTGTGCAACATCCGTTTTCCATCATAAGTTCGAACGGTGTGGGATATTCGGCGGAATACGGGTCGACCGGAAATATGGCCCATCCGAGAAACTTCGGCACGTTCCCGAAGGTGTTCGCGGAATATGTTCGCGGACGCCAGACCCTTTCGTGGGAAGAGGCGGTGCACAAGATGACCGGGAAGCCGGCGACGAAGTTCGGACTCGCGGACCGCGGCTTCTTGCGGGAAAAAGCCAAGGCTGATATCGTGATATTCGATCCGGCGACCATCGTTGATCGCTCCACGATGGACGATCCGTTCCGGTATCCGGACGGAATCCGCGCGGTGATCGTCGGCGGGAGAATCACGGCCGAGAACGGGGTCTGGAACGGCACCCGAGCTGGTGAGACGATACGGAGTCGCCGACACGGATTTCTACGGGGGTAGCTTTGCGAGGGGAATGGCGACACATTATGAGGAAAGAGGATCTCAAGGGGAAGCGGGTGACCGTGTTCGGGCTCGGCGTGAATGAGGGCGGGGTCGGAACCGTGGAGTTTCTGGAGCACTCCGGTGTCCGAGACATCGTCGTCACTGACATGAAGCGACGCGAGCGTCTGCTTCCGTCACTGAACCGGCTTTCCCGTTACGGGAATATCACGTATGTCCTCGGGCAGCATCGGCCCGAGGATTTTTCGCGGACGGATCTGGTCGTGAAGAACCCGGTGATACCGTGGACGAACGAATACGTCCGTCTCGCCGAATCGCAAGGGATTCCGGTCGAGATGGATTCGGGTATCTTCTTCGAGAACTGCGAGAATCCGATCATCGGGGTGACCGGCACGAAGGGGAAGACGACGACTTCAAGCATGATCGCCCATGTCTTTCGGGAATCGGGACGAGGCGTCGTTCCGGTCGGCATCGGTCGCGCGCCGGTGCTCGGCGCCCTTGGCCGGATCCGCGCGAAGGACACGGTCGTGTTCGAACTGTCGAGTTGGAGGCTTTCGGCGCTCCGCCGCTTGAAAAGGAGCCCCAATATTGCCGTCTTCACGAATTTTTTCCCCGATCATCTCGACCATTACCGGTCGATGTCCGAATATCTCTCGGATAAGAAGGCGCTCTACGAGTTTCAGAAAAAAGGCGACATCCGTATCGTCGATATGACGCTCGGTTTTGCCGACGATCAAAATGTCCTATCGGAGTACGTCCCGTTCTCGGCAGCCGGTGGCCCGCTCGAACGTGGCGCGTTCTTCTCGGGAGACGAGGCGGTCATCGTGCGTGGTGGGGAGCGGACAGTCCTCTTTCGGAAGTCCGATCTGCGGATTCACGGAGGCCACGTTCTTGCGGCGGCGCTTCCGGCGGCATCGGCGGCATTCGTGTCGGGTATCCCGTCGGAAAAAATCTCGGCCGCGTTGCGGACGTTTCGCGGGCTTCCTCACCGGGTCGAGATCGTCGCGGAACATCGTGGCATCACGTTCTATGACGATTCCGCCGCGACGGTCCCGGAAGCAGCGGTTTCAGCTCTGCGCTCGTTTGATCGTCCCGTTATCATCATCGCGGGAGGTTCCGACAAGCGGCTCGATTTCGGATCGTTGGCGGAAGAAATCCTGCGGAAGGCCAAGGGCGCCGTCTTTTTCGAAGGACCAGGAACGGAGCGATTGCTTCGGGAAATCAGAAGCCGTCTCCCCGAATCGGAGAAGGATCGTCGGTTTGAGACGGTGTCCGATATGGGGAAGGCCGTCGAGCTCGCATACCGATCGGCGGAGCCCGGCGACATCGTGCTTCTCTCGCCCGGGGCCGCGAGTTTCAGTCTGTTCCAAAACGAGTTCGACCGGGGCGAACAATTTCAGGATGCGGTCAGGAACGGTATCATGAAGAACAAGCGGTAGGAATCATTCATCATGTATTGAAAACATATGGTATACGACGTCATCATCATCGGGGGAGGACCGGCGGGAGTCACGGCCGGGGTATATGCCGCCCGCAAGAAGATGAAGTGCCTGCTTCTTGCCGGAACGATCGGCGGGTCATCGTCGATATCTGCGACCATCGAGAACTGGATCGGCGAGCCTTCGATCACCGGGGTCGGATTCGGGCAGCGGCTCGAAGCGCATCTCCGCGCGCAGGAAGGAATCGATATCCGTACGGACGAAGCGGTCACGGGCATCGGCAGGAACGACGGTACGACCTTTCTGGTGACGACGGAAAAAGGGGAGACGTTCGAAACGAAATCCGTCATCGTCGCGTCCGGTGTACGGCATCGTCACCTCGGCGTTCCCGGCGAAGATCTGTTTCAGGGGAAAGGGGTCGCATACTGTTCGACCTGTGATGCGCCGTTTTTCCGGAACAAGACGGTCACGGTCGTCGGCGGTGGCAACTGCGCGCTCGAGGCGGTGGAGGACCTTCTGCCGTATGCGACGAAGGTGACGATCCTGACGATCGATCCGGAGTTCACGGGCGATCCCGTCCTCCGTGAGCGCGTGCTCGGATCCGAAAAGGTGAGCGCGATCCGGAACGCTAGGTCCGAGGAGATCGTCGGTGAGCGCAAGGTGACCGCGCTTCGGTATGAGGACCTGTCGACGGGTGAGCGTCGCGAACTCCCGTGCGACGGTGTCTTCGTCGAGATCGGCATGATGCCGAATTCCGAACTTGCCCGTGATCTGGTGGAGCGTACGCGAGGTGGCGAGATTGTCGTGAACCCGCGGACGTTCGAGACGTCGTGTCCGGGAATCTTCGCGGCCGGAGACGTGACGGACCAGCCGTATCGGCAGAACAACATATCAGCGGGGCAGGGGGCGGTCGCGTCGCTCTCCGCATACGATTTCGTCCGAGGTGCCGGAGCAGGTAACCCGACAGCGGTCGTTTCGGGTGATTGACCGGTCGGTTTTTTCGTGCTATAATGGAGCCATGGAAGGATAGAAAGCGGGTGTTTCACGGGTGAAACAGCCGCTTTTCCTTCTTTATACCGAAACAAACACATGAAACGGTCGACCATCATCATATTAATAGCCCTTCTCCTTATCCCGGCCGGGAACGTCTTTGCGGCCGGTTCGGCGTCACCGTGGGTGGAACAGGCCGTGAAACTCGCGAACGGTGAACGGAAGCAGCGCGGAATCGCCGAGCTGTCGGTCAGTAATACGCTCGAGAAGGCTGCAGCGCTCAAATTGGCCGACATGGAAAAGAGCGGATACTTCGCGCATACGTCGCCGGCCGGTCTGACCCCGTGGTATTTCATGGATAAGGCGGATTACGGGTACCGGTATGCCGGAGAGAACCTCGCGATTCATTTCAATGATCCGGAGAGCGAGCACCTTGCCTGGATGAAAAGTGAAAAGCATTGTCAGAACGTCCTGGATCCACGTTTTCGTGAGATAGGGATTGCCGTGAAGAAGACATACTTCGAAGGGCGTGAGACGATGCTGGTCGTCGAGATGTTCGGTACGCGACCAGGTCAGGAGGTCCAGACGTCTTTGACGAAGGAGGATGCTCTCGCGATGTGCAAAGGGGAACTCCCGGCGGTTTCCGGGGTCTCTCAGCAGCGGGGGAACGACGGAACAGACACTTCCGGGCGCATCGCGCTGTTCTCGAACATGAACGTTCCCAAGATCGACACGCTCGCCAAGGAGGCTGCGGCGATAGGGGAAGGCCGATACGATATCGCCCAACTCGTTTCCGTCCTGGTCTTCGCGCTGACCCAGATCGTCGCGGTATCGCTGTTCACGCGGTTGCTCCTTTCACGTGAGACGCGCGAGGGCGTGTATCTTTCCTGACCCCGCTTTCGAGCGGGAGGGAGTGTCCCCGATGTGCGGACGTTCCCTTCCGGCCGAAAGGCACGGAACGTACCTTGAAAAAAACAAACAGAAAAACGAACACAAAAACATTAGGAATAGGAACGAATCCTCCTTCCTCCTGTCCGGCCGCGCTTCGCGTTCCCGGCAGAAACACATACAAGAACAACCCCTGACGGGGTTTTCTTTTTGTCCGGAAGTCCGCGGGGCGTTCCGGAGTCGCGCGTACGGAGCTCTTTCCCGGCTTGATTTATAGGCCTGTCTGGGGTAGAATGGCACACATGGAACGATTCGAAATACAGGGAGGAAAGCGGCTTTCCGGGACCATAGATGTCCGCGGTTCCAAGAACGCGGCGTTGCCGATTCTGGCCGCGACCCTTCTCTCCACCGAAACGAGCATCGTCAGCAACGTCCCGCGAATCGAGGACGTGTTCCGTCTGCTCGAAATACTCGAGAGTATCGGCGCCTCTGTAGAGTGGCGGGACGATCGGACGGTCGCGGTGACGCCGCGAGACATCGACCCCGGTCGTATGGACGCTTCACTTGTCAAAAAAATACGTTCGTCGATACTGCTGCTCGGTTCGCTGCCGGTGCGGTCCGAACGATTCTCACTCTATCAGCCGGGCGGGTGTGTCATCGGATCGAGGCCGGTCGGGACACATTTCGACGCGCTCCGAAAGCTCGGCGTCAACATCTCGGTCTCCGGGGACGGCAAGGAGTACGTCGTTGACGCCTCCGGGCGGAAGCCTGGCGATATCGCGCTTCGGGAAATGTCCGTGACCGCTACGGAGAACGCGATGATGCTTGCGGCAGGTATGCCTGGAAAAACGGTCATCCGCGTCGCCGCGACCGAGCCTCATGTCGAGGACCTCGGGCGGTTTCTCGGGAAGATGGGTGCGAAAATTTCCGGTCTCGGAACGCACGTGATCGAGATCGAAGGGACTGACAAGCTTTCCGGTGCCGAGCATGCGGTCATTCCGGATGCCAACGAGGCGGCGACGTTTCTCATTCTCGGCGTCGCGACCGGAAGCCCTCTCACGGTCACCAATGCCCGGGAACACCATCTCGACATCGTGCTCGAGAAACTTCGGGAGTTCGGGTCGGATTTTCATGTCGATGGCGATTCGATCACGGTCGTTCCCGCGGATCGGCTGACCGCCGTGTCGAAGATAGACACCCGCACGTATCCGGGGATACCGTCCGATGTGCAGGCGCCGTTCGGCGTGTTGGCCGCGCTTGCGGACGGGGAGACGCTTATTTTCGATACGGTCTTCGAGGGCCGTTTCAACTATGTCGCCGAGCTCGAAAAAATGCGCGCACACGCGACGGTGCTCAATCCGCACCAGGTGACGTTCCGGGGTCCCGCGAAGCTGAGGGGGACGACCATACGAAGCTATGACCTCCGGGCGGGGGCGGCACTCATCATCGCGGCGCTTGCGGCCGACGGCAAGACCGTCATCGATGATATTTACCAGGTGGACCGCGGCTATGAGCGTATCGAGGAGCGTCTGTCGGCGCTCGGTGCGGACATACGGCGTGTCGAAGCGTAACGCTTCGAAAAAAAGAATACAGAGCCCGAAAACACAAAGACCAAACGAAACACAAAGAACTGGCTTCGAGATGGGAGGGTTTGTATTCTGAGTCCCGTGCTTTGCGACTATTATGAATCCATTCGTACGAAAAATCGGTATCGACCTCGGAACGGCGAACACGCTCGTATTCGTTCCCGGGAAAGGCGTCGTGGTGAACGAACCGTCCGTGGTCGCAGTGTCGGTATTCGAGAACAAGGTGCTTGCTGTCGGGAACGAGGCGAAAGAAATGATCGGCCGGACACCGGATTCGATCGTCGCGTCCCAACCGCTTCGCGACGGCGCGATAGCCGATTATCGCGTCACCGAGGCTATGCTCCGCTATTTCATCCAGAAGGTTTCCGGACGATTCCGCCTGATCCGCCCCGAAGTCGTGCTCTCCATTCCTGCCGGTGTCACCTCCACGGAGCGACGCGCGGTTATCGACGCGGCGAACAAGGCGGGCGCGCGCGCGGCGTACGTCGTGAAGGAGCCGATCCTGGCGGCCATTGGCGCAGGTATTCCGATCCATACCGCCCAAGGGAACATGATCATCAATATCGGCGGCGGAACGTCGGAGATCGCGGTCATATCGCTCGGCGGCGTGGTCGCGTCGGCGTCGGCACGAGTCGGTGGGAACCGGATCGACCTGGCCATTTCCGACTACATCAAGCGCAAGTACAGCCTGGCGATCGGAGAGCGTACGGCCGAGGAACTCAAGATAAAGATCGGGGCGGCGATCGCGCAGGTGAAGGAAGACCATATGGACATCCGCGGTCGCGACCTCATGGGAGGGTTGCCGCGTACCGTCACCGTCTCGTCGAACGAGGTTACCGAGGCGATCCAAGACGAACTTCGCGAAATCGTGAACGTGGTGAAGCAGGTCCTCCAGGAAACGCCGCCGGAGTTGTCCGCGGATATCATGGATAAGGGCATGGTGCTGTCGGGGGGGACCTCGCAGCTTCGCTATCTCGATCAGCTGATCGGAAAGACGATCGGCGTGCCGTGCTACGTGGCCGACGACCCGGCGTTCTGTGTGGCGCGCGGGACCGGTATCGTGCTCGAGAACCTCGAGGCGTATAAACGAAGCATCATGCTGGGGAAGTAGGCTTCGCGACTAACAACTAACAACTAACAACTAACAACTAACAACCCATAACCAGCAACGGCATCATTGTGTTTGGTCGTAGTATGTTGTCAGTTGTCAGTTATCAGTATGGTAATAGGTATCGACGCGTCGAGGGCGTTCCTTCGGAATCGGACGGGAATCGAGGAATACTCATATCAGGTCATCGCGCATCTCCGCGACCCGCTCCGTAATGAGCGGGTGATTTTGTACGTCCGTGAGGGACAGGGTCCGGATTTCGATCTGCCGGAATCGTGGCAGGTGCGGTGTCTACGTGCCCCACGGTTCTGGACGCACGTGCGATTGTCGATGGAGATGTTCCTTCATCGACCCGACGTGCTGTTCGTTCCGGCGCACACCATACCGTTTATCCATCCCAGACGATCGGTCGTCACGATCCACGGTCTTGAGTACGAATATTCCAAGGAAAGCTATTCTTTCTGGGAGCGGTTGTATATGCGTTCGGTCATACGGTATTCGTGCCATGCGGCCGAAACGATCGTCGCCGTGTCGGAGAACACGAAACGCGATCTCGTGCGTATGTACGGTGTGCCTGAAACGAAGGTGCGGGTGGTGCATGAGGGGAAGCCGGAAGAAAAGTCGAAAGTCGCAAGTCGAAAGTCGCAAGTCGAAAGTCGGGAATGCGGAACCGAACAGCCGTATCTGTTATTCATCGGACGGATCGAGGAGAGGAAGAACGTTCGGAGGATCGTCGAGGCCTTCGATATCCTGAAGGAACGTCACGGCATTCCGCATGCGCTCGTACTCGCCGGCAAGTCCGGGTACGGGTATGCGGATGTGAAGAACGCGATACAGGCGTCGAAATATCGCGAGAATATCATCGAGAGGGGGTATGTGAGCGAGGAAGAAAAATTCACGCTCCTTCGTGGTGCGGACATTTTCCTGTTCCCGTCGCTCTATGAAGGCTTCGGCCTACCGGTCGTGGAAGCGCAGGCAGCCGGAGTGCCGGTCATAACGTCCGATGTCGCTTCATTGCCGGAAATAGGAGGCGATGGGGCGCTGTATGTCGATCCGACGTCTCCCCGGGGGATCGCCGACCTGGCCTGGAATCTGCTCTCAGACAAGGCGCTTCGTGATGGTATAATAGAAAAAGGCCGGTCGAACGCGGAACGTTACGTTTGGGCTACATGCGCGGACGAGATTGCCGGCCTGTTGAAATAAAGCCGGTGCGTATCGGTCTGGACTGCCTTGAATCGGACGGTCCCTTTCCGGGGGTGAAGTCGTATCAAACGAAAGTGAAATGAAACAATCTTCGCACAGGACGGCTTTCGTGCATGACTTCCTCGTCTCTTACGGGGGGGCGGAACGCGTATTGGAGAGCCTGATCAAACTTGATGCCGAAGCGCCGATCTATACGATCCTCTACGATGAGGAGGCGATGAAGGGGCGTTTCGAGGGACGCGAAATCCGGACGTCTTTTTTGCAGAAACTGCCGAAGTTCATCCGAAAGCGGTATCGGTGGCTGCTTCCGTTATATTCCGTCGCGGTGGAATCCCTCGACCTTCGGGAATTCGATATCGTCATATCGTCCTCCGGAGCCTGGTCGAAAGGGATCGTGACCAGGCTGCGGACCTTTCATATCGCCTATCTCCATTCCCCGATGCGTCTTTTGTGGGACGCGAACGAACGGTATCTCGACATGGTCCGTGCCGGGACGTTCGGGCGTTTCGTCGGTCGAATCTATCTTTCCTATCTCCGGGTATGGGACAGGGAGGCGGCCGACCGGCCCGACCTACTCGTATCGAATTCCGAGTATACCCGTGAACGGGTGGCGAAGTATTACCGGAGAGATTCGGTCGTCGTCTATCCTCCGGTAACCCTGTCTGAAGGGCCGGCCCCTCGACCGGCGCGCGAAGACTTTTTTCTGGTCGTTTCCCGCTTGACCGCCAGCAAGGGCATCGATATCGCTGTCGAGGCTTTCAATAAACTGAGGCTCCCGCTGCGCATCGTCGGGGACGGTCGGGAACGTGCCAGACTGACCGCGTCGGCAGGCGACAGCGTCACGTTCCTCGGAAGCGTCGGGGATGCAGAGCTTGTTTCCCTCTATCGCCGCGCAAGAGCCGTAGTCGTTCCGTCCGAGGAAGACTTCGGCATGACTGCCGCGGAAGCGGTTCGGTTAGGGACGCCGATCATCGCTCTCGGACGCGGCGGAGCCGTGGAAATAATCAGGGAAGGTCTGACCGGGGAGCTGTTCGGTGCACCGACGCCGGAGGTGCTCGCGGAGGCGGTACGCAGGTTTCTGGACGGGGGAAGTGCATCGTATGTCATTGATCCCGATGCCGATACGCGTTTTACGGAAGAGCACTTTCTCTCGGTAATGAGCGATCTCGTGAACAGGAAGAATGATGATCCGATACAATGAACCGGAACCGGATATGGACATAATCGGTCATGAACGAAGGCGTGAACAGCTCAGGAAGATCGCCAGAGGCGAACTTCCTCATCATGCGTTCCTGTTTTCTGGCCCGGAAGGAGTGGGAAAGAGTCTGGTCGCCCGTGAATTCGCGGCTATGCTCCTCGGAAGTCCGGACGAGGATCCGTCCGGGAAGCAGGATTTCCTTCTGATCGCCCCGGAGTCGAAAAAAGACGGCGGAAAGAAAAGTATGTCCGTAGAGGCCGTCAGGGAAGTCGGCATGTTCCTGAGCAGGTTTCCGGCAGAGTCCGTCCGGCGGGTCGTCGTATTGGATGATGCCGACCGGATGACCGAGGCCGCTCAGAACGCGCTTTTGAAGACGCTGGAGGAACCGAACTCGACCTCGGTGCTTATCCTCGTGGCGGCGAGGACGGGGAAGCTTCTGGATACGGTCGTTTCCCGGACGTTCCGCGTTGCGTTTTCTCCCGTTTCCGAATCGCTGATCCGGGACCGGTTCGGATCGTCTTCGGTGGAACCGTTCTTCTTTTCCCTGGGGCGTCCGGGGATCGTATCTATGGCCATGAACGATGCCGATTCTTTCGGTCGTCGTCGGGAATTGCTCAGGTCACTGTTTCGGATCTCGTCCCTTTCTTTTTCCGAACGGCTTGATCTGTCCGAAAAGCTTTCCGTGTCGCCATCAGAAACGGCGGATCTCTTCGAATGGTGGGTGACGGGACTTCGGAATACGAGACGGAAGGACGCGCTTTCTTTCCGAACCGCCGCTCCCTTTTATGGGATTCTCGAGGAGATTGAGAAGACGATCAGGGAGCTTCGCGATACGAACGCCAATGCAAGGCTGCTTATCGATCGGTTGTTTCTCGTATCACTTTGATCCGAAAGGCTGTGAAACAAAAACCGAAAACCAAAATCAAGCCGAATCCGACTTTGGGTCGGAGGACCGGGACCCCCCGTGAGCGTATGTTCCGTGAGGCGTTTTTTCCGGATCGGCAGTCGCGGAAACCCTTGTTGGTACGGGAAAAGCCCTATCGGAACCGGGTCGGATGGGGGATGATATCCTTGTGGGTCGTCTTGATTTCGGTGATCGTGTACACCGTATTCTTTTCTGACTTTCATTCAGTCAGGAAGGTCACCGTATCCGGGACGAAAGACGTGTCGCCCGCAGCGGTCGATTCGTTCGTCCACAGTCGGCTTTCCGGACGTCGATTCGGAATATTTCCCCGTGATAACTTTTTTTCCACTCCGATCGCTTCCCTTGAGCAGGAGACGCTCCTCGAATTCCCGAAACTCTCACGCGTTTCCATAGCGCGCCGCTTTCCTGACGGATTATCCGTTGACGTCGCCGAGAAGGACCGGTTGCTCCTTTGGTGTTCGTCCGGACCGTGCTATCTGGTAGGTGATGACGGCATGGCGGCGGAAGCGCAGTTCGCCGATACGGAAGAGAATCGGCCGTTTCTTACCCGGATCCTCGATGAAAGCGCCCGACCGGTGGAAATCGGCGAGCGTCTGATGGCTCCGGAGACGGTAAGAGGTGTGCTTTTACTCGAAGCCGGGCTACGGGAACGCTCCGGTATCGGAATCGTTCCTCCGTATTTTTCACCGTCCCGTGTTTCCGATGAGCTCCGGATATTGACGGATGAAGGTTGGGAATTATTGGTAAGTGTCGACGTCGAGCCGGAAAAGACGATCGCATCGCTGCGGCTCGTTTTGGAGAAAGAAATTCCTCAGGAAAAACATCCTTCCCTGCGATATATCGATCTTCGGACCGAAAATCGGGCCTTCTTCGCGTATAAGGACGCGACTCCTCCGCAAGACGGTCCGACCGCGGAGCAAGGCGGACCGACTGTTGCCGTCCCACAGCCCGCGGCTTCTTCCGATGTCGGCGCGAAGAAAGCGGATGGCAAGAAGAAGTGATCCGAGTCAAACGATGCGGCGGGTACTGTCATCGAAAAGGCGCCGTTTTGCGGTCGGCTGAAGGTGTGTGCTGATTGTTACGGTCTTATGCCGACTTGGGATAATCGAAATCGTGAAAAGCCGGCTCGTATCGAGCCGGCTTCCTGTTTTGTCGAAAAATCTATTGCACCGTTTCGACTGGCGGGATGTAGTAGATGAAGATTGTATCGCCGACTCGCGCTATGGGCCGATATCCTCCATCCGTTATCCATCGGTATGTCGTTTTTCCCGATTCCTGGGGTTTATGGATGCTTTCCTGGAAGAAGCCGATGGAGATGGCGTACCATCCGGGTGCGAATCCCTGTTCCGCGTATGAGCCCTCGAACCGGTCTCCGAGATAGTACTTGGGATTCGATCCTCCGAAATAATCCACTTTGATCGTATCGATGGCTGGCAGCGTCAGCGGAGAACCGAATGACGCACAAGCGTCTCCGGTCACTGTTCCCGATTTACAGGCATCGAAGTCGTTCACGAACGAGCGCAGCCGTTTCACGTCCTGTCCCCAGTCATAGTTCGAATCGGTCACGTATTGATAGCCGTTGGCGTGGCCTCCGGCCGCCTCGTTGAAGTACGAGAGATATGCGGGATACGCGAGAACGGGAACGGCGACGATCCAGGCCGAAAGGACGACGAGCGCCGCCTTCGCCGATTTCTCACCGTGGAATCCCTTATGCCGGATGAAATCGAATACCGTCTTCGAGATGAGGACGTACATGAACGGGAGTATCGGAAACAAATGTCGGAACCCGATGTTGAGGTTTCCGGTCACGCTGACGAAGACATAGAGTGCTATGAAACCGATCATCGCATACTGGGTGGTATGGCCCTGGTAGGAGCGCGAGAAGATATGGCACCAATTCCGGACCGGTTTCTGTGCGAGGTGTTTTGCAATGCGGAAGAGGGAATAGATCGACGTCCCGATAATCAGGAACAGGAGCGGGAGCGTTTCCTTGAGAATGAACACGGCGGGGAAGTACCACGGTGTCGCATGGTTGTCGACGACCCCGAAGAAGTAATACGTGTTCCCTCCCGCGACGCGTCCGAAGACCATGAACACGCCGAGGAAATATTCCGACAGCGGTTTGAGGACAGGGCTCTGGCTGGTGGCGCTCACGAAGTCGATGGCGAATTTCCCGAGCGGATGTTTCGCGTCGAGCATCATCTTGGCGATCTCGGGAAGCTTTTCGCCCGGCATGTTTATCGTGTTCGGCACGTACACCACATATATGAGTACGAAGCATATCGCGACCGCCGCGGCATATTTGAGGAGCGAGACCACGAGATCGAGGAGTCGGAATCCGGCGACCGATCCGGCGACCGAGTCCGGCTTCGATTTCGTCAGGGAGTGGATCAGGATGACGAGACCGAAATAGGGAAAGAGCAGGACGGCCGAGAACTTCGCCAGTTGTGCCAGTCCGAGGACGAGGCCGAACAGGATGACGTTTCGGAAATCGGGCTTCTTTAGAAATCGGAGAAAGGCATAGAAAGCGAAAAAGATGAAGGCGGCGATTCCGAGGTCGGTTGTCACGTAGTGACTGTGCGCGATCACGTTCGGATCGGCGACGTAGAGGAGGAGAGCGAAGAGGGCGGCGACCGATCCGGCAAGTTCCTTGGTCCATCGGAATATCGCGAAGCCGAGCAAGAGCGCGAGGATGACGATCGGGAAGCGCGACCAGAAGGTGACGAGTTCGGCGTTGTTGCCGTGGATAAATAGGTCGCCGAGTACCCACTGTTCATTCACCCCGTGCTGCCATTGCCAGGAGTCGGTCGGGAACGAAAGGTTCATGAGCAGGAGCGGGAGACCGGCGAGATCCTTGAGGAGCGGCGGGTGTTCCGGATTCAACCGCATGTCGCCGAAGCGGACATAGGAATACGCGGACGGGATGTGGGCCTTCTCGTCCATCGTGGTCGATTCCTGCCAGGAGACCGTGATCGTAACGGCAAAGAATATCGCGAGCATGAGCCCGGCGAACAGTCCTGCATGTTTCTTGAGATGGTCCATAGTGCGTTTTCTTCTGTTGACGGGTTAATGGGTCGATGGGGGTATTCAATTTCCAGAGTCCTCGACGGACTGTTTAGGAATGACGATCGTACGGAAATCCGTTCCGAATCCTGGATGAAGGTCTATGGTCGTCTCGTATGCGTCCGGTACGAAGCGCCGTAGGTTTTCGAAAATGCTCTGGTCCGGTCGCATCGCGATAATGACGGCAGGGGAACTGATGACGGAATCCGGAGTGAGGAACTCAAGGTTCTCGATCTTCCCATGCGTGAGGAAGACGATCGGCTGCGCCGTTATCGGCAGACCATTATCGATCATCTGCCCGCCTCCGTTCGGAACGACGTACTTATGGACCTCGGCGGGAAGGGAATTCAGGTAGGCCGCCATGTTCGTGGTGCGTTCGTCGAAGGCGTTATGCTGGTTCGGATTCTGCCGATAAAAGACGAAATATTTGACGATATTGAAGCCTGCCGATCCGACGAGGGCAAGAAAGAGGAAGGATGCGAACGCCACTCTCGTCCCCCCCTTCGATTTCCCGAGACGACGGAACAGGAATACGAGCGGTATCGTCGCGAAGAGGAAGACGAACGGTTGGGTGCCGATCGCGCGGAGGGCATGAGGAAGTCCCTCTTCGGTGAGGAATTCCGGTGCGAGCATGGTGAAAAAACCGGCGAGAAGGAATGTGTGCGTGGCGAGTTCCGAGTCGACCCGCCCGAAGCGGATGCGTTTTACGAGAATCCTGACGAACATGCCGATAGAAAACAGGAATCCCGCGAGGAACAGGGTTCCGACGATAGGATCGAGAATCGGATAGGGCGGGTAATTGTGTCTCCAGTTCTGGTCGCCGACGAAATTATACTTGATGAGCGAGAGGCCGAGTGTCTTTCCGAACGTGCCCCAGAAGTTACCCTTGTTTATTTCAGGGGACAGGATGGAGACGGCAGCCGACCGTGACGAGAAGATTTCCGGATGCTTCACGAAATCGTACAGCATCGGTGCGGCGGCCAGTCCGGCGAACAGGATGAAGACGAGGCCGTGTTTCCAGAATCGGCGAAGAAAGGACGTATAGGAGAGGAGGAGGAATGGAAAAAACAGGATGAGAATAAGCGGTGCGAGGCGATATGCGACATACGTATGGAGGCCGAGTCCGAAAAGAAATCCCGATGGGATGAACGGAAAAATCTTTCCGGTTCGGAGGCCGCGGAAGAAGAAATAGAAGGTGAAGGAAAGCAGGAACGGCACCATGATCGCCCGAAAGCCGATCCGTGAGAAATTTATCGCCCAAAAGGACGTAGCGACAAGAAACGAGGCCGCTATGGCGGCATATCTGCTGCGGAAGACTTCCCAGGCGAGCAGTCCGGTGCCGAGAACGGCGAGCGCGCCGAAAACCTCGGACCAAAGCTTGAGCGCCGGGACGTTGTTGCCGAACGCTTTGACGGCGAATGCCTGCAGATTGATGAACAGTCCTTCCCGTCCGTAATTGTTCGGGTAGAAGAGCCGATAGTTTCCGGATTCGTTCGCCTGGATCGCATCGACCCCGTTCATCGCTTCGTCGGGATAGAGTCCGGAGGGAACGGATGTGATGTCGTAATTCCTGATCGCGAACCCGGCGACGGTGATGAGGATGAGTGCGCACCAGAAGACGACCCGCGGACGAAGGAGGATGCTCCTCATATGTTTTTATTTCCTGTTCAATGTGATAGGATTATAGCATAAAACAAGAAACGGTGGGCGATGAATCGTCCCCGTTTCCCGTATCTTCGCGGCCGTACATATGTCGGATAAAAATAAAACAGGGGAAGGAAACGGAAAGCGTGGAAAAAGGGGCGGGCCTTTTGGCGACGGTGTTGATAGCGTTCCGAACAAGGATTTCCGAAAGAAACGGCAGTTGCCCGGTTCGGATCGCGAGGATTCCTTCGTCCCGATCGATCCCGAGTCTGCGTCGGACATCTCTGACGCGGAGTCGGAAGTCAGGCGACTTTCGGAAAAAATGGGAACAGGATTCCTTTCGGAAGAAGCGAAGGTGGATTTTCTGTCAGGGGTCGGAGAGCTTCGTAGTGTCGAATCTTTCATTCATAACGTGCAGGAAGACATCAGGATCGCAAAGAAAAAGGGTGTTGTGAATCCGGGTCTGGTAACGAAGCTTGAAGCGCTCAAACGGGAAAAGCAAACGCTCGTCGAAAGCATGAAGGAAAAGGAGCAGGCCCTTCGATCGACTCTGGAACAGGCTCTTTCCGGCGTTCGGTCGGAGTTGGAGCGCTTGAAAGGACTCCCGGATTCCGAATCCGATCCGAAGTACGCCAAGTGTCTCGCGGATCGAAGCGGGATCGAAAACGCCATCGGGGCCCTTGATGATTTTATCGAGGGAAGCGGACGGCGGAGGGGCGGTGTGAAACTGAGGCTGCGAAAGGCGACAGCTCTCGATGAATCAACGGACCGGAAAGCTCCCGATGCTTCCGATCCGCACGGTATCGAATCGGCACCGGAAACCATGCCAGCTTTGGAAGCCGAACCTGTTTCGACGGTTGCGTCGGCTCCGGAAGGAATCCCGGTTCCTGATAAACAGGCCGACAAGAAGGAGAATGCGATGGATCGTTCATTGCTTGAGACGTCGATCCGTTCGATCGAGTCAAGGCTCCAAGACCTTGGAAAGGAAAGACTCGAAGCGGAGGAGTCGCTCAGACGCGTAAGCGCGTACCCGGCGCACATGAAGGGATTGAAGGATTCGCTCGGATTTTTTCTGAAATCGAACGAGGAGATACTCGGAAAGCTTCGTGCCGAGGAAGTGGTATTTCAGGAGAGACTAAGGGTTCTCGATGAAGGGATCTCACGGGAAGGAGAGGCTCTCTTGAAGCTCCGGTCACAGCTGGAAGCCATGGACGCGTCGGTTATTCCCGCAGCCGAGCCGGTGATGCGAACGCCTGTGGTATCGACGAATGAAGCGGCTCCTGTCGCCAGGACGGATGTTCCGAGAGGAACGGCGGAGAAAGAAAGCGAGGGTGTCACGGCCGATGTGTCGGCGGACGTTTCCCTTCGGTTTTATGAACAATTCAAGATAAACAAATCCGATCTGCTGTTGCTTGAGGGCTTTTCCGATCTCAAAGAGGAACAACAACTGTTCGTTTTCGAGAATCTGCGACAGATAGCCGTCGGACGGATCGGTGAGGAGTCGGAATCGGTCGTTCGCGAACAGGAAGCCGCGACGAAGGCTCGTGTGAGCGAGACATTGGGCGGTGGGAAAATCGGGAAAGTCGGAGAGGGTCTTTTCGGAGGGCTGTGGAATTACGCGAGTAGGAACTACCGTGAGGCGAAATCCGAAAAAACAAGTGCCGAACACGTCATGACGGGCGGGATGGATGTGCATGGAGACGTTCTCAGACAGCTTGTCGAAGGGGTGAAGGAGCAGGATCTGCAGGTCGTCGATCGCGATGGTGTCTTGGAGGTGCAGTTCCTGCAAGCGGGGCTCGAAGGGCTTTCACCGGAAGCGGATGGGAGTATCGGAACATTCAACGAAGTCGCGAACCGGTTCGCCCGTATCCCCGGCGAATGGGCGCTGACATCGGTCTCAAAAAAACAACATGCCGAGTACCGGCAGGCGAAGAAGGAATATGACGAGGCACTCGCCGAGGTTCGGAACGAGCTTGCGGGTTCCGGCAATCCGGAACATATGGCACTTCTTCTCGATGCCGAGGGGAAGGTTTCGATGTCGAGGTTCCTGCAGACGAACCCGGACGTGGAACAATATCTGGGGTCGATACGAAACCGCTCCGTCATACTCGAGGCCGTGAAACGGACGGCTACCGTCGAAAACGGACTCTCGTTCGCGCTCGGTTTCGCGCGCAGATCGCTTCTGACGGGAGCTCTCGTGTCCGGTGCGGTCGCGAGCGCCCCGGTTACGGCGGCGACCGGAGCCTTATGGGCCGCGACGGCCGCATTGAGCGGATTCCGTTCCGCTAAGCGTGAAAAGGAAGACCTGAAAAAAATGGACCAGAGCGCCCTTCGGGGTGAGCGGGACGGGAAAAAGGGAGCGCGAAACGTGGTCAGCGCCGAAATCCTTTCAGGGAAACTCCGTTCCTTGACGCAGAAAGTCGAGATGTTGGCGTCGGATGGTGTGACTTCCGGAGTCGTGCCGGTAGAAGAATTGAAGCGTCTGCAGGCACGTATCGGCTACACGAAGCGGAAGGCGGAAGAAGGACTGATCGATTTCAGCTCCGAAGGTCGTGATGAGAACGGTGAGATCATCGGCAGGATTGCCGCTACGAATCTTGCGGCAAAATATGAATTCATTAAGGAAGTATCGATCGCGGAGGGCGTCATCGCGACATATTTGAAACAAAGCGGGCCGATGGGCGGATCCCCAGACGTTCAAGAATCGGCCTCTTTGGCGGAAGTTGCGGGTCCGGGTCGGGAACCCAACTTCGAAACCGATTATGACAGACTCGCTGAAAGGCTTACCGGATATCTTGACGTCCGGGAGCGGCGGATAGATCGTGAGCGGGCGGCGCAGGTCGCAAGAAAAGCCGTTTTAGGCGTGTCGATTTCCAGCGGTTTCGTTATCGGCGGTTCGGCATTAAGAAGCTTCCTGGATGGATCTGCCGAGCCCGGGCTTGGGGAAGCGATCGAGATGGGAAAGGCGTGGATGAAAAAAGTCTTCGGGAGTGTCGATGACTATCATCGTATCGGAGTCAGCGGAGACAAGGCGAACGTTCCCGGAGCGGGACACGCCGTGGCGGATGCCACTGCGGTCCGCGGGCCCGTAAGGGATATCGCGGAGCGCTCCGCGTCCGGACGCGTGAAGCCTTCAGATGCCGGATCATTGAAGGACTTGATTCATGGCGAAGACGGGGGAGGTGGTAAAGACGCCGGAGAAATGGCGAAAGAAAGTCTTCCGTCTGCGGAATCGTCTGGCCCGAAAAGGGGTGTGACGGTTCCGGGACAGGAGGCCGTGAAGTCCGTGGTAGCCGATCAGGCGGACGGAAAAGGCGCGAAGATCGTAGAGACCGCTAGCGGCTCGTTCGAAGTGAAGGCGGAAACCGGCGACAGCGTGACTACCCTTGCCCGTCGGGCGCTTTCCGGATATTCCGGCAGCAAGGGGCTTACTCCGGAACAAAGGATATATATCGAAAGTTATCTTGAGAAAAAAATCGGAAATCCGGAGGTGATACAGGTCGGTTCAAGGATGGAATTTTCGAGGGAAATGCTGGATGAGGCTATCGGGAAAGCGAGGAAACTGAATGCCGCCCAGCTGGAGAATCTGCACCGATATGCGGAAGACGTGAATGAGTTCAAGACGGGAGCGGGTTCGGTTCATGTCGACGCCCCTACGAACAAGGTGCCCGCGCCTGCCGCTTCGACCGCGGATATTCCGAAAGGACCGCCGGCTTCCGCGGTGGAAGAAGCGACTTCTCGATCGCCGAAAGGACCTTCTGCTCCGGTTGCCGAGGATAATGTCCCATCTCCGAAGGTCGCTCCGACTGAGGGCGTAGATTCTTCCAGAGGGCGAATCCCGGCGGGAAAGATCGCCGATCCGGCGATGGAAACGAGGGTTCCCGTGGGTTCGTTCAGGGATATGATGCGCTCGGAGGAAGCGAAGAGTTACCTTGCGGATCCGAGGCATGCGGAGCCCTTTTTGAGGGTCATGAAGAGCGTATCTGTGGGATTGTTCTCGAAAGAGGGGGTGCCGGGCGGGATAGACGAGAGGGCGATGCGGGAAATCGGTGACATGCCCTCGAAGGAAGTTTTCAAGAGTTGCTTCGTTTCGATCGCCGATTCGAGCCGTTCGGGCGCTGTTACGGCAGCCGAGTCGGAAAAACTGCGCCGTTTCGGTAAGTTCCTTCTCGCGGCGGGGAAATACGGCATCGCTCCGGAACTCGATTCCGGAAAGGGCGAGACGTTTCGGGCCTATATGGAAAGGGTGTCGGTCGCGCTGGCCAAAAACGGAAAGTCGGCGTCGATACTGCTCGATTCCGGCCTGAAGGACGCGGAGCTTGACGAACGTGCGGCCGCTGCGGCCGCGGCGCTCAGATCCGGAGAGTGATTCGGGAAAGCATCTCATCATCAAACCGTAAGAAAACCATATGCCGCAGGACATGAATATTCCGGAGGGGAGGGCGTTCCCGGAAAACGACAGCCGAGAGGTCGGCCCACGGATAGTTGAACAGTCGGCGAGCGAACAGCCGGCCGAGCACGTCATCGAAACGTCGAAGGAGCGTGCGAGCGAAAAGTTCACCGAGATTCTTTCGAAGATTCCGAAGACAGCCTCGTCGACTCCGACCGTATCCGACGACAGGCAGGTCGAACTCGACGCGAAAACGGTGTACAATGAAACGGACGAAGAGACGCGTGTCACGATGCTTCTATCACTCGTCGAGACGAAAGGTCCGGTCTATGCGGTAAAGGTCGCGCAGCATCTGAACGACTATTACGTCCTTGACCGGATGCACGACGAGCTCGCTGGGCGCTTCTACGAGGCGCTCAAGGCGAAAGGGGTGCTCGGGGACGAGTAGGGATAGAGGCGATATTGAAACAGACGGAAAACAAACATTATGGGCACCTCATTCGTTCTCAATCCTGATGTCGTTTTTTTACCGATTTCGCTCGTGTCGGGATTGTTCGCGCTGATATCCGGCGGGCTGCTCGTGTCGCGCAGTTTTTTGCGGTTTCGCGCGCAGGTGAACCAGTCCATCTCCATGGATGTCGAACTGGTCCGTGTCACGAAGAAGATGGACCGTCCCGGGGAACAGAAACAGGCGGACGCGTGGAAGGAGGAAGTGCTCGTCATGGAGAAGCTTCTCGAGGCGATGGCGTCGTTCAGGCGTTCCTCGAATCCGATACGACATTTTTTCTACGAGGCGCCGACCATCGTCTTGGAGATATCGAACCCCGCGGGGAGCGAGGAGATCCTCTTCTATGTCTCCATGCCGAAGCGGTTCCGTGACGGGATCGAGAAGCAGATACACAGCTTTTTCCCGGATGCGGTCATAGAGAAGGCGTCCGATTACACGATATTCACGCCGGGGAGCTCGACGGCCGTATCGATCCTCGACCTCAAGACGACGTTCGCGTTGCCGCTTCGGACGTACAAGATGATGGGAACCGACTCTCTCGACGAGATCGCGACGGCGATGAGCAAGATGGATACGGAGGATGAGGGGGCGGTGATCCAGCTCGTGCTCGCGCCGGTCACGGGGAACGAATGGCGAAAGCAGGGAAAGGAGATTGCGCAACGTATGCAGCAGGGAAAGCAGCTGAAAGCGGCGATAGAAAGTCCGCTTTCCTCCCATTCGGCGTTCATCAAGAGCGTTGCCAAGGCGGTCGTGAAGGAGACGGCCTCTTCGACTACTTCGGGCCTCTCCTCGCCGTCCGATCCGAACAAACCGAGTCAGGAGGACAAGACCGTCTCGCTGACGCCGGAGGAACAGGAGCTGGTGAAGGCGATCGAGAACAAGGCCGGCCTCCCGGCATTCCGGGTGAACATCCGCCTGCTGGCTTCCGCAAAGACCGAATCGCGCGCCGAGGAGATCCTCTCACATATGGAGAACGCGTGCACGCAGTTCGAGTATACCGGCGTGAATTCGCTCCGGGTGAAAAAGAGAAAAAAGAGCAGACGCGCCGCCTTCGATTACATTTTCCGGAACTTCGACGCGGAGCATGCGATGCTCCTGTCCGCGGAAGAGGTCGCGACCATCTTTCATTTCCCGATTTCGGTCACGGAGACGCCGAAGATCAAATGGCTCAAGGCGGGGGCGGCGGCGCCTCCGATCAATATCCCGAAGGAGGGGCTTCCGCTCGGGTATAACGACTATCGCGGCATCCGGACGGATATCCGGCTTACCGATGACGATCGCCGCCGTCATTTGTACGTCGTCGGTCAGACGGGTACGGGAAAGTCCCATTTCATCGAAGGGCTCGCGAAGTGGGACGCGCGAGCGGGACACGGTTTCTGTTTCATCGATCCTCATGGAGACGCGATAGAAAATATCCTTGCGAGCATTCCGCGCGAGCGTGCGGACGACGTGATCGTGTTCGATCCGTCCGATATCGGTCGCCCGATCGGGCTCAACATGCTCGAATACGACCCGAAACACCCGGAGCAGAAGACCTTCGTCATCAACGAGATGATAGGCATCTTCGATCAACTGTACGATCTCAAGTCGACCGGCGGCCCGATGTTCGAACAGTACATGCGCAACGCGATGCTGCTTATCATGGAGCATCCGGAGAGCGGATCGACCCTGATGGAGATTTCCCGCGTATTGGCCGACGAGGAATTCCGCCGCATGAAGCTGTCACACTGCGCGAACCCCATCGTGAGGGATTTTTGGACGAAGGAGGCGGAAAAGGCCGGAGGGGACGCGGCGCTCGCGAACATGGTGCCGTATATCACCTCGAAACTCACGGCCTTCATTTCCAACGATATCATGCGGCCCATCATCTCTCAGCAGGTGTCCGGCATAGATTTCCGCGGAATCATGGACGAGGGGAAGATCCTGCTCGTCAACCTCTCGAAAGGAAAGATCGGCGAGATCAATGCGAGGCTTCTTGGCATGGTGATCGTCGGGAAACTCCTGATGGCGGCGCTGTCGCGCGTGGATACCTCCGAAAGCGAGCGAAAAGACTTCTATCTCTACATGGACGAGTTCCAGAACGTGACGACGAATTCCATCGCGCAGATCCTTTCGGAAGCGCGGAAGTACCGGTTGGATCTCATCATCGTGCATCAGTTCATCGGCCAGCTGCAGGAAGAGATCTCCAAGGCCGTGTTCGGAAACGTGGGGTCGATGGTCGCGCTTAGGGTCGGTCCGGAAGACGCCGAGTTTCTCGAGAAGCAATTCGCCCCGGTTTTTTCCGCGAACGATCTCATGAATGTCGATAACCGGCAGGGATTCGCCAGGTTGCTCATCAACGGCGAACAGACGAAGCCGTTTAATATGAAAACGCTTCCGTCCGCCCCGGGTGATCGCGAAGTGGCGGAGGCCCTCAAGGAACTCTCGCGACTCCGGTACGGTCGCGACGCGGGAATCGTGAACCGGGAAATCCTTGAACGCGTGAATCAGTTCATGCGTGTCGCCCGCAGTTTCGGGGAGTGACTCGTGGCAGATCGGCCCGGTCCCGTAAGACATGAAGAAAGCCCCGCTTTGCGGGGCTTTCTTCGGAAAAAAAGAACTTCTGGAATCCCGTTTCGGTATCCGCCGACCTATTTCCGGAACTCGGAAACGCGGACGGAATACTTCTTCAGGTTCTCAAGCTGTCGCTCGTTGAGATTCTTCGATGCGTCGATAGCCTCTTTCACGAGACTCTTCGAAAATTCCACGTTGGTGCCGGTCTTCACGCCTCCCTGATGAGCCACCTTTTTCCGCAGATAATCCTCGATATAGATCCGATGTTCGGCCGTCAGCGACGAGTCCGCGTTCTTGTCGAGATAATCCGTCGCGGCGCGTCTGGCGAGATGCGTAAGTCCTTCTCCGCGATTCGCGACCTCGATGAACGACGTCTCTGTTTCTTTGCTGGTCTCGGCCGGTGCGGCTTCGGCCTGTTTCGTCTCGTCGGTCGACGTCTTCTCCGCTTCCTCGGACGTTACGGCACCCGTACCTTCCTTCGTGGTTTCGGATGACGCTATCTTTTTCAGACCCGCATCATCGGACGTGGCGCCTCGACCGGAATACGAATAGATCCCGAACGCGATCACCGCGACGATGAAGACGCTCGTGATGATGCGAAGATTCTCCTGAACCCATACCCGCACCTTCTGCGCCGTACCTTCCTCGTAACTCATATCTTTGTCTTCTTCCATGTGATTCACCTTCCTTTCTAGTTTACTGATTGTGGAAAGGAACCGCTTGCGTTGAAGTTCGGTCCTCGATTCCGCCGTCGGCTTGCGCCGTGGCGGATCGACCCCCTGCGTTCCTATGGTACGTTCGACGGGGGAGGTCGTCAACTTTACAAAATGGCCGTTTTTTACCATTATATGGGGATTTTACCGTCGTGAATGCGTATTTCACCGAAATCGTCCCGACGGGACAAGTGTCGAAAGTCGGTCATCGGATGCGATACACCTTTCCTTACTTTCGGTCAGTCATCTCCGGTGCGGTGCGCTTCATGGTTTCCGAGAAGATCGTATTCGGTTTTTCATGTCGGATACGGAAACGTCGAATGCGAGATCTGTTCCGAACATACATCTACGCACGCGGAGGCGGGAGAACCGAATGCGAAAATATTTTTTTCACGTCGTCGTCGGTTATAAAAAAATTTCGTGACGTATCGTTCGCGATGATAACGCTTGACAGGAATTTATTTCGCTTTGATTTTTTTCAAAAAAAACATATAATGATATCGCGAAGGAAAAAATATTCCTCGCGAAATAAAAAACGCACGGAGGGAACGGTGCAACGATTCATTCGCTCCATCGTGCAAAACAAAATCCGCTTCGGCGGAATTCGAAAGGAGGTGAACACACTATGGCAGCAAAGAAAAAGGTCGCCAAGAAGGCCGTCAAGAAGGCCGTCAAGAAGGTCGCGAAGAAGGCAGTGAAGAAGGTCGCCAAGAAGGCCGTCAAGAAGGCCGTCAAGAAGGTCGCGAAGAAGGCAGTGAAGAAGGTCGCCAAGAAGGCCACCAAGAAGGTCTCCAAGAAGAAGTAGTCCTCACAGATTTTTTTGGTTCTTCAAGCAGAAAACCCGCCGATCGGCGGGTTTTCTGCTTGTTGATTCCGGTTCAAGCGCGTTTCGGCTCCGCAATATCGAAACGAAGGATACGGGCACGGCCGGACAGATCGTTGATGAACCGGTATCGTGAGCCGGGAATGAATCGAAGAAGTTCCGTCGCGATCTTCGATTCCTGTTCGGGACTTATCTCGAACAACCCAGTGACCGGCACGCTCATCAGACCCTCTTTTTCTCTCTCCGAGATATCTTTGAAGAGACGGATATAATATGCAAGTCCGTCATCGTTCGCGACGAGTGCGGATTCCGGTTCGTGCAGACGGACATCGTCCATTGCGCCGTCATACAGTTCGCGTGAAAGATACGGGAGATTGGCGAGGATCAAAACGCGTTTCATGCCGTCGTATTCCGTTTTCGGAATGGGCTCGAGCAGGTCTCCCTGAAAAAACGTGACACGACCGATCACGCCGTGTCGTGACGCGTTTCGCTTCGCGACGTCGAGCGCTCCGCTCGAGATATCGGTCGTGAAAAATGAGAAACGTACGCCGTCGGGATCGTCGGTTTTGAGCGCGTGCGCCACGGAAACGATGATATTTCCGCTTCCCGTTCCGATATCGGCTACGAACACCTTGCCGTTTTCGTGCCGGAGCGACCGTATCACATCCTCGACGAGGAATTCCGTCTCGGGTCGGGGGATGAGTGTGTCTTTCGTAACCGAAAAGGGGAGACCGAAGAATTCCTTCTCGCCGACGATATATGCGACCGGTTCCTTATCCGCCCTGCGAAGGAGCGCGTCTTTGAGTTTTTCCGACTCCGCTTCCGTCGGGACGTAGTCCGGTTCCCGAAAAACGAACTCCTTCGTTTTTCCGAGAGCGTATGCGGCCAGGACGCTGAAGTCGGACGCGATGACCGAGTCGGAATATTCGCGTGCCAGCGTGCGAAGCGTCGTCATACGGACGCCCTTTCCGATTCTTCCTCGAGTTTACGGCGGATATCCTCTTCTTCGAGCGCGGAGGCGATATCGGCGATGCCGCCGTCGAGAATGCGCTCGACCCCGCTCCAGGAGATTTTCACGCGGTGATCGGTAACGCGGTCTTGGGGAACGTTGTAGGTACGGATTTTCTCGCTTCGGTCGCCGGTGCCGATCTGCGAGCGTCTTGCATCGCCGAGTTCCTTCGCCCGCTGGTCCTCACGGAGCTGGAGCAGCCTGGATCGGAGCACTTTCATTGCCCGCTCCTTGTTCTTGATCTGCGATTTCTCGTCCTGGCACGATACGACGAGGCCGGACGGCATGTGCGTGATCCGGACGGCGCTGTAGGTGGTGTTCACGGATTGACCGCCGGGACCCGACGAACAGAACGTGTCGATGCGCAGGTCGCTCGGGACGATCTCGACGTCGACTTCCTCGGCGGCGGCCAGGACGGCGACGGTCGCGGTCGACGTGTGGATGCGTCCAGCCTTTTCCGTTTCAGGGACGCGTTGGACGCGATGAACGCCCGATTCGTACTTCATTTTCTGATAGACGGGCGACAGGGACCGTCCGCGGTTCACCTCGAAGACGATTTCCTTGAAGCCTCCGACCTCGGTCTGGTTCGAGTGGATGACGACGAGCGTCCAACCGAGCGCCTCGGCGTATCGTGAATACATCCGAAACAGGCTTCCGGCAAACAGGCTCGATTCGTCTCCGCCGGCGCCGGCCCTGATCTCGACGATAACGTCCTTGTCATCGTTCGGATCGCGTGGCAGCAGGAGCTTTTTCAGTTCCTTTTCGAGCGAATCCCGACGGACCGACAGCGAGATGTTTTCCTCGATGGCGAGCGAGCGGAGTTCCTCATCATCGGTCTCCTTCAGTATCTCGGCATTGTCCCGCATCGAGGATTCGACCGCGGCGAACTCCCTTGCCCGGTCCATGATGCCTGCAAGTTCCGATTTCCGTTTTCCGAGTTCGGCAAGACGGGACGGCTTTTTGGCCGTCTCCGGGTCGGAGAGCTCGGCGTCGACCTGGGCCTCCTGTTCCTCTATGTTTCGTATGAGTTCATCCATATACGGATATGATCGTTCGTCCGGCAACTGCATGATATATGAACCGGGAAAGAAAGGGAAACGAAAAGGCGCTTCCCGAAGGATGCGCCCTTTCGATCCGGAAACTACGCCGCCTGCTTCGCGGGCTCCTCGGTTTCGACGGACTTTTTCACACGCACCTTCTTTCCGGCCCCGGCGACGGCCTGCTTCTCCTTTGCGCGCTCGGAAAGCTGCTTGAAACGTTCCACACGGCCGGTGGTGTCCACGTACTTCTGCTTGCCGGTGTAGAACGGATGACACTTGGCGCAGATTTCGATGTCGATCGACTTGACGGTCGATCCGGTCGCATACTTCTCGCCGCAGGCGCACGTGATGACGGCGTCTTCGTGGTAGGTCGGGTGAATTCCTTGTTTCATACGTCTCTCGCGCTCGATGCGCCCTCAAAAAGTTACGGAAAACGTCTTTCCTTCGAACGAGGGGCATCGTATCACGCTTCTTCGAAATTGACAAGGCGCACGGCTTCGGGTATCCTTCGAAGTACCGTTTCGCCGATACCGGCGGGACGGGAACCATTCATGTTTTCCAGAATTTCCGGCTGTTCCTGCTCCGCTCCCTCTCGGGGTGAGGTCGGAAGGAAAACAGGTGATGCGTCTCTCCGTGGTCCTTCCGCTTGTCGGAAGCGATCGGGACAGGCTTCCGAAGCGGACGACAGAGGGTGACCGGCTTCGGAATTAAGCGATAAGGAAATAACCGTATGACGAAGAGTCAGACGGAATCCGCCAAGACGGATTCCGCGGTGCCGGCCGCAAAAACCGGACAGTCAGAGGCCCCGTTCGAGTCGTTCGATTTTTCGGCGCTCGATTCCGGTCTCGAGGCGATGCTCGTCGCCGGTGTCCACTTCGGACATCTTAAGTCGCGACTGCATCCTTCGATGCGCGAATTCGTGTTTCTCACGAGACAGAACGTGAACATCATCGACCTCGGAAAGACGAAGCAGTATCTCGACCGGGCAGGCAAGTTTCTCGCCGAGACCGCGAAGGCGGGGAAGCCGATCCTGTTCGTCGGAATGAAAAAACACACGCATCCTTTCATACTTTCGCTGGCCAAGCGGCTCGGTGAGCCGTACGTCATCGAACGATGGCTCGGTGGGACGCTCACCAACTATTCCGTGATCCGCACGCGAACCAAGTATTTCCGCGAGACGGAGGAGAAGCTCGATCGCGGTGAGTTCCAGATGTATACCAAGTTCGAACGGCAGCGGAAACTCGAGGAGGTCGAGCGCCTTCGCAAGCGCATGGGTGGCATCAAGGAGATGCGCGAACTGCCGGGTGCGGTCGTGGTCGCCGACGGGAAAGAGGGCAAGCTCGCGATCCGCGAGGCGCACGCTCTCGGCATTCCGGTCGTGGCGATCATCGATACCAATACGAACGCGACGGACGTCGAATATCCGATTCCGGGGAACGACGACGCGCTTTCCTCCCTTCGCCTCCTGCTCGGATCCCTCGGAAAGGCGGTTGCCGAGGCCAAGGGGCTTCCGGCGAAAAACTAGGGGAATTGCCTGAAATAAAACCGATACATTTCACGAACGAGTATGATAAGCATGGAACTGATCAAGGCGCTTCGCGAGCGGACCGGTGCCGGAATCGTCGAAGTGAAAAAGGCGCTCGAGGAATCGGGAGGAGACGAGGAGGGGGCGATCAGGATCCTTCGGGAACGCGGAGCGGCGAAAGCCGTGAAGAAGACGGACCGCGAGGCCAAGGAGGGCGTGATCGCGACGTATCTTCACTCGAACGGCCGCGTGGCAGCGATGGTGAAGCTCTATTGCGAAACGGATTTCGTCGCCAGGAACGAGGATTTCCAATCGCTCGGTCGCGATATCGCCATGCATGTCGCCGCGATGAACCCGTCGGTTCTCCGGCCGGAGGACGTTTCGGAAACGACCGTGGCGGGGGAGCGAGAAGTATGGACCGAGGAACTTCGGAAGGCCGGAAAGTCCGAAGAAATGATCGTGAAGATCCTTGAGGGGAAGGAACGGAAGCTTCGTGAGGAGAACGCCCTTCTGACGCAACCGTTCGTGAAGGATCCGGATCGACTTATAAAGGACCTTCTTTCGGAGAATGTGCAGAAGATCGGCGAAAACATCCAGATCGGCGGATTCGTCCGTTACGAGATCTGATTTCCAAGATCGGTACTCGTCGTTCGGTAGCGCACCGGAACAATACGAATCGTCACGGCCATGTGGTATCTCATCATCCCTCCGTTCGTCATCGTCCTTTCACTGGGAGCATTGCTCTGGTTTCTTTCCCGGAAGATGGGCGACGCCGATATCGCGGAGAAGCTGTCTTCAATGAAGGGATCGACGCAGGCGGAATCCCACTCACGTTCGCTTTCGCGTCGCGCCTTTTTCCTGAAACTGCTTGAAACGCTGGCATCGAAGTTCAAGACCGGAACCCTTCGTATACACAATTTTTTCCAACATTCGTTGGAGCGGCTTCGAAGACAGCGTACCGAAATCGATACGATGCGGAAAAATCTGAGTGAGGGAATCAGTCATGGGAAGGAAAAACGGACGGAGAAGCCGTCGCTGTTCGATCGGCGAAAGCCTGCGGAGGCGGCATCCTCGAAAGAATTCCTGGAAGAGAAACTGTTTTCCGGCGAGGATGCCGACGTGTCCGCCGTCCATCCCGGGCGGTCCTCGGAGAGCGCGATGGCGGGCGTGGGAACGGAGGGGTTCGTATCCCGTCCGATGCTCCGCGAAAACGTCACTCATCCCGAAGCGGCGTTCGGACGAAGGTCGGAGAGCCCCCGGGAAGAGACGCTTATCGCGAGAATTGTCGAGAATCCGCGGGATGCCGCGGCATACGAGGAGTTGGGGGACTGTTATTTTGCCGTCAAGAACCTGCAGGATGCGAAAGAATGTTATCGTCAGGCCCTCAAGCTTCACCCGACCAATCGGGCGGTGAAGATAAAAATCAGGAGATTGGAGAAGGTGTTTGAGGAACGGTCGCGATAGGCTATACTGGTCCGGAGGGGTCTGCCACCTTAGCTCAGTGGTAGAGCAACGGTTTTGTAAACCGTCGGTCCTCGGTTCAAATCCGAGAGGTGGCTCAGGGGAATATTGAAAACTGAAGATGAAGATATCAAAATGGGAAATGACCGCGCATCTTCGGGTCGAAGCGCCCGATTTTTCATTTTGAGATTTGCATCTCGCATTCTCAGCGGGTAGGTGCCAGAGCGGTCAAATGGAGCAGACTGTAAATCTGCCGGCTTCGGCCTTCGGATTTAGGGTTCGCCCGGCATGCGCCGGGCGCCCCGCGCAGGCGGGGCGAATCCCTCGTTTCATAAGTATGTATTACGTCTATATCCTGAGAAGCGGAAAGGATCAGATGTTCTACACCGGCATGACCGGAGATTTGAAAAGAAGGATGCTTGAACATCGGACCGGTAAAGTTGAATCGACTCGGTCGAGACGTCCGCTTGAACTGCTGTGCTATGAGGCATATACTCGAAAGGAAGAGGCTGAGCGGCGAGAGAAATTTCTGAAGTCAAGCGATGGGAAAAAGGATCTGAAAAAGAGGTTGAAGGAGAGTTTGGAAGAAGAGAATGGGTAGGTGCCAGAGCGGTCAAATGGAGCAGACTGTAAATCTGCCGGCTTCGGCCTTCGGGGGTTCGAATCCCTCCCTGCCCACAAAATGCCGTTGTAGCTCAGTCGGTAGAGCACGTCCTTGGTAAGGACGAGGTCACCAGTTCAATCCTGGTCAACGGCTCAAGGAAAACGTGTCCCACGGGGACGCACGGACCGTTCGGGTTGACGGATTCGGTATTTTTCCGTACACTGAAGCAGTTATATTTTTGAACGGACTATGGGGAAGATCAAGGACAACATGGCCAAGATGAAGTGTTCCGAGTGCAGCCGTATTACCACGTACACGAAGCGGAATAAGAAGAAGGTGAAGGAAAAACTTTCCCTCAGCAAGTTCTGCAAGTTTTGTCGGAAGCATACGCCGCACAACGAGAGCAAGTAGGAATGGTCAGGAAACAGTGGCTAGACAACAGATAACTGGGTTCGGGATTCCGAACCAATCGGTTCATCCTGTTGACCGTTATCTGTTTCCTGTTGACCGTTTATCGGTTCTGGGGGTGTCGTATAGTGGCAGTACAACGGTCTCCAATCCCGCCTCTCGCGAGAGGCGGGGCGATTCCTTCCCTGGTATGCATTACGTATATATCCTGAAAAGCGAAAGGGATGACGGATATTATATCGGAAGTTCCAGAGATCTGAAAAGAAGGAAAGCGGAGCATGATCAGGGTTTGGTTGAAGCCACGCGTCATAGAAGACCTCTCATATTGATTTATTATGAGGCGTATAGTACAAAAGAAAGAGCGCAAGAGCGAGAAAGGAAACTGAAAGATTTCGGTTCAGCGTATAAGGGGCTATTGAAGCGGTTGGGTGAGTGTTGAAGGATGAGGGGGTGTCGTATAGTGGTAGTACAACGGTCTCCAAAACCGTTTGTGTAGGTTCGATTCCTACCGCCCCTGCGTGGAGAGTGCAGACATGAGACGTGAGAAATCATGTACAACGGTCTCCAATCCCGCCCTTCGCGAAGGGCTGGGCGATTCCTACCGCCCCTGCGTGGAGAGTGCGGACATGAGACGTGAGAAATCATGTACAACGGTCTGCAACCCCTGCTGGAAAAACAAAAAGACCGTTTGGATACTGTTATCTGTTGATTGGTTATTGAAGCGTAGCGTCATTGGCCCTATCGTCTAGCGGTTTAGGACACCACCCTCTCACGGTGGGAACAGGGGTTCGAGTCCCCTTAGGGTCACAGAAAAAACGCCCCGCATTTGCGGGGCGTTTTTCGGTCATTGATTGGCCATACCCGATATGCTATCCTGAAGCCTCAACAGAAGCCAATATCATGACCGCATCTCCGAAAGCGAAGACTTTCGCATTCACTTCCTACGAGCTCGATCCCGAACGGAAACAGGCCGTTTTCCGGTATGAAATCAGGTTCGAAGACCGTCCGACGATGGCATTTTCGGAAACCGTCATATTCCCGAGGGAATTTTTCCTTTCCGATGTTCCTTCCGGATTGCTGAAGAACGTTCTTGCGAGCGTCCATATCATGCTCGGTATCAGCTACTATAAACTGTATTGTCCGAAGGAAATCGTGCTTTTCGCGCCCCTTTCGGAGGATCAGGCGGATTTTTGGAACACGGTCTACCGGAAGGGATTGGGTGAATTCTTTTTCAGGAATGGGATCGATCCGAACGGATTGATCGCGTTCCCGTTCGTGAAGGGTATCGTCGACCGGCCGCATTCGCCGAAAAAATGGAAGGACAGATCACTTGTCGGCATCGGCGGCGGAAAGGATTCGATCGTCGCCGGTGAGTTGTTAAAGGGGGGCGGGGAGGATATCACGGCTCTTCTTGTCGAGACGCAGAGGCATTCGCCGGTTTCGGACAGGGTCGTCGTAGAGATGGGGGTGCCGTCGATGCGAATCCTGCGTCTGCTTGATGAATCGCTTTTCGAAAGACATGAGGGTGCGTACAACGGTCATATCCCGATTTCGGCCGTTTTCGCCATGCTCGGATACCTCGCGGCGGTCCTGTATGATTACGCGCGAGTGGTGGTCGGGAACGAATACAGCAGCAACTTCGGAAACGTCACGTATGCCGGAGAGGAGGTGAATCATCAGTGGAGCAAATCGTCGGAATTCGAGGAACTGTTCCGGGAGTATGCGAACAGGTATCTTTCTCCGGATGTCACGTACTTCTCCCTGCTTCGCCCGTTTCATGAGATCCGTATCGCGAAGATGTTTTCGAAACATGCGAAATATTTTCCGTATTTCACCAGCTGCAACAGGAGCTTCAGGGTTCATGAGTCGAGACCTGACACGCTGTGGTGCGGGGAATGCGCGAAGTGCGTCTTCGTGTTCACGCTCCTTTCCTCGTTCCTCCCAGAAAAGGACCTTTTGCATATTTTCGGTAGGAACCTTTTCGATGACGAAAACCTGGTACCGCTCTTCGGAGACATACTCGGTTTCGGGGACATGAAGCCTTTCGATTGCGTCGGAACGTTCGAGGAGGCACGGGCGGCACTCTATCTTTCTGCTGAAAAATACGGGGAGAGCGTCATCATGCGGACATTCCTGCCGAGAATCGGCGATGCGAGCGGTCTTATGGAGGACGTGTTCCGGTACCGGGACGCTCCCGCTCTCCCGGATCGCTACAAACTCCTCGGCATCGATAGCGTGCTGATCCTTGGGTACGGAAAGGAGGGAAGGTCGACGGAAACATATCTCAGGAGACGGTTTCCGGGACTGAGAATCGACGTAGCTGACAAGGATTCGGATCCCGAATATCTGCAACGGCAAAGGACGTACGATCTCGCCATCAAGACTCCCGGTATACCGAAGGGGCTTCTGACGATTCCGTATACGACCGCGACCAACCTGTTTTTTTCCGAAGTCCGCAACGTGACGATAGGGATAACCGGGAGCAAGGGGAAGAGTACGACCGCTTCTCTCGCGTACGAGATGCTGAAGGGAGCGGGAAAGAAGGTCCGATTGTTGGGCAATATCGGGAACCCGATGCTCGATGCGTTGTCCGGACCTATCGATCCGGAAGAGATATTCGTCGTTGAACTTTCCAGTTACCAGCTCGACGATATACGATACGCGCCGGATATCGCGGTCGCGCTCAACCTGTTCCCCGAACATATGACCTATCATGGCGGAATGGAGCAGTATTACGAGGCGAAACGGAATATCGTCTCGCTGCAGATGCCCGGAGACGTGTTCCTCTATGACGGGAGCGATGCGCGCCTGGTCGCGTGGGCGGAGTCGGCCGTTTCCGAAACCGCGTCGTTTTCCGATATTTCTCTTCAGGGTTTCGAGTCGCGTCTCATCGGTTCGCACAATGAAAAAAATATCCGCGCCGCGATCGCGATCGCGAGGCGGTTCGACGTTTCCGACGGGGTTATCCGGAAAACGCTCGCGGCGTTTCTTCCGTTGCGACACCGACTCGAAAATATCGGAGCCTATCACGATATAACGTTTTACGATGACGCCATCTCAACGGCTCCGGAATCGACCATCGCCGCGCTTGAGGCCGTTCCGGACGTCGATACCCTGTTTCTGGGCGGAGAGGATCGCGGATATGATTTTTCCGAGCTGGAACGGCGCATACGCGAGAAGGGCGTCCGGAACATTGTGCTGTTTCCCGGCAGCGGACGGAGCATGTTCCGTACGCGTGACGGATTGAACGTTTTTGAAACGAGAAGCATGGAAGACGCCGTCGCGTTCGCATACGCCCATACGGGAAAAGGGAAGGTATGCCTATTGTCCACGGCTTCGCCGAGCTACAGCCTGTGGAAGAACTTCGAGGAAAAGGGCGATCAGTTCCGGGACTGGGTCATCAAACTTGGCAGAGAGAGATAACGGGAATCCCTGTTGAAATATCATCTTTCCCATCGTCGGTTTCAGGTGAAAAACGAAAAAGTCCATGCGGGGCGCTGCTGCCGCATGGACTTTCCGCTACTTCTTCACGAACGCCTCGTAAATCGCGCGGATGGCGTCCTCCATACGCTCCGCGTCGACCCCGACGGTGATCATGAGTTCGAGAGCCCCCTGGTTAAGCATCCGGATGTTGATCCCGTTTGCTGAAAGCACGTTCGTCAGCGTAGCCAGTACTCCCGGCGCGCTGACCATGCCCTGGCCGACAACCGTTATCACGCCGATGTTGTCATCCCTCGCAATCATGTCCGGTCTGTGTTCGATACGGACCGATTCGAGCGCGAGCGCGAGCGCGTGCATGTCGACCGTGTCCTTTTCGATGACCATCGACACGGTGTTGTTGGATCCCGGGAAGTGCTGCACGTTGATTCCGAACTCGGCCATCGTGGCCAGTACTTTTGACATGAATCCGACCTCCTGATTCATGCCTCGTTTTCCGACCGTGACGACGATGAACCGCTTCCCGGAGAGGCCGGTGATCGAATACGGATGCCGTTCACCCTCACCCCTCTCTTTCATGACGAGTGTTCCCTCGTCGTCCGGATCGTTCGTGTTGAGGATCCGGATCGGAATGCCAAGTTCGAGTGCCGGAGTGATCGCATCCCGATGGAAGACTTTCGCTCCGCCGTCTGAAAGCTCGAGGAGCTCACCGTGCGTCATGAATCGGATGACCTTTGCTTCCTTGATGATTCTCGGGTCTGCCATGCGGACCGGCGTATCCGACCAGTTCTCATAAAGATCCGCTCCGACGCCGTGTGCGACGACCGCTCCGGTCGTGTCCGATCCACCGCGATCGAATGTCTTGATGCTGCTGTCCGGAAGCGAACCGTAATATCCCGGAATGACAGCTTTGCGGCATTTGAAGCTGAAGCGGCTGATTCTCACGAACGTATTTGTCTCGTCGAACCTGCCGTCTTCGTGGAAGCGAACCAGATCCTTCGCGTCGACGAATTCGTATCCGAGCGCTTCCGCGACGATCTGCGCGTTCAGGAATTCGCCCCGGCTTGCCACATGGTCCCGAGAGGCACCATCCGTAATGGCCTGTCGTATGTCTCCGAGCAGGCTTTCGATGTCGAGTCCGAGTCCGAGATCTTTTACGATCTCCCTGAATCGTTCGGCGACCTTATTAAACTCGACTTCGAATGACTCGCTCGCCTCGTGTAGGACATGACATCCGATGAGCAGGTCCGTAATCTTCTCATCGTCCGTGCCGGCACGTTTTCCCGGTGCGGACACGACGATGTAACGCCTGTCGGGTTTTTTCCGTATGATCTCGATCACTTTCCTGATCTGCTCGGCGTCGGAAAGGCTTGACCCTCCGAATTTTGAGACGATTGGTTTGCTGTGCATCTTTTCCTCGCTGGTTGTTAATGGTTGCCGTATTGCTTTGTCATGAACAGTAAAGGAAACCGTGGCTTTGTCAAGATTCAGGTCTCTCGCTTCGGTTTGTTTTCCCGTCCGGAAAATGATACCCTTGAGTGGTTATCATCGTGCATATCCGCCGTATGGCTACGCTCATTTTCGATATAGAAACGGTCGGGGAAGACTTCGATGCGCTGGACGAGACGACCAGGGAGTCGCTCACCCGGTGGATTCGTCGCGAGTCGTCGGACGAGGCGGAATATGAGGTAGCACTCGGAACCGTCAGGGACGAGTTGGGTCTCTCGCCGCTGACGGGCGAGATCGTGGCCATCGGCATACTCGACGCGGAGCGCGATAAGGGCGCGGTCTATTTCCAGCACCCCGGAGACGAAGGGAAGACGATCGAGGACGGGGCGTTCAAATTCGAATCCATGTCGGAGAAGGATATGCTTGCGAAGTTCTGGGAGGTCGCTGAAAAATACGATACGTTCGTTTCCTTCAACGGCCGGTCGTTCGACGCTCCGTATCTCATGATCCGTTCCGCGATTCATGGCGTCAGGCCGGGCAAGAACCTGCTCGCGAACCGGTACGTGAACTATCAGCCGGGGAACGCGAAGCATGTCGACCTGCTCGAACAGCTTTCGTTTTACGGCGCGCTCCGCCGAAGGGGGAGTCTGCATCTGTGGACGCGGGCGTTCGGCATCGAGAGTCCGAAGGCGGGAGGGGTATCAGGGGACGATGTGGGAAAACTGTTCCATGACGGGAAGTACGAGGAGATAGCGCGATACAATTCCGAAGATCTTCGGGCGACGTCGGCACTGTATCGGAAGTTTACGGATTATCTGTCAATGTGATATGGAACGAACCGGATCCGGACTGCGCGAAGCGCTCCTTACCGACGCCAAAACGGGACTCGAGGCATTCCGTGAGCGGATCAATCCGCTGCTTCGGGAACACTTCGACACCGTCATACACGAGACCGCGCGGGAGGACGAACTTGTCGCCGGCGCGCTCACCGAGGTGCGGGATATCATCCTGGCGGGCGGCAAACGGCTCCGCGCGGCGTTCATGTGCGCGGGATACTTCGCGGCCGGCGGGACCGACGAGGAGCGCATACTTAGCGCATCGATGAGTATCGAACTTACCCACGCTTTCCTGCTCGTGCACGATGACGTGATCGATCGCGACGATCTCCGTCACGGGCGCCCGTCGCTCCATGCGCAGTACGCGCGCTTCGGTCAGACCGTCTTCCCGAGAGCGGAAGACGCGGCGCATTTCGGCGATTCGATCGCCATCATCCTAGGCGACATGGTCGCCGCGCTCGGGAACGACCTGATTTTCCGATCCGGTTTTCCGAACGAGCGTATCTTCCGGGCGCTTTCCGAGCTGCAGCGCATCGTTTCCTACACCGTGATCGGTCAGGCCATGGACCTTTCGTTCGAATTCCGAAAGGATATCGGTCGAGAGGATGTCCTGCGGATGTATGAATACAAGACCGCGAAATATACGGTAGAGGGCCCGCTGACGCTCGGAGCCCTCCTGGCCGGCGGTGACGAAGAACTGATTGCCTCGCTCGGACGGTTCGCCGTTCCAACGGGAATCGCGTTTCAGATCCGTGACGATATTCTCGGTGCGTTCGGGACCGAGAAGAAACTGGGAAAACCGGTAGGCTCCGATGTGGAAGAGGGAAAGCGGACGTTGCCGGTTTTGTTCGCCTTGGAAAGGCTCGAACAGGACGGGCGCGCGGAGCTGATGCGGATACTTGACGCCGGCAGTCTTGGAAAAGGCGACCTGGAACGTTTCCGACAGATGCTTCGGGATTCGGGCGCGCTTGATTCATCGACGGATTCCATGGTTCAATTGGTGGAGGAGGCGAAGCGGTCGATAACATCGGCCGATGTTCCCGATGACGCGAAGGGATTCCTTGTATCCGTCGCCGATTACATCTCCGAGCGGAATTTTTGATATACGACGATAGCAAACGATATGAGCGAGACGTCATCCGTCATTCCGAATCATGTTGCCATCATTCCCGACGGAAACCGTCGGTGGGCGCGCGGCCGCGGTCTTGAACCCTGGAAGGGACACGAGGAGGGCGCGAAGACCATGAAGGAACTTATCAAGGCCGCACGCGATCTCGGCGTGCGGGAGCTTTCGCTGTGGGGATCGTCGCTCGAGAATCTTAAGAAACGGCCGATCGAAGAGAGCCGCGAGCTGCTGAGGATTTATTCGGAACAGTTCCGTGAGCTTTCGGAAAGTGAAGAGTTGGTAAAGGAACAGGTGCGCGTAAGGATTATCGGCCGGTGGCGCGAACAGTTCCCGGCCTCCCTGACCGGATTGCTTACCGAGATAGAAGAGAAGACGAAGGAGCATAGCGGACATTTCCTCAACTTCTTTCTCGCATACAGCGGAATGGACGACATGCTCCAGGCGTTCCGTTCCGTCGCCGGATCGTCGCTTCGGGCGGAAAGCATATCCGAAGTGACCGTGAAGGGGCTGCTTATGTCCCGAGAGGTCGCGCCGGTCGACCTTCTCATACGGACCGGTGGGGATGCACATCTTTCAGCCGGCTTCCTCATGTGGGAAACGGCCGATTCTCAGCTCGTTTTTTCGGAGAAGCTGTTTCCGGACTTCGGTCGCGATTCGCTGAAAGAGGCGGTCGAAGAATTCTCCGGCCGCGAGCGAAGATTCGGAAAATAAGGCGGAAGGAAGGCATCTTTTACGTCACTGCTGGCCGGAAAGGGTGCCGGACGCCGTTTCTATGGTCGTGTCCCGTTTCCGGTCGGGAGTCGAGGTTTGACAAAATCCGAAGACTCTCTTACAATGGGTTCACACAGAAAAACGGCTTCTTCACGGGCAAGGATGATGCAGCGATGCGTCTGGAATATGGATCGGTCGCCCGACGGAAGAGCTTTCTGTTTTTGCTTTGTTTTATCGGCAATCAAGAAAAAATCCCTCTATGGGAAATACGAAAGACGTGATCCGGATGGAAGGCGTTGTTGCCGAGTCCCTTCCGAGCGCGACCTTCAAGGTCAAGCTCGAGAATGGGCACGAGGTGCTTGGTCATATCTCCGGGAAGATGCGTGTCCACTACATCAGGCTTCTGCCTGGTGACAAGGTCATCATCGAAATGAGTCCGTACGATCTCTCGAAGGGGAGGATTGTCCAGAGGTTGCGGCAATAAGCGGTTGACAGGCTATACGAGAAAACGATATGAAAGTGAGAGCATCCGTGAAAAAGATTTGTGCCAACTGCAAAATTGTCCGCCGGCGGGGCAAAGTGTTCGTCATCTGTACGAACCCGAAGCATAAGCAGCGACAAGGGTAGCAGAGAGCTTCATGAGCTGCGCAAGCTTCGGGGAACCCTCGTTCCTTCAGGGCTGGAAAAGCTGACGAAGCTGGCGAAGCTATGAAAGAAGCTAACGAAGCTAAATAAAGATCGATTATGGTAAGAATCGCAGGTATCAACCTTCCGGACGGAAAACGCATCGACGTATCTCTCACCTATATATACGGCATCGGCCCGGCTTCGAGCCGGAAGATTCTTGCCGCGCTCAATATCGATCCGACGATCCGGACGAAGGATCTTTCTTCGGCGGACGCGAACCGTCTGCGCGAGGCGATCGAGAAGCAGCATCGGGTGGAGGGTGAACTCCGTCACCAGGTGAAGATGAGTATCAAGCGGCTTCGCGAAATCGGAAGCTATCGCGGCAGCCGGCATCAGAAGGGACTCCCGGTGCGCGGGCAGCGGACGAAGACGAACACTCGGACGGTCCGCGGCAACGTGCGAAGGACGATGGGTAGCGGTCGTCGCAAGGATTCGGCGAAGACGTAACGGTCGGACCCCGACGGACCCGAGGTATAAGCGAGGATATCACCATTACAAGGATATGGCAGACGAAGTAAAGAAAGATGACGTGACGTTGGAGACCGCGGCGGAAAACGCCGAGGACGTTTCTTCGTCGACCGAGGCAGGGAAGAAAAAGAAGAAGAGCAAGAAGCAGGTCTTCCGCGGTCGGGCGAGCATTCAGTGCACGTACAACAATACCATCGTCACCCTGACCGATCAGAACGGCGCCGTGCTCGCGTGGTCGAGCGCCGGCCATCTCGGTTTCAAGGGCGCCAAGAAATCGACGCCGTACGCCGCCACGCAGGTGGTCGCCGAGGTCGCCGAGAAAGTGAAGAAATTCGGCCTGCAGGAACTCGAGGTGTTCGTGAAGGGTGTCGGAAGCGGTCGCGAGGCCTCGGTCCGCGCGCTCGCGAACAACGGGTTCGTTCTCCTTTCCATAAAGGACATCACTCCTCTTCCGCACAACGGGTGTCGCCCTCAGCGGCCGCGGCGGATCTAATCACGGACAAGTAGCGAAACGATATGGCACGAATCATGGACAAATGCAGGCTCTGCCGCCGGGCAGGCGAGAAACTCTTCCTCAAGGGAGAGCGTTGTTTCTCGCAGAAGTGCGCGATGGTACGGCGACCGACCGCCCCGGGCGTTCACGGCGCCAAGCCGTCCCGTTCCGGCAGCGAATTCGGCCGACAGCTGGCCATGAAGCAGAAGATCAAGCGCGTGTACGGCGTCATGGAACGGCAGTTCCGCTGCCACTTCGAGGAAGCGAGCCGCCGCCAGGGTATCGTCGGAAACGAACTGCTCGGTCGTCTCGAGCGCCGTCTCGACAATGTGACGTATCGTCTCGGGTTCGCCCCGTCCCGTGCGCTTGCCCGTCAGCTTGTGTCGCACAGCTGCTTCTCGGTGAATGGACGCCGGATGAATATCCCGTCGTTCGAGGTGAAGCCGGGAGATGTCATCTCGGTGAAGCCGGGAAAGCGCGAGAAGGCATATTTCAAAGATCTCACGGAAAAGCTCTCGGGTAAGAAGGACGTGCCGAAGTGGCTTGAGCTGGATGCGGCCGCACTCGAGGGGAAAGTGGTCTCCCTCCCGGGTCGCGATGATGTCGAGGTGAATGTCGATCCCCAACTTGTCGTCGAGTATTACTCGAAGTAAATCCATAAGTAATCCGAAGGAGGATGTCCCGGCGCCGTCATGCACCGCCGGCACGTTCGGAGAAAACCTATGATTCCCGTACCCCAGAAACCCAAGGTCACCGCGATCGGAGAAAACGTCTCCAAGTTCGAGATACTCGGATGCTATCCGGGATATGGTGCGACGCTCGGTAACGCGATCCGCCGCGTGTTGCTTTCCTCCCTTGAGGGAGCGGCCGCGCAGTCGGTCAAGATAAAGGGTGTTTCCCACGAGTTCACGGCCATCCCGGGCGTGCTCGAGGACGCGGTTCAGATCCTTCTGAACCTCAAACAGCTGCGTTTCCGCCTGCATGGCGACGAGGCGGTCATGGTCTCGCTCAAGGCGAAGGGTGACGGCGTGGTGAAGGCTGGCGACATCAAGGCTCCGTCTTCGGTGGAAATCGTGAATCCCGATCAGCACATCGTCACGTTGACCGACAAGAAAGCCGAGTTCGAAATGGAACTGGAGATTGGAAAGGGAATCGGGTACGTTCCGGTCGAGGCCCGCGAGAACGAGGAGCGGGAGATCGGTACGATCGCGCTTGACTCGATCTATACGCCGGTCCGCCGCGTGAACTACGAGGTGGAGAACATGCGTGTCGGAAAGCGCACGGATTATGACAAGGTGTCCATCGAGGTCGTAACGGACGGCAGCGTCGCTCCTGAAGTGGCATTCGCAAAGGCGGTGGATATCCTCGTGGGGCAGTTCACGGCGATCCAGGAAGACGAGGCGACCGCGGAAGCGGTCGAGGCTCCGAAGAAGGTGGCGAAGAAGACCGTGAAGAAGGAGAAGACGGAGACTGAAACGGCGGAATAATCGGATCGTTTGGAGCTTTTCGTATGAATCACAGGAAATCGGGAAGAATATTGAGCAGGAACCGCAATCAGCGACGCGCGCTGTTCCGCACGCTTGTCGGCAGCCTCGTGCTGCACGAGCGGATCGAGACGACCCTCGCGAAGGCGAAGGAGCTCAAGGACAAGGTGGATCCGATCGTGAACCGGGCGAAGCGAAGCTCCGTGGACGCGGCGAAGAAGGTCGCCGTCATGCGTGAACTGCGCCGGACGCTCCCGACCGCGACGGTCGCGAAGCTGGTCTCCCCGGAATTCATTTCCCGGTTCGAGGGTCGGCAGAGCGGGTTTACCAGAGTCGTGAAACTGGAGGCCAGGAAAGGGGACGGTGCCGAGATGGCCGTGATCGAATTCGTTGTCTAGTTGCAACCGTATGAAACAGCAGGTGAACCGTGAGTACCATTTGTTCGACGCCCAGGGGAAGGTCCTTGGTCGGCTCGCGACCGAAATCGCCGGAGTGATTTCCGGAAAGACGAAGGTCGACTACACCCCGCACATCGATGGCGGCGATTTCGTGGTGGTCATCAATACCGACGGGCTCCAGGTCACCGGCAACAAGCGTGAGGACAAGATGTATCATCATTTCAGCGGTTATCCGGGCGGCATCCGCTCCATCGCCTTCAAGGACCAGATGAAGAAGGACTCTCGGAAGATCCTGCATGCCGCCGTATACGGCATGCTTCCGAAGAACAAGCTTCGGGATCAGATGCTGACCAGGCTCCGACTGTACAAGAAGGACGGGCACGAGGAGAAGACCATTCATGTGAATCACGCATAAGGCATATGGCGACGAAAACCGCAATCATCGAAAAGGAGAAGAAGACGACAAAGGCTTCCGCGAACAGCGGGACCTATCTGTACGCGGTCGGACGCCGCAAGACCGCCGTCGCGCAGGTCCGGCTCTATCCGGACAAGGGAAACGACAAGCACGTCGTGAACCGCAAGGCCTACACCGAGTATTTTCCGGTGGCGCTTCAGCCCGTTCTCGTCGCGCCGCTTACGGCACTCGGACTTTCCGGCGATTTCGTGGTTTCGGCCACGGTGAAGGGCGGGGGAGTGAACGCGCAGGCGGAGGCGATCCGTCTGGGTGTCGCCCGCGCGATTCTCAAGCATGACGAGGCGCTTCGGTTGTCTCTCCGTGCGGAAGGATTCCTGACCCGCGATGCCCGGTCGGTGGAACGCAAGAAGCCGGGACTCAAGAAGGCTCGTCGTTCACCGCAGTGGTCCAAGCGTTAGTCGATATCCGTTACCGAAGCCCCGGCACATGCCGGGGTTTTTCTTTACCCCGGTAAACCACCATGCGGAGCATGGTGTGTGCGTTTAGAGCGTAGCTCTCGGATATACGATAAAATCACCCCACGGAAAGGAGGTGATCTTATGCTGACCAAACTCTATCGGCTGGAACAT
>JAAXXZ010000011.1 GCA_013334245.1 Candidatus Moraniibacteriota bacterium
AATGACGGTCATCGACTCTCCTTTTTCCAACCCGAGGCTGATCTCCTCGCGCTCAGCATCGGACAGGCGCGTATATGATGTTTGCATACGGACAGGGTATCCGTTGCGTTAGATTCTGGAAACCGCCGATGAAAAAATACGCCGGGAAACGGTTGTACTTTTCATCGACAGCGGAGATCTTCTCGACCGACCAGGTCGGCTGCATCCTTTGTGTCCGGGTCGGACCCGACGGGATGATGTCTTTGCCTGAACTGGTGGAACTTGACGGCCTTGTTCTCGATGCGGGAAGCTTCCTGGTTTTGTCGAAGCCTCAGCTGCCGCCTCTGAAGAGCGGGACAACGATTTCCGGGTAATCCGAAAACCAACGAAGGCCCTGTGTGAACCACGGGGCCTTTCGAAATTCCCGCCGTGGTATACTGGTGGCGTAATCCGTAGAAAAAAACTATGGCGATCACCAAAGAGGCGTTCATCGCGGAACTCAATCACGACCTGGCATACGAGTTCGGCGCGGCGGTGCAATATGTCCAGCATGCGGCGACCGTGACGGGCGCCGAGTACGACGCGATATCCAAGGAGCTCATCATCCACTCCAACGAGGAGATGATGCACGCGGTCTCGCTCTCGAACATGATTTGCGACCTGGGCGGGGTGCCGGGAGTCGACGTGGAGGAACGGCAGACATCCTCGGTATCCAAGGAAATGCTTGAGCAGGACTTGGCCGGTGAGGAGTTGGCCATTTCACGGTACAAGGAGCGTATCGCACAGGCGGAGGCGCTCGGTGAGTACGGCGTCCGTCGGTTGCTCGAGGATATCCTCATGATGGAGGAGGAACACCGTCGTGACCTGGCAAACACGTTGGGGAAGTAGGGTACTAAAAAAAGGGGGAGAAAACGGGAGATGACTCCCGTTTTCTTTTCGCTCAATACCATGTCCAAGCTCGGGTAATGTAAGAAGATGCCGCATTTTTCGTCTCCGCGAGCCCAGGCCTTCATGAGGGGCGGTCCGGGATTCTGGAATATGAACGGATGACGTTTTGGCGCGAACAATGACTGGATTGCCGTGATATGAATACGGTCCCGTATTCATATCTCACAAAGACGGAATGAATGTTAGATACTTTCGGGATGGCGATTGCGCCTGGAGGGAAAGTATGCGTAGAATGAGGAAAAGCGTTTGTTTACCAATAACCGTTATCCTCAAAGGGGGTGGATATGGCTGTCGTACTTTCGATATCGGCCATCGTGATCCTGTTTGGTGCGCAGATCGATGCCTCGCTCGCGATACTGATTGTGGCGGCAGTCGTTGCCTGTATCGCCCTCGGGTTCCTCGGGCTGCAGGAACGCGCGGGAGGGCTGGACAAGTCCGTCGGTACGATCGTGTTTTATGCCATCGTGGTGATGTATGTGATCGCTTCGGCGATCGCCATCGGCATCATGGCATACATGACACCGAAACCGATCGTCTGATCGGAAAGAGAAAAGAAGCAGGCTGTCAATTTCGCGGCCTGTTTTCTTGTGTTGAAATCCAAAAAACCCGCAACCTTCCATTTTCCTTCCGGAACCGCTACCATATATACAGGAGGAGGGGGGGTATGAATATGCTTCTAATCCGGTTTATCGTTCGGTATGTTCAATGGTGAACTTGCGCAGTTAAAGTCATCATCCGAAATTGAGCGCGCAGTCCGGTATGACGGAAAATCGAATTCTCTTCGGATTGGCCATAGGACGCATATCGCCGATGGCGCGTGTGGCAGTATTTACCGGATTCGTGATGCCGACCTTATCGGGGCGGATGGGAGGTCTCGTCGTATTCCCGGAGCATTCGTCATCAAGGAATATCGACTTGTCACGCGGGACGACATTCGCGAATTTCTGACGCTCCATGAAACATTGAAAAAATCCGGAGCCGATACCTGGCGTTCTTTCCGTCTGATCGATGGAAGGAACATGGCGATCATGACCGATGGAGAGGCCGACGATTCGGAGACCGTCTCACGGTCAAACGTTTCCGAAAGTTCGAAAAGGCTGCTGTCTGAGGGGGTAGATGATTTCTTTGGTGTGGAGCTTTCGGTCCGGAAAGCGACAGAGAGCGCAGTTCGCGCGGGAAGGTTTGGCGTCGTCGTCCCGGGCGATTCCTGGTTCGCAAACATTTCAACGGGATCAACTCCAGAAAATGTAGGGAAAAGTCGCGAGTTAAAACGGATATTTATCGGGGATTACGATACGCTGTACGTGAAACAAGATGAAGTGAATGCGGTCATTCAACGAAACCTCAAGGAATTGCTGGAATTCCTCGAAGATCTCATCACCCGATTCGTAGCTTCGAAAGAGCACGGGGATCGATTGAAGGAACTGGTGAGAGAACAGGTTGGGAAAGCTGATTCGAACGACATTGACTGAACTTGTTTTTATATTCCTATGACCAAACGTCGCGACGTCACCATCGTCTCGTGGAACGTGAACGGGCTTCGGGCCGCCGGCCGGAAGGGATTTTCGGAATGGATCGGCAAGGGGGAATACGACATCGTATGCATCCAGGAAACGAAACTGCAGAATGTCGATCAGCTGCCGGACGAGCTCCAGGGGCCGGACGGGTACTATGCCTATTTTCATTGTGCCACTGAGAAGAAGGGGTACAGCGGGACGGCCATCTATACCAAGGAGGAACCGCAGGTCGTTCGGACACACTTCGGTGACGAGTCGCTGCTGTCAAAGGAAGGGCGTATCATCGAGATGGAATTTCCGGAGTTCACCCTGCTCAACATCTATTTCCCGAACGGCGGAGCAAGCGACGAGCGGCTCGACTTTAAGCTGCGATTCTACGACGAGTTTCTCATACATGTGTCAGCTCTGGTCGCATCTGGCAAGAAAGTCATTTTTTGCGGTGACGTGAATACGGCGCACAACGAGATCGACCTCGCGCGGCCGAAAGAGAATATGAACAACACGGGTTTTCTCCGTATCGAACGGGATTGGATGGACCGGCTTGAACCGGCAGGGTTTCATGATACATTCCGGACATTGCATCCGGACGAGGTCGCCTATACGTGGTGGGACCTGAAGACGTGGGCGCGTTCGCGGAACGTCGGATGGCGGCTCGATTACTTTTTCGTGAGCTCGAACCTGTCCGACTCCGTGCGGGACGCGTTCGTGTTGCCTGATATTCAGGGTTCCGACCATTGTCCGGTCGGCGTGACGCTTTCGGTATGAACCAAGGGGAAATCATCCGAGTCCGTTTTCAGATAACCGGCCTGGTGCAGGGAGTGAACTTCCGTTCTTCAACGTGCCGTGAGGCGGAGCGTCTCGGCGTGGTCGGGTTCGTCAGAAACGAGCCGGATGGCAGTGTCCGTATCGAGGCGGAGGGAAGTCGGGAAGCGGTTGAAGAACTGCTCGCCTTCGCGGCTCATGGACCATCGCACGCTCGGGTGGATCGGACGGAGCGTGAGATGATTCCGGTACTTCGGGAACATTCGTTTCGTATTCTTCGGTGATGTCTGTCGCGATATGAAAAATGTCACAGTATCCAAGGCGGCTGATCTTGTCCGGTCGGGCGCAGTCGGTGTCATTCCGACGGATACGCTGTACGGTATCGTCGCTTCCGCGTTCGATACTGATGCGGTGGAACGGGTCTACCGGATTCGCGGACGCGACACGCGAAAGCCGTGTATCGTGCTGCTCGCCGACATGGCCGATCTTACCCGGTTCGGAATCGATCCGGACGAAGTGTCTCGGAAACGACTCTCCGAGGTCTGGCCCGGTCCTGTCAGCGTCGTATTGCCGTGCTCTGGGTCGGAATGGGAATATCTCCACCGAGGCACCGGTACGATCGCTTTCCGGGTTCCGGATGATCTGGAGCTTCGTGTGTTTCTTGCTTCCGCCGGTCCGGTCATCGCACCCTCGGCGAATCCGGCGGGTGAACGTCCGGCGGAAACCGCCGACGAGGCGAGACAGTATTTTTCGGATATGACGGACTTCCTCGTCGATGGAGGGAGGCGTTCCGGCGAACCCTCGACCGTTGTGCGGCTTGGTGATGACGGACGATGGAACGTGCTCCGCCCGGGACCGGGACTGCCCGATCAGCTTCCCGCCGAGTGATTTGTCGTTGGTGATGACGCAAAAACGACCTCTTTACAAGATGTCGTTTTTGTGAAATAATATGAAGTCGCGTTCCGGATGTGTCGGTACGAATCCGGAGACTCCGATGCCATATTTCTTATCCGTTTTTTTATGAGTACGAACGAATATCAGGATCTTATCGACAAGGAACGGTATCAGGTGTTCATTTTTCATTGTCCGGTGACCTTCCCGCTCAACTTCGCGTCGCATCCCTGGTTCGTCTGCAACGAGAAGGGGAACATCACGAGATGGGAGGTATTGGACCGGTTGAACGGGAACAAGGAGTGGGCGTATCTGCACAAGGATTATTTCCCGACGTTTTCCGGCATCGAGATCATCCCGTTCACTCGCACTGAACCTCTGTGGAAGGGCGAGTTATTGAAGCGAGTCGATGGCGAATTGGCGAAACGGATGATCGACGTGATCACCTCGAGCCATGAGCATTACCCCATCAAGGAATATTCGCTTATCGGGACGAACAGCAATACCTACGCGCAGTGGGTGTTGGATCACTTCGAGGAACTAGATTTCAAACTTCCCTGGAACAGCTTCGGCAAGAACGCGGCAAAGTCTCCGGTTCGTGAATTCGTGCTTCGGTTGCGCGACGGTTTGAAGGGGTAAAGGTGCGATATGGGTTCTGAAATCGAATATCTTGAAAAACCCGCTTTACAGGCGGGTTTTTTGGTGCGAAAATGAGAGAGTTGAGAAAAATCGGCTGAGCATCATATATGAAGCAGGACAAGAATCTCGCATTCATAGACGGACAAAACCTGTATATGGGGACTGCTAAGCGGGAACGCGATCCGTGGAGAATCGATTTGCGCCGGTTCCGCGTCTATTTGGAACAGAAATACGGTGTCGTGAAAGCGTTCTACTTTCTCGGATACGTGCAGGAGGAACGCCAAGATCTTTACGAGGAAATACAATCTGCCGGATTCGTGTTGATTTTTCGTGAACATAATGCCGCCATGGCGGGCAAAAAGAAGGGAAACGTGGATTCCGATATCATTTTTAATGTGATGAAGAAACTGTACAAGCATGAGGTATTCGGAAAAATATTTCTCGTATCAGGTGACGGTGACTATAAAATGTTTGTCGATTTTCTTGTCGAAGAGGGGATTTTTGGAAAGGTGCTCTTTCCGAACCGACAGTATGCATCGTCGCTGTATAAAAAGCTTGGATCGGAGTATTTCGATTATCTGGAATCGCCAGCGGTCCGAAAAAAAATCGGCGGATAAAAAGAAAAGGGCTCCTTAGGCAGTGAGCCGTTCGGATCCCTTCTCGTCTGAATATTGACAGTATAGCAGAAAACGGGTCAGTGTCAAGCGGTAATGAGCGTGGAGTTGCCGGGCCACGATGAGACATTCGGTAAGACATGAATCTTTGGCCGAGTTATGAAAAAGAACGTGAAACACAATCGGACAAGGCCGCTCGCGGATCGGATGCGGCCGCGGACGCTCGAGGAATTCCTCGGGCAATCTTCGCTTGTCGGTGAGGGAACTTTTTTGCGCAAGGCGATCGGGAGCGATGCGGTGCCGTCAATCATATTGTGGGGTCCGCCGGGAAGCGGGAAGACGACTTTGGCGACGATCATCGCGCACGAAACGCGGGCGGAATTTTTGGCACTTTCTGCGGTAACGAGCGGTATCAAGGAATTGCGCGACGTGATCGCGGCAGCGGAGCGGTCCCGCGCCGAGGGAAAGAGGACGATACTGTTCCTCGACGAGATCCACCGATGGAACAAGTCGCAACAGGACGCGTTGTTGCCGCACGTGGAACACGGGACCGTGACGCTTATCGGAGCGACGACCGAGAACCCGAGTTTCGAGGTCAACGCGGCGCTCTTGTCGCGGGCACGAGTGTTCATCCTGGAAAAATTGTCAGACGAAGCGATCGAGGAGATAGTCCGGAAGGCGCTTTCCGATACCGAACGGGGATTGGGTGGCGGTGACATCGAGGTGACCGAAGAGGCGGTCGCCATCATCGTACGATTCGCCGGAGGTGATGCCCGTATGGCGCTCGGCACGCTCGAGGCGGCCGCGTCCGAATCCTCTCATATCGCGGCGGAAACGGTGAAGGAAATCCTGCAGCGGCCGAATCTTCTCTATGATAAGACCGGCGAAGAACACTACAATATCATTTCCGCCTTGCATAAGTCCCTAAGAGGAAGTGACGCTGACGCGGCGCTCTACTGGCTCGGCAGGATGCTCGAGTCGGGGGAGGACCCGCTTTACGTCGCGAGGCGGCTGGTGCGGTTCGCGTCCGAAGACATCGGCCTCGCCAATTCGTTCGCACTGCCGCAGGCCGTCGCTGCGTATCAGACGTGTCAGTTCATCGGAATGCCGGAGTGCGAGCTTGCGCTCGCACAGGCTGTCGTCTATCTGGCGAAGTCCAAGAAATCGAACGCGCTGTATGTCGGATACGGACATGTGAAAGACGATATCCGCGAACTGCCGAACGATCCGGTTCCGCTCCATCTGCGAAACGCGCCGACCAAGCTGATGAAGACGGTCGGGTACGGGAGGGGATACAAATACACTCCCGATTTTGAAAGTCCGGAAGACGCACGACAGGACTATTTTCCCGAACGGCTCAGGGGAAGGAAGTACCTGAAATTCGGGGAAGAATAGATAAAAATGTGATCTGATAACACGTATCCGTATGCCGATGTCGAAATCGTTCGAGGAACGGCTGACGCCGTTACTGCCCGGTATAGTCGCCCAGTTCGGATCGCCCTTTCATCTGTACGATGAGCAGGGGATGCTCGATGCTATCGGAACACTGAAAAATAACCTGTTCGTGGTTGAGGGTGACCGTAATTTCTACGCGGTGAAGGCGAATCCGAACCTGGCGATTCTGCGACTCATGCTCGCGAACGGATTCGGACTGGATTGTTCGTCGCCGTTCGAGCTTTCACTCGCTCAGCGTGCGGGCGCGCCGCCGGAGCGGGTCATGTTCAGCTCGAACGATACGTCGCGCGAATCGCTACGACTGGCGCTCGAGTACGGATGCATCCTGAATCTCGACGATGTCACACTGATCGAGAAGCTTCCGAAGATGCCCGAGTTGATCTCGTTTCGGTACAATCCGGGCGAACTTCGACAGGAAGGAACCAATAGCATCATCGGTGATCCGCCGAACCAGAAGTTCGGGGTGCGTCGCGATCAGATTTCCGATGCCTATCGGATGGCGCGCGACTCGGGCGCCACGCGGTTCGGCATCCACACGATGTACGCCTCGAACCAACGCGATGCGTCCAACCTTGCCGGGACACTCGAAATGGTACTCGAACTGGCCGGAGCGCTCGGCAAGGAACTGGGAATCCGATTCGAGTTCGTGAACGTCGGCGGCGGTCTGGGTATCCCGTACCGACCCGGTGAAGAGCCGCTCGACGTCGTCCATCTTGGGAAAGAGTATGCGAGACTGTTCGCCGCGTTCGAAACCGAAAACGGGTACCGCCCGAAACTGTATGCCGAATCCGGGCGTTACCTGGCGGGACCGCACGGCATCATCGTGGGGACGGTGATCAACGTCATGGACAAATATCGGAAGTTCGTCGGGGTGGATTTTTCCGAACTCGCGAATATTCCGCGGGCGGCGATCTATCCCGCGTATCATCATCTTACCGTGTTCGGCAAGGACGATATGTCGACCGGCGAGACCGTTGATGTGGCCGGGCCGCTCTGCGAGAACTTCCGCCTCGCGAAGGACCGCGTTTTGCCGCATGTGGAAGAAGGCGACTTGATTATCGTGCACGATACCGGCGCGCACGGGGTCGCCATGGCGTCACAATATAACGGGTGGCCACAGGCACAGCAATTGTTGCTTTGCGCGGACGGGTCGGTCCGCGTCGTCGCCCGCGCGACGTCTTTCGAAGATTATATCCGTACGCAGATCGAATGCTGAGTCTCCTTGTCCGAATGAGACCGGTGGTCGTTTTGATGCTGTTTCAAAAAACAGTTGACAAATTTCATTTTCGTGTGTTAGTGTTTTTACAATCAAATGTTCTCGGTTCATCTTATTTAACAATGCAAACTTCAGATATGTGAAACACATCGTTACATGTGCCTTCTGGCTTGCGGTGGAACAACTTTTCAAGGAAAATCCCGATTTGAAAACCATGTTCTATCAGGCGACAGTCATGAAAAAAGGCATGAAATCGAAATGGCCGCACGTCGATCTCAGATACAACTTCGACAAGCGTGAAATTTCCGTTTCGCAGGGGAAGCTTCTCGTGCTCGGCCATTTTACTCCCGGAAAAGACGACTGTTTGTTCTGCTTTTCCGCGAAGGAGCTGTTGGAAAACGGTTCCCAAGAACATATCTCTTCATTTTTTTGCTGGGCCCCGTATCATATAGCGGAAAACCCGGCATCATAGGATGAACGACTTCGGCGGCCTGCGCTCCAGGTCGCCGCTATTTTTTTCGTATCATTGCCATGTTTCCGTTTCCGTAGGTACAATGGGCAGGTACCATTATCGAAACGTTATGAAATTCACCGTGCTTGGGAAGGGGAAAGCCGTACCGGTCGGGGCGGCTCGGATCATTCTTATCGACGGGAAAGACGACGACGTCGTCCGTTTGTCCGATGGTTCCATCGAGATCGGATTGGCGATCGGTGAGCGAAAGATGATGACACGAAGAAAACTGCTGCTTTTGTCCCGGCGGGCGGTCATGGCGGCCAAGCTGAGGAAGGTGTCGCGGCTCGTCGTTGATTTCGATGCGTTCCGTTTCCCGCAGCTTTCGATGACTGATGCCGAGATTGCCGAGGCGTTCGCGACCAATGCCGAGATGGCGGGATATGATCATTCTGAATTCCTTTCCGATGCCAAGGTACGGTTCGGCGAAGTGAAGGAAATCGTTTTCACGAACGCCGATACGAAAGAGGTGAAGGACGGACTTGTCCGGGGAAAGATCGTCGGTGAAGAAACGAACGCGTGCCGTCGGCTTGCGAACCTGCCGGGAAGCGACGTGGTGCCGAAGACGCTTTCGGACGAGGCGAGAAAGATCGCGAAGCGGATCGGTGAAAAGGCGAAGGTGAAAGTGCTCGGCGTGCCGGAGATGAAGAAGCTCGGTATGGGCGGCGTGCTCGGTGTCGGTCAGGGTTCTTCCGAGGAGCCGCGTTTCATCGTGCTCGAATTTGCCGGAGGGAAGAAAGGGGACAAGCCGCTCGTGCTGGTCGGCAAAGGGGTCACGTTCGATACCGGCGGTCTGAACCTGAAACCGGACGCATCCATTTCCGACGGGATGAACATGGATATGTCGGGGGCGGCGGCGGTGCTGCATACGGTCGCGGCGGCCGCCCGGACCGGTATCAGGCGGAATATCGTGTCGCTTGTGCCGGCGGTCGAGAATATGCCGTCCGGTTCGAGTTATCGTCCCGGCGATATTCTGCGTTCCATGTCGGGAAAGACGATCGAAGTGAAGAACACCGACGCGGAAGGGCGGATCATTCTCGCGGACGCACTGACGTATGCGAAGCGATACGACCCGGTGATCGTCGTGGATGTGGCGACCTTGACCGGCGCGGCGATGGTCGCGCTCGGGGAGCGGGCCTCGGCGATTTTCACACAGGATGAACAGACGGAACATCGGTTCAGGGCCTGGGGCGAGGAGAGCGGCGATTTCGTCTGGCCGCTTCCTTTGTGGGAGGAATACGATGCGGAAGTCCAAGGGACATTCGGGGATGTGGCAAACCTTGGTCGCGCGCGGTGGGGCGGGGCGATTACCGCGGCCGCGTTTCTGAAACAGTTCGCGGACGGATACCCATGGGTGCATATCGATATGGCGCCGCGTATGACGGCGGTCGAAGACGAATTTCTTGCCAAAGGTGCGGCCGGCGCCCCGGTACGACTTTTGGTGCGCATGCTGCGAGAATTCTAATCCGTCATCACCGTCATGTCTTCGACGGCAATTATAAAACGGTTGAAGTCACTCGGAACGCCGGACAAGGCGGAGCTCTTGTCGGGATTTTTCAAGACGGGCAAAGGACAGTACGGCGAAGGGGACCGGTTTCTCGGCGTCGTCATGCCGGAACAGCGGAAGATCGCGAAGGAATTCCGGGATCTTGCGTTTTCGGAAATCGAAAAACTCCTGTCGAGTCCGTACCACGAAGCTCGGATGACGGGGCTTCTCATCCTGACGTACGCGTATGAACGGGCCGACTCGAACGCGCGGGCAACGATATACGATTTCCTGTTCGCGCACCGCGGTGCGATGAACAACTGGGACCTCGTCGATGTGATCGTTCCGAAGATCATCGGTGATCATTTGCTGACGCGACGAAGCGGGCGGAGCGTCCTTCGGAAACTTTCGAAGTCGGATAATCTGTGGGAGCGGCGTATCTCCATCATTTCGACGGCGGCATTCATCCGTGCGGACGAATTCGATGATACGCTTTCGATATGCGAGACGTTGCTCGGCGACAGACATGACCTGATCCATAAGGCGACCGGCTGGATGCTTCGGGAGGTCGGGAAGCGTGACGAGTCGGTACTGCGAACATTCCTGGATGCGCATGTCAAACGTATGCCGCGCACGATGCTCCGGTATACGATCGAACGGTTTTCGGAAGTGGATCGAAGGCACTATCTGGCCATTCGGTAATCTGCCTGTTTCAGAGCGGAATGGGACGGCTTTTATAAGCCGTTTTTTGTTTTATTCAAGCGATTTCGCGTGAAGTCACCCGGAGTGTTGACACGGTATGGATGAGTGGAGTAGAATGGCATCGAAGTGCCAATAAGTGGGGAATTGTGGTGAGCCTATGTTCATCGGTGAATACTCACATAGCATCGATCCGAAACGGCGTCTCGCGCTGCCATCGAAGTTCCGCGGGGAGCTTGGCAGTCGGGTGGTCGTGACCCGCGGTTTGGACCGTTCGCTCTTCGTGTACCCGATGAAGGTGTGGGAGGAACTGGCGGAGAAACTCGGTACGATGCCGGTGGGCGAGGCGGGAACGCGCAGTTTCATCCGTTTGCAGCTCGCGGGTGCGACGGACGTGGAGCTTGACAGCCAGGGTCGCGTACTCATCCCGGACTATCTCAAGGAATACGCGGGACTCGGTAAGAATGTGGTCGTGGTCGGGTTGTTCAATCGTCTCGAGATCTGGGGAGAGGATACGTGGAAGACGTACAAGGCGGAGGCGGAGAAGAACACGGACGGGATCGCGGAAGAACTTGGGAAGCTCGGAGTTTACTAATAACTGACAACATACAACTGACAACTTACAACATTGAATGGATTTCTGGTTGTGAGTGGTGAGTTGTCGGTTGTGGGTTGAGGTTATGACGAGACACATTCCAGTGCTCCTGGACGAGGCTATCGAAGCGATGGACCTTCAAAAGGGCGACACGGCGGTGGACGCGACCCTCGGCGGCGGTGGGCATACGAGAGCCATACTCTCGCACGTGCTCCCCGGTGGGAGGGTGGTCGCGTTCGACGCCGATGAGAGGGCGATCGGGCGTTTCCGGCGCTCCGCGGAAGCGGATGCCGGATTGCGGGAAGCGATGGAGAAGGGATCGCTTACCGTGGTCGGGGAGAATTTTTCCCGGATCGCGGAAACGCTTCGATTTCTCGGGATAGAAACGGTGGACGCGATACTCGCGGACTTCGGGTTCTCGTCGGACCAGATCGACGATGCGGAACGAGGGTTCTCGTTCCGTGCCGACGGACCGCTCGACATGCGGCTTGACGGACGGACGGAGCGGACCGCGGCCGATATCGTGAACGGTTGGGATGACGAGGCGCTCGCGAAGCTCTTCCGTGAATACGGCGACGAGCCGAAGGCATGGAAGATCGCGCAGGCGATCGTCGCGAGACGGGGTGAGAAGCCTTTCACCCGGACGGCGGAGCTTGCGGAGACCGTATCCGGATGCTTCTCGGACGTGGAACGCAGGAAGATGGGAATACATCCGGCGACGAAGGTGTTTCAGGCGATACGTATAGAGGTGAACGGGGAATTGTCCGCCATCGGGACGTTCCTGCGGGAGGGCATCTCCGTACTGGGCAAAGGGGGGAGGATCGCGGTCATCACGTTCCATTCCGGCGAAGACGCTCTCGTGAAGAGGATGTTCGCCGAGATGTCTCGTGGGTGTGTCTGCCCGGCCGAGTTTCCGAAGTGCGTCTGTGGGCGGAAGGCCGTCATACGGACACTCTCTCCGAAATTCATCGTTCCGAGCGCGAAAGAAATCAGCGAAAACCCGCGGTCGCGGAGCGCGAAGCTTCGGGTCGCCGAGAAAGTTTGAAATCCGACTGACAACGAATAACTGACGACTTACAACACAGGCGGGATCTCGTTCTCGATGTTGCGGGTTATCAGTTGTGAGTTGTCGGTCAAAAAAATAAACACAAACAGGGGGCGAAACGATATGTCTAAAGATTACGGAGTTCAGAAACAGCATGGTTCACGCGGAAAGACGCGTTTTTTCGCGGGCTCGGTGCATCCCGTGGCGCTTGCAGGATTGTTCGTTTTCTTCCTGTCGAGTATTGCCTACGTGTACGCGCTCAATCTTGGAGCGGTGCAGGGGTACGAGGCGCGGAAAGTCGAATCGGATATCGCCACACTCAAGGAGGAGAACCGCAAGTTGAAGATATCGGAGGCGCAGGCCCTTTCGCTTTCGCGTATCGAGGAGGCCGCGAAGGGGAGAGAGATGGATCGGACCGCGGAGATACGGACGATCGGCGGACGCGGAGCGGTCGCTCTCCGATAGGAAACACTGACGGGGAGGTGCCGGTTTCCGCACCTGGAAGCATGTCCGCATACGTATGGTGAAAAGAAAAACGAATCCGGCTTCGGGAGCGGAACGGTCGGGGCGGATGGCGCCGCCGGCTTCGGGAAGGGTGAGAGCCCTTCTTTTTTTCGTGTTCGTCGTCGGCATCTTGATCATGACGCGTCTTTTCGTCCTTCAGTTCGTCGGCGCGGACAAGTGGAGGGCCTTGGCGGAAAATCAGCAATCGGTTTCCGCCGAACTCGTTCCGGACCGTGGCGAACTCTATTTCCGCGAAGGGGAGGCGATGTATCCCGCTGCCGTGAATCGCGAATACCCGTTGCTCTATCTGGTTCCCGGAGAAATCGAGAACGTCGCCGCGACTGCGGAAGCGCTTTCCGGAGCCGTCGGTATCCCGTCGTCGGATATCCGTGAAAAGTGCCAGAACCTCGACAACCGTTTCGCGCCGATCAAGAAAAAACTTACCGATGACGAGGCTTCACGCGTCGCCGAGCTCGGACTCAAGGGAGTGTATCTTCGGAAAGAGAAGGTGCGGTATTATCCTGGCGGAAGTCTTGCCGGGCAGGTGGTCGGATTCGTGAGTCCGGGAGATCCCGGTAAGGGAGACAAAGGGCGGTATGGGCTCGAGTCGTGGCTCGACGATCTGTTGCGCGGCAAACCCGGAATGGTGGAGCAGAAGCGTGACGCCGGCGGTCGTTGGATCTCTACGGACGATCGGGTCATGATACCGGCAGAAGAGGGGCCCGACGTCGTGTTGACCATCGATCACGTCATACAACACGAGGCCGAGGAGATATTGCGCGACTCGGTCGAGAAGTACGCGGGGGACGGCGGAAGTATCGTCGTCATGGAGCCGTCGACGGGAAGGATCCTGGCGATGGCGTCCGATCCGTCGTTCGATCCGAACGAATACGGCAAAACGGAAGACTATGCCCGTTTCCTGAACCCGACCGTGAGCATGACCTATGAGCCGGGATCGACGATGAAGCCGATCACCATGGCGATCGGTATCGACGAAGGAAAGGTCGAACCCGATACCGCCTTCTTCGATCCCGGGTCCGTGAGCATTTCCGGGTATACGCTGAAGAACGCCGAGGGAAAGACGTATGGCAAGACCGACATGTACGGGGTGCTCGACAATTCCATCAATACGGGAGTCATCCATGTGGAGAGCCTGGTGGGGAATGCCCGTTTCGCGGATCGGATGTCCCAGTTTGGTTTCGGTCAGAAGACCGGTATCGATTTGCCTGCGGAGCTTGGGGGGAATATGCGGAATCTTTCGGATATCCGGCGCGATATCCAGTTCTATACCGCCTCGTTCGGTCAGGGAATCACGACGACGCCGCTTCAACTGATTGACGCGTATGGGGCGCTTGCGAACAAGGGTGTTCTCATGAAGCCGCGGATCGTGGAGAAGTACGTGTACGGTGACGGCCGGGAAGAAGTCGTGGAGCCGGAAGAGGTGCGGCCCGTGGTAAGTTCGGAAACGGCCGAGAAAATGGGAAAGATGCTCGAAGATGTCGTTTTGCGCGGACATGGAAAACGTGCGGCGGTGCCGGGATATCGGGTCGGCGGGAAAACGGGAACGGCACAGGTCGCGAAGGAGGGGGGAGGTGGATATGAGGACGGACTGTCCATCGGGTCATTCGTCGGATATGCGCCGATCGGCGATCCGAAGTTTGTCGTGCTGACCAAAGTCGACAATCCGAAAAATGTGGAATGGGCTGAATCGAGTGCTGCGCCGATGTTCGGGTCGATGATGAAGTTCCTCCTGTCCTATGCCAAAGTCGAACCTACGGAGCTGATTCCGGCCCAGAAATGATTTCACCGGAATAATTTCCCTTATATGAGCCAGAATATGTAAGGATTGTCGATTTCAGCTGAAAATGAGGATATACTGTGTGAATGCGTATGGACAGAAATGAAGGGAAAAGCGGAAGACTGCTGGTCGCCGAGCGCGTGCTCGGATGTATGGCGCGCGCGGTTCTTCGGAAATATCGTCCGCTGGTCGTGGGAGTGACCGGTTCGGTCGGGAAGAGCTCGGCCAAGGAGGCGGCAGCGCTCGTCTTATCAGAAACGATGCGGGTCCGGAAGAGCGAGGAGAACTACAACAACGAAATCGGAGTGCCACTCACGGTGCTCGGCGTCGGTACCGGCGGATCGGCGGTGACGCGGATGCTCTCTGCCATGGTCAGGTTCCCGTATCTCATGGTATGGCCCGTATCGTATCCGGAGACGCTCGTGCTTGAACTGGGAGTGGATCGTCCCGGGGACATGGCCGCATTGCTCGAGGTCGTAACGGTCAAAGTCGGCGTCGTTACCCGGGTCGGTGAAAGCCACTTGGAGTATTTCGGATCCGTCGGAAACATAGCGAAGGAGAAAGGACGTTTGATATCCTCGTTACCGTCGGACGGTTTTGCCGTTTTGAATGCCGATGATAGCCGTGTCCTGGGAATGGGGAAGAAATCGAAGGCGGTCATCTTGTCCTACGGATTCGCGTCCGGTGCGGCCGTTCGGGCGGATAATGTACTGTTGCAAGAGACCGACGGCGGGATCGGGTCGAGTTTCAAACTCAACTACGCGGGGAAATCGATCCCGGTACGTCTTCCGGGAGTCGTTGCGCGTCACCATATTTCGGACGCGCTCGCCGGTGCGGCGGTCGGCATCGCCGCAGGCATGAATCTGGTCGACATCGCGAAACGACTTGAGGGATTCGCTCCGCTTCCGGGTCGGCTCCGTTTTCTGAACGGTCGGAACGGGATAGGCATACTCGATGACACGTATAACGCGTCGCCGGCTTCCGTATCGGCGGCACTCGAAACGCTTCGGGAGATTCCCGCGAGACGAAAGCTGGTGGCGCTCGGCGACATGCTCGAGCTTGGGACGATATCCGAGGAGGCGCACCGCGGCTTGGCCGATGGCGTGCTTTCGGCACAGGTCGGATTGGTGATATGTGTCGGTAGGAATATGAGCGTGCTCGCGGATGAACTATTGCTCCGTGGAATGGAACACGGAAACGTTCTTTGTTTCCCGGACCCGGATTCAGCCGCGTCTACCATACGTGATCTGGTCCGCGAAGGCGATCTTGTTCTAGTGAAGGGTTCACAGGCACTTCGAATGGAAAAAGTATCCGAAGCGTTATCGCGAAATGTTGAGGAAGCACGTAGACTGCTTTGTAGACAGTCGGAATCCTGGCGGGCGAAGCCGTTTTCTCCGCCGACGGAATGGGGAACGGATAGTTGACACCTCGTTGACAGTCATTGGTGCGGATAGGTATACTTGACTCGGATGGATTCGGTTTCATAATCCCGTGTAATGGCAAGAGATATGTCTGAAAATTTCAAAGATCAGGAGTTCATCGAATATGTCGTGAAGGCGCTCGTGGATCATCCAGAGGATGTGAAGGTCGCGCGGAAGGTGGACGAGATGGGCGTGCTCATCACGCTTGACGTGCATCCCGAGGATATGGGCATGGTAATCGGTCGCGAGGGTATGACGGCGAAGTCGCTTCGGACGCTTCTGCGCGTCATCGGTGCGAAGAACAACGCCCGCGTGAACCTGAAGATTAACGAACCGGAAGGATCGACGCGGGGAGCGCGTCGCGAGGAGGTTGCGGCCGAGCCTGTCCGCGCGGAGCAGCCGGCGGAGGAAGTCGCCGCCGCTCCGGTCGCGTACGAGGCACCGAAGCAGCCCGAGGCGAAGCGCACGCTCGATGACGTGATGAACGATATCCGGCTGTAGGAAGGAGTTCGTAGAGAATCTTGCTGTCGTAGAGACGGGGCATGCCCCGTCTCTACCGTTTTCTAGTCCATTTCAGATATTTCTGATAGAGTGGAAATGATTTGAAGCAGTATTTTCTTGCCTATGAACGTTATCGAAACGGAGATTTCCGGCGTCATTATCATTGAACCTGACGTGTTCGGGGATGAACGCGGCTATTTCGAGGAAACCTACCGTCTTGAACGCTATCGCGAGCTCGGTCTGCCCGATTTCGTGCAGGACAATATCTCGTTTTCCAAGCCCGTCGGTACGCTACGGGGACTTCACTATCAGATCGCGCCCTTCCCGCAGGGGAAACTGGTTTCCGTCATCGCGGGAGAAGTGTTCGACGTGGCCCTCGATATCCGCCGTGGTTCGCCGACGTTTGGTAAGCACGTATCCGTCACGCTGTCCGCGGAAAATCATCGTCAATTCTACATTCCGGAAGGGTTCGCACATGTCATGCTCACGACGAAGCCAGATACTATCTTTTCGTACAAGTGTACCAACGTCTATTCGAAGGAGAACGAGCGGGGCATTATCTGGAACGACCCGGCGCTTGGTATCGATTGGCCACTCCGCGAAGGACTGATCCTTTCCGAGAAAGACAAAACTCATCCGACGCTCTCGTCTCTCGAATCCGACCCGGCGCGGTGGGAGGAACTCCTGTTTGTTTCTTGAGTATGCCGACAGATCGGAATGGAATGACAGGAAGTGAACCGTGGACGACTCTCTCGGCGGAGGAAGTTCATAAGAATCCGTGGTTTTCCGTGACGCAGGAGGAATTCGTAACTCCGAAAGGGAATGTCGGGAATTACTACGTCGTTCATACGAAGGAGCGGAGTCGGTCGGTCATGGTCGTTCCAGTCGACGGCGACGAGATTCTGTTCGTGCGGCAGTATCGGTATCCGACAAAGCGATGGAGTCTTGAGGCTCCGGGAGGTGCAGTGGAAGGGGATGATGCATCCGAGAAAACGGCCCGGAAGGAGCTCAAAGAAGAGCTCGGGTTTACCGGGATCTTACGTAAGATCGGTGAGTATTGCCCGTGGAGCGGGCCGACCGATGAGCTCTGCTCGGTCTATCTCGCGACCGATCTCCGGAATGTCGGCGGAAATCCGGAAGAGACCGAAGACCTATCGCTTGTCCGTCTGAAAGTCGACGAGGCGTATCGGATGCTTGACGACGGTGCGTTCACGGAAGGGCAGACGATCGCAGCGCTTGCTTTGGCAAGGAAATTGCTGCTTACGGAGTAACGGCAAGGTTACCGTTTTAAGTCTTATTTAAGTTATTAACCCGCTCCCCAAATACCCAACACTCCATCCTTGACTATTCGCTAAACAAGGGATTTTTGTTTTAGCGAAAACAGAAGGAATTGCGAGGCGGGTTAATAATGCTCTTCATTCATGTATACTGTAAATGAATGAAGAAGTCCGGAAAAGACGGTTTCCGGATTGTTGTAAGTTGTTAGTCGGAACCATATGAAACTACTTGTCACTGGCGGGGCGGGGTTTATCGGATCGAATTTCGTGCATCATGTCCTGCGGGAACACCCGGAGGACGAAGTGGTCGTGCTCGATCTCCTGACCTACGCGGGGAACCTCGAGAACCTGAAAGAGGCCGAAAGGAATCCGCGGTATCGATTCGTGAAAGGTGACATCGCCGATTCGGAAGTGGTCGACCCGCTCGTCGCTGAATGTGACGCGGTCGTGCACTTCGCGGCGGAGTCGCACGTGGACCGTTCGATCATAGAGCCGGCGGCATTCGTAAGGACGAACGTGATCGGGACGCAGGTCTTGTTGGACGCGGCGCGAAACCATCGCGGGAAGCGGTTCCATCATGTTTCGACGGACGAGGTGTTCGGCGCGCTCGGGCCGAACGATGCGCCGTTCTCGGAGGTGACCCCGTACGATCCGCGCAGCCCGTACAGCGCGTCGAAGGCCGGTTCGGACCATCTTGTCCGCGCCTACTTCCATACCTACGGTCTGCCGGTGACGATTTCCAACTGTTCGAACAATTACGGACCGTATCATTTTCCGGAAAAACTTATCCCGCTTTCGATCACGAACCTGTTGGAAGGGAAGAACGTGCCGGTATACGGTGATGGAAAACAGGTCCGCGATTGGCTCCACGTGGAGGATCATTGCCGGGCGATAGACCTCGTACTTCGCAAGGGGGGGATCGGGGAGACGTATTGTGTCGGCGGCAACGGCGAACGCGAGAATATCGATATCGTACGGACGTTGCTCGACATTCTGGGACAGAGCGAGGACAGGATCGAATACGTGAAGGACCGTCCCGGGCACGATCGTCGATATGCGATCGATTTCTCGAAAATCAGGAACGAACTCGGCTGGGAGCCGTCCGTCACGCTCGACGAGGGGCTCCGGCAGACAGTCGAATGGTTCAAGGCGCACGAGGAATGGTGGAAGGACGTGAAGAGCGGGACGTATCGGGAGTATTATGATCGTCAATATGGCGAGTGAAGTGAGATGTGAGAGTATCAACATGGGTGATGATGTCGTTGAGGGTTTCTGTACAATTCCCTATCGGCAAAAATTGTGAGCGGCCAGGAAAATATCAAGAATGAGAAAAATTGATTTCTAATGTTTGAAGTTTAAATGCATCTATGCACAAAAAAATACTCATACTTGGATCGAAAGGCATGTTGGGGCAAGAACTCGTCCGTGTTTTCGTCGATGGCGGGCACGAGGTGACCGGATGGGACTTTGGCGATATCGACGTGACGGATCGGGACGTGGCGCGGGAAAAAATTTTCGCCTTGCGTCCGGATGTCATTATAAATGCCGTCGGGTACAACGCCGTCGATCTCTGCGAATCGGACGCATCGGAGTCCGCGAAGGCATGGAGGATCAACGCCGAAGTGCCGGGAGAACTATCGAAGGTCGCGAAGGAGCTTGGAGCGATCTTCGTTCATTATTCGACCGATTATGTGTTCGATGGCGGACAGCAAGGGGATGGATATGAGGAGGACGCCGAGCCGAATCCCGTATCCAAATACGGCGAGAGCAAGCTCGGAGGGGAAAGGTCTACCGCTGCGGTCGGCGGGACATATTATGTTATCCGTCTTGCGAAACTTTTCGGTGTGCCGGCGATCTCCGCGGGAGGGAAGCAGAGTTTTTTCGCGAAGATGGAGGAAATTGCCCGTGAGAAGGGCGTAGTATCGGCTGTTGATGATGAGAACGGTTGCTTTACGTATGCGCCGGACCTGGCTTCCGCGACCCTTTCACTCGTGCTTGATTCCGCTCCGTCGGGGGTGTACCATCTGGTAAATGAGGGGGCGGCCACGTGGTATGGGGCGCTTCGGTCGTATTTCGGTATCGTCGGAGTGGAAGCCGAGGTGAATCCGGTTTCCGGCGACGTGTTCCCGCGGCCCGCACGCAGGCCGAAGGACTCGACCCTGCGAAACACCAAGCGTCCGAAGCTTCGGAGTCTACAGGATGCGTTGGGCGCGTTCGCGGAGTCGCGTCGGTCATAAGCGGAGACATAAGTTCCAGACGCAACCGGTATGATTTTCTCAATCATCCTGACGGTCATCGGCCTTGCCTTGTTCGAGACCGTATCGAGCATCGACAATGCCGTCATCAATGCGGAGGTCCTTTCGACGATGGGGAAGAAAGCGAGACGATTTTTTCTGACGTGGGGCATTTTCCTCGCGGTGTTCGTCGTCCGGGGTATCCTTCCGTGGCTCATCGTGTGGGCGACGGTTCCGGAACTCGGTTTCATCGGCTCGTTTACCGCGACATTCTCGAACGATCCGTCGGTCGCCCATGCCATCGAGACTTCGGCTCCCGTACTGCTTATCGGGGGAGGGGTGTTTCTGCTCTTTCTTTTTTTCCACTGGCTGTTTCTCGAACAGAAGCATTTCGGGTGGAACGGGGTGGAAAGTTTCTTCATACGACAGGGGGCGTGGTTTTATGCGACCATCTCCGTCGTGCTTGCGATCATCGTCTGGTATGCGCTCAAACAAAGTTCCATGCTCGGATTCGGGGCGGTGGTCGGTTCGACGGCGTTCTTCATCACACACGGATTCCGACAGCATGCGGAGGCAATCGAACATGAGATGGCGGGAGGAACATCGAAACTGTCAGATCTGAGCAAAGTGCTCTTTCTTGAGGTCATCGACCTGTCGTTCTCGATCGACGGGGTGCTCGGCGCGTTCGCCTTCACGCTTTCGGTCCCGCTCATCCTCTTGGGAAACGGCGTCGGTGCCGTAATCGTACGCCAACTGACGGTGGCGAACGTGGAACGGGTGAAGAAATATCTCTATCTCAAGAACGGGGCGATGTATTCGGTCGCGATTCTCGGTGCCGTCATGGTTGCGGACGCGTTCGGTGCCGAAGTGCCGCAGTGGTTTTCACCGCTCTCGACGGTCGCGATTGTCGGATATTTTTTCTGGAGATCTCTGCGAACGGACGACGCGGTTTCATCCGAACATGTTTGTCCGACGACATGACGGAGATTCGCACTCAGTCAACATCGAATATCATATGAATACCTATACATCACTGCGTAAATCGGATTCGGCTGCCTATGACGCACTCCGCGGCGAGATGAAGCGCGAGGAGGAGGGGCTTGAGCTTATCGCTTCGGAGAATGCCGTTTCCGAGGCCGTGCTCGACGCGCTCGGTTCCGTGTTCACGAACAAATATTCCGAAGGATATCCGGGTAATCGCTATTATGGCGGACAGGACTTTACGGACGTCATCGAGACGCTTGCGATCGATCGCGTGAAGCGGCTGTTCGGCGCGGAGCATGCCAACGTGCAGCCGCTTTCGGGAGCGTCGGCGAACCTGGCGGCCTATGCCGCGACTCTGTCTCCGGGAGATACCGTGCTCGGCATGGATCTCTCTCATGGCGGCCATCTGACCCATGGGCACCCGGTCACGCTCCCCGCGAAAGTGTTCAGGTTCGTACGGTACAAGACGGAGGCGGACGGAACCATCGACTATGACAAGCTTGAGGCGCTCGCGAAAAAGGAGAAGCCGAAACTTATGCTCGCGGGATTTTCCTCGTATACGCGGCAGCTCGACTATGAACGCTTCGCCTCGATCGCGAAGAAGGTCGGGGCGATCTCGATGATGGACATGGCCCATATCGCGGGTATGATCGCGGGCAAGGCGTTGCCGAGTCCGGTACCGTTCTTCGATATCGTCACGGCGACGACGCACAAGACGCTCCGCGGTCCGCGTGGGGGATTGATCCTCTGCAAGGAGGCGTATGCGAAGGCGATCGACAAGGCGGTATTCCCGGGAGTGCAGGGCGGTCCGCATATGCATATGATACTGGCGAAAGCGGTCGCATTCGGTGAGGCGTTGCGTCCCGAATTCCGCCGATATGCCAAGCAGGTCCTCGTGAACGCGAAAGCGCTCGAAAAGGAATTCCTGAAACTCGGATACGAGATCGTCTTCGGAAAGACGGAGAATCATATGCTCCTTATCGATACGGTGAAGAGTCGGAATGTCACCGGAAAGGAGGCTCAGGCATGGCTCGACCTGGCGGGAATCTCGCTCAACAAGAACGTGCTGCCCGACGACCCCCGAGGTCCGCTCGATCCGTCGGGTATCCGTGTCGGCGTCCCGGCGGTGACGACGCGCGGCATGAAGGTGCCCGAGATGCGGACGATCGCGAGGCTTATCGATGCCGCGCTCCGTTCGGGCGGCGATGAGAAGACACTTTCCGGTATCCGCAGGCAGGTGAAGATGCTTTGTAAGACATTTCCGATTTATCGCTGAGCATTCCTTCGTTTGATTCTTGATTCATAATTCCCAATTCTTTATTCTTCAAAGTATGAAAGGTATCATTCTCGCGGGCGGAACCGGTACGCGGCTCCTGCCGCTCACGGCGGTGCTGACGAAGCAGCTTCTGCCGGTCTACGATCGGCCGATGATCTTCTATCCGCTCAACACGCTCATTCAGGCGGGTATCCGCGACATACTGATCATCGTCGCGCCGGAATATTCCGGAAGCTATCTCAACTTGCTCGGTTCGATGTTCCGTAAACACGGCGTGAATATATCGTTCGTCGTGCAGAAACGTCCAGGCGGGTTGCCCGAGGCGTTCATTCTCGGCGAGGATTTTCTCGACGGCGGACCGTCCGCACTCGTGCTCGGGGACAATATCTTCGAGGATGATTTTTCCGAGGCGATCGGGAGCTTCGTTTCCGGCGGCCGTGTCTTCGCCAAGGAGGTGCCGGACCCGGAGCGGTTCGGAGTCGTGGAGTTCGACGCGGAAAGCGGGAAAGTGATATCCATCGAGGAAAAACCGGCCGAACCGAAAAGCAATTTCGCGATTCCCGGACTGTATCTGTATGACGGAAAGGCACCGGAGATAGCGAAGAACGTCAAGCCGTCGGTTCGCGGCGAGCTCGAAATCGTGGACATGCATCGGGCCTATCTCGGGCTCGGTGAACTTGACGTGCGGGCAATCAAGGGCGCGTGGTTCGACGCGGGTACGCACGACTCGCTGCTTGAGGCGTCGAATTACGTGAAGGAACGGGACTTCAGGAGTAGGTTCCATCCCATCGCGAACGACGCGATCGCCGAGTTCAATATCGAGTTCAAGCGGCTTGTTTCTCTCGTCAAGTGACGATGGTATACTGTGGGTGTCGTAATCCTTCATGAAAACGTATGGGTAGGGAGCCAATGGAGATCAAGAAAGCGATATTTCTGGTCGCCGGATTCGGTACCAGGTTTTTGCCGGCGACGAAGGCGCAGCCGAAAGAGATGCTTCCGATAGTCGACAAACCGGTGGTGCAGTATCTCGCGGAGGAGGCGGTCGCATCGGGCATCAAGGAGATCATCTTCGTGACCGGTCGCGGGAAACGTGCGATCGAGGATCACTTCGACGTCTCCTACGAGCTTGAAGACACGCTCGTGGAGAAAAACAAGCACGATCTGCTGGAAAAGGTCCGTGCCATATCCGGGCTCGCGAAATTCTCGTACGTGCGTCAGCCCGCCCCGCTCGGCGACGGGCACGCGCTTTTGCAGGCCGCACACCTCGTGGACGATGACGAGCCGGTGCTGGTTTTTTTCGGCGACTGTATCTACGACAGCGAGGTGCCTGCGGCGAAGCAGCTCATCGAGGCGTATAAGCGACTCGGTACGCCGATCATCGGAGCGGCGGAAATAGCGTTGGAGGACGTATCGAAGTTCGGTGTGGTCGCGGGGGAGGCCGTCGGAGACCGCGATATCCGGGTCACGAAGATGGTCGAAAAGCCGAAGCCGGAAGAGGCTCCAAGCCGGGCGGTCGCCGTCGGGAAGTATGTCATCACCCGCGAAGTCTTCGATATCCTTTCGGGGATGGAAAGCGGGAAGTCGGGAGAGATACGCCTGACGGACGCCTTCGAAATCATGATAGACAAGGGGTCTCCGATCCACGCACACATGCTCGAAGGGGAGTGGCTGGATACCGGCGACAAGTTCAATTTTCTCAAGACGACTATTCATTACGGACTCAAACATCCCGAAGTCGGTGAACGGCTCAGAGCCTTCTTAAAGCAACTTCCGCTTTCATAAGCGCGGTCGATAAGCGGGCCCACGCGTTCCCGTCAGGGGCACGCGCGGGTCCCAGAACGGGATGTATTGGATATTCTTCATTCTTTTCATTCTCGCCGCGTTGACTCCCGAAGCCGTCCAGCGCGGTCTATTCGGGCTGAGTGAAGAGGGGGCGGAAACGCTCCTGGTCTTTTTTCTCGGCGCGACGGGGTTCCTACTCTTCTTCGCCAAGGAGAAATCGCTGTTGCGACAGGTCCGCGAAAAGCTGCGGCTTCAGCGTGAAAAGTCGGATATAACGAAAGACCTTTCCGCGTCGTATTCGTATATCGGTGAGACGAACCGGAAGCTCGACCTCATGGAAAATCTGATCCTTTCCCTGCCCGAGGCGGCGGAGAGTTTTCGGAAAGGGGAGACGCGGAAGGCGTATCGGGCCTTCGAACGCTCCGTCCTCATGTCCTGCAAGTCGGAATCGTTCCTGGTCCGGATCGTCGATATCGACCGCGGGGTCGTGGAAAAGGAGATGCGTAACGGGAAGGTGTCCAAGTGTACCGCGATTCCGGTCGAGACGCTCATCGCTTCCGGAAAGAAGGTCACCGAAGAGAACGATTGCGTCATCGTCCGCTCGCCGGGAATGATGGGTTCGCTCGTCGCCTTCCTGATTTTCCCCAAAACGATGAATCGGATCGAAGACCCGGGCATGCTGAAGGCACTCGCTACCCAGGGACTCGTCCTGTATCTTCTCGAGCGGGAGACTCCGGCGGCAATTTCGGAAAAAACCCTCGAAAAAAAGAAAAAAAGATGAGAATCGGAATCGATGCCCGCTTCTACGGACCGGTCGGGAAGGGTCTGGGGCGCTATACGGAAAAACTGGTCGAGTATCTCGAGCAGGCCGCCGAAGGGGACGACCGTTATTTCGTGTTTCTTCGGAGGGAGAATTTCGACCGATATGTTCCGAAGAACCCCGGGTTTACGAAAGTGCTCGCCGATTATCCGTGGTATTCGTTTCGGGAGCAGTTCCTCTTTCCATGGATTCTTCGGAAATACCGTCTCGATCTGGTTCACTTCGCGCACTTCAACGTTCCGGTGCTGTATCGCGGGCGTTTCATAGTGACGATCCATGACCTCATACTGCTGCACTTCCCGACCGTCCGGAACACGACGAAAAGCCGATTGACATACGGAATGAAATATCTTGCCTATCGCCTTGCCATCTCGTCCGCCATACGCAGGGCCGTCGTCGTGCTGACCGTATCCCGATTCACGGAACGGGATATCCTTTCGTCGTTTCCGGGAGCTGCGGGAAAGACGGTCGTGACGTACGAAGGTTGCGATTTCGACGCAGGCTCCGTCGCGGAAACCGGTTCGGAAGCTCCCGGGAGCCGTGCTATACTGGAGCCATACTTCCTGTACGTGGGGAACGCGTATCCGCACAAGAATCTCGACGCGTTCGTACCGTTGGCCGCCTTGTTCCCGGAGGTGCGGTTCGTCCTCGTCGGGAAAGAAGATCATTTTTATCGGCTGCTTCGGGAGAAGGCGGAATCCACCGACGTCGGCAATGTCGTCTTCACGGGGTTCGTGCCGGATGGCGAGCTTGCGGAACTGTATCGGCATGCGATGGGATACGTTTTTCCTTCCCTGTACGAGGGATTTGGACTGCCGCCGCTCGAGGCGATGCGATTCGGGATACCCGTCATCGCCGCCGATCGCGGATCGTTACCGGAGATACTCGGCGATGCGGCGATATTTTTCGATCCCGACGATCCGGAGAGCCTTCCGGAGAAAGTCCGGAGTGTCCTGGAAGACCGGGACCTGGCCCAAGAGTTCGCCCGACGGGGAAGGGAACGCTCGGGGATGTTTCGATGGAAGGACATGGCCGTGTCGACGCTTGCGGCGTATCGACGGGCATTTCCGGTAGCGGATGCCGTATCATCAAAAAAGAAACAGGAACGTCTCACATGACACCGAAACCGATACAGCATGTCATCCCGCAGATGTTCGACGTCCGACCGGTGGATCGGTCGGGCGATTTGGATTGGGAACGTATCGGTTCCGTAGGCTCCCTGAGGAGTGGGGCGGGCGTAGCCGACCCGGTGGATCGATCCCAATCGTCCTCGAAGGTCGGTGCCGGTTATGCGGAAGAGATGTCGGGATTCGGCCGTCCGGACGCGATTCGGGGAAACGATCGCGTATATAGGCCTCTGTTCGATTCTGAAATCGATTCGTCTCCGGTTGTCGACGAACCTCGCCATCCGGAGCGTTTGGGGGAAGACTGGGATTCGATATCGGATTCGTATCGGAATGAAGCGGCATTTTTCGGTTCGGAGACGTCCGATGATTCGCAGGTCGAAAGCCGCGAATCGTACCCGGAAGAATACGGACTCGGCACGGAAACGTTTCAGGAAGTGCCGGCAGAGCCGTCCGTCCGTAGCCGAAGTGCGGTATCGGGTGCCGTGCCGATGGCTATCGCTGAGTTTTTCCGATCGCACCGTTTTCCCGTACTTCCATATCGGTTGGAGCCCGTGGCGGTATCCCGGGAAACGTTTCGCGGCACGATGTTCCTGTCCGTATTTCTCCTTATCCTTTTCGGCGGGGTCTGGTCCGTTCAGCGGCTGTTTTCGTTCAAGGCCGAGGTGATGAAGGGGAGCGTCGCGGGCGTATCGTATGCGTCCCAGGCGGTTGATGACCTGACGTCCGCCGATTTCAACGGATCCTCGAAGAATTTCAATGCGGCCTACAAGACATTTTCGGAAACGTCCGCGTCGCTCGGAACCGTCGGCAACGAACTCGCGAAAGCGACGAGATTCATTCCCGGTCTTTCGAAGGTATCTTCCGGTCAGGGTCTTTTGGAGGGGGCGAAACATCTTTCCGCGGCCGGCGTGTCCCTGAGCAGGATGCTTTCGCTTCTGCCGTCATCCTCTTCCGGAAACGGGGGAAGTCCGCGGAACGATGTCTCGTTTCTCGATCTGGTCGATCAGGCGGAAAAGGAATCCGTCACCGCTTCCAAGGAAATCGAGGCTGCCCGGTCGGCGTTCGAACGGGTCCGACCGGAAGATGTTCCGGAGAAACAGCGGGACATGTTCCTTTCCATGAAAGAAAAATTGCCGGTCATCGCGACCGCTCTGGAGGGATTCAACGGGAATTCCGATCTCGCGAGGGAACTCCTCGGTGCGAACGGTCCCCGGTTGTACCTCTTCCTTTTCCAGAACAACGCGGAGCTTCGTCCGACCGGAGGATTCATCGGCAGCTACGGATTGCTGGAAGTGAAAAGCGGGCATATAGGAAAATTTTTCGTCGACGGGATTTTCAATCCGGACGGGCAGCTCAGGGAGAATATCGTTCCGCCGACCCCGATCCAGAAGATAAGCACGGCATGGAGCCTGCATGACAGCAATTGGTGGCCGGATTTCCCGACGTCGGCGGAGAAGGCGATGTATTTCTACGAAAAGACCGGAGGTCCGACCGTCGACGGCGTAATCACGTTGACGCCGACCGTCATACGGGAACTGCTCAGATTGACGGGTCCGATCGATATGCCCGAGTACGGTGTCACGATCGATGCGGATAATTTTTCCCAGGTGGTGCAGGAGGAAGTGGAGGAGAAATACGATCGGGATCTGAACCAGCCGAAAAAAATCCTGTCCGACATGGCTCCGATCATGCTCGACCGTCTCTTCTCGCTGCGAAGTGCGGCGGGTTTGGCGACGCTCGCCGATACACTCTCGCGATCCCTCGACGGCAAGCAGGTGCTGCTGTATTCGCGCAATGCCGGTGTCGAATCGCTTATCGACAAGGCGGGATGGTCCGGAAGGATGCTTGTGACGCCACGCGATTATCTGAGCGTTATCCATACGAACCTCAACGGATTCAAGACGGATGCCGTCATCAAGGAGTCGATAGATCATTCCGCGACCGTGCAGGCGGACGGGTCCGTCCTTGACACGGTCAGGATAACGAGGAAACATACCGGGGGAAACACTCCATACGATTGGTTCAATCGGGTAAATTCGGACTATCTGCGGGTATATGTGCCGGAGGGGTCGGAGCTCATCTCCGCATCGGGGCAGACGTACGAGTTTCCGAAGGCCCCGGTCGATTATGATGCGCTCGGGTTCCGTCGCGACGAGGACGTGAAGCGCGACGAGGGTACGATGAAGATCGACAAGGGTGGCACCCGTATTTCCATCGAAACCGGCAAGACGGTTTTCGGGAACTGGGTCTATGTGAGTCCCGGGGAGAGCGTGACGGTCGAGTATACGTACAAACTTCCGTTCCGGGTCGCTCCGCAGGCGGCCGATCCGGCGTCCTACTCCGTGTTATTCCAGAAACAATCGGGGACCGAGGGGAGCGCACTTCATTCTCGGCTCTCCGTTCCCGACCGGTATCATGCCGATTGGCGGTCCGACGGACTGGAACAGTCGCGTAACGGGTACTCGTTCGACGCCACCCTATCGACGGACGCGTATTACGGGGCTGTTTTCTCAACGCAATAACGGATGTATGATCAAGACGATCAAAGGAAAGACGGCGGTATTCCGAAGGCTCGCTGACGCGACTTCGGAAACGATCGGCGGAGCGGCATTCGTCATCGCCGCTTCCGGCATAGCGAGTCGTCTGCTCGGGTTCCTGAGGGATCGGATGCTCGCTGGGCGGTTCGGAGCGGGTGATACGCTCGACGCGTATTATGCGGCCTTCCGCATTCCCGATACCCTGTACAACCTGCTCGTGATGGGCGCACTCTCGGCCGCGTTCGTTCCGGTATTCACGGAATTCCTGTCGAAGAAAAAGAAGCAGGAGGCGTTGGAGCTCGCCGCGGGCGTCCTTGAGTGGATACTTGTTTCGTTGGGCGGGCTCTCGCTTCTGGCAATTATCATGGCTCCGGCGATCGTTGCCGTACTCGCGCCGGGTTTTTCGGAGGAAAAGCGCGCCGTCACGGTCGAACTTACAAGGATCATGCTGCTCTCGCCATTGTTTCTCGGCGCGAGCGCGGTCTTCGGCGGGATGCTGCTCTCGTTCCGTTGTTTTACGGCGTATTCGCTTGCTCCCATTCTCTACAACGTGGGAATCATCGTCGGTGTGACGGTATTCGTACCCGCGTTCGGAATGTCCGGTCTGGCCTGGGGGGTCGCGCTCGGCGCATTGCTCCATATGGCGGTTCAGATTCCCTCGGTGAAGAACCGGGGATTCTTTCCATCCCTGTTCCATCATCCGCTCCGCTTCGACGGGCCGGTCCGACGGGTCGTGACGTTGATGATACCCCGGACACTGGGTATCGCGGCGAACCAGCTGAGTCTTTTTCTGACGACCGTCTTCGCGTCGCTGCTCCTTCCGGGGAGTCTCGCGATCTTCACGCTCGCGTCGAATATCGGCGCGATTCCCATCGGATTGTTCGCGGTCTCGTTCTCGCTCGCGGCGTTCCCGACGCTCTCGTTTTCCGCTTCGGAAAAACGGAACGGCGAATTTTTCGACACCCTTTCCCGTACGACGAAACGGATCCTGTTTTTCGTCGTTCCGGTCTCGATGCTGTTCATCGTATTCCGGGCGCAGGTCGTCCGGGTCATTCTCGGGAGTGGACAGTTCGATTGGGACGATACGATCTCGACCTTTAACGTGCTTGCCTGGCTTTCGGCAAGCCTGTTCGCACAGGGACTGATACCGCTGTTCGCCCGCGCGTTCTATGCGCTGCAGGATACGAAGACCCCGCTCTATATAGCCGTCCTCGGCGAGGCCACGTATGTTGTTTCCGTCATCGCACTCATGCCGAAATACGGGACCAATGCCCTGGCGATGGCCTTTTCGCTCGGGAGCGTCGTGAATTTCCTCCTGCTCCTGTTCGCGTTGCGGAAACGGATCGGCGAGTGGAACGACACGCAATTTTTCCGCGAGAACGCGCTTATCTTCCTGGCCGCGATCCTCGCCGGCGCGGTATCCCAGTTGTCGAAGTCGGTATTCGCGTTTTTCTCGCTTTCACCGCTCGACACGTTCCTCAAGGTCTTTCTTCAGCTCGGTTTCGGAAGCGTGCTCGGTCTGGGAACGTTTTTCCTGTTATGTAACTGGTTCAAGATCGAGGAATACCACTCGCTTCGCCGCTTCATCCTCTCCAAGGTGCTCCGTACGCCAGAAGCCATCTCTTCGGTCGAGGGTCATCCGGAGAAAGGGGAATGGTAGGAAGACGGTCTTAAGTGAAAAGTTGAAAGTCAAAAGCACGCTTTGTAGACGGACTCTCGAGGAGTATGAGCAAGAGCGCAATCCAAACCGTAGTGCAGGGGTTTGCTAATCCGACAACGGAAACATATGGCAGAGGTGCGGATCCTGATAGAGGGATATGCGAAGGAGGTCGATGGCGTGGAATACGCGTGTTCGTCGGTCACGTTGGTTCGGGCTGGGCAGTCGAATATTCTTGTCGATACGGGTTCGAACCGGGAGCTCCTTCTGGAAGCCTTGCGGAAAGAAGGTCTTCGTCCGTCGGATATCGGCATCGTCGTACTGACGCATACCCATCTCGATCATTGTATGCTCGTCGGCATATTCGAAAACGCCGTGATTCTTGATGGTGACTCCGTCTACTCGTTCGACGGAAAAATCTCAGGTCACGAAGGAAAGGTTCCCGGTACCGACATGGAAATCGTTCCCACTCCCGGCCACGACCAATTCCATTGTGCCGTCTTCGTCGATACAAAGGAATACGGAAAGGTGGTCGTCGCTGCGGACGTGTTCTGGTGGCCGGAAGGGGCATCGCAGTCGACCGATGAGGCAAGTGTCCTGTCGCTTGAAGACCCGTACGTGAAAGATCCTAACGCATTGCATGCCAGCCGGAAAACGATTCTCGACAGCGCCGACTATATCGTTCCCGGCCACGGAAAGCCGTTCGTCTTCAACCGCGATACCATAGCGTAGCAATCATGGGTGAAATACGATCACTACCATATTACGTAATATGGTAGTGTCGGCTTTGACAGTCGAGCGTCAGTCATGCTTTATTTGCTTCAGTCATATTTTACAACTTAGACATGGGGGCGCTATGAAAAAATTCCTATTTCAACGTTCATTTCCGCTGGACTACGAGTTCCGGGTGGTCGAAGATCCGCTGTCCATCCATCTCTCCATCGCTCCTCAAGCATTCGAATTCTTCCGTTCAATCAAGGAACAATGGTTACGGAACTGTGAAGAGGACGGATTGGTATTCACGACATCCGATCGCGAATTCGGATACGGCGGTATCCTGAAGGTGTGCGAGCCGCATCCATCACTTCCTCTTTTCCAGACGTACTCCTTCACGATCCCGAAGGGAATGAAGGAGCTAAGGAAACTGCAGTTGTTTTCCAGTTCGATTTCCAAATTCGTCAATCTGATGAGGATTATGGAGGATTCGCCGACGGACGCCGAAACTGGAGGATGGAAACAACTGATGACATTCGACTATATAGGTCATCCACATGGTGAGCTGGGCGAAGCAGGATTCGTGTTCACGTTCGCGCCGGAGGTGCTTGATTTCAACGGAACGAAACTCTGGACAGATGTGAACGTCGAGTCGGTATTGAATGTCATGAGGGAGTCTTATTTCAGGATGCTTGTCATCGGAAAACGGGAGAGGCGGAACTATAGGTCTTTGGGCTTTCATTTCGGATGGTGCTACGGTAGCAAGGAGTTCATCAATCTGCGGGTTCCCGGGAATTGCGCATGCATAGGGACGTACGAAGACAGGATCCCGGGTTGCGGACATGCGTTTTCGCCACATAATGTCGACAACTATTTCCAGCAGATTTCGCTCATGATGGGGGTCATCAAGATAGCGAATCTGGCGCGGGAAGCATTGAGCGAAGGGCGGACTTGAATGCACATGGCCGGAATGATCGATAAATCAACGCTTTGCGCGGTCGATTAATGGCCGCGCTTTTTTGTGGAAACATGAGGAATAATCCTGTAGAATGGCTTGGAAGCGGAGCCATCTTGATTCTTTCCGTATTCACGGGTATCATTCCCTTTCCTTCCCGATCGTAGCTAGATTCATGCTTCCGCATTCCTGATTCTCCTCCATGGACCAGCGACTTATCCGAAATTTCTGCATCATCGCGCATATCGACCACGGGAAATCGACCCTGGCCGACCGGCTTATCGAATTCACGCACACGGTGGAGGACCGGAAAATGAAGGAGCAGCTGCTTGACCAGATGGACCTGGAGCGCGAGCGCGGCATCACGATCAAGCTGCAGCCAGTCCGGATGCGGTACCGGAAGCAGATAGCAGATAACAGGGAACAGGTAACGGGGAGCGGGGAGCAGATAACAGATAACAGTGAACAGAGAACGGGAGCGAAAACGAATGACAGCGGGCAGCCGGATATGAAGGAAGTGCAGTCGGATGCCGATTACATACTGAACCTGATCGACACGCCCGGACATGTGGATTTCCATTACGAGGTCTCACGTTCCCTTGCCGCCGTGGAAGGGGCGGTGTTGCTCGTCGATGCGACGAAAGGCGTGCAGGCGCAGACGCTTGCGAACCTGTATCTCGCCATCGAGCAGGGGCTGGAAATCATTCCGGTCGTGAATAAGATCGATCTGCCGAACGCACAGGTGGACAAGACGAAGAAGGAGATCGTGCACATCCTCGGTTGTTCGGAAGACGATATCCTGCTCGCCTCGGGGAAGACGGGAATCGGCGTGCGCGAAATCCTGGACCGTATCGTGGAACGCGTTCCGTCTCCGAAGGGCGATGCCGGCAAACCGCTTCGCGCCCTCATTTTCGACTCCGTCTACGATACCTACAAGGGGGTCGTCGCATATGTCCGTCTGGTCGATGGGACCGTCTCCCGGGATACGTCCCTTCATATGATCGGCACCGGGGAGGGGAGTCTCGCGATCGAGGTCGGAACCTTTCATCCGCAGCTCGTGACCGCGAAGGAACTTTCGGCCGGGGATATCGGCTATATCGCGACGGGCCTGAAGGAAGTCGCCCATTGCCGCGTCGGCGATACCGTCACGGTGCGTCCGAGGGAACGAGAGAAGCTTGCCGTGGAAGCGCTGCCCGGATATCGCGAGATGAAGCCGGTCGTGTATGCGAGCTTTTATCCCGTCGAGGGTGACGAATACGGTCTCATGCGCGACGCACTCGACAAGCTTCGGCTCAACGATGCCGCGTTCGTGTTCGAGCCCGAATCGAACCAGGCGCTCGGTCGCGGATTCCGTTGCGGATTTCTGGGTCTCCTGCATATGGAGATCATCCAGGAACGTCTCCGGCGCGAGTTCGGCATGGAGCCGACCATCACGACCCCGTCGGTCGTGTACGAGCTGCAGCTTCGGGGAGGGGACCGCGTGCCGATGTACGCCCCTTCGGACATGCCGGACCCGGCGGGCATCGAGAAGATATTCGAACCGTACGTCGAGCTTTCCATCGTCGTGCCGAGCGAGTACCTCGGGAACGTCATGAACCTTTCCCAGTCCATCCGTGCGGAGTATAAGAATACGGAGTACATAGATGCGGAGCGCGTCCTCCTCGTCTTTCACGCCCCGCTCATGGACGTGATCGTCAACTTCCACGATGAACTCAAAAGCGCCACGGCGGGCTATGCTTCCATGAACTACGAACCGATAGGCTATCGGGAAAGTGACGTGGTCAAGCTTGATATCCTGGTCGCCGGTGATCGTGTGGACGCGTTTTCCCGGATGATACCCAAGGCGCGCGCGTTCGACGAGGGGAAGCGGACGACCGAGAAGCTCAAGGACGCGATTCCGCGTCAGAACTTCGCGGTAGCGATTCAGGCGACCATCGGTGGCAAAGTCATCGCCCGGTCGACGATTTCGGCGTTCCGAAAGGATGTGACCGCCAAGCTCTATGGCGGTGACTTCTCACGAAAAAAGAAGCTGCTCGAGAAGCAGAAAAAAGGGAAAAAACGCATGGAGTCCCTTGGTCGCGTTTCCATCCCGTCCGAGGCCTTTCTGGCCATCCTGAAGAAATGATGCGACCGCCGTGTCGGATGAACACGGATTTCTTCGTCGTCCCCGTTCGGAATACGGCTTCGGATACCGTCTTGGTGTCCTTGTTTGGCCGTCGCGAACCGTTTTGACCTTTCCATGCCCGGGGGTATAATGGAGTCGTAAACATTTGAACGGTGTACCGCGGTCTCCCGAAGCGGGCGTCCTGGTCCGATCATCCTTATGGAATTGAATCTTACCGACAAGAATTTCGAGACGGAAGTCATCAAGAGCGACGTTCCGGTCCTCGTCGATTTTTTCGCGCCGTGGTGCGGTCCGTGCCAGATGCTTGGGACGGTCGTTGACAAGCTCGCGGCAGAGGTGTCGGGAGCGAAAGTCGCCAAACTGAATGTCGATGAGAATCCCGATACGGCCGCGGCATACGATATCATGTCCATTCCGACCATAAAGATCTTCAAGGGTGGCAAAGTGGTGAAGGAGTTCAACGGCGTCCAGTCCAAGGACAAGCTGAAGGAGGAGTTGGAAAGCGCGTAAAGCCCGTCGGTTCCGTCCGATGCGTGCATACCTGTTTCGAAGCGGAGAAACATAAAACAATCATATGAAGATATTCCGAGAGAGGATCGAGTTCGAGACCAAGACGCAGATCGAGTTCGTGAACATCACGGACAAGGTGTCGGAGGTCATCGACAAGTCGGGAGTCCGGGAGGGTGTCGTCATTATCTTCTCGCCGCATACGACGATGAGCGTGACGATCAATCATGACGAGCCGCTGCTCCTGCAGGACTTCATGCGCGTGCTGTACAAGGCGGCTCCGGTCGACGATCAGTATACGCACGACCTGTTCGAGCTTTCGCGGGGAACGAAATCCGACGGACGATCGAACGGACACTCGCATTGCAAGGCGCTCCTGCTCGGAGCGAGCGAAACGATTCCGGTGGAGCGGGGGCACTTGCTGCTTACCGAGCTTCAGACGGTTTTCGCGGTCGAGTTCGACGGATCGCGGAAGCGTGACGTGATCGTTCAGGTCATGGGCGAGTAGGCCGCCCGGTCCCTCCCGGAAAATGGATTCGGTTCCGTGGGTCGTTTCCGATGTTTCATGTTTTTGGCACCCGCTATGAGTCGTCTCATCAACATGCTTATCACGCAGGGATATCTCAAGTCCGATGCCCTGATCGAAGCGTTCAGTCATATCCGCCGCGAGGATTTCGTTCCGGAAGAGCTTGCAGCCGAGGCGGAAACGAATATTCCTCTTCCGATAGGCTACGGCCAGACGATTTCCCAGCCGCTTACGGTCGCGGTCATGTTGGAGCTTCTCGACGTGAAGGCGGGCCAGAAAGTCCTTGATGTCGGCAGCGGTTCCGGCTGGTCCTCGGCCCTTTTGGGGTACGCCGTCGGGGAAGAAGGACTTGTCGTCGCCATCGAGCGGATACCGGAACTGTACGATTTCGGAAAAAAGAATATCGACAAGTTCGGATTCGTAAGTCTCAAGCGGGTGAAGTGCGTCCTTGGAAACGGAGCGGACGGGTATCCGGAGGAAGCGCCGTATGATCGCATACTCGTCTCCGCTTCTTCGGAAGAGATTCCCGAAGCGTACAAGAAGCAGCTTGCCGTCGGCGGGAAGATGGTCATCCCGATATACAACTCGCTCGCGTATATCGAAAAGCGCGGCGAGGACGATTTTTACATCGAACGGTTTCCCGGATTCGTGTTCGTCCCGCTCATCGAGAACTCGTCGTCCATCTGAACGGGGCGTCCGTACGAACGGTAATTTCTGAAACATCGAGTCATGGAACAGTCGGATTCCGCATCGGAAACGGTCGTCAAAAAGAAAGGCATGTCGCGGACGATCGGGATGGTTGCGGTTTTTTTTGTCGCGATAGCCGTTGTCATCGTCGTCGGATTCCTTTCGTTGAAACGCAGTGTCGATACATTCCGCGGAAGTCGCCAGGATGCCGTCGTCGTAACGTTCGGTGAACGGGAGAGCGCGGTCGCGCTCGCCACCGAACTTCGGAAGGCCGGGATAATCCGATCCGAACTCCCGTTCCTGTATTACCTGTTCCGCGAAGACCTTCGGACGAAACTGAAAGCGGGAAACTATTCGTTGAGCGGGACCATGCCGATACGGGATATCGTCGCGAAGATCGTCCGTGGGGAGACGGTCGAGAAGGGGATCAAGGTTACGTTTCCCGAGGGTATGACCGCGGCGGAGATGGCGGCACGTCTTGATGCGAACGGATTGCCCGGAGCGGCGTTTCTCAGTCTGGTCACGTATCCCGATGCCGCGCTTCGGGGCCGATATCCGTTTCTCGCGAGTCTTCCTGTCAGCGCGACGCTCGAGGGGTTTCTCTTCCCGGACACGTACTTCTTCGACCCGAAGCTCGGGGCGGATGCGATCATCGCGAAAATGCTCGACGGATTCAGGGCTCGCGCGGCGCCGATGTTGTCCGGAGTGACCGTCGACAAGCGGTATGCGTCGCTCATACTCGCGAGTATCGTCGAGATGGAAGTGCGGACGGACGCGGACCGGAAAACGGTCGCGGACCTGTTTCTTCGCCGCATCGCCTCGGGCATGCCGCTTCAGAGTGACGCGACGGTGCGATATGCGCTCGGCGAGACAAAGGTGAAGCACTCGCTCGAGGATATCGCCATCGATTCCCCATACAATACGTACCAGTACAAGGGGCTTCCTCCTGGACCGATCTCGAACCCGGGTGTTTCCTCGATCGGGGCGGTTCTCGATCCTACGCCGAACCGGTATCTGTATTTTCTCAACAATCCCGATACCGGCCAGACCATATTTTCCGAGACGTTCGAAGAACATGTCGCGAACAAGGCGAAAAACGGACTTTGAACAGTCACAAGTAGAAAAGTCAGAAGTCAAAAAGAGGTTTTGAATTTTTGAAATGGCGGGAAACAGAAAACCCGCTACACGTATGCAGAGGATTCTCTGTGTAGCGGGTGCGTTACATGACGATGTCGTCGGGATGCGTCGCGGAGATAAAGAGCTGCACGTTCGGACGAGTTTTCCCAGAGCGCTCGAGAGCGTCGCAAACCGCGGTCCGGACCAGGTCACCAAGCATCCGGCGTTCGAAGGGCTGCATCCTTTCTGGGAGATGCATGATTTCGACGTAAACCTCATCCCCCAATCCGTAAGACATCATGTCGGAAGGGAAGAGGTTTAGCATGTCTCTTTCCGATTGCACGCCAGAACTCGGCGTCGACACGACCGCCTTCACGATCGAATTGTGCAAGTCGTTCAGCGCCCGCTCATCGAGCGGGGGCAGGCACCATGTTCTGTTGACGATCATTTTTTCTATCTCCTTTGCTGACGAAGTGATTTCTGCAGCATTAATGTTTTGAAGTTACTTGTCCACTTTTCAAGTAAATTATAATACAGAATTAAATAAATGTCAAATATACTGATAAAGGAGATTAGCACTCTCTTGTTGGGATTGCTAATCTTTTCATTTCGCGTTACAGTAGAGGGGATTCAATTCTTCCAAAGATGACGACGTATGGCGAACAAGGACTATTATTCCATTCTCGGTGTGCCGAGAGACGCGTCTTCGGACGATATTAAGAAAGCGTTCCGGAAACTCGCGCACAAGCACCATCCCGACAAACAGGGTGGCGACGAGGCGAAGTTCAAGGAGGCGAACGAAGCCTACGGAGTGCTATCTGATCCGGAGAAGCGTAAGCGATACGATCAGTTCGGGTCGGCGGAAGGGCCGGCCGGTTTCGGGGGTTTCAATGGTAACGGCGCCGGCGGTTTCGATTTCGGAGATTTCCAATTCGGCGGGGGCGCCGGCGGATTCGAGGATCTCTTTTCGGACATATTCAGCGGCGGTTATTCGGGCGCGCGGTCACGTGGTCCCCGCGCCGGATCCGATATCCAGGTGGATGTCGAGATCCCTTTCATGGATATGGTAAGCGGAACCGATAGGACGGTGCGACTTCGCAAGACCGTATCCTGTTCGGACTGTGACGGTTCCGGGGGGAAGAAGGGTTCGAAAGAGATTTCCTGTAAGGAATGCGGAGGGTCCGGCCAGGTCCGGCAGACGGTGAGGAGCATACTCGGGACATTCGCCCAGGTGACACAGTGTCCGAAGTGTCATGGGAAAGGCAAATGGTACGAGGAAGATTGTCAGAGGTGTCACGGATCGGGACGGGTGACCGGTGAAGAGGAAGTGCTGGTCAGGATTCCAGCGGGTATCGATGACGGGCAGGTCATATCCGTCCCCGGAAAGGGTGCGGCCGGTGAACCCGGAGCACCTGCCGGAGATCTCTATGTCGCCGTACACGTGATCCCACATCCTTCTTTCGAACGTCGAGGGGAGAGCATCCTCTCCAGACTTCAAATCTCGTTCGCGCAGGCGGCGCTTGGGGATACCGTGTCCGTCGAAACGGTCGGCGGTCCGGTACGGATGAAAGTGCCCGCCGGAACGCAGCCCGGCGAAGTGTTCCGTATAAAAGGAAAAGGCCTTCGGAGTGTCAGGGGATTCGGACAGGGCGACCATCTGGTGACGGTCTCCGTCGTTGTCCCGAAGCATGTCTCCGGCAAGGAAAAGAAACTGATTGAGGATCTCCGCGGTCTTGAGCGGAAGTGATAGTGGCGTGAACGCGACTTCGGTTATCGCTTGAACCGGCCCATGAAACGGGCCGGTTTTTCCATCCGTCGTCCTTTTCTGATATAATCTACCCGTAAGCGCTTTCATCGTTGCGTATGGAAAATGTGAAAAAAAGCGTCGTCGTCATTGACGATGATGAGGAAACGCGGACCCTGTTCGCGGAGATTCTTCGTTCTGAAGGGTTCGACGTCCGGGAAGCGGTCGACGGGCTCGACGGATTGGAAAAGATAACCCAGATGGTTCCCGACGCCGTGCTTTCCGGAATCATCATGCCTCGGATGGACGGTTTCGCGTTGGTGGAAGGGTTGAAGCGAAACGTGATCACGGCGCAGGTACCGGTGATTTTCCTGTCGCACATGGGTCGCGAGGAAGACCGGGTGCGCGCCCAGGCGATGGGCGTGTCCGATTTCTTCGTCACGACGATGATGCCGCCGCGCGACATTCTCAGCCGTATCGGCGCGCTGTTCTCTCATTCGCAGTACCTCGTCATTCCGAATCCGTACGAGCTTGACGCGCAACGGCTCGCGCAGGACCTGAATCTCAACCGCGATTTTCTCTGTTCCGAAGGTGGGGAGAAGCTCGCGATACGCCTCACGGTCAAGGACGCCGCAAACCGTCGTTTCGAGGCCGAGCTCGTGTGTATCTGAGCCGAGGCGTAATCGATGCGTCGCGATCCGGGTTTCATCGGGAATCCGGACGGTTTAGCGGTCGTTCCCGATATCTCATACGTTATGTCCCCAGTCTGGTCACTGAAATCGGTTGAAGGATCCGAAGACGGACCCGAATCGGTCGAAGCCGCGATCGACGCGTTGCTTTCGTTGCGAGGCATAGCGACCGCCGAAGGGCGTGCGAGTTTTCTTGAGCCTGATTATGACCGGGACCTTCACGATCCGTTCCTGTTCTCGTCGATGGAGCGCGTTATGGAACGTTTCCGCGAAGCGCGGGACAAGGGCGAGCGCGTCGGGCTGTTCGGGGATTTTGACGCCGACGGAATAACGTCGACGGTGCTTCTTCATGAGGCGCTTTCGAAGCTCGGCATCCCGGTATCGGTCTACCTTCCCGACAAGCATGTCGAAGGCCACGGACTTTCCGTGGCCGCGCTCGACACCTTCGAACGTGACGGGGCGACGCTCGTGGTCACGGTCGATTGCGGCATGACGGATCACGAACCGATCGCCGATGCGCGGATGCGGGGAATGGACGTCATCGTCATCGATCATCATCATGTTCCTCCGGTCCTGCCGGATGCGTACGCGTTCGTCAATCCGCGGCTGCCCGGCGAGTCATATCCGTTCAAGGAACTCTGCGGTGCGGGCATATCGTTCAAGGTGCTTCAGGCGGTCTATATGACGTTCTTTCCGGATGAGCGGGAGCAGCTCAAGTGGTTTTTGGATGTCGCCGCGGTCGGGACGGTCGCGGACGTGATGCCGCTCATCGGCGAGAACCGTACCATCGTCACGTACGGCCTCGTCGTACTGTCGAAGTCGAAGCGGCACGGATTCCGGGAGATGATTTCCCGTGGCCGTATGCGATCTTCCGGTGGTAAGGCGCCGGTCGCCCGCGATATCAGTTTCCAGATCGCGCCGCGCCTCAACGCGGCAAGTCGCATGGCGCATGCCAAGGCGGCGCACGATCTCCTCATCGAGCCCGATGCCGACCGCGCGAAAGAGCTGGCCGAAATACTCGAATCATACAACACGGACCGGCAGAAAGTGAGTGCCGAGATCGCGAAATCCGTCCAGAAGATCGCCGTGTCGAGGCCGGAACGCCGTTTCGTGTTCGCGGCTCACGAGGATTTCCATTTCGGAGTGGTCGGGTTGGTCGCCGGCAAGATCGCGAACGAGTTTCGAAAACCGACGATCGTCCTGACGAAAGGTTCCGAAATAAGCCGTGGGTCTCTTCGGAGTATCCCGGAACTCAATATCATCGAAGTGATCGAAGCATGCGGCGATCTGTTGGAGCGCTTCGGCGGACATGCCCAGGCGGCGGGACTGACGGTCCGAAACGAGAACCTCGACGCGCTCGAAGAACGGCTTGAACGGCTTGCCGCGGAACGCATGATCGGCGAGCGTCTCGAGCCCGAGACCGTCGTCGATATGCGCCTTCCGCAGTCGTTGCTTACGCTTGATTTCGCCCGGCGGGTCAAGCGGCTGGCTCCGTTCGGGGAAGGGAATCCGGAGCCGATATTCCTGTTCGAAGGTGTCAGGGTCGAGGAGGTCCGGCCGGTAGGCTCCGACGGGAAACATCTCAAGTTTGCCCTTTCGGTGCCCGGGGGACGCGTCTATGATGCCATCGGTTTTTCCCTCGCGGAAAAGATTCCGGGTCTCGTTTCGGGTGACATGCTTGATATCCTGTTCCAGCTCGATGAGAACGAGTGGAACGGTTCGGTAAATCTGCAGCTCAAGCTCCTCGATATGCGGCCAAGCGCGTGACTTGTGATATAATTCCCGTATGGAAACGATCGTGATGTACTCGGACGGGGGATCGAGGGGAAACCCGGGGCCGGCGGCCCTAGGTGTCTTCATAGAGACCTTGGATAAGCGATTCGGCGAATATCTCGGGGAGAAGACGAACAACGAGGCGGAATATGCCGCCATAGTCGCCGGACTCCGCAAGATCAAGGCGATCGTCGGCAAGGAAAAGGCGAAAAGGACACATGTGGAATGCCGAATGGATTCTGAACTGGCGTGCCGACAATTGAATCACGTGTACAAGATAGAGAACGCGAAACTCCAGCCGCTCTTTTTCGAGGTATGGAACCTGATGCTCGATTTCGGACAGGTTTCGTTTTCGCATGTCCCGCGCGAGCAGAACACCGTGGCGGACGCGGAGGCGAACAGGGCTATGGACGAGGCGGCGACGGCCGCTCGGCAGAAGAGGATGTTTTAGGCGGCCGCGAGTCGAAAGTGTAAGGCTGAAAGTCTATCGGGCTGACGGGGTTCGGAAGCGATGCGGTAATGAAGTATCGAGTGAGTCATATGAAAAAGAAAACGAAAATCGTCTGGATAGTCATACTCGTGATTTTGATCGGTGGGACGACCGCCTGGTTTTCGACGCGGCCGCCGAAGAAGCTGTACGAGACGGAAAAGGTGTCGCGAACGACCGTCGCGCAGACCGTTTCGGTAACCGGCGAACTGGTGCCGCGGGAGTATGCCGACCTTTCATTTACGGGAGTCGGAACCGTGGAAAAAGTGCTCGTTTCCCGTGGTGACGCGGTGAAGGCGGGGCAGGTAATCGCCACGCTCGATACGTCAGTGCTCCGTTCACAACTTACCAACGCGAACCTGGCTCTTTCCGTGGCGGTCGAGAACGAACGCCTTGCCCGTCGCGGCAGGGTCACTCCGTGGGAGAAACTTGCTCCGGAAGAGCGCGAAGCGAAGAGGCTGGCGACCGAACAGGCACGCCAACAGGTCCGAACGCTTGCGACTCAGATCGCGCAGACCTCGGTCGTGTCGCCCATCGACGGAATCGTGACGAAACTCGATATCAGGGAAGGGGAGACCGGTCTTGCCGGCAGTGTTTTTGGGCGGGTATCGAAGGGCGATGATTTGGTTCTCGAATCGCGCGTCCCGGAAGCCGATATCACGAAGCTTAAGGTCGGTTTGGAGGCGACCGTCACGTTCGACGCGTTCACGAAGGACGATATTTTCCGGGCCGGCGTGTATGAGATTGAGCCGTCATCGACGGTTGTCCAGGACGTCGTCTCGTATGTCACGCGATTTAAGCTCATCGATACCGATCCGCGGCTCAGGGAAGGCATGAGCGCTACTAATGACGCGATTACGGCCAAGTCCGAGAACGTGCTTGCTGTTCCGTTCCGTGCGGTCACCCGCGAGGGGGGCAAGGCGTTCGTGGATGTCTCTCCGGACGGTATTTCGTCGAAGCGGCGCGAAGTCGTTCTCGGTCTCGAGGGCGACGAGGGAATGATCGAGGTGAAAAGCGGACTTTCCGAGAGCGATTATGTCGTGACCGCGAAGGTCAAATGATTTTGGCCGGATTAACGTTTTTTGTCGAATCGTTTCGGTCGAATGCCGTCTTACGCTGGATAAACTCAAGAACATGATCGAACTCGAACGGACTTATCTTGCGAAACGTTTGCCGGAAGGACTTTACGAGTGCCCGAGTCGGGAAATGCTTGATATCTATCTACCGGTCTCGTCGCGGCATCCGGTTCTCCGTGTTCGCCGGAACGGCGACAAGCTGGAAATGACCAAGAAAACCCACGTTGAGGGAACGGATTCCTCCAAGATGGAAGAGCAGACGATTCGTCTCTCCCGGGAGGAGTACGAGGCGCTCACTGGCATCGAGGGGAAGTGCGTCGGCAAGATCCGGTATCTCTATGAAATTGACGGCCGTACTGCGGAGGTGGATGTGTTCGTCGGCGCGCTGTCGGGACTCGTCCTCGTCGATTTCGAGTTCGAAACGGAAGCGGAGAAGGGCGCGTTCCCGATGCCGGAGTTCTGTCTCGCCGAAGTCACTCAGGAAGAGTTCATCGCCGGAGGGTTCCTTGCCGGCAAGTCGTACGACGACATCGCTCCCGGCCTCGCTCGCTTCGGGTACGAACGGATCACGGCTTCCATATGAGCGGATTCGGAAGCATGTTTCAATATCTGGTTTTCGTAGGCGTTTTCGTGAACGTGATCGGAGCGTCTGCTTATATCAGGGATACGCTCCGTGGCGAGACGCAACCTAACCGCGTTACCCGGTTGTTGTGGTCGTTCAGTACCTTTATCGCGGCCTTTGCCGCTCTTCAGGACGGGGTAGGTCTGGCAGCGCTTCCCGTGTTCGCTTCCGGATTCGTTCCGTTTCTTATTTTTCTCGCGTCATTCGTGAATCCCAAGGCATACTGGGAGTTGCGTCCGTTTGATTACATATGCGGTGTTTTTTCAGTATTGGCACTGATACTTTGGTACCTGACAAAAGATCCGAATATAGCCATCGTATTCGCGATATTGAGCGACGGCTTCGCTTTGATTCCGACCTTGGTAAAATCATGGAAATATCCGGAATCCGAATCGGTCGTCGCCTATTCGACCGGGTTGTTCAGCGCGATAACGAGTTTTGCCGCCATGAAGGCTTGGAATTTTTCCGAACTTGCGTTTCCGACGTATCTTGTCATTTCTTGTGCGGTGCTCGTATACGCGATTGAGCGGAAACGTTTCAAAAAGGCTGAAAGACCGATATGAATTTCTGATTACATTTTTCGTATGAACGTGACGCTTTACATGGCGGTGAGCGCGAACGGGTTCATTGCACGCAGCGATGATTCAACACCGTGGTCGGACGAGGAGTGGTCAGCGTTTCTTTCGGAGGTCAATTCCGTCGGGAATATGATTATCGGCAGACGGACCTACGAGAAGATCGCCTCCGATACGGGGTTCGGCGAGTATGGGGATGCGACGGTCGTAGTCGTTTCCCACGCATTGTCGGCTGGTGACATAACCGGCATCACATTCGTTTCCTCACCCGAGGAGGCTCTGCACTTTTTTGAGGACAAGGGATTCTCCGAAGCGCTTATCGCCGGAGGCGCAACGCTGAACGCCTCCTTCCTGAAAGCGGGTCTCGTCGACCGGTTGGTGCTTGATGTCGAGCCAAGACTCCTCGGCTCCGGTTTTCGTTTGTTTTCGGGCGAGGTGCCGGAGCGTGACCTGAGGCTGGATGAGGTCCGCAATCTTTCTGACCAGTCCGTCCAACTTCGTTATTCGGTTGTGAAGTAGGGCGGTACGATGAATCTCAAATTTAAGCCGAACTTGAAAAACGTCTATATCTATGGCTTAAATGAGCCATAAAGTTCGAACGAAATCTAGAAACCCGCTTTACAGGCGGTTTTTTCGGTGGGAGAATGACTTAGGAATCGTGTTCGTGGAGATTCTAAAACGATTGAGATGCGGGCTGACTTGTGATATATGGATTTCAAGACTTTGAAAAATCTGGTTGATTGTTATGTAGTCAACAAATTCCATAAGATAACAGCACTGCTTGTTATTTTTTTCGTTTCTTTTTTTGTAATGCTATTCATCCACGGAAACATTCGTAACGATTTTAATTACGAATGGTATTTATATACGTTGATTTTTTTTATTGAATTATTGATCTGGGTATATTATAGATTTCGGCCGCTTCCAAAAAATAAAATTAAACAAAATAATGGTCGACGAAAGATTGGTCTTGTCATCGCGATTTTTTCAGAGGACTATGAAGGAGAAAAGATAAAGAAAAAGTTTATCAAGGAGCTTGACCGGCAAATAAATGAGAAAGGTCTTGGTGATTACATAAATCTTATAGAACTACCGAATCATCGTGTTAAAAAATTAAAAAACCGAAAGATATAGAGAGTGTTCACGTTCGAGTGGGAGGTGACATATATTTCTACGGTGATGTGCAGAAAGCTAAAGATGGAGATGGATATAAGTACTTCCTTAATATCGATGGCTACGTAAAACATCTTCCGGTTCCGATTCAGGTGAGCAAGGAGCTATCATTTGATTTCAGGACAGTTCTTCCAAAGGAGATACAGTTTAGCGAATTTTTTGAGATGCGGGGATGTAAGGCAACCGCTAAAATTATGTATCTAACAACAAAATATGTTGTTGGAATTGTTGCTTTAATATCAGGTGACCCACTATTTGCATATGCAGCGCATAAAGACCTTGTTACAGAAATGGAGAATTATAAAAAAATCGACCAAGATAGAAACCTTTCAGGCATATCGGAGTTTGATTTTAAAAAGGCGGTTTCCAGAATCTAACGCAACGGATACCCTGTCCGTATGCAAACATCATATACGCGCCTGTCCGATGCTGAGCGCGAGGAGATCAGCCTCGGGTTGGAAAAAGGAGAGTCGATGACCGTC
>JAAXXZ010000012.1 GCA_013334245.1 Candidatus Moraniibacteriota bacterium
AACACCTCCATCTCGTATCCTCCTTTCCTCGTTCCGTATACGGATACCTCGTCCACTATGTCCGTATCCTGCTCGGGTATCAGGTCTTGGCTTTGTACTGCTGAGAATGAATTTCTGGTTTCACGGTCAACGAGGTTGCTAACACACATTAATAAAACCGATGCGTTCGTTCGCAAATACCTCTTAAGACACATCCATGTCGTGCCTGCTTAATTTCCCGCGATAATTTCGAGGTATTTTTTCGCTATGCCGTCCCAAGAAAACTTTTCATCAATATACGAGTGCGCGTTCACTCCGAAAGACTTGCCGTCGAATGACTCGGCCAGCAATTCCAGGATCATCGAGGCCCAAGCCGATGGATTCTCCGGGTCTACCAGAAAACCGTTCTTACCGTCCTGAATGGCGTCCGGCAGGCCTTCAAGGTTCGATGCGAGCACCGGGACGCCGGAGCTTGCCGCTTCGAGTACGGTCAATCCGAAGCCTTCCATCGTTCCCGGTATGCGGATATTCGGTTGTACGAACAGATCGCACGCGTGAAAGAGCGTATTGCGGACCTCATCGGTAACGTAACCGAGTCGGAATACCCTCTGCGCGGAATCGGTTTCGGACACCGCCGCGGCGATATTTTCCCGATCGGGTCCGTCACCTGCCACCACGTAGAGGATATTTCCGGGGAGTTTGGGGAGGACATGACGTATAAACCACGCGACGCCTTTCCGCCGGGCGAGTCTTCCGGAAGTCAGTATGACTTTTTTGCCGTCAAGCTCCGTTCCGAGAATCTTTTCGAGTTCCGAGCGCGGCACATCCGTCGGGGCGAAGGCTTTCGTGTCGACGCCATTAGGAATAAACATGAACTTCTCACGCGGAATGCCGAGCTCGACGCCGGTTCTGATAGTCTCGTTTCCGACGGCGATAATCCGATCGCACGACGGAATGAACAGTTTGACCCAAAAGATCGAATATAGAGGCATCTTGAACGTCAAATCGAGGCCGTGCGTCACGACGACAACCTTTTTCCGGTTCCCGTAGACGGTCTTCACCGCCCATCCGACGATTCCGAGGACTCCGTCCCCAAGCAGCAGAACGTCGTATTTGCGCATCGTAAACAAGGCGACCAGCAACGCGTACGGCAGGAAGTATGGCAATGCCATCTTCCCCTTCCGATTCGCGATCGTTCTCGTTTTCGCAAGTTTCGGAAGCTGTCGGGACAGTTCCCAGTTCTGATTCTCCATGCCTCCTACGACCGGCGGAAAGGCCCGGGAAATGAAAAGGATCTTCATATGAATTTCTTAGCCTATAAAACGACGAACACCTCCAAAGAGGCGTTCGTACGATCCGATAATCCGTACTCGGATTGCCTCAGCGTTCGATTTCCTGCTTCCGGAGCCGATAGAGGACCTCCTCGCTCAGCGCGCGATTCGACTTGATCATATCGGCGATGAGGCCGAAGACCAGGAACTGTATGCCGACGAGGAAGAACGCGAGCGTCGTCAATGGGTATCGGCCTTTGAGGAAGAAGAACCATACGACTGCGGCAGCCATAAAGACAAGCCCCGGTACCGAGAAGAACTTCATCGGCTGGATATCACGGAAGGCTCGAACGATGATTCGGGCGCTTGAAGAAACGTATTTCCAGATCGTTTTCACTACACGCGACTTCCGTCCCTCGTGATACGTGACTACGACCGGTATCCAGGTAAGTTTGAGGTTTTTCCCGATCGCGTCGATGATCGTTTCCTGCGTATAGGTGAACCCGGTCGGATCGGACAACCGCAGGATCGCTTCGCGGTTATGGGCGCGGAATCCGCAGGTCAAATCGACCACGGGCTTTCCCGTAGCGCGCGCGACCAGCCAGGCACCGAGCCGGTTGAGTTTGTCCTTGAGGAACGGAATATTCTTCGCGGTCGACCGGGAGAACCGGTCTGCGATGACGATATCGGCCTTATGTTCGAGAATAGGTCGGATAATCAGCTTGATGTCTTCCGGATCGAACTGGCCGTCGGCATCTATGTTTACCAGTATATCGGCCTTCTGCTCGATGGCGCTTTGTCGCATGGTCCGGAACATGACGCCGAGGCCGCGATTTCCGTCATGCGATATGATGATATCCGCTCCTCCCTTTTTCGCTTCTTCGACCGTACGATCCTTCGATCCGTCGTCGACGACCTGTACCAGAACCTCGTCAATGCCATCAATCTGCCGCGGCACTCGCCGGATGGTTTCGGCTATCTTGTCTTCCTCGTTATACCCCGGCATGTTTACGATAAGCTTCATACGGCAGCGCACGGTTATTATGCTGTTTAGCTCCGTTTCCCTCCTGCGTACAGGATACAACGGTTTACGGTTTTCGTAAAGAAAACCCCGCTGTCCCACGGGGTTTTCCGATTGCCGCCAAGCTTACCGATGCCGCTACTTTCTGCCGATTCCGCGATACGTGATGCCCTGCTTCTTGATAGCTTCCTTATTAAGACAGTTCTTGCCATCGACGATGACCTTGATTCCGTGCTTTTTGAACACGGCCGGGTCAATTTCCTTGAACGCGTCGTGATCGACGGTGACGAGCAGATGGTCTACCTTCTTAAGAAACGCTTCCAGCGTCTTTACATCGCTCTTTCCCGGGATATGCGGATCGAACGTGATGACATCGGCTTCGTGGTGCTTAAGGTGTTTGATGATCTTAAATGCCGGTGATTCGCGGAGATCGTCCACATTCGCCTTATAGGCAAGTCCCATGACGCCGATCTTCTCGCCTTTCATCGGCCGCTTGATCGAATTGAGAGCGTCCTGCATCCGCTCCACCGTATATTCGGGCATGAAGTTGTTCACTTCGCGCGCGCGACGCATGAACTTATGATCGAACCCGGCTTTCTGAGCCTGCTCGATAAGGTAATACGGATCAACGGGTATGCAGTGCCCGCCGACACCGCACGACGGATAGTGTGCCATGAAGGAATAGGGCTTCGTCTTCGCGCCCTCGATGACGTCCAAGACGTCGATATCAAGCAGGTCAAAACACTGGGCTATCTCGTTTATGAACGCGATATTGATATCCCGGAACGTGTTCTCGAGAATCTTCACCGCTTCCGCCTCGCGGATGGATTTCATCGGACGGACTTCGGCGTCGATGATGGACCGATAGAAGCCAAGGGCACGTTTCGTACCGTCTTTCGTGAACGAACCGACGACGCGTGGCGTATTGCCGATGTGCCACCCCTTGCTGAAGACCGACTTACCCGGATCGATCCGCTCGGGTGAGTGCGCTATTTCGACATCACGTCCGACCTTCAGGCCGCGCTCTTCGAAAATGGGTCGGACGATCTCTTCGCAGGCTCCCGGGTTGACGGTCGACTCGAGCACGACAAGAGCGCCTTTCTTCAGATTGTCGGCAGACAACGTCGCTGCGCCGACCACGTAGTCGTACACGGGGTTCTGCATCTCGTCCACCGGGGTCGGAACGGCGATGAGAATGATATCCGCTTTCGCCAACACCTTCGGGTCGGTCGTCGCCGGAAAACGGTTTTCCGCGAATTTGGAGACAACTTTCTCGTCGTCCGGTATCGGGCAGATGCCGTCGTTTATCTTCCGAACGAGCTTCTCGTTGACATCGAAACCGATCACCTCGAATCCGCTTTCGCGACTGAGCAACGCGAGCGGAAGTCCGACATACCCGAGTCCCATGACGGCAACCGTCTCTTTGTGCGGAGCGCTCTCTTTCGTATTTTTCATACCGTAATGAAACAAATTACTCTTCGGCCGATTTTCGCCCGTTCCCTGTCATGATACGACTCCGACGCTAAAATGCAAGGTCGCCTCATGACGAGGCTGTGCTTCGGGCACTCAAGTATGATATCATGCATGCAGGATATTCCCCATATGTTTCACCTTTTACGGGTTGCTATCTGGATTACCGGGACCGTCACTTTGGTAGTCTTCGGACTCAGATATTTCGGTTTTGAGCCAAATTGCAATTACTGGAACCAGCAGGCCGCGCTTTGTGAAGGCGCCTTTTCTTCCTGCAAGGGAACGCTGTTTTGGAAGGGAGTGGAGGGCGTCCAGACGGAGTGCAGATGGAATTGTATCGATCCCGAATTGCTCATTCGAAAGTCGGAATAATCCTTGCCGATATGACATTTTTTCTTTTCCTGGTCGCGACGCTTGCCATACCGCTTTCCGGTTACCTGCTGCTCCGCGGCCTATTCGGTCCCACACTCCCCCTTTCGTCGATTGAATCATCCGCATTCTCGCTGGTGTTGGGGATCGGATCGCTTGATTTCTCCATGATCGCCCTAGGGAAAGCCGGGATACCCCTGTCGGGCCCCATCGTCCTGATCGCCCTTTTCGCGATTCCCATCCTGTCGTATGCACTTCGTTTCGCATATGAGCGGTTTACACGGAAGCGAAGCGGCCCGAAACGGAGCCTTTTCCCGCGAACGGCCCTCACTCCGCCTGCAAGAACCCTTTTGTTACTTCTCGTCGGACTAGCCGTGTTTCTGAAAGTAATTTTTCTTGTCGATGCCGGCCTGCCGACCGCGACCGATCTCGGGCATCACATGTATTGGTCGAAGATCGTCGTCGATACTGAACGGCTTCCCGAGTACTCTAAGCGCGAGATCGTCGATACCGGAGACGGTCACGTCGCACTTTCCGATGCCGAGTCGATTTCCGACTTCATCATCGGCGAACATCTGCCATTTGCGGCAATCTCGAAGCTTTCCGGGGCGTCTTTTTTCTCGGCGTTCCCGGTCGCGTTCCTGTTACTCATCAACATCGCGACCCTTCTGGCGCTCTTCGTCCTGTCTGTCCGCATAGCCGACGTTCTTTTTGCCGATAAAGCGATATCGCCGGTCTCCGTCGGCCTGGCAGTACTCTTCTTTGTCGGTCCCCTCTTCGCCTTTTCCTCGCCGGAAGCGAAATTCGTCTCAGGCGGCGTGGTCGGGAATTTGCTCGGCAACCTGATGATCCCGCTCGTTCTCCTGTCCTTTTTCAGGGCGTACGTCGAAACGGAGTCACGATTCTTTGCTCTCGGCATACTTCTTTCCCTGATACTCGCTTATACGCACCATCTTTCGACCCTGGTGCTCGCGTTCATTCTGCTCGGTATCGCGCTGTCGATGATAGCGATAACTTTCAGGGATTTGCCGTCCTTCGCGAAGCGGGTTTGGAAACTGTTCGCATCGCCATATCCCTGGTCAATGTTTGTCTTCGCCGCGCTTTTCTTCTTTCTTATCGCCGCGCCGACCTATATCGAGACGAATGCCGTAAGTACGGCCGTCGGAACCCCTTCAAAAGTGACCCGTACCGGCCTTTCGCTGTTGCAGGCGTCGGAATCCGCCGGAATGGTCCGAATGGCCATCGGTCTCGCCGCACTTCTGGTCGCCCTTTTTATCCGTGCTGTTCGTCGTTCTCCCGCATTCCCGTTCGTTTTCGGCTGGGGGTGTTCCCTGCTTATCATGGCGCTCAGGCCGCGCTGGGTATTCCTGGATATTCCCTCGAACAGGATCGGCACATACCTCTCCTTCCCGTTCGCCATTCTTTCGGGCATGTTTCTTGCCGCATTCCCGATATTTTATCGCGACCGCTCCAAGAAGCCGGCGGGCGTTTTCGTCCCAGGCAAACTTTTTCTCTTCGCTTCGCTCGTGCTGTTTTCGTTCGCGACGTGGAACGGGTCGCAGGACAATCAGTCTTCCCTTCCGTCCGCCGGTGAGGCGCAGGATACGCTCGAGGTATTTTCCGCGACGAACTATCTCGCGAACCACTCCCTTCCCGAAGACCTGTTTCTCAAGGACCACAATTATCTCGTCGCGGATTCGTGGATGAAGCTTTTCTTCATGCGTGATTACGCATACCCGCTGTCCCGCGGTTACTTCAAGCGCTACGAAGACGAGGCGAATCCGCGCGAGCAATGCACGCTTCGTATGATTTCGGTCCCGAATCTTCCGGAAGGCCGTTCATGCTATTCGGATCTCGGAGTGAATCTCGTCGCGATCAATCCCGCCTACGACATGGCACAATTCGAAAAGTCGAATGATTTCTCGCTGATATATTCCGGTACAACCGTCCAAATCTATGAAAGAAACCGCTAAAAAGAAGTCGGGCGTCGGCATGCGACCGGCCGTATCATTGAGAGACCTTTCCGAAGAGGCTCTTGCGGTCATATTCGTGGTCGTGTTGTTCGTTGCCGCTTCCGGCTGGTTGTTTTTTCACGTGAACCGTGAGCTCGATCCGGACAATGGAAAGAACTGGTGGACTCTCGCTTTCGAAAACCGCGATACGGGTTCCCTTTCATTCGTTATCGAGAATCACTCCGCTTCGACGATATTCACATTCAACGTCTCCCACGACAAGGACGTCATCGATGCGGGCAACCTGACCATCGAAAGGGGCGGACGGAAAGCGATATCGCTCCCCGCGAATGCCGCGGAAGGACGAACTATCGTTACCGTCACGTCTTCTGACGGCTCGAAAAAGGAAATTTATCGAAATCACTGAGCACTCGGCTGTCATTTCGAACGTTGTCGGCGTTTCGTTTTTTACATTGACAAAATAGGCATTGCAGACCATGATTAAAATGTCTATTTTGCGTTCATTCAGACGTCATTTTAACAACCACATATAACCTCAGGAGCAGTGGCCATGACTCATTTTCCCAAGTCACATATTTGCATAGCGGGTATAACGCGGCCGGAACACTGGAAACAAATCGTTTCCCATATCCCGGAAAAGCCAAATCAGATCGTCATCATCGAATCGATGGTCTGTCATGAGACGTTGCTGGGTAAGGCTTCCGAATATCCGAAACGGTTTGTCTCACTTTCTGAACTCCGTACTCTTTTAGGAAGGCATCCGAACGTGCTCAATCTCGTCAGATACAGTACCTCGGAGAGATCGTCTGTGGATTCGCAGCTGCGTCGGATCATCGAGCTATGCGGTCCGGGAATCGACGGATTCCAGCTCGAACTCGCATGGCCGGATATCGAACAGCTGCGGCGATTTCTCGCAATGTTTCCGAAAAAGCTCGTGCTGAAAATCGGACGACAGGCGTATGAGGACGTCGGTCGTTCAAAAATCAGACTATCATCCAGATTGCTGCGATATCATGGACTCATACAGGATATTCAGCTGAACCTGACGGAAGGGAGCGAAGATCAATTTGATCCCGATCAGACGCTCGATCTCCTGAAAACGCTCCACGTTCTACCGTTCGGCGTCGGCATTTCGGGACGACTTTCCGACTCTACGGATTCGAGGGACTTGGAAAGGGTTCTTAGGCTGTATCCCGGAGTGAATATTTCGGCTCTCCGAGACCTTCGGAGCGAAGCGGATGATTTTCTGCCGGAAAAAGCGGGCCATTTTCTTGACCGCCTCTTCAGGATAATCCCCGAGGAATAAGTAACAGACGGCGCGAGATGCCTTCATTCGTCTTGAAGAGCTCGCGCCGTTTTCCTATCTTTTAGCCATAAGTCGGTGAGACATTTTCGTTATACCTGACGCCAGAGCCGTTCTTTCTGGAACGTCGGAAACAGGGTATAATGCCCATATCAGAAGCTTATGTCGTTCCATATCGTTATGTCCGATGCAAAGAACGTTCTGCTCGTCACCCGCCCTCTCTGCCCGCCGTGGGACGAGGCATCTAAGAACTTCGCGTATTTTCTGGCGAAGGCACTTCGCGGACCGGCCGTTTCCATTCTGACATATGGTAAGCTCGACGGGTTGCCCGACTCCGTTTCACAGAAGCAGATCTACGGTTCGGGCCGGTTCGATCTCAAGGCGAAGATACGACTGTTCGTATCGCTCTTCGGTTTCCGCGGATCATACGACATCACGCACTATCTTTTCACCCCGACGAAACTGAATTCGTCGATAATCCGAAACTTTCTTCGCCCGAGCCGCGGGAAGACCATACAGACGGTCGCGACATTGCGTGAGGATCTTTACTCGGAGGACGATCTCAAAAAGATGCTGTTCGCGGATAGGATAATCACGTATGCGGATCAGCCGAAACGCAGACTCGAGGAGATGGGATTTGCCGGAGTGGAGCGTATATATCCCGGAATAGATCTCGACCATTTCCGTCCGGCACCCAAGAATCCGGAACTGTTGAAACGCTTCGGATTCACGACGGATGACTTTATCGTGTCGTACGTCGGTGAATACGCCCGGTTGGGCGCGACCGATATGCTCGCAGACGCCATGATCAGATATCATCGCGAACACCCCGATTCTCCCGTTCGATTCTTTTGGGCACTCCGGTTGAAGAACGAGGCCGACATTGCGAAGAAAAAAGAGGTCATGGGGAAATTCACGGAGGCGGGTCTCGGCAACCGGTTTCACTGCTCCGATACTTTCGGCGATGTTCTCGGACTTTACAATCTTGCGGACGTGATCGCTTTTCCGGTCAGCGATATGAAGGGAAAGTTCGATGTTCCGCTGGCCGTCATCGAACCGTATGCATGCGCCAAGCCAGTCATCCTTTCCGACTTCCCACTTTTTAAGGAATTCTCGGACGACTCGATATCCGTCACGATCCCCCGCGGTGACGGCGACGCGTTTTTGGCGGCCGTCCAGCGATTCGAAAACGATCGTACGTTGGTTAATACGATGGGGTTGGCCGCCCGCGCCTATGTTGAGAAGGAGTTCGATCTCAAGCAAACGGCAAAGCAGTATGCTGCGGTGTACGAAAACCTCTGACACGTCACTATGACCGACGAACTGATAGACATTTACGACGAGAATAATGTGCCTCTTGGTATCACCGAGCTGAAAAGCGAGGCTCATCGGGACGGATTGTGGCATCATACGGCAAGCATCTTCGTTATCGATGAAAACGGACAAATCCTACTGCAGAAACGCTCCAAGAATATGCCGTCGAACGGTGGGAAATGGAACCCATCCGGTGCCGGATACGTGGAACCGGGAGAATCGGAACGATGTGCCGCCAAACGCGAATTGTTGGAGGAGACCGGCATCGATATTCCGACTGACGAGCTCGGTACGCCGACGGTTTTCTCAAGCCGGGACACGTGTCCCGATGGATCCATCAAGGCGCAATTCAAATACATTTATTTCGTGCGCAGGAACGTCGACCTAGGAGAACTGAAGCTTCAACGGGACGAAGTCGATGAAGTACGTTTCTTTCATCTGAAGGAATTCGAAGAGATGATATCGTCAGATCGGGGCAACTTGGCATCGGTAGGACGCGGCTTTTGGGAGCTATCGTGTTCGAAGATCAAAAGCATGCTAAATAACACGCCATAAACTATAATCGTAATATATAGTATGAATGAGATGCAAAAAAACCATATCGCGACGGTGACCATTCTCGTGAAGGAGCGCGAAACGCACGCCGGAAAAGTCAACGAGATACTTTCCAAGCACGGGAACGGCATCATTTCGCGACTCGGCGTAAACCTTGGACGGGCCGGGGTGCAAAATTACAGCGGCCTCATTACGGTTGTCATCGAGGGGACAAGCGCGGATATCAAGGCGCTTACCGACGAGCTGGACGGACTGTATGGAATCGTCGCAGTGGCAAGCATTCTGGATTAGAGTCCGTAGTCGGAACGACTCTGGGACTCGGGCGACCGTGAATCGGCAGAGCGCTTTTTGAGGTAGTCCGTCATGGCATTCCTTGGTGATACGGTGTGGTTTTGATCCGACATACTTACAACCCCCTATGTTTGAACTCCGTTTCCTCGGTCACGCCGCATTCGAACTGAAGATCGGCGGAAAGACAATCCTGTTCGATCCGTGGATCAACGGGAACCCGCAAAGCCCACTCGCGTCTCCGAACGATATCGATTCGGCGGATATCGTACTCGTCACACATGATCACGCCGACCACGGTTTCGACGATGCCGTATCGATCGCGAAGCGCACGCGGGCGACCGTCGTAGCGGTCGCTGAACTCGCGAACCGTTTCCGCGATGAGGGAATTGCAAAGGTTGTTTCCGGAAATATCGGCGGGACGATCGGAACCGGTGGAATCCGCATCACCTTCGTTCCGGCAATCCATTCGTGCGGAGTCGGCGTGCCGTGCGGATTCATCGTGCGACACCCTGACATATCGCTGTATCATGCGGGCGACACCGCTCTTTTCAGTGATATGGCGTTCCTTGCCGATGAAAAAATCGATGTGGCTCTGTTGCCAATCGGCGGCACGTTTACAATGGACATCCGTGCCGCCGCGAAGGCGGTCGAGCTTATCCGACCGAAAACTGTCATCCCGATGCACTACGGCACTTTCCCGGCTATCGTCGCGGATACGATCGAATTTTCCCGACTGGTCGGAACCCGGGCAAGAACAAAGGAATTGGTTCCTGGATCCGTATTAGCCCTTTGATAAGCCATGGTGTATAATTAAATCTGATAATCAAATAGTGAACGAGTATGTCAAAACCGGAATTTCCAATGTGGGATACTTCATCTGAGAAGGAGTCTGAAAATCGTTTTTATGCGTCACTCGAATCCTTTCTTCGAAAGGCGTATTTGTCGTCGGACAACGTCGAGTCGGCTTCCACGGACGTATCCGTGATACGCGGGATATTGGATAATCACGCGAGAGACGAGAACGCGGACCCGGACGAACTGCCCACGATGGATTTCTCGGCATCGGAGTTGACTGAAGTGACCACTCCGGAGCACGAGATCAAACGAGCGCTGTCCCTCGTACTCTCCGAGTATGCGACGTCCGTCCCGCCGGAGACCGCGGAACGCTTGCGGCGTATTTTCGATTCGATCGAACCGGACGTCGAAGACTCAGACGATGCGTCCTAAGGAGCTGATCCATGAACAGGAATATGATCGACGAAAACGATTTCACGAGAACCGGCGGCTTTCGGAGCGAGATGAAGACCGACCGGATGAAGGTTCCGGTCGTGTTTCATGTGCAGGATGAATTGCTGCCGGCCGACAGCACGCTTGCCCAATTGGAATGCGTCGCAAGCAATGACGGCCTGTTTCGTCATGTCGCCGCGATGGCAGATGTCCATTCGAAGCCCGGACGAAAGAACGCGACCGGTACGACCATCGCCTCGGAAAAATTCATACTCCCCCAGGTCAACGACACGGATCCGGCCTGCGGAATGCGACTCATTCGGACGAACATGACGGAAAACGACCTGTCTTCAGAAGATATCGACAAGCTGTTTCAGAAGCTCGTGGAGCGAGTTCCGACTAAATCCCTTATCGGCACGGTTCTTCCCTTCCGTGTCATCGTGGATATCTGTCGCAAGGGTGTCGGTGCTGCGGTCGATTATCTGGGCATCGAAACGAAGTTTGAACGGGAAAATTCCCTCGATCGTGGAAATTTCTTCGGAAAGGAAGTCTCCAGAAAGAGCATCTACGAGGTCATTCCGAGATTGTTTCTCTTTTTTGCCAAGTTCCGATCGGGCATTCTCGGCGCCGCAGGAAATCATTTCCTCGATCTGATGAGGGTGACCGATCTCGAAGATCCCGTCCTGGCACAAAAACTCGGAATCCGAAAGGGGCAGTATCTGTTCATGGTCCACTGCGGGTCCGGCATTCTCGGCCAGTACACCATGTACATGTATACGGCCAAAAAGCGGGAACACCGCTCGCAAGCCCTCATGGCGTGGCTCGGCAGGATGACATTCTTCACGCCCCGAAAGCGCGTTATCGACGCGATCGCGAAGAAGATCAAAGACTTCGATTTCGGCGCCAAGGAAGAGCTGTTTACGTTCGAGGGCAACGGCGAGGACGGAAAGATGTACATGGAGGCCCGGAACGCGTGCTCCAACTTCGCGCATGCGAACCGTGCCATCATCGCGCACAACGTATCCGAGACGATCAAGGAAGTGTTGGGACGGGATCCTGGATTCGAGTTGGTATATGACATGCCGCATATCCTGGTCTCCGAGGAAGAACATTTCGGTAAGAATGCCTGGATCCATCGGAACGGGACCAGCCGAGCCTACGGACCGTCTCGCATGTCGGATCATCCCCTTTTCCGCGAGACCGGCGAGCCCGCGTTCATCCCGACCTCGATGTCGACGGAAGGCTATCTCTGCGTCGGTACGGACGGCAACGAGTCTACGTTCTTCTCATGCAACCACGGCGCCGGAAAGCCGAAGGCCGCGGCCGAATCGGTCGTCCCACAAAGCCGAGAAGAACTCGACAAGAAACTCGCGACACGTGGCGTGAAGCTCTACAACGGCCGCTCGTCGAAGGTCATCGAGCAGGACAGTGCCCACTATAAGAACGCGGATGCCGTCATCGCGAGCGTCAAGGAAAACGACATCGTCAAACCGGTCGCCAAGATGCAACCGGTCGCGGTGATCATGTACTGATCTGCAGCAAACAGTTATCAGAAAACGGACAGCAAGGAACGATGACAGGATCGGATCTCCTTAGGGCGCATTCGCAGCGGCTTGTCGCGAGGAGTATTCATTTTTGATTTCGTATTTCGAACGTCGAGAGGAGCGTATTCATTCATCGGATCCCGATTCGGCGATAATACCGAGCAGAACGAAAAGAAACAGCAGTCCAAAGCTCGATGTCCACAGGAAATGGTCCAGCAACAGGCTTGGTGCCAACACGAACAGCGCTCCGATATGTATCGGGGCGTTTTTTGTTTCGAATACGCCCATCAGGTACGTCGCGGCGAAAAGGAACGACAGAACGAAGCCGACGAGTCCGAGTTCGGCAACGATGAGGAGTGGCACGTCGTGTGCCGGCTGAAGGGCCCAAATGGGACGATTCGGATTCATACGTATCAATTCGACGGTGTAATTCCCCGCTCCCACGCCGAGAGGCGGATGATCTTTGATGAGCTTTACGGCGTCCGCATAAGTCGACATACGGTCGATCACCGATCCTTCCCGCCCGACAGTCGTTCCGTCGAAACGAGGAAAGACCGTTTCATGCAATATACCGGTGAATATTGCCATTGATATGATGATGGTGGCGGAAATAGCGAGCGGATATCTCCACGTCTTGTCCTTCGATTTCCGAAACCGCGAATATCGTTGCCATAAAAAGAATGCGAACCCGAGCGAAAATCCTCCCCACGCCAGACGGGAAAAGGACACGACGAGTCCGAGAAGAATGATAAGGATGCCGGAGAGTATTCCAATCCGTATGTACAATCCCTGTGCCACCGCTATAGCCATTGGAGACACGCGGTCTCCTCGCAGACTCGGTATTCCCTTTACGAAAATGAGACGCAACGTTTCCCCTATCTTGGAAAGGAGTGACCGTTCTTTTGAAGATCGAGCGTCACGAGGATGTTTCCCCCTTTGAAAAAGGGGGAACGAGGGGGATTTTCCTCCGATCGACAACATCACAAGAACAAGAACGACGGCGAGAAACAAGCCGTACATATTCGGATGGGGAAAGGTGCCATAGGCTCGCAGGAACCGACCCGAATCATTCTTCAGTACCGACGTTCCTGCCTTCCAAGATTCATGCACACCTGTCCCCAAAAGGGTCGACGAGAAGGTTTCCTGTGTGAGAAACTGGCTGATGCCGATAGCGGACTGAATCACACCCGCCACGAAGAGTATCATCACGATTCGCTTCCCCTTCCCTCGTCGCACCAGTACCCGCGTCAGGACGAACGCATCCGCAGCGAGGAGGATCTTTATGAACGTATACCCGGCCAAGACAGCATCTTGTGCCCATATGATCGACAGACCTGACCAAAGAACGAAGAGAAGAAGAAAAGCATCAGCTTTCCGATCCCGCCACATTTTTCGTAACCTGACGTCGATCGGTTCGTTCTTCGATGTTTTCAATTTCAACGCCGCCCCGATCATAACCGCAAACGCCAAAATCACAGAGGACAGATATATCCCGATCGTGCCGTACTGCCACTTTTCCCCGCCGATCAATGGCTCACGCAGCAAATATATCGTCTGAAAAGGTAGCAGGAAGAGAAACGACAGGAACAGACCATCCGAATATCTTATCAGCCGATCCATAGGATGTATCTCATCAGGTTTGCCTATTATACCATTTTCTGATACTTTATGAACAGTATTTCCCTATTTCAAGCGCTTTTCATTACGCGACACTCGGCGAGCCTACCTGATTTCATATTCATGATTCATTTCGCATGATACTTATCACCCTTTCTGGAACCGATGGTTCCGGAAAATCCACACAGCTTTCGCTTTTACGCGAGCATTTCGAAAACGACGGGAAGAGAGTCGCCTATTTTCATGCCGTCGAATTTTCTCTGGCAAATCGGCTCAACCGGAACACGCGCGGGAAAAGCGAGTTTAAACCGGGCGAAGAAGTAGCAAACACGAAAGCGTCGACCCTTGCCATGCTTCTTCGTCGCATATTTTTTGCCGTCGATCTCGTCCGTTTCCGATTCTTCCTTCGTTCTCTTCGAAAAAAAGGCACGGATATACTGCTGTCGGACCGATACTTCTATGATACGTTCATAAACCTCGCATATCTCTCAAGGCCGCGCGTTTTCCGTTGTCCTGGCGAGCATTTCATACCCAGACCCGATGCCGCATTCTTCCTTGATATCGCCCCGGAGGCGGTCATGCGGCGTGAGCGGGTTCCGGAGCAGGGAATCGAATACATCGAAGACAAGCGCCGCCTTTTCACATCGATGACAAAACGATGGGGACTTGTCCGCATCGACGCCGATCGGTCGAAGGAGGACGTGTTCTCATCGATCCTGACATCATTGAACTCCTAATCAATTCACATGAAGAATTTCTCACGCGCCCTCGTCTGGCTGACCTTATCCGAGATCATTTACAATATCTCGGGCTATGTCATTCATGCCGCCTTGGGGCGGACACTCGGACCGGAAGGGTACGGCCGGTACGGTCTCGTCGTTACCATGACGACCATGATCATCATACTGATCGGTAACGGCATTCCGACGGCGATGTCAAAATATCTCTCAGAAGTCTTCGAGAGTGCGCCGGACAGGATCCAGGGCATCAAACGCAAAACGATCCTGCTGCAGGCGGCTATCATGGGCGGCGTAACCGTGCTCTTTTTTCTCGGTTCCCCCCTCCTTTCCGCCGCGCTCGGCGATCCGTCGCTCACCCCTTTGTTCAGACTTTCTTCGTTCATCATCCCCTCCTTCGCCGCCGCCTCGTTCTACTTTTACTATTACACGGGCCTGCATTTCTTTCGACTGCAGGCCGCTTTAAAAACGCTTCGATCCTTCTCTCGCGTCGTGTTCATCGTCTGGTTCGCTTACCTCTTCGGCGTCGAGGGCGCTGTCTCGGGTTATATAGTCGCCCCGTTGCTCGTCTTCCTTGTCGCGTGGATCGCTGACCGTATCTCGACGGGGAATTTCTTCCCGAAAATGCGTTCTGCGGATTCACCCGATTTCCCTACGAAGAAACTCGTCTCCTACGCATGGCCGCTCACGCTGTTCCTTCTCTTCTACGAACTCGTCTCGACGATCGACCTCTATCTCATAAAGGCCATGCTCGGGAGTGACCATCTTGCCGGGCTGTATAACGCAGCCATTACCGTCGGTCGCATCCCGTACTACCTTTTCTACGCGCTGACTATCATTCTGTTGCCGGCAGTATCGAAATCCGTCTCCGACCGAAGCGGCGAAGCGACAAAAGCGCTCGTCGCCAAAGCCATGCGCCTGCTGGCCCTCGTCCTGTTTCCCGTCGTTACCCTGCTCGCGCTGTATGCACCCCAGGTCCTTCTGCTTTTCTACGGTGAGAAGTATGCCGACGCGGCAACCGCCATGCGGATATTCGCCGTCGGTGTCGGATTCCTCACTGTTTTTTACGTCCTTGCTTCCGCGGTGAACGGAGCGGGACTCGTCAAGATTCCCATGTACCTTTCCTTGGGCGGACTCGCCTTCTCGCTCATCCTCAATGTTATCTTCATCCCCCGATACGGTATCGAGGGCGCGGCATTCGCGACGACGATCACTTCATTCATACTTATGCTTGCCATGCTCGTCTCGGTCGAGCGTCATTTTTCGTCGCGACTTTCCGGTCGTCTCTGGTTCGTCTCGACCTTTTCCGCCGTACTGATCATCGCGCTCTCATTCGTATTGCCTGGAGGGCGCATCTCGTTTCTCGTTTCCGGAGCCATCCTATTCGCACTGTATTTTCTTCCCCCGGGGCTCTTCGGCGTCCTCACGGACGACGACCTCGCCCCGTTTCGAAAACTCCTTCCGAAGGGATAGGAGACCTCCCCGTATCAAAGAGTGTCTTTCGCGTAAACGCGCAAGACTTTTTTGGTATCCCCTTCCGGATTCCGGCATTCGGACTTTCATCCGCCGTAACGGCGGGTACGTACCGCTTGATATCGCAAGTACGATCGATCTTGATTCCGAAATGACATATCATCTCGCGATATGACACGCGGAGCGTCATTTCTAACAGGCTTATTGTCGCCTGAATAGGGCTGGGATATCTCGAACGCGACATTTTTCTCGAAATTCGATATCGATATGTAGATCATAACAGTTCGGCTGCTCAAAGGACAGGGGCTCTGAAACGTCCGGCAGGGAATTTAGAACCTCTTTCTTTATTTGGAGCCCGATTAGTAGCACCGAGCCGAAATCATCAATGCTTTTGACGTCAAAGTTTCTCCCTAAATTTTCAGGAATCGGATCATCGGTCTCATAATCGACCGCTTCCCGCAGAACAAAGTACATACCTTTCGGATCAAGTTTTTCAACGTCAATTTGTCTGACAGACAGGCCTTTCTCTATTTCAAGAAGATAAGTAAATGGACGGATATGATATGGTGTCGACTGAATATATATCACCCCTGTGAATCCCTCGATTTTGCTGGCGACTTCGTCCATAATATGCTCCCATTGACCAAGGGTCACGACGAAATACGGTTCCAGTATATATTCCCCTCCTTTTTTGTACCCGGTATTTCCGTAGCCTCCAACGTAAGAAAGCCATCTTACGGTAGCCTTGATATTGAGAGCGAACAACGCGGCAAAAAGTGTGAAGGCTATCATCTTCCCAAAACGAGGAATCCTATCAAAATAATTAAGGAATATTCCAATCATGACGACCGGTATGATCGTCACTGGTAAGAAGAGGCGTGAGTCCATCTCATTGGCAAGCGGATAATATATAACAAAGAATACTATCTGCGTTATGAGAACAATTCGGAGAAAGTTCGCCTTTCGTTCCCCTTCCTTCGTTTCGTCCGGTTTTAGCATAAAGCATTCCCGAAGCATAAGCACGAAAGAGGCACATAAAAGCATTCCTACTGCGGCTGCCCGTGCGAGACTCTCTCTCATGTGTGTGTCGGACAGGTTTTTCCGAATCAAATCATGAACATCGCGGCTGCTTGCCACTCGACCCAGTTCACGTACCTGATTGTGCGAAGTGAGAACGAGAGAATAAAAACGAATGGAATTATAGGTATCCATAAATAGATGCTTTCCCAGACTGTCGCGTTCGTCTTGTTCGCTTCTCGAAACAACTGCCTTCAGGAATGCCCGGCTATTCTCTCCGTTCGTGAGGGCATCGTTCGCCATCCACGGAGAAAAGAAAATGAATATGATGAAAAGGGACACGAGAATATCCTTGAAACGCACGTGTGAGCGGACTGAAAGCAGGTAGACCGTCATAATCAGCGGCATGCCGACGAACGCTATCGTATGCAGCTGCATGCCAACTCCAAGAGCCACGGCTGCGACGATGCTCCAGGCGGTTTTCCTGCCCGGGTATGACTCGCGGGAATAGCGAAGTGCAGCGTATGCCAATAGGATAAGAAAAAACGGTATTACGTTCGGATTCCATGAGAAATGCGCATACTCGACCAGGAAGAGGGACGAGGCAACGAGTGCTGAAAGATACATCGAGATTCGCCGACTAAAAAACTCGTTCAAAAACACATACGAAAGCGGGATCATCGCTATTGAAAGGAGCATCTCTGGAAGCACGGTCAGATACGGGGTGATGTCAAATGCCAAAGCCAATAGGTATGACGGCACATAATACAAAGATCCTAATCGAAAGAGCGTTCCTCCAGCTTTCGGGCCAAGGAGCGGGAAATCAGCGACTCCGTTTTGAAGCAATTCAGCAATCAGGCGATAATCTCGCGCTTGGTCGATCTCAAAGAATACGAGGTCCGGAAAATGGTACAGACGCAAACAGGCCCCGAATGTTGTAGTGACGACGAGAGCGACAAGGACTGCGACTTTCTGACGGTTTCCGGACCACGATTCCATATTCATACGTCAAATTTTCGATCTATTCTGTCGGGATGCGAGATTACTGTTCGATTCGGTTGTCTTTGCGGGAATACAGCGAATTTGAAATTCCGAATGTCTTATCAAGGGCGGTTTCCAACTTCTAACGCAACGGGGTACTCGAAAGAAAAATTCAATGCCCTTGTTGCAATAGAAGTCTGAACCCAAGATTATAAATCGTTGCACATCAATTAGCCGTTTTCCACCGATAAACGAGGACGCTGCCGCGGAGAAGCGGATCGCTTTGCCGTTCCATGGTCCGGATGATATACGACTCTGTCTCACGCGAAACATAGTCCATGTCATTGTCGGAAGCGACGAACCAACCGGTCGGATTCGTCCGCATGAACGCCTCGAGTTCCGCGACGGAAAGCTTCTCGGTCGAGAGCTCGCCACCATAATCGAGTACCCGTGCCTCCATGCCGGAAAAATAGTAGTTCCGGAAATTGCGGGTGACGATCGCGTCGCCTTTGTCAGCGTGTTTTCGGACATAGGTGAAGACCTTGCGGTAGTTGGCGTTCGTTCCCGATGATGTCTGCCGGTAGGCGTTGTTATCCCGAAAGAAATATCCCCAGTCGGGAACGAGAACGGCAAGCACGATGGTCGCGATACAGGCGGCATGCTTCCATTTTCCGGAAAGAGCTCCCTTTACTTCGCGAATGAGCGCATATCCGCCGGCAGCCACAAGCATCAGGAGGAACGACTGCGCGAAAAAGATGTACTGCTCCCCTTCGTTGCGACGCCAAAGAAAGACCGCCATGATAAGCGGCGTCAAAAAGGACGAGAGAAGCCAGACCGCCTCCCGTTTCCGGTCAAACGTATGAAACAACGACCAGGCACCGAATCCCGCCAGGAACACGGCAAGTATCGGCTGGACATAGTCCCGAACGACGTATCCGAAATAGGAATAGTGGTTCTCGAAAAATACGAGTGTTCCGGACAGGGGTCGGATCTTCTCCGGTACCGCAGCCCACATGCCGATCGCACCGACGAGGCCGGCGATCGCCGTCACAGAATACCGATTCCGCATGCCCTTGCCGCTTCGTATCATGATTATCGCCATGGAAAGGACATAGACTCCGAAAATCGGCACGATATTTACGGTCAACTGATGTGTCTTCGCGGACAGTATTCCAAGTGTCAGTGTCGGAATCAGATAGGAAAGATTCACGCCGCTCCGCTCCCATATCTTTCTGATCGCTTTGAAACGCCCTTTGTACTCCCGCTCATAGAGAAAGAAGAGACAGGTCGAGAACGCGAGAAACACAGGGAAGAACATCGCATACATCCGCAAACGACGGTCGAACCCGATACCGGACACCGACACCGCGCACAGGAATGCGGCGAACAGTCCGACCGTCCGACGACCGGACAGTTTCCAGCCGACGAGATACAGGAGCGCGACTGAAACGATACCCCACAACGCGGATACCGTCCGTGCCACGCCTTCCGTCGGAGGTAGGAACCGGAACAGTTGGGATACCTGCCACTTGTATACGTTCGCACGCTCGTCGCGGGCAACGTTCTCGTTCACGATTGCCGTTTGTCCGTTGTTGAAATCCCAGGCCTTCCACTCGCCGGTACGGAAGAATCCGTACGACGAATTGATATCCAGGAATTCGTCGGCGGTGAACGAAAGTGCCCCGATGCCGACGAATCGGAGGGCGGCGCCGAGAACAAGAATCCCGAACAGGACGAGGAGCGCATTCTTCTTGGTCATACGTATATCTTTAGTCATTATGTTCACTCCTGATTTTCGACACGCCGGATGCCGCCGTTACCGTCGAGCATCACGCGATGAACCGTGACGGAAGGCATTCCCGACTCATCCGTCGACAGCGAGATCAGACTGCGATCGGTCGTATCTTCCGCGGTCGCGTTCGAGGCATCCAGGAAAATGTTGCCAAGCGAATAAAATACGCGCGCGTTCGCGATGGTCGCGGATCCGGCCGTTCGCGGAATGCCGGAGCCGATGATAAGGTCGGCGCCATGGTCGGCAAATCTGGAGACCAGCGCCTTGCGTGGTTCGGATAGCGATATATCGGTCGCGTTCCACGAGATCATGACCGCTACCGCCCCGCCTTCCGTATGTGCCTCGGAAATGCGCTCCAGGACGGACTCCTCGGTTTCCGTGCCGCCTTCGGCATATCCGACGATCGTCACCGCATGACGGCCAATACCGATACGTGCCGAGACTTTGTCGGGGGAAACGATGCCGGATCCCGCAAGATGATCATCGGTCCTTGATCGACCGTCTTCCGTAACCGTCTTGGGAAGACCGATCGAAACGACTCCGATCGCGCGGGACGCGAACAGGCTTGCAAATCGGGACGGGATAGGTGCAGATACGGAGGACGAAGAAGAAACAGGATCGGCATCCCGAAGCATCGGTGCCGTTATCGTTGCGGCAACGACATCGAAGCCACGCAAAATGTCGTCCGCACCTCCGAAATAGGCCGTGTCTCCGTGCGTTATCGCTCTGGATCGCTGTGATGCGACATAGGAGAGTTCGCCGACAAACGCGACTGACGGTCGATATTCTTCGGGAAAGAAGGTTGCGGAGGTCGTTCCGGAAGCGGCATCGGTTCCGCGCCGGTCGAACAGCGACCAGGCCCAGCCGAAGAGTGAAAAGCCACCCGTCGCGGACTTCCTTTGATCCGCCGACGAGCGGAGTGTTGTCAACGATTCCGACCTCGCTTCCAGTAATTCCTCGGCATCTCTCCGAGCCGATTCGAAAACGAGCGATGGGATTTCCGCTGAAAGCGTCGTAATCGATCGTTCGACGGCATTCAGCAGATCCACCTGTTCCGCCTCGGCGGAGCGATCCGGACCAATCAGGAAATACGTCGTTTTCGAGCGATCGGAAAGGTCGCGCTCCGCTTGCTCGGCACGACGAAGGAGCGCGTCGAGATGATCGAAAGCCGACGATATCCGCTCCTTCTCCCGGGATTCGCGATCATCCTCGAATGCACGACGCTCCTGCGTAGCCTGTCGATTCCTCTCCGCGAGCTCCTGTTCAGTCATAGAGGGGGCCGTCGTGACGAGAGTCTCCTGTTTCGCTTTCGCCGCTTCTTCCTTCTCAAGTTCGGCCAGTTCCTCGTCTGTCAGGACTCGGCAGCGCTTCGAGATGTCCCCCTCCTTGTTGTTCGAATACGTATTTTCCGAGACCGTCATCGAATTGAGGAAATAATCACCGTTCTTAGGTCCTCCCTGCGGAATCTTGCAGGCGATCCCGAAATTGTCGTTCCCACGAAGTATGTTGCCGGTAATGCGCACGTCTCCGGTTTTCTTGCTGACATCGACATACTGCGCGGCGATACCGCTCGCTCCGTTTCCGGAAAACGTGCTCGACTGTATCCGAAATTCGGAACTCCCAAGGATGATCTCGATTCCCGATTCGCCGTTGTCACTGAATGTGGACGACTTCACCCAGCCGGCGACGTTCTGACGGATATCGAGTCCTTCTTCGGAATTATTCATCACCTCGCAGTCCTCCATCTCAATCGTTCGGCCGGCCTGGATATACAGTCCCTTTCTGCCCTTCTCGATCACGCAACCGATCACCTCGACCGTCCCCTTTCCGGGATCGGCGTTTATTCCGATATTCGATACGTTTCGAATCCGGACGCCTTCAAGTTTCGCATCGGCTCCGGACGGAACCGTCACGCCTCCGCCGGTCACGGTCAGTTTCCGAAGACCGCTACCGTCCTCCATGCGTACCGAGCCGTCTATGATCGTTCCTTTTTCATCAGCTCCGACCACCGTCACTCCCTTGGGGAGCGTCAGCGATCCGCCATAGGTTCCGGACTTCACGAATACCGTTTTTTTTCCGTGATCGGCAGCCTCGTCCAGCGCATCCCCGATGGAGCCGAACGGGTCATCGGAGGAGCCATCGCCGTCGTTCCCCTTCTCGACGTAATAGTCATATCCCGATGCGGATACGGATCCCGCGTACAGACCCAGGAACACGGTCAAACAGACCATGGAAATCATCGCGGCAAACGCCTGCTGATGCGAACGTGTCATAGTGTGATCGGTCATGAATGTCGTTATTGTTCCTCGCTGTCATTATCGTCATCGTTCCGCCCTTCCCACCATTCCCGCCAGGTATATCGCGGAAGCGTCGTCGTGTTATCCTTCTTTCCGTATGCTTCGAACACCTGACGCTCTGCTTGGACATATTCCGGCTTCGGTACGAACTCGACCATGGTCAGCGTTCCAAAGGGGCGACGGTCGATCACGTCATATTTTTCCAGATATTTCCGGATGCCCTCTTCGAGATCCGACTGCGACCGGATGATGAGGACATAGATCCCTTCACGGTATATTCCGGAAAACCCCAAGACGTCGTTTCGGACACCGGCACGTTCGAGAAGATATTTCAACGCCCGTCTATGTTCGGGTTCGCTGAACATATATATGGGGTATCCGGATTCGTCCGAACGTCCCTTCAGGTACGAGACGATGTCTGCCTGCAAGGCAAGGGGTACACGGATCTTCTCCTTGAGAATCCGATCCGCAGGCGTATCGACCGCTTCCGTCGACGAACGGGCCATCTCGTCGAATCGTGTGGCCAAACCGGACAAATTGAGCCCGACAAAGACTAGCAATGCGATCGTCGCGATGCGGGCGATTTTGGTACCGTGTGGCAGCGCGATTCTTATCGATTCGATCAGGAATCCGAGCAGAAGGAACGGGATCGGTGCCTGAACGAGAAAAAACCGCGGCGCGAACCCGTATGAAAGCGGGGTAAGGACGATGAATGAGACGGCAAACCAGATACCGGTGAGCAAAAAGACGTCGGAACGTTGTCGCTCACGGACCCGAATCCACAAGAACGCGAGAGAAAGAAGTGAAAGACCCGTGATTGCCACTGCTGTCATCCCGACCAATTTCCCGTGCTGGCATCTCATGTCGCAGTCAAGCCGTATCGTCCCGTCACGGAGCAGTTCGACGTCGGGGAATCCTCCATCCTCGATGCCGGTGGTGACCACCAGGTATCCAAGCCCGTGCTCGACTCCGTTGCGGACCAGTTTCTCGACCGGAGACCGCGCCTCCTTATTCGATTTTTCCGTCAGCGCGGCGATGAACGCCTTCGAATTGGCGCCACCGGTCCCCATCTCGTTGAGCGCGACCGGGATATAGAACAGCAGGAACGCACTTGCGGCGACGACCCACGATTTCCACGAGAATCGCGGACGACGGACGAGGATGAATAGAAGGGATGCCGATGGCAAGACCAGGAAGGCGATGAAGTGCAGATGGGTCGCGAATCCGATTGCGAAAGCGGCAAGGCCGAACCATCGGCCAGGATAGCGCTCATCGGAAGAAACCGACCGAAGAAGCGCATACAGACCGAGTAGCGAAAAGAACGGAAGTGGGTTCGGATTCCACGCGAACCGTCCGTATGAGACGAGATATTCCGACGTGGCGAAAAGCGCCGTCAGCACGAGCGAGAGCGGTACACGAAAGACCCGTCGGGCAAACAGGTGAAACAGGACGATCGAGGCTACGGACAGGATAGGAACGACCGTGGCGATACCTTGAGGAGTGTTACCGAACAGGAGCGCGGACAGGTACTCCAGATAATAGAAACCGGGGCCGAGTCGGAGTGACGTGCCGCCGGCCTTCATGCCGAGAAGGGTCAACTCGCCCGGACCTCCGAGAACCGCTTCTCGCACTACGAGCGCGTCGCGGGCCTGATCGAGTTCGAAATGCAGCCACTCGGTAAAATGATAGGATCTCAAAAACACTCCGACCGCCAAAATGACGACCAGCCAAAAAAACTCGGATCTGCATATCCTAGACATGGATTCCCTTGCGGAAAACGGCATATCATGATGACGATTAGAGTCTCTGTCGTCCATTCGCAGGCTTCCCTTACGTCTTACTGTCGGATATACTGTACGCGTATGGAACCGGCGAGCTCCATTGAATTTTACCCCGACGACCCCCTATTTGCAATATGAGACGAATCATGACGTTCAAAGGCGTTCCGTGGCGGCATTTGGTACCGGATGTTCTTCTTTCATCGCTTTTAGCCGCAAACACGGCGATCCTTCTTGAACGAAAGGCTGTCGATCCAGGATTCGTCCTGTTCGAGCGCGTATCGTGGCACTATCTCATTTTTTTCGTCATCGGTGGCATTCTCGTATTCCGACTCATATCACGACTGCGGACCGTTTCCAAACCACGCTACGCATCCGCAATCGAATTCCTGTTTACGATACTGCCTGTCTGGCTGGTGCTTTATCACGGACTCTTTCTTTCGGGCAGGGAAACCCTGATTCATCCTTGCTTTCACTTTCTGGCCGGAATCTACCCTTTTCTTCTCGCATTCGCACTGCTACGTTTTCGTTCCGATGCCGTCGTGACGGACACGCCCGCATTGCCTCGGACACGGGTCATGATTCAGCGCTGGTTCGTCAAACAGGGAACCGACTTTTTGGCCGTCCTCACGATCGCAACCGTCGCTTCCGGATTTTTTTTCCTTCACGACATCGGTCGATTCGCCGGTGTCGACGAACCGCTCTGGACCTTTGACCGTATTCCGAGTTATTGGAAAAATATCGGCGAAGGCGACTGGGCCGGAACGAATATAAGTGACAAACCGGGAGTCACTGTCGCGCTCTTCTCCGGAGCGGGCTTCTTCTTCATCGACGATCCCGCGTCATACGAAGCCGGCAAGGATAATTCCCAACCCAAAGACATCCTCCCGATGAATCGCGCGTTGCGAATTCCAATCGCCCTGTTCGCGACCCTCTCGATACCCCTGTTTTATCTGCTCTGCGAGCGCCTCCTTGGTCGTCGTGCCGGTCTTCTTTCCGCAATTCTTATCGGCTTTTCTCCGATTCTCATCGGGATGAGCCGGCTTATCAATCCGGATGCGCTCCTATGGATCTTCGGACCCGCATCACTGCTCTCCTTCCTCGTCTTCGGCAAACGCCGAATGCCTGCGTTTCTTCATCTTTCTGGATTCCTTCTGGGACTCGCGCTCCTGACCAAATACGTCGCGAACATCATGTTCCCGTTCCTGCTTCTCCTCATTCCGCTGTCATACCTGTTGAAGAACCGATCCAACAGGATTCCCGAAGGCATCTATCTTCGTGACGCGCTGAGAAACTTGTTCGGTCTTTCCACGACCGCGCTTCTCACTTTTTTTCTCCTGTATCCGACCACCTGGATGCGACCTATGGAGCTGCTCAAGGGAACCGTCCTTTCGGAAGCGTTCGCACCCGTGTGGCCGTTCTTTGCCGCCGCGGCGGCACTGCTGGTTTTCGACGGCTTTGTGCTCGACGGGAAGTTGCTTCGCATCATCTCCCGACCGTTCCCCGACGGATGCCTATTGCGAAGATTCGTCGGCGGCACTTTCCTTCTCATCATGCTGCTTGTCATCGGAAACACGCTTTCCGGAATGAACCTGGCCGATTTCCAGTCGATCCTATCGTCACCGAAAAGCTCATACCGCGACGTCGGCACGCTCCCTTTTTTTCTTACGAACGTCTATCCGCTCCTGTTCGGCATACCGCTCCTGACCCTGTCCGGTCTCTTCATCGGTTCGATACTCCTCTTCCGCTCACCTGACGACCGGTACCCGGAACGCCCACTCGACGTCATTACGGTCCTCTTCCTGTTCGTACTGACCTATGAAGCCGCAGCGACGGTGACACATGTGGCGTCAATGGCACGCTACCAGATCATGCTCTTTCCGATCGTCGGAATTATCGCCGGAACCGCGATAGCGCTTTCCATCAGGCCGCTCCTGCAGACCCTTCGATTTACCGGTACGACGTTCGCGGGTATCGCCTTCGTAATAGCATTCGTCGCGTCGATCCCGCCCTTCCTTTCCGAACCGTTCTCCCTCAGCTATGCCTCCCCACTTCTTCCGAAGCGGTATTACCTCGACGTCAAGGACATGGGTTCCGGTTCGTACGAGGCCGCGACATTCCTGAATGCCCTGCCAGACGCGGAACATCTTTCCGTCTGGACGGATAAGAAAGGTCTCTGCACCTTTTTCGTCGGACAGTGTCATACCGAGCTCTCTTTCGAGGAGCTCGACGGCGTCGCTCTCGACTACGTCGTCGTCTCCTGGAGTCGAAAATCCCGTACTTCAACGGTCATTTCGCGAGATCGCAGACTGTCCGGACATCCCGTACTCGACTTTTCGAACTACTATGATCGCGAGGATGGCCTTGCATATCGGCTCGACATCGGCGGTCGACCCGGACAATACGTGAAGGTGATTCCGGTCGATTCCACGCGTCCATCAGTCGTACGATAAATCCTATGCGCCTGGAAACCTCATCTCTCCGTTACGCACTCGCGATCGCGACCCTTTCGGTCATTTTCCTGCTGTTCGGGACCTACCATCTGGGGAAATTCGAGACGACCGACGAGCACCTGTGGAAATACGACCGCATCGGACGATACTGGTCCGCTCTCGCACGGGGCGATTGGAACGGAACCTACATAAACGACAAGCCGGGCATTACCGTGGCCCTTATCTCCGGCATCGGGCTCCTTTCCGAACCCGATCCGAAAAAAAACGAGATGAAATCGATCGGTAACGACGCGCTCTATGAACGGTACGACGCTGACCATACGGCGATCGCGAACGTACGGTTCCGACTTCCCGTTCTCCTGTTCGCTACCGCCTCCCTTACCGCCTTCTATCTTCTTTTCGCACAGGCGTTCGGTTCCCGTCGTGCGGCGCTTCTGTCTACCGCCCTGATCGCGCTCCATCCGATCCTTCTCGGCATGTCACAGATCATTAATCCGGACAGCTTTTTCTGGATCTTCGGAGGACTTTCGGCGGTCGCGTTCCTTGCGGCAGAGCGCACCGGACATCGAGCATTCATATTCCTATGCGGCATCCTGACAGGATTCGCCCTGCTTTCGAAATACACCGCCTTTTCGCTCTTCCTTTTCTACGGCCTCGTACTTGCCGCGCGGTTCATGTTCCCGGAACCGGTCCGACCTGAACCGAGATCCGCATTCCGAGGTGTGCTTGATATCGGTCTCGTCTTCGTCGTGGCGGCCGCGATATTCGCGCTCTTTCTTCCGGCGACATTCCTTCATCCCGAATATCTCTTCAGCGGTATCTTACAATTTTTCGATGGCGGCACAAAACCGGCAATCATACTCCTTTTCGTCGCCGTTCTGTCCGCGGTCATCCTGTTCGCTCTGCGTCGATACGCGTCCGCCCTGCTCGATCGAACCAGTCGTCTCGGCAGGCCAGCACTGCTCGCCTTATCCCTGGCATTCCTTGCGCTGATCGGGGTCTCGGTCCTGAACGTATGGACCGGTCAGCGGATATCGCCCGTCGAATCCCTCCGTGACGCCTCATACGCGAACGAGCCGAACAATTTCAGTTTCAAGCCCGTCATGGACCGGAAGACCGAGCCGGAACCAGGGCAGTCGGCGAAACTGTTCCTCATGGAAGCATACCCGTTCGTCTTCTCGTTGACACCGATACTGATGCTCTCCGTCATCTTCGCATCTGTCCTTGCCCTTCAGGGAACGCTGACCCCGGCTCTTTCCCGAAATTACTTCGCGGTCATCGCATTCACGCTTTTTTACTTCGCCTCCACGCTCTCCGCCAAGGTAGTCACGAACGTCCGTTACTCAATCCTCCTCTACCCCTTGGCCGCCCTCCTTGGCGGTCTCGCGATCGATCACGCACTCGCGCGCTTCGCATCGCCGAAACGGCAACAGATCTTCTTTCTCACGACCATGTCGGTCACGATTGTCCTCGGCATCGCGACCCTCTGGCAGTTACGTCCCTTCCCGTTCAGCTTTACCAGCGTCCTGCTTCCGAAAACATCCACGATCCATGACTCGTGGGGACACGGATCCTACGAGGCCGCGGAATACCTGAACGCTTTGCCGGACGCGGAGAACATCGTCATCTGGTCCAACAGCGATACCGTCTGCCGATTTTTTCGCGGAAAGTGTCTCAAGAGCCGCAAGATCGATCTGACTCGCGTCACCCCGGACTATTTTGTCCTTTCCAAGCGCGGGGTTCTCAAGAATAGCAACCGCTTCGTCCTTCAGAATGCTCCCGACCCGGAATTGTCCGCCGATCGATACTATGACCATATCGACGAACTCGCCGTCTGGCGACTCGACATCGGAGGAAGATCCGATAATTTCATAACCGTCATACCCTCGAACCTATGAAGATTACCGACCTGCTCCGATATTCCGGATCGACCGGAAGATTTCGGACGCTTTTCTCGCTTTTCCGCCGTCACGAAACGCATATCGCGCTCGCGGTCATCATCATCGCGGGAGCGATGCTCCGTCTTACGGATTTTTCTGACCTCGCGCGATTCAATGCCGATCAGGCGCGGGACGCCGCCGTCATAGACGTCATGTCCGAAGGAACCGTCTTTCCGCTACTCGGTCCAAAAGCCGGCGGAACGACCTTCAGGCTCGGTCCGGCATTCTATTATCTGCAGTTCCTGTCCGGTCTTTTCTTCGGTCACGACCCCGCAGGCATCGCCATCTTCGTTCCGATACTCTCGATACTCTCGCTGTTGCTTCTTTTTCGTCTCTTAACGATACTGTTTCCGGTCCGGCTCTCGCTTCCCCTGACCCTTTTGTCCGCCGTTTCCTTTTACGGCGTCAAATATGCTCGGTTCGCGTGGAACCCGAACCCGATCCCGTTCTTCGTGCTCGCCTTGCTATCGCTCTTGCTCCACCTTACGGACAAGAACGGAAAACGCTCCACGCTTTTCGCCATCCTCCTCGGTCTCGTCATCGGTATCGGAACCCAGCTTCATACCGTACTGCTGTTCCTTTTCCCGGCGATGCTCTTTCTGACGGCGGTGTTCCTTGTCGTGCGGGACCGGAAGCTGCCCATCTTCCGTTTCGCAATTATCATCGGTATCGCACTCGCGCTTCACGTCCCGGTCCTCGTTTCCGAACTGTCGACCGGCGGTGCCAATACGACCGCCTTCCTGAACGGTATCGACACCAAGACCGAACACCGGACATCCCTCGTGAAAACCGTCCTGCTCGACCTGGAATTCTTCGGACAAGGAACCGCATACGCCCTGACCGGTATCGAACCGGATCATGGCTGGACAAACCCTATCAAACTCATCGGAACGCATGACCCGGTTGAGATATCGCTTTTTCTCGGCTCCCTCGCACTTCTTTCGGTCGGGCTCATCGGTTTCGTCTTCACGATATTTCGCCGGTCATCCGGTCAAAGACGACGGCTCCTTGCGCTCATCGGATCGTTCTCCGGGCTCTCTTTCCTGCTCTTCCTGCCGCTCGGAAACGAACTCAATATCCGTTTCTTCATCATCCTGCTCTTCCTGCCGTACGTTTTCATGGGCATTCTTGTCGACTCGCTTACCACGCGACGCGAGTTCCGCCCTGTCGTTCTCATCGGGTTCACCACTCTTACGGCAGCGCTTCTTTTCACGAATCTTCGGTCCTCCTTCATGACGTACGACCTGTCCAAGTATCGAGCCGCCGAAAGCGCATACGGAGGTATTAGCCTTGGCGAAGCGCAGTCGCTCGCCGACTTCGTCCGGGAAACGGCGCACGAATCGGCTGCATCCCTTTTCCCGTTCGAATTCGCGCGGAGCGTGCGATACCTGGTCGAACGGACCGGAATGCCGTTTCCGGAATACGATCAGAACAAGGCCGCTCCGGATTCCTTCGTCTTCGTCATAGAGCCCACCGATTCAAATATGACAGGCACGTCCGACTACGCCAGCCGCTTCGATCTCGTCTCGACGGCACGCTTCGGTCGGTTTACCGTTACCGCGATGCGCGTGAAGCCGTTCAAGGATATCCGAGTCGGATTCATCACCGACATTCACGCGAAAACGACCTCGAAATCTACGGCAATCGAGGGCATCATTTCCGATTCCGGACGAGGGCTATCGGCATTCGTTCAAAGAATGAATGACTCGTTCCACCCGGACTTCGTAGTAGACGGCGGCGACTTCATAGACGGCACCAACCGTCGTGGTCCGAAGTCCCTCGCGGATTTCGACGCGGCAGAAACGCTGTTCGATCGGACGGATTCGCCCCGCTATCACGTCATAGGCAATCACGACCTACGCGGACTCTCCGTCGCGGAATGGATCCGTCTTTCGAATAGTCCGACTACCGATGTTCCCTATTATTCCTTCGACACGGACGACCTCCGCACGATCGTCCTCGACGGCATCGGCACCCCGACCGATTCCGGCACCTATGTCATCTCCGATGAACAGATCCGATGGTTCGAAGAAAGGTTGCGGGAAGCCTCCTCTATGAGAAAAATCGTCTTCATCCATGTACCGATCACTGGTGTCGATATGCTTCGACCCGAACAGCTTCCGCCGATTGCCGACACTCCTTCAGCGGCCCTGTACGACCTGGCCAAGCGTTACGGCGTACTCGCGGTCTTTTCGGGGCATGTCGAGCTCGCCCGTTATTCGGAAGACGCCAAAACGAGATTCTTCACGTTACCGGGGCTCTATCGAAGCAAAAATAAAAACATCCTCTGGCTGGACTGCTACTACGAGGTCACGATCGGAAGAGCGACGGAGGTACGGATGTTCTACCGGAAAGACCCCGGGGATCCGTACCAGGAAGTCGATATTCCATCACCGGAGTTCGATGCGCTTACGAAATAATCGGCTCTTCCGGGTCGATATGGTATGTTTTCTTGTCACGAAAAAAGAACGAGGCGCCGACGAGACTGACCAGGATCTGGATGAAACGTCCCAGCAAGGCAACGGCAAGCGCCGCTTCGGGTCGGACGCCGATCAACGGGAAAAACGTATAATACGCCCACTCCTTGAGACCGATATTGTTGATGGATATCGGCAGGCTGGAGATAAGACTGATGAGGAATACGGTCGCCAGATACGGCATGATCGGCACGCGCTCTCCGAGCGCGAAGAATATCATCAAATTGAACAACCCGACGCCGACAATGGCGAACACCGCCGAAAGGATGAAGTTTTCCCGCAGGAACGGCCAATTCGCATACCCGCCGACCTCGCTGAAAAAATATCGGATCCTCTTCGGGAGCCATTCCACGAATTTCTTGAATCGAGGATGGGCGTAGACATATACGAGTACGATATCCGCGATCATGAACAGGAACAATCCCAGACCGAATGCCGCGTAGAGCGGCTGCGCGAATATCTTTTTGAATCCGAGAAAACCGAAAATGAAAAACAGGACTATCGTCGCCCACAGTCCGATGAATCGCGTGAACATGACCGTTGAAATGGCCGCGGGATACCGCTTCTCGGACTTTCCCAGAATGTAACTCTGATACGCGTCCCCACCCAGAAATGACGGGAGAAAATTATTCAGGAACAGGCCCGCTAAATAGAACCCGGTCGCGTTCCTGAAAGTCATCGCGAAGTTCTTGTAATGCGCCGCACGCCACCAGCGTTCGATACACATGAACAACCCCATGAGATAAAAGCCGAGTGCGGCGAACAGGAACGGCAAAGATGCGTGAGACACCTCCGACCAGATGGTATACCAATCGACGTTACGGATGAGGAGCGCTATCAGGACGACCGCCATCGTCAGCTTGAATACGAAAAAGGCCTTTTTCTTCAGGGGCTTGTTTTGCATACGGTATTGCCGGGTGAGTGCTCCGGTGTTACGATATCTTCACGGTGTATGGTAGCAGGAAGTACGGTAATCAGGAAGATATGGCCCACCTGACCTCGAAAACATATGCGGATCTATATCAGCCATTCCCGATCCTTCGATTTTGATAACGAGCTCTATTCTCCCATCAGAAAGCACTTCTCCGACAGCGCTCACGAGTTCGTTCTGCCGCACGAAAACGGATCCGATGACGATACGAAATCGGTCATCGCGACCTGCGACCTCGTTTTGGCCGAGGTATCCTTTCCGGCGATCGGAGTCGGGATAGAGCTCGGTCGCGCCGAAGCCGCCGGCATACGGGTCGTCTACGTTCATAGGGTTGGAACCACACCCTCATCATCCATACGTCGCATAACCGATGACATCCGGGAATACGCCTCCGAGACCGGCCTGTTACAAATCATCGACTCCGCTCTCATTCGTGAAGAAATTTGACAGTATGCGCGCGTACAAATATACTGTTTTCACTATGAGCAACGTACCGTTCCGAACAAGCTTTATCGCGTGGTGGACCGCCTCCTGAAATAGGCGGAATTTGTTGATGATCCCGACGTCCCCGCCTATTTCACATACGAGGCGGTTTTTTATTTTTTTCCCCGAACCATATGCGCATAAATCGACGATTTCTCTACCGCGGACTATCGACTCATTCCTGGCGACGCGCCATACCGTCATCATTTTTCATCGGAAGCATCACCTAATATTCATCACATCAATCATATGACCAGCACGACGAACACCAGTCCTGATACGGCGCGGAACGGTTCGGACAACCTGCCCGACGAAAACGGCTTCTTCGGCGAATACGGCGGCCGGCTTGTCCCGCCCGGACTGATATCCGTACTACGGGAAGTAACCGAGGCATACGAAACTGCGAGAAAAGATCCGGCATTCATCGAAGAATATCGCGCTCTTCTTTCCGAGTACGTCGGACGGCCCTCTCCGATATATTTCGCGAAACGACTGACTGAAAAGCTCGGCGGATCGAAAATCTACCTCAAGCGCGAGGACCTGAACCATACGGGTGCGCACAAGATCAACCACACGCTCGGCGAAGCGCTGCTCGCGAAGCGGATGGGTAAATCCAAACTGCTTGCCGAAACCGGAGCCGGACAGCACGGGGTCGCCCTTGCGACAGCCGCGGCAATCGTCGGATTGCAGTGCGAAATTCATATGGGCGCGATCGACATCGAAAAGCAGCATCAGAACGTCTTACGGATGCGGATGCTCGGTGCGACGGTCGTTCCGGTCGAATCAGGCGGACGATGCCTCAAGGATGCCGTCGACAGTGCTTTTACGACCTATCTTGCCGGACACGACCGCACATTTTTCGGCATCGGATCCGTAGTCGGACCGCATCCGTATCCGATGATGATTCGGGACTTCCAGTCGATTGTGGGCGAGGAAGCGCGCCGGCAGATGCTCGAACGCGAGGGAAGACTCCCGGATGTGCTTGTAGCCTGTGTCGGCGGCGGGTCGAACGCCATCGGCCTTTTCAGCGCATTCCTGAATGACGCCGTCGACATGATCGGCGTCGAGCCGGCCGGCAGAAGCTTTAAAAAGGGCGATCATGCGGCGACACTGACATTCGGCAAGCCGGGCGCGATTCATGGCATGTTCACGTATCTTCTACAGGACGAAAACGGAGTGCCGGACCCGGTCCACTCGGTTGCCTCGGGGCTCGACTACCCCGGCGTCGGTCCGCAGCATTCCTATCTGAAGGATTCGGGCAGAGTGTCGTATGTTACGGCAAACGATGAGGAAACGCTGAACGCGTTTTCCGTCCTCTCGAAAACGGAAGGCATCATTCCGGCGCTTGAGAGCGCGCACGCCGTCGCGCACGCGATCAAAATCGCTCCGGATATGGATAGTGACGCGATCATCCTCGTAAACCTTTCCGGTCGCGGTGACAAAGATATCGATTATGTTGCCGAACGAATCATGCCCAGTTGATTCTTAAATGCCCGGCCCCTGATGGGGCCGGGCATTATTCGTTCAAGCATATTCACCGCCAAGAAATCACCCCGATACGATTCCATCCGACAGATCCAGGTATTCGTACATGTTCGGAACGAACTTTTCCGGAAAAAAAGCCGTTTCTTTTCGAAGTTCATCAATCGGAAACCAGCGGATATCCTCTATGCTTCCTGCTTCGGTTTCAAACGATTCCGCAGGAATATCGACGACAGCCACATACCATTGTACGAAAAAATTATGATCCCCGTACCTACGCACCTTTCTGCTCTTCCGAAACTTCATATCCGAGAGTCCGATTTCTTCCCTGGCCTCCTTGAGGATGTTCGAGTCATACGTTTCCCCGGCTTCAACCGTTCTGGATACGGCGGGGCCCCACTTCCCGGGATCATTCCGCTTGGTAAAAGCCCTCTGAACGAGCAGCGCATCCCCGCGACCGTTCGTCACCCAGAGCGCTGAAACACGATAAATGTCGGGGCTTCCGACCCCGACCAGGCCCCTATCCTTGATTCCGATGATATTGTCATTCTCATCAACGATGAGTATCGGCTCTTTTATCATTTCTGTCCCAGTTTCGTGCTACCTTCGTACTCTTCCACGTATCGCATCGCCTGCGCGGTCCAATCCATCGATTCCGCCTTAATCCTGCTTGCGGCGCCCATTCGGGCGCGAAGCCCGGCGTCGGAAGCGAGCTTTCCGATTTTTTCCGCCAGGTCCTCGGGCGACTCCTTCTTCACAAAAAACCCGTTCTCGCCGTCGGTGACCAGCTCCTCCGTTCCGCCGGTCACCGTCGCCACGATAGGCAGTCCGGACGCGATCGCCTCGAGCACCGTATTGCTCATCCCCTCGTTCAAGGACGGGAGGCAGAAGATATCGCATTCACGATAGACCGCGGGCGTCCCGTCGTGCGGGACGAGACCCCGGAAATCGACACGCTCCGTCACCCCGCACTCCGCGGCGAGCGACTCGAGATATTCACGTTCCCCTCCGGCTCCGGCGATGACGAGCCGCGCCGACTCAGGAAGCGACGCCATCGCACGCACCAGGAAGCGGACACCCTTGCGAGGAGTGAGCCGTGAGACTACCAATATGCGGACCATACCGTCCGATACGCGCTCATGATCGGGATGAAATTGACCGGTATCGACGCCGTTCGGAATGATTTCGATTTCCTGCCGGGCATCCGTCATGAGGGCGAGGTCGCGCAATCCCCGACTGTTCGAGATGACATCCGCCGATCTACGCCAGACGATGCGTGCAAGCGGCCTGAACACGGAGTAGAGGAGTTTGAACCGTTCACTGTATCCGGGGACGTCGGCTCCCCGCAGCGACACGATATACGGCAATTTGAACTCAAAACTGAGCACCATCGCGAGAAACCCGCACGGGACCGTAAAAAAGGCGTGGATAAGGGAGAAATTTCCCTCCTGACGAATCAGCTTCCGAGAGAAGAAATACGCGCTCCAGGAATAGGCGAGCAGGTTCGCTCGGGACTGGTAGTGCAGGTTCCGGTCATCCTTGCCAATCGGCAACCGATGGACGACGACGTTCTTGCCGACGCGCTCCCGCGAATACTCGTCGCCGACCGCAGACGTCACCAGGTGCACCGTAAGATTCGCCATCTTCGCATACTCACGCAAAAGATACGCGGTCGCGTTCCCGGCGCCTCCCCCGAGCGGAGGATACTCATAGTTGAGGAATAAGATTTTCATCGGTTTAGAACACAAATCTCAGAAAACAATAACCAAACGAAGCCCGAAACACGCATCCCAAACCGCTAAGACGTGGACTTTTTTATGATTGCGGAGAGAATGTTCCGAATCTGTCTACCTTCCTCATAGAGATCTTTCGTACGCTCCGAGAAATCAGGATTCGCTTCCAGTATGAGGTCGAGCCAATGTTCGGTCTCCTTGCATTCTTTTCGAGCGATCCGGAGGCGATACAGAAAATCCTTCTTACCGACCGCCTCATTCGCCTCCCGATAATTAGCCCCGACAGAACCGGATGACCGTACGATTTGGCCGATAAGCTTTTCGTTCACTATGCCCTTCGGCAGAGCCCTGCATAGTCGAATAATGCGTTTCGCAAAATACGTCGTTCTCGTTTCGAATTCCCGGTATTTGTCCGTGCTTTTGGTCATCCGTGCTTTGTTTGGTTTTTGGGTACCGGGATTTGAGTTTTCCAAAGAGCTTCGCTCTTCGGCCTATCGTCCAATAGAATGATACTCGAACCCGAGTCCGTTCATTTTTTTCGGCTCATACAAGAGGCGTCCATCGAAGACGACCGGCTCCTTTAACAGCGCCTTGATCCGGTCGAAGTCCGGCGTCCGGAACTCCTTCCATTCGGTGACCACGAGCATCGCATCCGCGCCGTCGAGCGCATCGTATTTGTCCTCGAAATACGTAATCGACGGATTGTCTCCGAAATACTCCGGCGTTTTGGCCATTCTCATCGCTTCCGGATCATGCGCCCGGACGGACGCTCCCCGTTCGATCAACGCGTTGACCGTCGCTATCGCGGGAGACTCGCGCATGTCATCCGTCCCGGCCTTGAATGCCAATCCCCATATGCCGAAGGTCTTTCCCGTCAAATCCTTACCGAATCTGTCTTCCACCATTCCTACCAACACGAGCTTCTGTCTCTCGTTGGTATCGAGCGTCTGTTTGAGCATGCGGGCCTCGTATCCGAAATCGGCGGCGGTCTTTACCAGCGCCTTCACGTCTTTCGGAAAACAGGAACCGCCGAAGCCGGCACTCGCATACAGGAACGCCTCACCGATGCGGGGATCCGCCCCCATCGCTTTGCGGACATTTTCGTAATCGGCTCCCGTCTTCGAACATATGTTGGCAAGTTCGTTCGAGACCGAAATCTTGGCAGCGAGGAAACAGTTCGACGCGTATTTGACGATTTCTGCCGTTTTGGCATCCATGGCGAAAAATCGCCCCTCTCGCCTCATGAACGGCTCATACAGCTCACGCATCGTCTCGATAGCCTTCGGATCGTCTGAACCGACCACGACTCGGCTCGGCTGCAGGAAATCCTTGACTGCGGTCCCCTGTGCCAGGAATTCAGGATTGCTCACTACCTGAAACGGTATATCGACTCCACGTCGCTCCAGCTGCTCCGCGATCGTCTTCGCGACCTGGGCGGCGGTGCCGACCGGCACCGTCGACTTGTCCACAACGATGATCTCGTGATCCATACAGCGCCCGAGATCGTTCGCGACCCCGAGCACATGGGAAAGATCGGCACTGCCATCCTCGTTCGGCGGAGTCCCCACCGCGATGAATACGATATCGCTTGCCTTCAGGGCCGCCTCGAAATCGGTCGTAAACGATAACGTCTTGTTCTTCAGATTACGAAGTACGATTTCGTCCAGACCCTTTTCATGCAGCGGAGCTTTTCCTGACTCGAACTGATCGATCTTGTTCCGATCCTTGTCGACACAAACGACGGTATTGCCCATTTCCGCAAAACAGGCTCCCGTGACCGAACCAACGTAGCCAGTTCCGATAACTGCGATATTCATACGATGCGGTTCCTATGAGTTGACGAAATCCCGTACCGAATAGTTCATTCTTCCCCTTTGGCGATAGAAGGTCTTCACGGCCGTGTCCACGAGAATACCGAAGACGAACAACTGGACACCGACCAGAATCAGCAGCGTGCCGACCAGCGGCCATATCCGCTCGGAAAGGGACGCTTCGAAAAAGACCTTTTCGACGAACATCCACATCAGAACGAGGGAACCGAAAAATATCGACACGAGTCCCGTACCGCCGAACAGGTGCAGGGAACGATACGAGTACTTGCGCCAAAACCACAGGAAAACCATGTCGACAAACCCCTTTATACCCCGTTTCCAATTGTAGTTCGTTTTTCCATGAATGCGCGGATGATGAGACACCTTCACCTCCGTCACCCTGAAACCGTCCAACAGGAGCAGGGCGGGAATAAACCGGTGCATCTCCCCGAACAGGTCGACGCCGTCGAAGCACTCCCGGCGGAACGCCTTCAGGCTGCACCCCGAATCGTGAATGCCGTCCTTGATGAGCAGTCCCCGGAGCAGGTTGGCCGTGCGGGAAAAGAACTTCTTCATGAACGTGTCCTTCCGCTTATGTCTCCACCCCGAAACGACATCATAGCCGTTATCGATCTCGGTGAGCAGCAGCGGAAAATCCGCCGGGTCGTTCTGCAGGTCGCCATCCATCGTAATGATGACATCCCCTTTCGATGCCTTTATGCCGGCATCGAACGCGGCCGTCTGACCGAAATTCTTTCGGAATCTTATAAGCCGAAGCGGCGAAAGCCCCTTGCAACTTTCGACCGTCGCATCACTCGAGCCGTCATCGACGAAGACGATCTCGTACGGCTTTCCGATTTTTTCGAACGATTCCTTGATGCGACGATGCAGTTCCTGTACGTTTCCCTCCTCGTTATAGAGCGGAACCACTGCCGATAGCAACGGTTTCTGGTCTTCCATACTGAATTACTCACAAATAATGGCCGAATCACTCGGCTTGTCCTTACTATCATGACTTTCCCTATTTTAGAACGATTTCACCTTTCCGGCAACCGATTTTCAACCCGATTTCCTCCGAGCTCAGATAGCGAGTTGTTCCGACGGTTCGTGGCTTTTAGGAGGCATTTTTTGAATGTTGACGTATTCGAATTATTGGACTATTTTTGAAGTGAGGGGGAACGACAAACGTTGTATTCGCAGTCACGCTTCATCGGCTCATTCACAACATGCGTTTTCTGAGACTTGGAGGTCATGGTTTCACGTGCCGTGGCCCATGCATGAATCGACTACCAAATGGTCATGTAATTGTTTGGCTGTGATTATCCGTCGTTATGCGGCATAACCCTATACGACACGATAGGAGCCTTATCCACGTCTCATAAACCCCCTCCCAAATTGTTCCGCCGAAGTGACAAAAAGATGCCTGAGGTATCATCCTTGGCAATGTTATCTACATAACACATCTTTTTTGAAAATCACTTCGGCGGTTCTCTTTTTCTCACCGACGACATCATCCGCGCCGGATCTGCGGCCTGCAAAGTTTTTCGTCGTTTCATCGTATTCAGACCGATAGCGCGCATCTATCGGACAACTTGACGATTGATGGTATAATTTGCCCATGATAGTCGGTCGATAGCGCGAAAGATTCCTCACATATGAAGTATTCCGAAATCTCGATCGTTATTCCTTGCCACAAGGAAGCCGAGGTGATCGAAACGAATATCCTGACCGTCAACGAGTATCTATCCGGTCTTTTCGACCGGCACGAGATTATAGTCGTCACGGACGGCAGCCCGGACGGGACGGACAACGCGATAGACGCCCTTATTCGGAGCCGATCCGACATACCGCTGACCCATATCCAATTCCCGGATAATCGCGGCAAAGGCGCCGCGGTCAAGGCTGGCATCCTTGCGTCCCGGTTCGAAACGGTCCTGTTCATGGATGCCGACCTGACCATCCCGATAGAGGAGCTGGGCGAATTCATGTCCGCACTCGGTCAATCGGACATCGTGATAGCATCGCGTCTGGCCCCAGGCGCGAAATTCGAGGAGCCGGTCCCATGGTATCGCGTCCTTATGGCGCGTGGATTCCACCTGTTGCAGATACTCATTCTTGGAAACTTCGAGTTCTCCGATACGCAGTGCGGATTCAAGCTGTTCCGACGAAACGTCGCGCTCGACATATTCAGACGTATTACCATTCGCAGATTCGCATTCGATGCCGAACTCATCTTCCTGGCAAAGCACCTTGATTATCGTGTGGCAATTCTCCCGGTAACCGTGCGCAAGGATCCCCGTGATACGAACGTGCGCATCGTTCGAGATCCGATCGACATGCTCTTTTCACTGCTTCAGATACGCCTGAACGATCTTCTCGGCAGATACGAGAACGGACGGCAATAGAAGCACCCAGAAGCCCGATATACGATGCCCTTCTCCGGGGCTTTTTTCAGATTGACACGAAATTGTAAACGTGGTATCAATGTACCTTGTTAGTCCGCCGGCATAGCCGGTTTTTACATCACCAAAAAACACCTGACATACATGACACTTCGCGCCCCAAAGCTACTGTTTGCCGGCATCATGTCGGCGATTCTGCTTTCCTCCTGCGTAGCGAAGCAGGAGGAAGTCGAAGCAAGGCGAACAACGTCCAGTACGCACGTCAACATCCCATCCAAATGGGAAAATCGGGTCACCACATTCGCCAGCATGCCGATTCCCTGGCGACACAGAACTGTCGGTGACTCGATTATTGTCCAGATCTACAACCTGGACAAGAGTGCGGATCCCAGGCAGATACTGTCGCAAATCCAGACGGACATGCGATGGAATTACCGCCACCGTCCCATTAAGGAGACAGCCGGCGATATAGCTTTCCAAAATGCCGTTTTAAAAGTACACGCAACGCTGTATTCGAACGGCCAGTTCGTGGAAACAGCCCTGTACTGATCCCCCTCACCGCGACGTCAGGCAAACGATACCCAGATCCCCGGAAAACGCAGCGGCGCTTCCGGGGATCTATCGTTTCACGCACACGCAGAAAGACCTCACTCTTTCCATAAACCCGGAAATGCTGGTATTCTGAGGTTGCACCATTCACACGACAAATGAATTCACCCCTGCCTCCTTCCGTTTGGATAGTCGTCCCGGTTTTCAATGAGGGCGACATCATACGAAGCGTCATTTCCGAAATCGCATCAAGCGGTTTCGGAAATATAGTCGTAGTCGACGATGGCAGCAGCGACGATACTTTTGTTCGCGCTTCGGAAATAGGAGGCGTTACAGCCGTCCGACACCTACTCAACCGGGGAAAAGGCGCCGCGGTGCGGACCGGCATAGAGGCGGCACGATTATCTGGCGCCGACGTCGTCGTAACCATGGACGGCGACGGGCAACACGATCCCGCCGATATTTCTACCATGGTCAGACTCATCGCCGAAGGCAACGACGTCGTGCTCGGGTCCAGACTGAAGGACCATACCGGCATGCCGCTGTACAAGGTCATCCACAACCGCATAGGCAACCTCATCGTCATGCTTCTGTATGGTCTTTGGGTGACCGATAGCCAATCCGGATTCCGGGCATACTCGAAGCAGGCGATTTCAAAGATCCGCACTTCCTCCGACCGTTTCGCATACGATAGCGAGGTAATCCGTGAAATACGCCGAAACCATCTCACATTCGTCGAGATACCGATCAAGGTCAGATATACCGAATATTCCATGAACAAACAGGGTCGGATGACCATCGGAAAAGGCATCCGGACATTCATCCGTATGATCATCTCATGAAAGACTTCATTCCCGGAATTTCCATATACCGTCTCATTCTCGGGATCGTATCCGTCGGTTTTCTCGTGGAACAGCTGTACCGAATCATACGCCGGAACGATCATACGTCTTTCCCGAGGCAACTCGGGATAGTACTCGTCTGGGCCGGAATCCTTCTGTTCTCGTTCTTTCCGGATACGGCGCGGATCATATCCTTGCGGCTCGGTCTCGGACAAAATCTCAACACGCTCATATTTTCCGGATTCGTCATCGTCTTTCTGATCCTGTTCAAGCTGATCGACAAAATCGAACGTATCGATCGCAACCTGACGGAACTCATCCGAAAGGAGGCGCTTGAGAAACTCAAGAAATGACTTCCCACCTATGTTGTATGTTCTTCTCGCGGTCAACATCGCACTCATGGTCATCGGACAGATATGCTTCAAGAAAAGCAGCGTCTTCATCGAGGCGCATGTCGAACTTCCGCTTCTCCTGAGATACGCGCAAAACGCGTGGTTCTATGCCGGGATAACCGCCTTCGGTACCGCGACCATCGTCTGGATCAAAGTATTGTCCATGGAACGCCTTTCCGCGGTCTATCCCATGCAGAGCATCGCGTACATACTCGTTGCCATCGCGTCATTTTTCCTCTTCGGCGAACGACTCAATGCCGTCAACATCGTCGGGATATTCGCGATTATCCTTGGCGTCATACTCGTCAGTCAGAGATGATTCGAACTTTCCCCATATGATCGATCGTATTTTTCAGAACGCTCTTCCCCGCCTTAAGCAATGTGCCGGCACGGTCCTGAGCGCCCTCTCCAAACATCGACTTCGAATATCCGTTTTTTCGGTTACGATTATCGCGTTATCGCTTCTTACCGAGTATTGTTTCTTCGGAAGCACGCTGCGGTCGCTGCCTGGGTCCGATCGGAATATCCGAACCATCCAAGAATCCGACATCGTCGCGAATGGATTCGTAAACGGAAAAGACGGGGCATACGTCTCAGAGAATGAAAATGCGAGTCTCACGATACGCATCGGTTCGCGATACGTCGAGGATCTCGTGATCGGCTTGTCGGACACGCCGGCCTACGATTTTACCGTGTCCTTTGCCGATTCCCGCACCGGACAGGAAACGGTCATCGATAAGGATCTGAACAGCAGCATGATCAAGGGAAAGTTTTCGTTCCTGACTTCCGCCGTCTTTCATATAGGAACAAGTCCGGATTCCATAAGAATCGATGCCGAAATTCCCGGAGTTTCCATCTCCGAAATACAGATCGACAACACCTACCGCTTCAACCCCTTCCGATTCGCATTTTTTCTTTCAGTGGGCGCGATAGCCGTCGGACTCTTCGCGCTGAGGAAGACAGCCGGATCCCATCCGGAATATGCTTTTCTCGTTATCGTCCTTGTTTCCGGAAGCCTGTTCGTCTTCTCCGAACCACGCTCGTATACGTCATGGGACGAATTCATCCACTACAAACGCGCTGACAAGGTCGCCCTCAAGAACGTTTTCACCAAGACCGTCAACGATATTTATGCGACGACGAACTCCGTACCGTACAGTTATTCCGCCAGCGAGCAGGCGAAGATCAACGACCGGTTCGATCACGATTATAAAAAAAACGTTGCGAAAAAAAACAAGGCGGCAAGCCGCAAAGAATCGTTTGCTGCGACGCTATCGACCGCTTATCAGCGAATCGCCTATCTTCCTTCCGGCATGGCCATTCTGGCGGGTCGAGCATGTCACATGCCGCGTCACGTGGTTTTCGCGATCAGCCAGTGGATCAACCTGCTCGTTTTCTCCGTCCTCATATTCTGTTCGATCAGGATCCTGAAAACCGGAAAATTGCTTCTTGCCGTCATTGCGCTTCTTCCGACATCCGTTTTTCTCGCCTCCAATTTCAGCTATGATTCCTGGGTAACCGGCTTCATCGCGCTCGGTCTCGCCCTACTGTTCCGCGCCTTGCAGGAACCGAAACGACGATTATCAGACTGGGAACCCGTCCTTATGGTCGGTTCTCTCGTACTCGGATGCGCTCCAAAAGCCATCTATTTCCCGCTCATGTCCCCCCTCTTTCTTTTGAAACCGTCGTCATTCCGGTCGCGGGAACACTATCGCCGCTTCAGGATAGCAGTCGTTGTCTCGACCTTGTTCGTGATTGCGAGCTTCGCGGTGCCCTTTCTCGTCTCCGG
>JAAXXZ010000028.1 GCA_013334245.1 Candidatus Moraniibacteriota bacterium
GTACAGATTCACGATATGATGGGATTGCAAAGAGAGCATATGGTTTTTGTGTTTGTTTTGTACACTTCCACAATACCAGGCTCTTTTTGTTTTGTTTAGGCGGAAAGGGAATTACTGGGTTCACGGTGTTGAAAAGAAAAATACTTCATTTTTGATGAATTTAAGGTATACTGAAGAAATGAAGATTGGTATAGACGCCTCATTTTTGCGGAAACCCGGTAACGGGATCGGCCAGGTTACGGAGCAGACACTCCGCGCTTTGGCGTTACTGCCGGAGTCGACAAAACACCAATTCGTGCTCTATCTCGAAGAGTACTCGGATACGTCGTCTTTGCCTGGAAACTTTCGAAAGCACGTCTTTCTCCCGAGCTGGAAGCGGGACGACATCCCGAGACGCTACCTGTGGGAGCGGATGCTTGCGACCAAGGCAGCGGAGGATGGCTGTAACGCGTTCATAAGTCTGTCCCAATCAGCGACCGTTTTCCCGTATACCATACCCAGATCGGAGGGCATACGTCACCTCATGGTCGTCCACGACATCGTTCCCATCCTGTTTCCGGCGTACCGCAGGAAATTTACGAGCCGGCTTCATCTGGGAGCGATCATGACCGCGATTGGAAAGGCGGAGCGGATACTGGCGGTTTCGAACACGACGAAACGCGACCTCGAACTCAATCTTGGCATTCCCTCTGAGAGGATTTCGGTGGCATACCCGGATTGTTCGAACCGGTTCCGGGAACCGATTCCCGAAAACGACGCGTCCAGGGTCCTCGGAAAATACGATCTCACATCCGGCTATATCTATCATGGCGGGGGACTGGAAATCCGGAAAAACACTGAACGCCTATTGCGGGCGTATGCCGAAATACTGACGGACCGGAACGGAGATGTACCGCCACTCGTTATTTCCGGAAAGATACACGACCGACGCAACCGCATGGCGACGGATGTCGTCGGCATCATTCGAAAGTTGAAAATCCAGGATCATGTGAAGCTTCTCGGATTCGTTCCGGACGAGGATTTACCGGCGTTGTACAAAGAAGCCCTTTTCTTCGTCTTCCCTTCCCTCTACGAGGGATTCGGCATACCGATCCTGGAGGCGTTCGCCGAAGGGACCCCCGTCTTGGCCGGACGGACCGCGGGCGCCGTCCCCGAGGTGACTGGTCACGCGGCGCTACTCGTCGAGACGCAGGACATATCGGCCATCAGGGTGGGCTTGGAAAGACTGATGGACGACGCGTCTTTCCGTGATACGCTCATGGAACGGGGGACCGAGCGGGTGAAGGACTTTTCCTGGGAAAAGTTCGCGCAGTCATTACTCGACGAAACCCTGAAAAATGACGACCCGAAAGATGCCGTTCTTCCGGAAACCTCGTCTACATAGCACGCTCACCCTTATCGAGTCCATCCACATATGAACATACGCACGTTCGTCCCGACGATTTCGATGCCCCTCATCGCGAAGTTCCTTCTGTTTGGGAGCGGCATCGTGACCGCGGCCCTTCTCCTGCTCTCCTACGGCGGCGTATTGCCGCTCGGATTGACGGACTTTCTGTTCCTGTTCTGCCTGTCCGCGCTGGCAGCCGCGTATCGTCCGGGATGGATCTTTCTCCTCCTCGTTTCGGTACTGCCGCTCGAAATCGTAAATCTCGCCCCGACCGCGGTCGGAAGCGGCATCCGTCCGTACCAGTTCCTGATGGCGGCGATTTACGCCGGATTAGCCATACGTTTTTTCGCGCGCCGACCGCTTCCGGGATGGCCGAGGATAAACGCGGGGGACCTGTTTCTGCTTTTGATCCCGGTCGGATCGATTTTCGCCGTCTCGAACGCCGCGGACCGAAGCATATCTTTCCATCTGTCGGTCATCCTAATATCGTTCTTCGCGCTGTACTTCCTTTTTCGAGTCTATGTACGGACATCCGAGGACGTCGGAAAAATTCTTCCATTCCTTATCTTGTCCGCGACGCTCGTCGCGTGCATTTCCATCTGTCAGAACATCCTGTTTCTTTCCGGAAGCGAATCGTTCGAAGTCATGCCGGGTCGGCCGAACGGACCCTTCGCAGAGGCGGACTGGCTCGGAATGTTCATCGGTTCCATGTGTTCGATACTGATCGCGACGGGATATCTCATCGCATCGCGATCGGAATCCGCGAGCCAATTCATCCGCATGAAACGATCTGGATTCCTGTTCCTGGGATTGACGACTTTTTTTACGGTACTCATCATCACCATGAGCAGAAGCGCGTGGCTCGGTACGGCGATGACGATGCTCATCGCTTTTCTGCTTGTTCTGCTTTCGCATCGCCCCCACGTCGGACGACGCCTTTGCCCGCTCGCGGTGTCGGCGGGACTTGTCGCGCTGATACTGACATTCGTCGTTCCGCTGACGAATTTTGACGTATCCGGTCGCGCAACGAGCATCGGATCCGGATTGCAGTCGATCACCGTATCATGCGAACGGAAAACGGCGTTGCCTGATACCGTAATATCGGCCGAATCACTCGCGCTCTACGGATGCAGACACATCGATCTCGAGGATATCGACAGCGAGCGCGCCGCCGGACACTATGTCACCAAAGTCGACCGTAACGATCCGAACGTTTCGATCCGCAGACAGATTTACGCCCATTCGATCGCGCTCGGAATGGAGCATCCGATTTTGGGAATAGGGTGGGGCACCATAACGTCCGTACTCGGGAGAGACGGGCGCGGAGCAGGACTGAACGCGAGCAACATATTTCTCGAGACGTGGCTCGGAAGCGGCCTACTCGGACTCATGGGGTTGACGGGTTTTCTCGTCCTGCTCGCATACCGCTCGATTCGCGATTTTCTCATGTTCAGGGGCGCTTTCGCGTTCTTCATCATATCGGCGTTTGCCGGAATCCTTACGTTTGACCTCTTCAACTCCGGCATTCTCCTCGGATTCGTCTGGGCACTTCTCGGCATTTCTGGCTCATATCTCTTCAATGAAGCCGATTTTTCAGAAACGCTATGAAAACCATCGCCATCGACGTTCGTCTCATCGGAAGACACAGGACCGGCGACGAGGCCGTGTTTCGGAATCTGGTACGGTCGTTACTCGAGCTCGACCGTACCAATCGGTATGTACTCCTCACGGATCTTACGGGTGAAGAGGCGAAAAATGCCCTCCTTCCGGTTATCGCATCGGAGGGGACACTTCCGGAAAATGCTCGAATCGTGACATTGTCCGCGGGAGGAAAGTTTTCGTGGAATCTTTTTTGCGTGCCGTTGTTCCTTGTCAGAAACAAGATCGATGTCTTTCATACGCAATATATTCTCCCGTTATTCGTTCCGGGAAGGACGAGCGTGGTCGCGCATATCCACGACGTATCGTTCAAGGCGTTTCCCAAGTATATCGGCCTGATGGACCGCATATTCCTGACCGCGTTCATACCCAAAACGATGCGCAGATCGGACAAACTCATGGTGCCGTCGATATTCACGAGAGACGAAATCATGAAACGATTCGGCGTTCCGTCGGATAAGATTGCCGTCATACCGAATGCCCTCGATCCAAGCTTTCTGGTTCAACCGACGAAAGGCGATCTCTCCAGGATCCGCTCAACCTACGGGCTACCGGATAGATTCATCCTTTCGGTCGGAACCATGCAACCAAGGAAGAACATCGCACTCCTCGTGCGTGCATTCGCCCGGATACGAAAAGTTGATCCGGGATTGAAACTCGTGCTCGTCGGAGGAAAGGGTGGGCGACACTATGATCACGGCATAGATGACGTGATTCGCGAAGAATGTCTTGAGGATTCGATCATATTCCCGGGGTATGTCTGCCAGGAGGATATGCCCGCGTTCTACACATCAGCCACCGTATTGGCTTTTCCGTCGCGGTATGAAGGATTCGGAATACCGCTCCTTGAAGCCTTTTCGGCGGGTACACCTGTTTCGGCGTCGGATATACCCCCCTTCAGGGAAGTCGGCGGCGATGCCGTTTCCTATTTCGACCCCTCGGATATTGCCGGATGCGCGGATTCGTTATATACTCTTGTCATTGACGAAAACGCGCGTCTACGGCAAGAACGGTCCGGAAAGAACCGACTGAGACTCTATTCCTGGAGCGATAGCGCCCGGGAAATTGTGGCGTGTTACGAATCATTTTCCGAACATAAATCATGACTTCAAGCTATCTATGAAAAACCCTTTTAAGAAAAAGTCCGGTGCCCCCGGTGTCCCGGCTTCAAAGCAACATCACCGGATCAGGATAGCAGCCATCACGATCGTCTCCACCCTGGTTCTGATCGGCGGATTCTTTCTATGGCGGGCTGGATCCGTTATGGACAAGATTTCCATGGGCAAGGGAGGCATCTTCTCGAGCGTCATAAAGTCGCTTCCCGGTGCAGAATCGAAGCTCAAGGGTGAAGAGGATGGCCGAATCAACATACTGCTCCTAGGAATGCGCGGCGAGCATGTCGACGGCGGTGGACTGCTCTCTGACACGATCATGGTGTTCTCTATCCATCCCGGTGATGGCAAAGAAGACAAGCCGAGAGCGTCTCTCGTATCCGTTCCGCGCGACCTGTACGTGACGGTTCCCGGAACCTCCGACAAGCAGAAAATCAACGCGGTGCATTATTACGGAGAGCAGAAGGGCAAGGGACAGGGAATGGAGCACATGAAACAGATCATTTCCGAAATCACCGGACAACCGATCCATTATGCAGTTTCAATCGATTTCAAAGGCTTCGAGAACCTGATCGATGCCGTCGGAGGGGTTACGGTGCACTTGGAAAAGCCGTTCGCGGAAGGCGTGCAGTTCCACGAGCCGAAGGTCTGCGATCCGTACATCTATACAGTACCCACGAAGCCCGCCCAGTACGAAAACAAATATCATGTCCGGAAGGACGGAACCAAATACCTCGCGAAGTCGTATCTGCTCTGTTACAACAAGGACGAGGAATGCGGAGGCGTCTTTCAACTTACGGCGGGCGACAACCGGCTCAACGGGGAGACGGCGCTCTGCTATGTCCGTTCCCGTGCCACTTCAAGCGATTTCGAGCGCGCCAAACGTCAGCAGGAAGTCATTAAGCAGATTAAAGAAAAGGCGCTAACTGCCGGGTTCCTCACCGATTTCGGCAAAGTGAATGCCATGATTGATACGCTCGGCGAGGATGTGCGTACGGATATGGAAGGATGGGAACTGAAACGGATGTTCGACTTGTATCAGAAGATAGGCGACGCGCAGCTTACACAGAAGGTGCTTGATACGAGTGAGGATGGGTTGCTTTATTTCCCGAGTCAGGACCGATATCCCGGAGCCGGATCAATCATTCTTCCTCTCGGAGATACCTACGACCGCATTCGCGCCCTCTTCTCAAGCCTCCCTTAGTTATCCGGCCGGCCCTCGTTCCATTTCGGTTCATACCCGTCGATTCGCGTTTCGGATGAAGAATCATCGAAGATGAATATCCTTATCATGCCACCGAAACTTTCCATCGCCATAAACAGCTATCGGAATCCGGAACTGCTTCGTCTCTGTCTGGAATCCGTGTTTCGTTACGTATCAGGAATCGAATTCGAAGTACTGGTCGTCGACAGCGACACGGAAGAGTCGACAAGGCTCATGATGGACGATTTCCCGCAGGTAAGATTCATTCCGAACGACCGAAACGTGGGCTTTCCGGTTCTCCTGAACCGTTCCCTCGTGGAGTCAAAAGGGGAATTTCTATTCTTGATCAACCACGATATTATTCTGACGGAACACACGGTCTCGAATCTGTTGCGGTTCATGGAAACGGACCCGAAAATCGGCATCCTCGGGCCGAGACAGATTAACTTCAACGGGACGGAGCAACCCTCGTATTTCCGATTTTATAGGCCCTGGACCATCGTCTATCGTCGGACCGCACTCGGAAAACTGCCATTCGGACGTCGGCACCTTGATTGGTTCCTGATGAAAGAGTACGACCGCAGTCGACCGAAAGAGGTGGACTGGATCATGGGCTCCGCATTGTTTGTACGCCGCCAGGCAGTCGAAACCGTCGGCCCCATGGACACGAGGTTTTTCATGTACATGGAAGATGTAGACTGGTGCAGACGGTTCTGGGAAGCGGGCTGGAAGGTTATACATGTCCCATCCGTTTCCGTGTACCACTACCACGGCAAGGGCAGTGCGAAAGGCGGGTTCTTCGGCTCGCTTCTTCTCAATAAGTTGACGTGGTACCATATATCAAGTGCCGCGAAATACTTCCTGAAATACCTTGGTAAACCTTTGCCGAAACACGAACGATCATGAATGAGAACATTCCTCCCGTTTCCGACGGGTCGCCCGATCCGCTGCACGAACGCTGGCCAAACCCGGAATTCATCGAACGGAAGAATCGGCGGTTGGTTCGCGATGTCCTGGTTGTCTTTTTCATACTTGCCGCGCTGTTCGTCTCCTATCAGTTCGGCGTTGATCACGGAAAGTCGCAAGTAAACACGGCGGATTCGGGCATCCTCTCCCCGGGTAGCGTCGTGTTTTCAAACACCGCGTCTCAGGAAAAGACGATCGATTTCTCGCTTTACTGGAAAGTGTGGAACGTGCTCAAGGACAAGTACGTCGATAGGGGAAATCTCGATGCGAAGAAACTGTTCTACGGTTCGATCAAGGGGATGCTAGCGGCAACCGGCGATCCCTATACTACGTTCTTCGATCCGGAGGAGCAGAAATCCTTCAACGAGGATATGTCCGGAAAGTTTGAGGGTATCGGAGCGGAAATGGGGATGCGCGACGACATAATCACCATCATAGCTCCTCTCGATGACGCTCCCGCCCAGAAAGCCGGTTTGAGGCCGAATGATCGGGTCTTAATAATCGACGGGGAGTCGACGACGAACCTCGGGCTCGAAGCCGCCGTATCGAAAATCCGCGGCCAGAAGGGAACTGAAGTGAAATTGACGATCTATCGGGAAGGCGAGGACGAGTCACGCGAGGTATCCGTCGTTCGCGACGTCATAAACGTGAAAAGCGTGAAAACGACTTTTAGGGACGATGGCATCGCCGTCATCCGGGTAAGTCGTTTCGGCGATTCGACGGAGAAAGAGTTCCGGGACGCGGTCGCGATGACGGTGAAACGGAGTCCGAAGGCTGTCGTTCTCGATCTTCGCAGCAACCCGGGCGGACTGCTCAATGCGGCCGTCTCTATGGCAAGTCTTATGATCCCATCCGGACAGACCGTCGTCTGGGAAGAAAACGGGAAAGGCGACAGGAAGGCGGAAAAAACGGAGGGCGGCGACGTCTTATCCGACATCAGGACCGTTGTCCTCATCGATGAGGGCAGCGCGAGCGCCTCTGAAATCCTTGCGGGCGCACTTCATGAAGATCGGGACAACGTGACATTGGTCGGGAAAAAGTCCTACGGCAAGGGATCCGTCCAGGAACTTATTTCCGTAGGATCGGACATGTCGGTGAAAGTGACCGTTGCACGCTGGCTCACGCCGAAAGGAAATCAGATCAACGAAAAGGGTATCAGTCCCGATGCGGAAGTCGGAATCACGATAGACGACATCAAGAATGCCCGCGATCCGCAAATGGATAAAGCGGTCGAGATACTTGGCAAAAAATGATTATCGAGACAAAGGCCGAAACCGTGATTAGCACCCCTTGACCGGGAGTGCTAATTTTCTTACAATGAATTATGCAGTAATTCGATAATCAAAGAGTATGTCCAAATCAAACGTAAGGCCGCTCGGAGAAAACGTACTGGTATTACCGGAAAAGCCGGAAAAAAAGACATCTGCCGGCATTTACCTGCCTGACAACGCGTCTGAAGAGCGACCGCAGCAGGGAAAGGTGATCGCCGTCGGTGACAGCGACAAGATCAAGGTCAAGAAGGGACAGACGGTGATTTACACACGTTATGGGGGAGCGGAAATCAAAGTGGACGGCGAAGACTACGTTATCGTATCCGTGAAGGAACTTTTGGCCATCGTTGAAAAGGCCTGAACTGGAAGTATACAGAATCTTACAAGAGGGCCCGGGGAATCGGGTCTTTTTGCCGTGAACCCAGTAATTCCCTTTCCGCCTAAACAAAACAAAAAGAGCCTGGTATTGTGGAAGTGTACAAAACAAACACAAAAACCATATGCTCTCTTTGCAATCCCATCATATCGTGAATCTGTACG
>JAAXXZ010000029.1 GCA_013334245.1 Candidatus Moraniibacteriota bacterium
GATAGCCTCGGCGGCGGCAAGCATGACGGCGGGGTCGTTCGTTTCGAAGGCGGTTTTAATGAGGATGGAGCGCTCCGATTTCTCGGCGTACCCGATAGCCTCGGCGGCGGCAAGCATGACGGCGGGGTCGTTCGTTTCAAATCCACGATTCATAAGCTCCTGCATCTGTTCCTGTGTAGCCATTGTCAACAACATCGGGATTATCTCCGCTTTGACATTCGAAAAATCACTGGATTGAAGAATATGGTTCGCCTCAGCCATATCCCGTTCTAATTTCTCACTCTCCCTTCGATACCGCTGCAACGAGTGTTCCGTATATTCTTCCTCATATCCGGGAACGACATACATATCCAGGATTTCCTTCGGAATTCCCGACACTTCCGGTTTTTCGATTGTTGCAGTGGTTTGAGTTTCGAAGTCCATACGATGGTACGGGATAGTATCAATCCTTGTCCTCTCCATTATACGCCACGATGACGAATTCGCCCTTGACCTTGGTCGGTTCGGACTCAAACCGTGCGAGTACCTCGCCCACCGTTCCGCGAACGGTCTCCTCGAACATCTTCGTCAGTTCCCGACCGAGGATGATCCGTTTCTCCGGCGCAAATGAGGCAAGCAAAGCAAGGTTCTTAAGCACACGATGTGGCGACTCATAGTAGACCACGGGCAAATCTGACCCTGCAACAAACCGAAAAAAGGTCTCGCGTCCCTTCTTGTGTGGCGGAAATCCCTTGAAAATAAATTCGCGCATATCGATACCGGCGACCGATACGATGGCACCCAGGGCCGACGGCCCCGGTACCGGAACAACCGACACGCCGGCTTCGAGCGCGAACGAGACGAGTCGGTTTCCTGGGTCGGAAAGTCCGGGGGTACCGGCATCCGTCACGTACGCGAACGACTCGCCGGCCTTCATACGGGCGACGAGTGAATCCAGCTTCGCCTCGTCGGTATGTTCGTGGCACGACAGTGCCGGCTTATCGATTTCGTGCCGATCAAGTAACCGACGCGTCACACGCGTATCCTCGGCGAGCACCGCATCACACTCTTTGAGCACACGAAGCGCCCGAAGCGTGATATCTTCCATATTGCCGATAGGCGTCGCGACGAGATACAGGGTTCCCATAACGGTGTGTTCAATCAGTATCAATAAGATCTTCCCGCTCCCCTGCCAGAGGGGAGCTGTCATGTATTCATGACTGAGGGGTGGGAGTACGTCGATTATTTCAAGTGTTCCGATATATTCAAAACAACGTCATCCAGATTCCCATTTACCTCATCATTCCAGAAGCGTAACACCGAAAGACCCAGGGATTCAAGATAGACTGTCCGTTCCGCATCATATTCGCATTTTTTACCGTGCTGCCATCCGTCCAATTCGATTACCAACTTCTTTTCAGGACAATAGAAATCGACAATATACGGACCAATCGAATGCTGACGTCGGAACTTGAACTCCAACGCGTTCCTTCTCAAGCGGGACCAGAGGATGACTTCCTGCGACGTCGCTTTTTTCCGTAAGACCTTTCTCGATACTTCCTTGGATTTGGAGTTGAAAATACGTTTCATATTTTCCTGAACACCCCTCAGTCTCGAAGACTCGACAGCTCCCCTCCCCAAGGAGAGCAGGCCGATCGCTCCATCTCAATTCCCTTCTCACTCCTCACTCCCCCGCTCAATCCCATGTTCCTCGTTGTTAGTTGTAGGTTATTAGTTGTCAGTTCTCGATCTTCAGGTCCAGCATTTTCTCCAGCTTCGCCTTCTTCTTGGCGTCGTGCGGACCGACGATCGCGAGATTCAACCGATCGTTCCGGAAAATGTCCTGCGCGACGCGGAGCACGTCGTCCGCGGTCACCTTTTCGATCGCACGGACCTTGTCTTTCGGAAGCACGATCTCACTCTTGAGTATTTCCTGCGAAACGAGGTATTCCACGACCTCGTCGGACCCTTCGAGACCCATCGCGAGTCCGCCCTTGATGTATTCCTTTGCTTTCCGAAGCTCGTCCTTGCCGACCTTTTCCGTCGCGATCTTCCGGTATTCGTCGAGGATGACTGCGATCGCCTTCTCGAGGTTCTCATGTTCGACACCGCACTGTGTCGCGAGATATCCGGCGTCGTGAAATGACTCACCCTCGGTACGAACACGGTATGCAAGTCCGCGTCGCTCGCGGACCTCGATGAAGAGCCGGCTCGACATGCCACCGCCAAGAATCACCGAGAGTATGCCGAGTGCGAACCGATCCGGATGGTACATGTCATACGCACGAACCCCCAGCAAAAAGTTAGTCTGGTCGGTCTTCTTTTTGTGGATAAAGACCGAGGGTTCCGACTGTCTGTCGGATGCCTTCTTATATTCCGGTCGAACGCCCGCTTTCACTATGCCGAACCGCTTCTTCACTTCGGCCGTCACCTTCTTCGAATCGATATTCCCGGCGATGCCGACGACCACGTTCCCGCCGACGTATCCGCGCTCCATGTACTTCACGAAGTCCCTTCTGGCAAATGCCCTGATATTCTCTTTCGGTCCCGTAATATCCCATCCGAGCGGCGTGTCACCATACAGATGCTCCTCCCAGACATCCACAACTTTCCGCGCCGGCATGTCCTCGTACATGTTGATCTCCTGTATGATCGTCCCCCGTTCCCGGTCGATCTCTTCCTGGTCTATCTTCGCGTTCAGAAACATGTCGGAAACCACGTCGAGTGCCGTTTCCCAATGATGTGCCTCCACCTTGGCATAGTAACCGGTCCACTCCTTGCTCGTGAACGCGTTATACTCCGCGCCGATCGAGTCGAGTTCTCGCGATATGTCGAGCGCCGTCGGACGCTTCTCGGTCCCCTTGAACATCATGTGCTCGAGGAAGTGTGCGATGCCGTTCTCCTTGCGCGTCTCGAACCGAGACCCGACACCCGTCATGACAAGCACCGTCGCCGTCCCGGTCTCCGTCATCGGCGCGAGAATCACGCGCAGCCCGTTCTCGAGGGTGATTTTCTTGTATTTCATATGCGGAACAGAATTAGGAATGAAGAATTATGAATCTTGAATAATGAATCAGGAATGGGAGATACAGAATAGGGTCGGGAAACACCTTATATTGGCACAATCGTATCGGAACTGCAAGAATTCGTGCTGTTTCAACTTCTTTATTACAAGGTACGTACAAATTGTACATACCCTCGCTACGAAGCGTCTTGCGTACCTCCTTCTTCTTGAATATCGCGATCCGCGTCGGTTGCATATCCTTTTACAAATATCCTAACTCCGTCTTCATTGATCAGCTAATAACTTTGTTAATCTGGACTTAAAATCTTTGAAGCCAAGTTTAATGCTTTCCACAAGTCGCTATACAGTATCTCCCCGAAATTCCATTATCAAGGCATTTCTTATAACAAGAATCAAACTCCGACCTATTAAATAACAAAAATATACCAATCAGCAAAACGATAAAAAGGGAAACAATCCAAACATTTCGCACTTCCGTTTTCATTTCGCCTCTCATGTATTTTCTTAATTGAATAGTCGCAAAAATAACAATAACCGGAAGAAAAATGATGATATATACAGATATTGGAGCCGAAATCGGATTAGCCAATATTACGACGATACCAAACACTGCCCACAAGAGAAATATGAATAATAAAGCTTTTTCTAATCCTTTATGGTTATTTGCTTTCACTAACGATTCCGAAAATCCTTCACGGTAACTAACATCAGCGCCACATTTCGAACAACTAGTATTCGCCTCCCCTATCTTCTCTCCACATTTAGAACAAAACATAGGGGTTGTTATCGTTATCAAATCAGATTCTCCACTAAATACGACCGTAACTCGGCGACTGGTATACGGATCTGTTCCATGGTATCGCGGTCACGGACGGTGACGGTATCCTTCTTGGACGGGTCCTCGCCCATGCCGACCGTGTCGAAATCGATCGTGACGCAGTACGGCGTACCGATCTCGTCCTGACGGCGGTAGCGTTTGCCGACGTTTCCATTGTCGTCGTACTCGGTGGCGAAGTCGCGCTTGAGCATATCGAATACCTCGCGCGCCTTGTCGGTGAGTTCCGGTTTGTTGCGCAGGAGCGGAAACACCGCGACTTTGACCGGCGCGAGCTTCTTCGGGAACTTGAGCACGACACGCGCGTCACCCTCCTTCACTTCCTCTTCGGTATAGGCATCAGTCAACACGGCGAGAAATGTCCGGTCCACGCCGACGGACGTCTCGACGATCCACGGGATGTACTTCTCCCCCGACTGCGGGTCGCGGTACGAAAGATCAACACCCGAGAACGTGGAATGCTGGGTGAGATCGTAGTCGCTGCGATTATGCACGCCTTCGAGTTCCTTGAATCCGAACGGGAAGCGGTACTCGATATCCCATGCAGCCTTCGCGTAAAAAACAAGGTTCTCGTGCTGGTGCCATTTGAGGTTCTCCGCCTTGAGTCCGAGATCGAGATAGTATTGGAACCGTTTCGCGCGCCACTCTTCATAAAAATCCGCGGCCGTATCGGGATGGACGAAGAACTGCATTTCCATCTGCTCGAATTCGCGCTTGCGGAAGATGAACTGCCGCGCAGTGATCTCGTTTCGGAACGCCTTGCCGATCTGCGCGATGCCGAACGGCACCTTCATGCGCGTCGAGTCGAGCACGTTCTTGAAATTCACGTAGATGCCCTGGCAGGTCTCCCCGCGCAGGTAAACCGGATCCTTGTCCCAGTCGCCGGTGAAGTTGCCGAGATTGGATTTCACGAGCAGATTGAAGCTCTTCGCCTCGGAGAAATCATGACTGCCGCACTTGGGACACACGACCTTGTCCTTGTTGGCCGAGAAGAGCGCGTTGATCTCGGTCTCGCTCATCTTCTCGTCGGCGAACACGCCGGCTTCCTCGAGGAGATGGTCGACACGAAGACGCGAGTGACACTTACGACACTCCGCCAAAGGATCACTGAACCCGCCCACATGACCGGACGCCTGCCAGACCTTCGGATGCATGAAAATCGCGCTGTCGAGCCCGACGATGTTTTCATTATCACGCACCATCGCCTGCCACCACGCCTCGCGGATATTGCGGGCAAGCTCCACGCCATACGGTCCGAAATCATAGACCGCCGCGAACCCACCATAGATCTCCGAGCTCGGAAACACGAACCCCCGCCGTTTTGACAGCGAGACCAGCTTGTCCATCAGGTTTTCCACTTGAGCCATAAATGTGTCGTTATTTCCCGAAAATCCCTTTGTTTCCCTTCAAATCTACCCCGTTCCAAGCCAAAAGTAAAGAGGACGCCGGTTTTTGGCATCCTCTTTTACATACGACGCTCCACGCGTCTATGCGTTTCTCAGATTCGATATCCGTTCGGAGACGGTATGATACGTCCCTGCCGGATCCGAACTCCCGGTTATTTCCCGTCCCATTACGACGTAGTTGGCCCCGTTTTTGATCGCGCCTTCCGGTGTACTGATGCGCTTCTGATCACCGGCATCCACCCCTTCTGAACGGACTCCGGGGTTGACAATAAACGCATCCGGATAGAGATGGCGAAGCATCGCCGTCTCCTCAGGCGAACAGACCAAGCCGTCCGCGCCGGCATCCATGGCGACTTTTGCAAGGTTTTGAACCTGCTCCATCGGCTGACGGTGATAAATCACGTCGCATGTTTCCGGATCAATCGAAGTAAGCACGGTAATGCCGAGAACAAACGTACCCGATCCTTCGAGCGCCTCCTTCGCAGCCCGGACCATCGCGGCACCTCCGGACGCATGGACGGTCACCGCCCACGGTTCGTGACGACGAAGGTGCCCGCAGACGTTCGCTATGGTGTTCGGAATGTCGTGAGACTTGAGGTCCACCATCACGCGGCCGTACACCGAAAGCTTCGGAAGCAGGTGTTCGATACCGTCTCCGAACACCATGTCATTTACTTTCAGGATCGCACCGGTCGTTCTGAGCTCATCGATAAGCGGCAGATAATCATCGAATGTCTTGCTATCCAATGCGACGATGATCTTGTTGGTAGCCTCAGCCTCCGGAGCGCAACGCCGCATATGGCCAAGATTGATAAGCGCCTTTCTGACATCGTGCAGGGTCATTCCGGGCCAGACCGGAATATCCACCTTCTCCTCGGCGAACTTTTCCCGCCATCCCTGCTGCCGGTCCACCAGCATGATAAGCGAGCGCGGAACCATACCCTGTGTAAGAACCTCGCGATACGGCGCGATTTTCGACTCTCCGTCGGTAATGACATCATCGAGGATATCGACGGCGGTACCGTTTCCACCCCTGCCAATAACGGTCGCCTTCGCGACCCTTCCCTCCTTCGGTTTCTCCCGGATGGTGATGTACGGGATACCCGAGATGACGGAGAGGTAACCGGCGATACCGGAAACCGCATCGGGAACCTCGGCGAAACATGAGGACTGCAAACGCTGTAACGGAATCCTGAACAACTCCGCGAGATATGCGGTCGACGCGGGATTGTTCCGGGCATCACGAAGATTGATATAGACATCCGTGAATCCCCCCTTCTTCAGCGGGAGATCCCTTTTGTTGCTCCACCTGATCAGCCCCAACTCCACAAGCCGCTGGACGACTCCCGAATATTCTTCGGAATACAACCAAGTCGACTTTGGAACACGAGAAAACGGACTCATAGACACCTTCCTTCTTGTCATTTTGTTGGCGGTTTCCAGAATCTAACGCAACGGATACCCTGTCCGTATGCAAACATCATATACGCGCCTGTCCGATGCTGAGCGCGAGGAGATCAGCCTCGGGTTGGAAAAAGGAGAGTCGATGACCGTCA
>JAAXXZ010000013.1 GCA_013334245.1 Candidatus Moraniibacteriota bacterium
CGTCTCCACAAGAGCGTTGAAACGGGCGCAGCGTTCCCTGAACGGAAGACCGAGAAAAGTCTTGAAATTCGCAACGCCACAAGAGGCCTTAAATCAATTCGTTGCGTTAGATTTTAGGAAGTAAGTTTAAAAAGACGGGAAAAGATACCAGTGAAATCTATATGAAAAACAAGCCCCTGTCAAAGATCCTTACTCATGAAATTGAAAAAAGACCCCGTTTTCCGCAGGTCTTTTTTCTCTTCATCAACTTGAACGCTCACGCGATCATGAGCCGGCACGCTCTTCGGGCGATTTCGGTGCAGATGCGCGGGCATGCTGCCTGCCAGGTCTCATCCGTGAACAGCTCTGCCATGCGAAGAAAGTACGGGCTGACGTTCCTTCCGAACCATGGATACGCCTCTTCATATCCCGACCTGTCCATGAACCGGGTATAATATCCTTCGTCATCGTGCGGCTCCAGTTTCATGGGGATTGTCAGAACTTGATGTTCCGTTACTGCACAATAGGCTGCACTCCAGATTCTGCTCGTCGTCGCTACAACGATACTCGACTTAGCGTTGGATTTCGACATGATCCGGAATGAGGCCCACGCCGCGGCTTCGGAATTTGGAAAATCCCGCATCGGTCTGCTGAAATAGAAAGGCATGATAGAGACGGACAAGATGCTTCCGCTCTCACAGCCGAGGCGATTTTCGACCCGTTCCGCAATCTCACTGGCAACGCGCTGCGTAACCGCATTCGGGTCCTCGTCGAGATCCGGAACGGGTTTCAGATCGTTCATGCCGACGTTGATCGGCCCGATGATTCCCCTGAGGTCAGCAACCGGTGACAAGGAATGACTCAGAACGAGATAGTTCGGTCCAAAATAGATTTGTTTCTTCAAGGGCGTACCCTCCTTCAATTTTAAATGACTGTTTGACGAAAAGACTAACCCAAAAACCATAGGGCAGAAATGGCGGAAAGTCAATGGTACGGTCATGATATAGCCGGAATGCCCGCCCGAAAAATGCAAAAAGGACCCGCTTTTCGGAGAGCCCTTTTTGTTTACAACCGCGTGAACGGTACCCGCCGTTCGACTTCCGCGCACAAACACGTGACGGGACGACTACGACAAGAGGTACCTGAACGAATCGACGATGCCCTGCTCGAGATAGAATCGTATATGGACCGGGTACTGCGCCAATTCGATGAGGAACGTGCTGTAAGGGTTGATCTTCGGTATACGGAAGCCTCTCGAGATAATCTCCTTCAGCTCATCGTCGGTTCTCAGCTTGAACGGCACGTCAATCCTCCTTACCGGAGCGAATACGGTCGGCTCGGTCGGATTCCTTGAAAAACAGACGGTGATGTGACAGGTAGCCATTGCACCGGAAATCGGCGGTGGCACCCATATGCCTCGCTTCGACCGATCCCCCTCCGCAGGTTCAAGAACCTTTCCGAACGAATGAGCCGTAAGAATCGTCTCGCCGAGGGAAACGACGACCTTGATCGCGACTATCCCGCCCCGAAGACCATACATCCTTCTCAGGCACTTTGCTTTCCGTTCGGCACCCATTTCCGCCAGACGTTCAGCGTTCATGCCCTTCACCTCGCGTACCAGGCTTTCGTCATACGCCGACGTATCGATATGGACAGGATTCGGCATATCCTGTCCCCGACGTACGAACAGTGGCACAAGCTCCCCTAAGGCCGAAAGCACGTAGGGATAGCGGCCGATGATATACTCGATCTTATCCATGTCTCTGTCGGTTAAATTGTTGACGAACAAAACGAAAATGAATACGCCGGAACCATATACTGATTCCAGCAAAAAGTCAACGGTCAAGACTATCCGAAACACGATTACATCTCCTCGGCGACGCGTGGTGCAAGACGTCGATAGGAAAACAGCCCGATGCAGAAGAACATGCCTACCGCGACAAAAAACAGGACGTTCTGCCAAGGATCGGGAAAGTGCGCGTTGATGAGCGACTCTTTGGAAAAGTGGATGATGAACGCGATCGGATTGATCAGAAGAATCTGCTGGACCCAGACCGGCATCAGCTGAAGCGAATAGAAGACCGGGGTCGCGTAGAACAGGATCTGCAAGAGCACCTCCCAGATCATGGACAGGTCACGGAACCGCACATAAAGCGGAGCCGAGAGCAGCGCGAACGAAAGGACGATGACATAGATCAGCACGGAGTACAGCATGAAGAGCGCTATCGACCCGATGGACGGCAGGAACAGGTTCCAGGCGAAGAACGCGACCACGACGACCAGGTTCATAACATATATCATCGCGGCATTGAGCGTCGACGCCATGACGATCGTCCAGCGCGGTATGTAAATCTTGGTCACGAGCTGGGACTTGCCTACGAGCGACTGCATGCCAGCGCTCGTTCCCTCCGAAAAGAAGTTGAACATGAGGATACCGACGAGGAGTTGCAGGGAATAGTGTTCCATCCCCTGACCGCGTTGGGCAAATATCGACGAGAAGACGAAGTTGAGGATCGCGAACGTGAGGAGCGGTTTGAGCAATGCCCAGATATAGCCCAAAAACGAGCCCTGATATCGGAGCTTGAAATCGGTCTTGGCGAGCATCCAGATGAGCTCGCGATAATTCTCGTGCTGTCTCATGAATTACAGGCTAGCACGTACGGCGACCCCGGCGCAACCGGCTATGCCGACCGTCGTCGGGAGCGAAGGAAAAGGATGAATGCGATCAGCCCGAAAAACGCGACGATCCCGAGTATGAGCGCCGTGATCGGGGCGGTTTTCGAAGCCGGTGCCGTCGATGCCGCCGGTGTCGCGTCCGGAACGTTTTCGGGATATCTGCGGAGAAGCACTTCACTGGACTCCGCATCACTGATGACTCCCCCGTTCTGATCCAGAAGCTTTTCCGTTGCCGCGTCGAAGGTCTGTCCGGCTTTCCCGCAATCCGCCAGGCAGGTCTGACTGTTTTCCCCGGCATCGAACTGGCAGATACCGTCATTATTGCAGAGCGACATCGATGAAAGATCCTTCGTCAGGATCGGCTCAACGACATTCATGCGAAAAATCTTCAGCGTCCTGGCATTCGGATAAAACGGCGTTTCAACTGAAAACGACGCGCTCGTCGCCTGGAACGATTTACGCTCCAGTTCGTCGCCTGCCGCATTGTAGTACGCTAGCTGAAAACTGCCCGACGAAGGCTGCTCGGAGTACGCCATGATGGAGAGCGTCTGCGCATGATCGACAATCACTCCCCCGGTCGATTCGTCGAATGTCAGGAAACCCTTCGAGGAATCGTATTTGAACTGCAGCTGATACGCGTCCGCACACGCCGCCTGTCCGGGAACGAAGATGAGGAGCGACGCCAGGAACGGGAAAATGAGTTTCCGCATATGGATAGCGTTAACACGAGTTGTAATAGTTCATCACCCGGACGCAGTAATTATTCTCCCCACAACTTCCTGTAAGCCCTGCATTGTAGCATCCGGCAAGACTTTTCAGGCCGTTAGCATTGCATATGGAATATCGTTTGAAGTCCTTCAACATGGCTGCGCCACAGTTGATATCGAGCTGGATATTATTCTGCAATGCCGCACAGGTCTCCGCATCCGTGCCCGTCAATCCGCAAACCTTTCTTCTTCCGGGCGCCGTCACCTGGGAATAGCCGCAGGCGCCGGCAGATGAGCTGCTCTTATTGCACCCCTCTCCCCCTTGGATGATTGCCATCATGAAGTTCGCTTCGATACCGCCCGTATTCGACTTGACTGCGTTCGCTATCGACGAGCTCGCCGGGCACGAACCCTGATTGCACGAGTAGTACCCCGATCCCGTTCCTGGCGTCCCGGTAACGGGCGTCCCGGTTGCTGTACCCCCGGTCCCAGCCACCATCTGTCCGCTCCTCGATGTCGCATTGCACGAGAACTCGTACCCGTTCGCGCCCTTCAGCTGGGCTCCGACCCCGAGATCGTCGTTCGCGCTGAAGATATAGAACATGACCATGTTCACGATGAACCAGGCGAAGAGGATGAATATGATGCCGATAAGCGTGTTCTTTATGCCATTCTTGGCGGTCTCGATGAGCTTCGGGTTTCCGCCGGAAACGATATAGACGATTCCCATCGCCGTGATGATCGCAAGACCGATGAAAAACATCACGTCGCGGATACGCGTGATAATGTTGGCGATACCGGTGATGAAATGACAGAGCGCGCAGGGAGTCGATGCGTCCCCGCAGGGCACCAAGCCCGCCGCGCTGACGGAATCGGGAAGAAACGAGAATGCGAGAACCGACAACAGGACGACTAGGGCGACTCGTGACGCTTTCGATCGGATCATACGACTGGTTCGAATGTTCATTTTTCGGTTTTCCGCAAAAAACGCGGGCACTTCATGGAATATCATACCATGACTCGACGTTTCACGAAAACCGGTCAGGCGGAATAATACTCCCGATACCACGCGACGAATTTTGCGATTCCGTCGTCGATACGGGTCGTCGGCTCCCAACCGAGCCCGCGAAGCTTGGAAATATCAGCGACCGTCCGAGTAACATCGCCTTGCTGCATCGGAAGCATGTTGAGTTCCGCCTTCTTTCCCGAATGCTTTTCTACGGCCGCGATATAATCCATCAGCGCCTCATCCCGGTCACCGCCGATGTTCATGACGCTTCCCGGCGGCAGATCGGCGTCCAATGTCACGAGCGTTCCGGACACGATGTCGTCGATATAGGTGAAGTTGCGCCGCATATCACCCCCGTTGAAGAGGTCGATCGGCTTTCCTTCGACTATGTTCGCGACGAATTTGAACACGCCCATATCGGGTCGTCCCCATGGACCATAGACCGTGAAGAACCTGAGGCCGGTCGTCTTGATTCCATACACGTGCGCATACACGTCGGCGAGCAGTTCGGTCGCCTTTTTCGTGGCGGCATAGACTGAAACCGGATGTTCCACGGGATCGGATTCGGAAAACGGCACCTTGGCATTCTGTCCATATACTGACGACGAGGAAGCGTACACGAGGTGCCTCGCACCGTATTTCCTGGCGCATTCGAAAATGTTGAGCGTGCCCATGACGTTCACGTCCGCATACAGTTCGGGACGCTCAAGCGAGTACCGGACACCCGCCATAGCCGCCAGATGAACGATCTTTTCAGGTTTTTCCGTCTCGAATACTTCGTCCAGGAACGCCTTGTCTCGGATATCGCCCTCATACAGCCGGAATTTCCCGGAATAGTCGCCGAGAAAAACCGAAATCCGATCCTGCTTGAGTTTCGGATCGTAATAGTCGTTGAAATTGTCCACGATGATCGGCGTATCCCCACGATCCATCAGGGCTTTGGAAACGGCCGATCCGATAAACCCGGCACCACCTGTCACAAGAATGTTCATATGACCGCATTGTTGAATGGTTGCATTGCTTCATTGCTTGATCGATACCTGGCTACTTTTTCAAGCTGTCGGACGAGGGGCCCATTTGACCGCGCTTGATCGCATCCTTCAGATATCCGACATACTCCGCGTCATCGGCGCTCGTCGTCACATACCGAGCAAGGGCCGTCTTACGCGCCTGCTCACCGATTCGACGACGAAGATCGGCATCAGCGATAAGCCGCCCGAGCTTCTCCTCCCACTCGGTTTCCGTCAAGGCGACGAAGCCGTCCACGCCGTCTCGGATCGCCTCACGGAAGGTCTGCGTTGCCGCGGCGACCGTCGGTACCCCGAGGATACCCGCCTCGAAAAATTTCTGTTCCGCCTTGCCTTCACAAAACGGATTACCGATCTCGAGAGGGGCGATGTTTATGTCTACGCCGGCGACGTTACCGAAATGTTTCTTGCGTTCCACATAGTGCATGCGATCGATACGGTCCGAGAACGCGCCAAACGATCCGTCAAGCACAAGCGGCCCGACGATAAGGAGCCTCAGATTCGTATGCTTCATGAGCAACCTCTGAAGCGCTCCGGTAATGGTCGAGAAATCCTTGTCGTGACCCGCGGCTCCACTGAAATATCCTATCGTAACGGATTCGCCCGTTCCGATTCTCAGTCGTTCCGAACGTATATCGAATAATGTCTCGACAGTCGTTACATCGGAAATCGGCAGGCGGTTCGGAACGATAATCACTTTCTTCCCCCGTTCCCGAAGCTTCTCGGCGAGGAACGAAGTCGTGGTCGTCGCCACCTTCACGTACGGGTCCGCGAGGATTTCACCCCCGACGCCGTTCTCGTACAGTTTCCGTTCGAGAGAATTCATCACCCGCCAATAATCCATGTGTTTGAGGTACTTCGGATCATAGACAAGATCATCGGTCTCGAAAATGATTTCTTTCCCCTGCTTCTTGATCTCGGCGATGAGCTTAGCGACCGACGGAGTAAAAAGGACGCGATGAAAGACAAACACGGAAAATTTGTCCGCATACGAGGAGAGTCGCGGATTATCCTGAACGGTAACCGACGATGTGATACCGCGCAAACCGAGTTCCTCCGCCACGTGTTTCGTCCGAAAGCGGGCGCTATCCCCCACTCCGCCGGTAACGAAAAGCACGTCCGCCGGCCTCACGCGACCGAAGAGCGCGAGTCCCGCGGGTATGATCCGTTTCATGCCGTGAACCACGCCCTCACGTTTCAGGGTCTGCCAGGCCTTTCCGATTTTTATCAGGAGTAGTTTCATATACAAATTAATCGCGAAACACGAAAGGCGAAAGGCGGATTATGGGAAACGATTCATTATTGAGTCGCGATATGCAGCAGGCGAAAGGAAATTGAGGCGGATGCGTTATTCATTCGTGAATTCGAAAAACGAACGCCTATAACTATGACCTGACGTTATTCTTTTTCTTCCTTACTTCCAAGTATTGTATGAATCCGCCGATTTGTGAAGCGATATCTTCCAGTTGACCGTTTACGGAAATGAATTCATCTTCGGTTATATAATTGACCGCACGAGCTATATATAATTGGTTTCTCGCTTCACCGGTAGATCCTTTCGCTATCCTCAAATATCTCTGAAATTCATTACTATTGTTCTTCTCGAATCCTTCTACGACATTCGAGCTGATTGAAACGACCGCCCTCCTGATTTGGTCCCGAAGACCAAAATCCTTGCAAAAGTCAGGTCGCGCTGAAAGATCATAGACGCGTTTTGTCACTTTCATGCTCGCCTGCCATACTGGAAAATCTTCAAACTTCTTTGCAGACATACGAATATTCTAATTTCGCCTTTCGTAATTCGCCTTTCGTAATATCTCAATATAGATCGATTCCAGTTTTTCTCCCGTCTTGTCCCAGGTGAATCCTTCCGCCCGGAGACGGTTTGCCCGACCGATATGGTCCCATGACTCGCGATTCCGGGCAAGCGTCACGATCGCCTCGGCCAGCGAATCGGAAGTCTTTTCTGCCGCATATGTGCCGCCGTCCCCAAGATAGTTCCGATTGTTCGGCGTATCGAAACAGACGACCGGCAGTCCGGCACCCAGGTACTGCAGCATCTTGCCGCTCGCCTGGCCGGTATCCTCGTGCTTCGGATCGATCGCGATATCGCTCATTCCCAGGACATCCCCGATGGAAAAATACGGGAGAGGACTCACGACCGCGACCCGCTCACGGACGCCGTATTTCGATAGCAGAGGATCGAGAAGGTTCCTTGGAAACCCGGCCAGCACGAAATGAAGCGCCGGCTCCGATCGAAGGGCGGCGGGAATGGCCTTCACGAGCGTCTCCACTCCCTTGTTCGGAATAAAGGCGCCGGTGTAGACGGCGACGATCGCGTACTCCCCGATTCCGTATTTTTCCCTGAAACGTTTCCGGTCGTCGGCCGGAAGATCGGGCAGATCGCGTGCGCCATCAAGAACCGTCTCCACCGCTCCTCCCCTCCTGATGGCCGAAATCTCTTCCGCACTCGACCACGAACTCGCGACGGCCGCATCGCTCATATCGTTGATCCACGTCTCCACCGCGCGGAATATACCCCGAAGCCAACTCCCCCGCAGATAGGCGTGGGAGACCATCTCGCGGGTCAGGCTTCCTTGAAAATCGGCAAGCAGTTTCGGCCGCTGGCCATGCAGTCGCAACAGCAGTAAGGCGACCCACGCGATGGCCACGCCTTCGTGATTGTGCGCATGGACGATATCCGGACGGAACTCCCGCGAAAGCGTGTACGTCTTCCTGATAAGGAGCACATCGAGCACCAGCTTCTGCCAATCGGGTCCGGCCTCGAGCTTCCGGTACCAGAAAAGCAGTCTGCGAATGCGACGTACGTCGATTCCGGGATTCTCGTCCTCCGGGATATCGTTCCCATTGTGATACGTCGCGATCTTCACCTCGTGTCCACGTCGGACAAGGGCACGTGCTTCCTCAAAGATCCGGATATGCATTCCGCGGTCAGCGAAAAACGGGGTCGGGGCGACCATGAGAATTTTCACCTTTTTTTCGGAATCGTGAGACATGTAACAGTTCGACAGTCGTATAAAAATCCTCTCAAGAAGGAAGCATATGAAACGGAAGTCCGCGTGACCGTCAGGCCAGGTCGGCTTCTTCGATCAGAAGGGTTCCTCCCCCGGACACCTCTCCCGAGATCACCTTTCGCGCGACCACGTCCTCGATATGGTCCTCGATATATCGGTTGAGCGACCGCGCACCGAACACCGGTTCGTATCCCTTATGCACGATCGCCGACGGCACGTCCTGCGCGAACGTGACGGTGATGTTCTTCTGTTTGTGTATGCGCTCGGACAGCCGTTCCAGCTTTATGGAGACGACCTGTCCGAGTTCGCCGTCGTCCAACGGACTGAAGAAGATGATCCCGTCGAACCGGTTCATGAACTCCATCCGGAACGTACCGTTCTTGGCTATATCCGTAATGACCTCGTTTCTGGCCTGTTCCGGCGTTTCCCCGTGCCCGAGTAATTCGGAGATGAGCAGGGAACTCGCATTCGACGTGGCGATGATGATGGACTTACGGAAATTGATCTTCTTTCCGAATCCGTCCGTCACGAACCCTTCGTCGAGCACCTGCAGGAACAGGTCGAGTGCCTTGGGATACGCCTTCTCGATCTCGTCAAGAAGCACGACGGAGAACGGATGTTCCTTCATCATGCCGGTAAGTCGTCCTTCGTCACGGGAAACACTCGAGCCGATAAGTCTCTCCACCGCGTCCGCGGCCTGGTATTCGCTCATATCAAGCCGGACCATGCGTTCCTCGTCGCCGAAATACGCCTCCGCCAAGGCTTTGGCCGTCTCGGTCTTCCCGACGCCGGTCGGCCCGAGGAACAGGAACGACCCGAGCGGTCGCTTCGGGTTCCCGAAACCTGCCCGGGCACGGCGAAGCGCCTCCGAAACCTGACGCACCGCTTCCGACTGGCCCACGACACGCTTGTGGAGAACCTCCTCGAGCCGAAGCAGTCGGTCCTTCTCGTCTTCGGCCAGCGCTCCGACGGGAACGCCGGTCTTCATGGCAACGAACGACGAAACCGTTTCCGGCGTTATGAACGGACCATCCGGTTCGCCCTGCCAATGAAGGAACGTCTCTTGCATAAGATCCAACGCCTTTTCGGGATATGGGACATCCCATTCGTACTGACCGGAAAGTTCGACGATGGACTGAAGCGCCTTCCAGGTGAAGACGGGCTCGAATCGTTCCGTCGCAACGAGCACGTTGAGCATGATGCGGAGCGTATCGCCGGCATCCGGCTCGCGAAGATAGACGGACTCGAAAAACTTCAGAACCTGCTCGTCCCGATGTGCCAACGTGTTGTACCGCCCGTTTCCGATGGTACCGATGACGCGGAACGACGGTGAAGCGAGAAACTCGGAAAAGATCGGCGCAAGGTTCGGTCGACCCGATTCCCCTCCCAGAAACACGTCCACGTTCTCAAGGACGAGAACCACGTTCCCCGCGTTCGCCGCCTCGTAAAAGAGCGACCGGATGAAGTTGTCGAGATCGAGACCCCGATTGACGGCGTCGCCGATCGCCACGCCGAGATCGAGCAGCAGCAGCCGCAGATGGCCGAATTCCGGAAGATCCCCTTCGCGTATCTTTCGCGCGAGCGCATGCACGAACGTTTTCTTCCCGATGCCGGGATCGCCGATCAGCAGGACGTTGTTCTGTCCGGGTCGCCGCATGACCAGCGTCGCGAGACGGAACTCGTCGTCCCGACCGAAGAGATGCGACTTCGAATATTCGGACCGATCCCCCTTGGAAAGGTCGATGCTGTACCTATCGAGATGGACCGTGAACCCGTATTGCCAGCCGCGACCGATCGGAACGGTCTTGCGCAGATTCTCCCAGAGGAACGGCTGATGTTCCTTCGCGCGGAATTCCGCCGCCAGAGTCTCGTAGGCGACGATCTCGTCGAACGTCTCGTTCGGGATATTCAGTTCCGCGAGACGCTTGGCAAGGGATTCGTCGCTCATCCAGTCGTCCGAGCGGAACGAATCGGAAGAAATCCCGAGCCTCGCCAAAATACGGGGAAACCATTCCGACGAAAACAATTCCTTCCGATCGTGCGGCAGAACGATTTCCTCTCCGCGGAAGAGAACGATGAAAAGCGGGAAGAGCACCGACGGCGCCGCGACAAGCACGGCAATCGATTCGGCGGTCCCAAGCCTTCCATAAAGGACGAGTGACGCCGAAAGCCAAAGGAATATCGGAATGCCCAGAAACCAACCGGGAACGGCAAGCACCCCGACGACGACGGCGAGCGAAAGGAGGGCGGCACCGAACGCCAGAACGCCCACACGGACGATGAGACCCATGACACGTGAAAAGACGTTCATGAGAAGCCGATTCAGCGTCTTCCCGATCTCGAGTCCGACCCAGTCTTTCGGAGAGATGTCACGTTTCCAAGGAGAAATGAGCGTCGAGGACAATTCGGCGAAGTTGAATCGTCTGACCAGGTACAGAAGGATGTTTTTCCACGCGAAAATCAGGAGCCGCGGGCCCTTCACGAGATACCAGGAAAGCAGTGCGAATGGGAACATGATGATTGCTGTCGAAACGACACACGAACCGTTGCGTGCGACGGTACCCTTATATCCCATTCTACCTTCGGCACCCCGCTTTTGCAAATTGAAAGGACTGCCGTTTTCGGATATACTGGAGTCATTATGAGACAAGGCACCGACTTTCACGAAGCCACCGTCCGCTATTCACTCGTCGCGCTCGGATTCGTCGTTTTTTTGTGGTCCACATACGCGTTCGCGACAGTGGGCGTTTTTTCGCACGCGGTCGTGATGTCGCTTGCGCTCGCCGCGTCTGTGGCACTCGCGATACTCCTTTTCCGCTGGCTTGCAGCTGAATCGCTCGTCGCGCGAGTCATATTCCTCCTCACAATCGCATGCTCCGCGATTCTCCTGACCGGTACCAGCCCATCCATATATTCCGGTCGCGACCAGGGGTCGATCGCGGAAGCGGCTATAGAACTTTCCGAAAACGGGCGTTTCGCGTTCTCCTCATCCTCGACGGAAACGTTCTACACGCTCTATGGCCGAGGTAAAGCCCTGAACTTCCCGGGTTTCTTCTATGGTACGGACGGTTCCCTTCGCTCGCAGTTCCCGGGAAGCTACGTCGCGTGGGTCGGACTGTTTCATTCTCTCTTCGGACTATCGGGACTGATGACGGGAAACGGGGTGCTCCTGATACTTTCGCTGCTCACGATATTCGCGATCGTCAGGAACCTCGCGGACGAAGTCACCGCATCCGGGGCCTTTCTCGTCGCGGCGACCTCGTTCATTCCCGCGTGGTTCGCGAAGTTCACACTGACCGAAAATCTCGGCCTCTTCCTGTTCCTCTCCCTCACGCTCGCTACCGTGCTCTTTCTGCAGTCACCCCGCAGGACGTTCTTCCTCACCGCACTTTTTTCCGCCATCCTTCTCGCCGTAACGCGGATCGAGGGCCTGCCGATTCTCGCGATTTCGATCGGCCTGCTCTTCGCGTCAAAACCGGCGAAATCTTTCCCGTTTTCACGATCGGTCATGACGAGATCCGCGACGCTTGTCGGAACGGCGGCAATCCTGATACTGGATTTCCTCGGAAACGTTACGCGGTACGCGTCCATCGCGAAGGCGCTGCTTCGTACCACGTCCGACTCCACTCCGGTTTCGATGCCGGGGTCCGACCTGATTACCGGCGCCGTCGCACTCTGGAGACTTTTCCTCCCGTACGGCCTCTTACTGACGATTCTTCTCGGCCTCGTCGGCATAGTCTTCCTTCTCGTCAAAAAAGACCGCATCGGGATCATCCCGGCGTTGCTCGCCCTTCCGACATTCCTCTATCTTATCGACCCGAACATCTCGTCGGACCACCCATGGATGCTCCGGCGGCTGATGTTCTCCGTGTGGCCGGCGTTGCTCATCTCGTTTTCGGTCGCGTCGACATCATTATTTTCCGAAAAAAACGAACTCGGAAGAAAAATCGTCATCGCGATCATGGTACTCGTCGCGATCGTCGGTGCCGTCCCGACGATTTCCGTCCTCGGATTTTCGGAAAACCGAAAACTCCTCGAAGAAACGCGGCGCCTCGCCGACGCCGTCGGCCCGCGCGACCTTATCCTCGTCGACCGGGAGGCTACCGGAGACCCCTATGCTATCCCTGCGGGTCCGCTCCGTTTCCTGTTCGGAAAAAACGCGGCCTATTTCTTCAACCCCGACGACTTTGCGAAAATACCGAAAGACCGGTACGATCACATATACCTGCTCGCTCCGGTCGACGGTTTCGAAAGGTGGAGCAGCCTGCCAGCCTCCTTCTCGCTCATTTCCGTATACTCGTTCGAAACGGAAAGGCTCGGGCCGCTTCCGCTCGACGATCCGACATTCCCGGATAAGACGTCCGCGACGACCGATTCCCTTCTGTTCTCACTCGACCCGCTATGATCCTCTTCCGACCCTCCACGATCGTACCGGAACGATTTCGGTCCCGATACCGGCTGCTGCGCATTGCGCTGTTCGCTTCGTTCATCGTGGGAGCTTTCCTGTTCGCCTATCGGACGCTTTTTCCCTCACAAGAGTTTCTCTTCTCATTCAGCAACCCGGAAACGGCGAAGAACACGCTCGAGGATCCCGTCGGGACCGACGGCACTTCACTTCGGAAGGGCCGGGTCGCGGCAGGCCAGACACTCCGTACCTTCGCAGGGACGGTCGGTTCGTTTTCGTCCGCAAAAGTCAGGATCGTCCTTGAAAAGGATTCCCCCATCCCTTCCGACGGCAACCTGCGCATCTCGCTTCGAAAATCCTATCGTTCATATTTCTTACCGGAAGGAGATCCCATACGTGTCATCCCGAAAGAACGGGGTCTCTCCGTGAACGGTGTCCCCTATCTTTTCCTGACGGACAAACTGTATCCATTCGTCTCGGAGAGAGCTGCCGTCTCGCGCTTTCCGAAAGAAAAGATCCTCGCGGCCAGTGAGGAACTGCTGACGATATTCCCTCCGCAGGAATCGGGTGCCGGATTCCGGACGGGCGCCCTGCTTTCGGACGCGCAGGGCGTGTACGTCGTCGGCGGCGATACGAAGGCACACCCCATCGGCAGTACCGAGATCTTCGAGACGCTCGGATTCCACTGGAACGATGTCATCCCCGTCAGCGAGGAGGAGCTTGGATTTCATAAGCGGGGCAAGATCTTCCTCTTTGACGCCGCCCAGCCGGACGGCACCGTCTTCCACGACACCATGAAAAAGGGGTACTCGATCGTTCAAGACGGTATGCTCCTCCCGATCGAAAACCGAGAGTATCTCGATTCGCTTCTCAAGGTGACCACGCCGATTGACGCGTCATCGAACTCACTCTCCATCGCCGCCACCTGCGTTCCCGAACGGACATTCTTTTCGTTCCTCAATCCGAACTATGCCTGCGACGTGTCGCTCGATACCCTGAAATCGTTCCCGGGTGGAAGTTTTTCCGTCAGCCTGGACTCGAAGTCCGATCTTCATGCGGCATCGTTGACGACCACGTTTTCGACGAAACCGGACCGAAGCAACTTTTCGCTCTTCCTACGCCAGATACGCGACCGATTCTCCGCCGCATACGGGAAACGATGACAAAGGACATCCGGGCAATGTCGGATACGGCACCGCCACACATACCGAAACGTCTATGAAAAAGTCAGACGCGAAGAAAATATCCGGCCGCGCACGAACACGGTTCGTACGGGTTCGAAACTTTCTGACGGCAACCCGCGAAAACGCGGCGTCGAAGGTACGGCCCGCGTTTCCGGTCCTGTACGCGCTTTTGTTGGAAACGACGGAGCTCGGCCTGTTCGCGTTCGTCGGACTCCTTACGATTGAGGCCGTGTTACCGGGAATCATCAGCATGCGCCTCAATATGTCTCTGCCATTCGCGGGAATCCTGATCATTTTTGCCGCGGCCGCGGCACTCGGAAGACGACTCGGGATCTCGTTCCCATTCGCTCCCGACAAAAAGAGTCCCCTGACCTGGATCGGCATTTCCTGGCTCGCGTTCCTCCTGACCCTCTCGACGATACGCTTTCCCTACTGGTCCATACCGATCATCGTCGGCGGCATGTTCGCTGCCGCCCACCTGTTCTGGAAACTGCTGTTCCGATCGGAAAAGATATGAAGGAGAGCATATCTGCCGTCGTCGCAGTCATCGAGCACAACGGTATGGTTCTCGTCGGGCGGAAGCGAGCCGAACCGAACCATGTCTTCGATGGCGCCTGGCATATCCCTGGCGGAAAGGTCGAACGGGACGAGACCGACGAACAGGCACTCCTCAGGGAGATGAACGAGGAGACCGGCCTTACGATATCCGTGCGTCGCTTCCTCGGGACAAGAACCGACACGACGAGCGGTGCCGTTGTCAGATGGTACCTGTGCTCTCCCGTGTCCGGTGAGGCTGGCGCCGGAAGCGATCTCGAGGAACTCAGATTCGTACCGAGAACGGCCGTCCGCGACGTCTGCGATCCGAAGGCGGTCGCCCTCTGGCCGAACGAGGTGGCCGCGTACCTCAACCCCCCGAAGTGACGCGAAACATATGACCGCATTGATCAGCTACCTCTATTATTTCGTGGCCGCAAGCGCCTCCCCGCTGCAACGGCGTTGGTTGGCTTCGAAAAAGAACGCCGACAACACCGGTCAGATCCACTTCGCCTTTCAGGTGACATCCGTGACCGTTCTCCTGAGCCTGTCGCTTCCGTTTTTCCAACCGTTCCGATTCGAGGGATCGCCCTTGACGCTGACGCTTCTCACCGCGCTCGCCGGGATGTTCGGTGCCGGCTTTTTCGTCAGTTCCTTTACCGCACAAAAGCACGTCGAAGCCGGAGTCTCGACCCTGGTAAACAATATCTACACGCCGGTCACAATCGTTCTCGCGTCGTTATTCCTGAGCGAGCGCCTTACACGGATGCAGGTGCTGGGCACAGTGCTCCTGTTCGTCGGAATGGTGGTCGTATCCAAAAAGCACCGCATCGGAACGTTCCGATTCGACAAGTATTTCCTCCTCATGGTCCTCTCGGGCATAACGCTCGGCATTTCCCTCACCGCCGAACGCGCGCTTCAAAAAATGACCGGATTTTCCGCCGGAACGATACTTTCGTGGTGGGCTCAGTGTGCTTTCCTCGGAATCGCGGCATTCATCGCCAAGGAAAAAAGTCCCTATTCCAAAAAAGACATAACGATTACGGGAAGTCTGCGGTTCCTTCAGTCCCTTTCGTGGGTCATCCTCCTGTTCGCCGTCGGTAACCTCAGTCTTGTTTCCGCAGTCACGACGTTCAAGGTCGTCATCATATTCGTTTTCGCCGCGATCTTCCTTAACGAGCGTGAAGACCTGGTCCGCAAAATCATCGGGAGCCTCGTTTCGGTCGCCGGACTGCTGCTGATGCGGTAGGTTTTCCGACCCCCGATCACCCCCTGATACAGTCGAGTGTTTTCTCCGCGCAGCGATCCCACGAAAACAGCTTGACCCGTTCGAGACCCTTTTGCCGAAGATCTTCCCGAAGCGCTTCGTCCGTCCACAGCATCGACAGCTTCTCCGCGATATCGGACTCACTGCGCGGATCCGCATACAGCGCCGCCTCGCCGCCGACCTCGGGCAGGCTTGAGGCGTTTCCCAATAACGCCGGCGTTCCGGAAGCGAACGCCTCGAGCGCCGGCAGACCGAATCCCTCGTACAGCGATGGGAACGCGAAAAATCTTGCATTCCTGTACCAGACGGGCAACTCCCGAAACAACGCCTTACCTGTCCGGACGATGTCTTCCGCGAACGGACTCCGGTTCATACGATCGAGTATGGCATCCGACAGCCATGCCTTCTCCCCGACGATGACAAGCTTCATGTCCGGATGATGTAACTTCGCCGACTCGAATGCGGATACGAGACGGACCAGGTTCTTACGGGGTTGGATCGCACCGACATAGAGAATATACGAACCGGAGGTCAGTCCGTAGTGACCGAGGAGCGCGTCGCGCTCGTTCTCTGGCGGCTCGGCAGCGAAGAAATCGGCGTTCACGCCGTGATGTATGACCCGTATTCTTGAAGACGGAAGATCGGGGAAAAATCGGATGAGGTCGAGCTTGGTCGCCTCGGAAACGGCAATGATGCGCGATGCCTTTCGGACCGTGACCCCCAGAAGCAGGTTCAGCTTCGCGCGGGACGAGGCCGGAAACGTCTTGGGAAAATGACGGAACGCGAGATCGTGTACCGTCGCGATTACTTCCGTTCCTTCCGGAGTCGCGACCGGGACCGCTTGAAGAGGAATGAACGCCCTATCCGGGCGGATATCAAACAAGGCCTTCGCGAACGCGGTCTGCATCCACATGCGGTCACCGGGCAGAACGCGGAAATCGTAATTCGGAAAGGAAGGGGGCGTGAGCTCGGGATTGAACGAACCCCGATGGCAGATCAGGAAGCGGTCCGATTCCGATATGGTTCCGAATCGTCTCAGGAGCTCCAAAAGATACACCCGGGTCCCATCCACCCGTGTCGCGTCCAAATCGGCCGCCTGAATGGCAATCTTCATACGATCATTTTATGACGGTCCCGGCGAATGTTTCTCCCGCCAGATACCGCGATACATTGCCAAGATCGCTTCCGGACATGATGGCGACTTCCATACCTTCTTCCTCGGCCAGCTTGGAGGCGATGGGATCGAACGGGGAATTCATTCCGGGATTCCATTCGTCACCAGAGAGTGCGCGGAACTCCGGCCAGGTCATTTTCTCGAACTTTTCGGCATCGGGATGCTCCCGAGGATCCCGATCGTACACGTAATCGATATTGGACAGGTTCACGATGCGGTTTACGTCCAGATACTTTCCCAAGAGCGCCGCATCATAATCGGTGGAAAATCCAGGTCTCCATCCGGCGGCTATCAGCACCGGGCTTTTGGCTACATAGAAATCCTCCAAATCATGCGGATTCGTATTGATGCGCGGATACGCATGCTCGCGAAGGACGGTCCGAAGCAAGTGCGCGTTGAGACGAGTCGAATGGATGCCGAGCCAGTCCTTGTCCTCGTCGGAAACCGGTGCCGCCTCGCCCGCCGCCTCGATATAGGCGCGCGCTGTCCTTCCACCGCCCGTAACGATGATGAACGTCCTCCCCTTCCCGATCTCGTCCATTATGAATTCCTTGAACGACCTCAGAAACCCCCAGTCGATTCCGTCCGGGACGATGAGGGATCCGCCGAGGGAAATGATGACGCGTTCGGAATGATTCATAGGTCAGTGATCAGTCAACAGTCAGCATGAAACAACGGACGGAGGACCCAATTCTATCACCACAATTTCCGAATGTGGCACAAGCGGATATGAATCGGTGATACTCCGAAGAAATTAAAGCTCTGGTCCCTGCTTTCCTCATCAATTTCTTTCTCCTTGTCGTTTTCTGATGGCCGTAACTTCTATCTGTTATGTGTTATCTATTGATCGAAATATTTCACCAACCCGGAAATGCCGACCATCTCCGTTTCCTCCCCGGTACGTCTCTTCACTTCAGCCTCGCCCGATTCCGCTGACCGTTTTCCGATCACGACACGATACGGGATGCCCAACAGGTCGCTGTCGGCGAACTTCTCCCCCGCGCGTGCGTCCCGGTCGTCGTACAACACCTCGATCCCAGCTTCCGTAAGCGCCGTGTAGACCTGCTCCGCCTGTTCGTCCGCTCCGAGCGATATCAGATGCGCCTTGAACGGCGCCACCGATTCAGGCCATACGAGCCCCTTTTCGTCGGCGAACTTCTCGATGACGATTCCCATGAGACGGGTGATGCCGATTCCGTACGACCCCAGAATGACCGGCTTCTGACTTCCGTCGTCGTCCTTGAAGTACAACCCGAGCTGTTCACTCTTCGTTCCGCCGAAACTGAAGATATTTCCGACCTCGACCGACTTCACCTCCTCGAGAGACTCGCGGCTTACTCCGAGCTGCGACATGACCTCGTCGGTCAATACCTCCTGGTTGATCGCGATATTTTTTGCCCGATCAAGATAAATGACATCCTCCCCGACCTCGGAAACGGTTTGGAATTCGTGACTGAACTGCGTGAAGGCGCCGCCGGACGCGAACGTCAGGAACGTGGAATCGCCCAGCCCGACCCGGTCGAACACCCGAAGGTATGCCTCTATGACCCGGTCGTAGAACGCCTTATGATCCTCTTCCGTCCGACTGTACGAATACAGGTCCTTCATGACGAACTCCCGGCCGCGCATGATTCCGGATTTCGCGCGAAGTTCGTTTCGCAGTTTCGTCTGGAACTGATATCCGTATACCGGAAGATCCCGATAACTCGAGATATAGCCGCGCATCATGTCCGTTATCGGTTCCTCGTGCGACCAGCCGAAACCGACTTGACCGCCGCTCTTCAACTCGGACTTGAACCAGACGTCGACGTTCCTATCATCCCAACGATCCGTCCGTTCCCACAGCTCCTTCCGCTGAAGCGACGTCATGATGAATTCCTGGCATTCCAAGTCATTCATTTCTTCGCGGACGATGTCCTTGATTTTCTCCATGACTCGCAGACCGAGAGGCATATAGGCATACACGCCGGCCATTTCCTTGTGGACGTACCCGGCACGGATCAGAAGCTGGGCATTCCGGCTCTCCTCGTCCTTCGGCGCCTCTCGGCGCGTTTTGGTGAATAACTGACTCTGTCTCATACGTTTTTTCGGTTACGGGTTTGAGAACGGTATCCGTCACGTGTCGAAGTTCCCATCCATCATACCCGAACGGGTATTCCGGGTCAAAAACCGCCCGGATATCCGGACGGCCGATTTGATACGTCGTTCAAGCTGAAATGCGGATCAAAACTGGACGGGAACGTTCATTTCCTTATCGTTCCGAAGGACCAGCAACTGCGCGAACTCCCCCTTCGACAATCGGCCGATCGCGGCCGAGAGCGGATTGTCGAGATTGATCTCGGTTCCGTTCACTGCGATTACGATATCGCCATAGCGTAAGCCGGCCTTATCGGCAGCCGATCCTGAAAGGACGGAAAGACCCGTCTTGCCTGATGGCGAAAATATGAGTGCACCTCGATCCCGGGAAACGACCCCGTTTCCCGCCGACGATGCCTTTGTCAGGGTCAGGTAGTAAGCGCCGAGCGAGGCCCGATCCGAAAGCGAGCCGGAAGTGGCGAGCCGCAACGAATCCCGGACGACATTCGAAGGAAGCAGGAAGAACTTGTCCTTGCCGTCAAGCTCGACATCGCCGAACAATCCGACCATCTCGCCCCGGAAATTGACCGCGGGTCCGCCCAGATACGGCTCAGGGTTGGCGAGATCCATTTCGAACACCCCCTCCCACTTCTCGGAGGACGCGACCGTCTTTCCGGACAGATTGAACAGCTTGTTCCGATTGCTGAGCACGCCGATGGAAAACCGGTTCTGATATTCCTCGTAGGCGTTTCCTATCGCGACCAGTTTTTTTCCGGGAACGGAATCGTCCGAATTCGCAAGGGATATCGCCGGAAAGTCGTTTCCGTCGATACGGAAAAATGCCAGGTTCGTCAGCCGGTCATACCCGACGAACGAAGCCTCATGGCTCGATCCGTCGTGAAGCAGTGCATGAAATGCCGCGGTCGTCGTCAGCGGCGTCTGACCGGACGGACCAGCCTCCTCCGCGAACGGATCGCCATACGTCACGATCATCCCGTCATTGGTCAGGAGAACGCCGGTACGACTCTTTCCTTCCTGAAAAACCGCCCCGGTCGAGCCTTTGGGAACCGCGGAGATGATGTTCACGACCGCGGTCGCCGGCTGCGAGACGATGGTATCGACCGAGTCATCCTCACGCACGATCAGTTGTTCCTTACGTTCGATGACCGTCGTATTGCCGACGATATTGCGAAAGACGTCCATTCGCGAAATCGACGGGAACGAAGCGAGCAAGTACGGGATCGCGCGGTCACGGAAAAAAATGCCGCCGAGACCGCCGACCACGAATACGAATACGGAAAATGCCGCGAACAGGAGTATTTTCTTAGTCTTTGACATACCGGAACGGTTGATGACCTGCACCGGACGAGTGTACCAGACGACGGGGAATACGGCAAGGGTCCGGGATTCGTCGTCAGACCTGGATCCGCCAGGGCGACGTCGCCAAAAGAAGTCCGATAAGGGCGATAAACACGGAAAGATACATGAGTGTCCTTTTCCGCGAAATGGTTCCGAGAAACAGCGAGTTCGCCATATCCCACAATATGAAGAAGGACATGAGCGAGACGACCCCGGTCGCGAGATATCCGAACGGCCAGAACGAGATCGTCCATGAAATCTCTCCGACCCCGAACGCGACGATGGAGGAATACAACGCCACCCTCCGCTTGTCGCCGTGCAGGGTGGAAGAAAGCGTCTGATATGCCGCGCCGAACGATCCGATGGCGAACGCGAACACGAGCGTCGAAAGGGGGACGGAAAAGTTCAGGTAAAAACCGAATGCCGCCGCGTAAAAGAAGAACAGTGCGGAAAGCATGGCTACCGAGAGCATGGAACGGGCCGTCCTATCTTTCGGCGCGAACCGGAGCCGATACAGCGCTAGGAACGCGACATAATACATGCCGGACGCAAGTACGGAAAAGACCGTTTTCTCTCCCGCATCGTCGACAAGCGACAAAACCGCCGGAGCCGAGAACGAAAGCAAGAGGGGGATAAAGCTGTTCCGCAGGCGTTTCGTTATCTTTTTCGCAGAAACGAGGGATAAGACCGCAAGCAAGGCCGCGGAAAAGACGTACCCGACCCAGAAAAGGTCATATTCGCGGGCCGCGACGAACTGCATCCCGAGGAAGAACGCGACCGACCAGAAAAAAATGGTGAAATGGAAGATCATACCGGAAGTCGTGACTGATGCCAGCGTACCAGGGAGTGACCCGGCAGGCAAGCCGGGATGTGGCACTCCCATGATTCGCGCATTTCATCGTCATCGCGAAAACCCGCGCTCCCGTCCTCGGCGACACGTCGAAGCAAATCAGCAACATCCGTCACATTCATGACTTCCGTTTCTTCCGCTTTTCTCCTGCTCCGAACGTGAATCCGTCTTTGCCGGCATCGACGGAAATTCCGGCGGCAGGAACCTTACCTTCGATGACGGAAAGGGCGAGCGGATCGAGAATATCGCCCTGTATGACCCGCTTGAGCGGTCGGGCCCCGTAGAACGGATCGAATCCCCTTTCGGCAAGACGTTTCCGAGCCGCCTCGGTGAACGTGACGACGATGTCTTTCATGCCGAGCCGGTCCGTCACTTTGGCAAGCTCGAGGTCGACGATATGGCGAATGACATCCCGTGACAAAGGATGGAAGATGACGATCTCATCGATACGGTTCAGGAACTCGGGACGGAAGGTTTCCCGAAGACTCTTCATGACTCTGTCGCGGATCGACTCCTCCGATAATTCCTCATCGCCCGCCTTCGGCCTTTTTTCACTGAACCCGAGCCGCTCCGCGCGGGCGAGCGTCTCGGATCCCACGTTCGACGTCATGATGATGACCGTATTCTTGAAGGAGACCGTCCGCCCCTTCGCATCGGTCAGTCGTCCGTCGTCGAGGATCTGCAGCAGTATATTGAAGACGTCCGGATGCGCTTTTTCGATCTCGTCGAAGAGAACGACCGCATACGGTCGACGACGAACCTTTTCGGTCAGCTGCCCGCCTTCGTCGTATCCCACGTAACCCGGTGGCGAACCGATGAGTTTCGCCGTGGAATGGGATTCCATGAACTCGCTCATATCGACGCGGACGAGCGACTTCTCGTCGTCAAACATGAAGCCGGCGAGTGCCTTGGCAAGCTCCGTCTTCCCGACGCCGGTCGTCCCGAGGAAAATGAACGATCCGATCGGGCGCCCCTCTTCCGACAGACCCGCTCGGGAACGCCGTATCGCGTTCGAGACCGCCGCGATCGCCTCGTCCTGTCCCACGACCCGTTTCTTCAGTTCCGTTTCCATGTGCACGAGCTTCTTGGCCTCGGTCTCGAGCATCTTGGACACCGGTACGCCGGTCCACTTCGAGACGACCGCGGCGATATCCTCCTCCGTGATTTCCTCCTTGAGGATCGAGCCGGCCTGCTGCAGTTTCGACAGCTTTTTCTCCTCCGCGGAGAGCTCCTTCTGGATCTCCGGAATCTTGCCGTACCGTATCTCTGCCACCAGATCGAGCTCGCCACGGCGTTCGGCCATCTCTGCCTCGGACTTCAGGCGATCGATCTCCGCCTTGTGCGAGCGCAGTCCCGCGATCAAATCGCGTTCCCCCTTCCACTGGAGCGAGAGTTTCCCGGACGCTTCACGCAGGTCCGCAAGTTCACGATCGATTTCCACGGCCTTCCTTTTGGAACGATCATCCATATCCTTCTCAAGCGCGCGTTTCTCGATCTCGAGCCGACGGACATTGCGTTCCAAAGCGTCGAGCTCCGTCGGCAACGAGTCGATTTCCATGCGCCGCAGGGACGCGGCTTCGTCTATGAGATCGATCGCCTTGTCCGGAAGGAACCGGTCGCTGATGTAGCGCCGCGACAGCCGCACGGCCGCCACCACCGCGTCGTCCGTGATCCGGACGCCGTGATGCAGCTCGTACTTCTCCTTGATGCCCCGCAGGATCGCAATCGCGTCCTCCTCGGAAGGTTCCGAGACGAAGACCGGCTGGAACCGCCGCTCGAACGCGGCGTCCTTCTCGATGTATTTCTGGTATTCCTTGAGGGTCGTCGCGCCGATGGTCCGAAGCTTTCCGCGGGCAAGCGCCGGTTTCAACATGTTGGACGCGTCAAGCGCGCCATCGGTAGCACCGGCACCGACCAGCGTATGGATCTCGTCGATAAACAGGATGAACCGGTCCGCCGAGCGCTCCACCTCCTTCAACACCGACTTGAGCCGCTCCTCGAACTCGCCTCGGAACTTCGCCCCGGCAAGCAGCGAACCGAGATCGAGCGAGATGATTTCGCGCCCCTTCAGACTCTCGGGCACGTCACCCGAGACGATCCGCTGAGCCAGCCCTTCCGCGATCGCGGTCTTGCCGGTTCCGGCCTCGCCGATCAGCACCGGATTGTTTTTCGTCCGGCGGGACAGCACCTGCATGACGCGACGTATCTCCTCGTCCCGTCCGATGACCGGATCGAGCTTCTCTTCCCTCGCAAGCTTCGTCATGTTGACGGCATACTTGTCGAGCGCCTGATAGGACGACTCGGGCGTATCACTTTCGACCCGGGCCCCTCCACGGATTCCCGATAGTGCCTGAAGGACCTGATCGTAATCCGCGCCGTGCCTAAAGAGGATATCTCTCGAATCTCCCGGTATCGACAGGAGCGCCAGCAACAGATGTTCCGTCGAAAGGTACGAGTCGCCGAGCTTCTTCATCTCCCGATCCGCCTCGTCGAACACTTTCGCGAGTACCGGCGAGAGATACAGTTGCGTCTGTCCGGTAGAGCCCTTCGGAAACGCGTCGATCGCATCAAGCGTCGCGCCCTTGATCGCGTCGAGATCCGCGCCGGACTGGGCAAGCGCCCCCGGCACGATCGAATCCTCCTGCAACAGAAGCGCGTACAGGAGATGCTCGGGACGGAATTCCGTATTCCCACGCGACAAAGCGTTTTCCTGCGAATGTCGTACGGCCTCCTGACTTTTCTGGGTAAAATTGTTGATATTCATAGTTTTGAATAAGGAATTAAGAATATGGAATAGTGCCTGATCGGAACCGCCTGATTCTTTATTCTTGATTCTTTATTCTTCCGTACTCAATGTACACCCGAATCAAAAAATTAGCAATCTCGGCACGAGAGTGCTAATTGAAGATGGCTTATAAATGGCGTTTATTCCTTCCGAATAGCCTCCATCGGAGAAAGACGGGCTGCGCGAACCGCAGGGGAAAGACCGAACAGGATGCCGACCGCGATGGAAAAGCCCGCCCCGAGAAGCAGTGACTGAGGGGAAAGCACAAGCGAGACCGCGAATCCGGCCCTGCCGAGAAAAAACGAGGCAAGCCAGGAAAAACCTACGCCGAGCACTATCCCTATCGCCCCGCCGAGACCGGTGATGATAAGTGCCTCGACGAGGAACTGCGAAAGGATATCCGACGACTTCGCCCCGAGCGCCTTGCGCAGGCCGATCTCTCCGGTTCGCTCGGCGACGGAAACGTACATGACGTTCATGATGCCGACCCCTCCCACGACGAGCGATATGGACGTCAGCGCGATGAGCAGGACACTGATCGTCCCGACGACATCCCCGAGCATCTTCTGCGCCTCGCGCGTCGAAGTGACCGCGAAATCATCGCGGGAAGGATCGGAGATGTCGTGTTCACGACGCAGGGTTCTCGTGATGAGATCGACCGTCTCCGTCTCACGGGACGGATCGGCCATCCGGACCGAGATCATCTGTACGTGATCCACGCCGAGAACCTTTTTCTGAAGCGTCTGCACCGGAACGTACGCCATCGCATCGAGATCGAAGAACGCGGCCGATCCGCGTTTCGCGAGGACACCGATGACACGGTATCGCTCACCGCGGATCGTGATCTGCTCCCCCACCGCATCGCGATCCCCGAAGAACGTCTCCTTGACCCCGCTCCCCAGCACCACGACTCGGGCAAGACTGTCATCCTCTTCGGCGCCGAAAAAACGGCCCGTCGCCAGTTTGGCGTTCGTGTCGACGGACATCTCGTCCGGTCCGGTCCCGAAAAGCATGACCTGCTTCCCGACCGAACCGTAGGTCGCGCGCTCTTGACCGATGATTCCGGCATAGGACGCCTTCACGTTCGGCAACCTGTCTATCTTCTTCTCATCCGCGATAGTAAGCGTCGTGATCTGTATGCCCTGCGCCAACCCTCCCGAGTTCTCGGTCGAGGTTTTTCCGGTATTCGGAACCTTCACCTCTATCTGGATGAGATCGCTCCCGAACGTCTCCACCATGCCGACGATATATCGTTTCACTCCGTCACCGAGAGACATGATCACGACGACCGCAAACACCCCGATAACCACCCCGAGCAGCGCGAACGCCGTCCGAGCCTTGTGCGTGCGTATCGTCCTGACCGCGAAGAGGAGCGGCCTGAGATAGGTTCTGGCGGGTATTCGCATGATCGGGAAATCAGGAAGAGGGAACATCCGGGGAAGCCGGATCCGTACGGTGTTCCACACGGAAACGGCGAAGTCCGGGAAGAATGGAACGCGACACGATCCGGACGAAAATCAGGACGATCATGATCGTCGCGGAAAGCGCGTAAATCACACGCATCCAGCCCTCCCTTGAATCGGTCCCGCTCATAAATCCGTGCAGAAGAAAAAGCGGGTATGCGGCAAAACTCGCATAATGCACGATCCGCCATGTCTTCGGCGGCATCTTCGAACGGTATTCCGCGGTGACGACCAGCAATACGATGAGATAAAACGCGACGATACCGAACGCGATAGGAAGACGCAGATCGAACCCGGTCGCGGATACGGCGCCCTCGCGCGCGAAATGGAACGGGACCAGCGTGTCGAAAAATGACAATCCGAAGGCGCGATCAAACAACAGGCTCGCGAAGTGCGCTATGACCGCGAAAACGGACAGTATCGAAATCGTCCGATGAAACTCATACGCATCCGCCCCCGAAAATACCTTCTGAAAGGCTCTCGAACTGATGACGAGGCCGAACGCTGAAGACGCGGTCAGAAGGATGAACGCGAGTATGCCTGCCGCCCGGGAGAAAAACCAGGGGAACTGCTCCGGCTTCCCGAGAATACCCGGATCGGAAAAATCCGACGCTTGCGGAATACGATCATCGGCATCCAAAGGGTCGGTGCCATTGATGACCTCTTGCCCGTCCGAGATGCCGTCACCGTCGGTATCCGCGTTGTTCGGATCCGTAAGGTACGTCGTAACCTCGCCTTCATCCGTAAGCCCGTCCGCATCGGTATCCTTCACCGCGGCGAAAACGGTGGAGGCGAGGGAGAAAAACACCGCGAGAAACAACGCGGCCACGAACGAAACCCTGACGAGACGATCAGTTTTTTTCATCATACATATGGGGTTTCATGTATTCATTATACACCGTTTTCCCGTCCGACATAGTCATGAAAACGGCGGCACGACGATTCGTCGCGAAATCCAGTCCCCGTTCCCGTCCAAGGATACAGACGGTCTTCGCGATCACTTCCGCACGCGATACGGTCGCACCGACGACCGTCACGGATACCAGGTCGGTCCTGGCGCTGTTCCCGGTCCGCGGATCGATAAGATGATGTCGCGCCTCCCCCTCGACCGACCATCTCCGCCGATCCGTTCCAGATGTCGCCACCGCCATATCGTGGAGCGTAAGTAGGGCAGCTCTTCCCATTTCACCCGAAGGCTTGGCTATGTCGATTCCCCAAAAATCGTATCCGTTTTCAAGATCCGCCCCCGAAGCGTAGATATCGCCTCCCGCATCGACAAGAAAATCGGTATTCCCCCGCTCGCGCAGCATCCGGACGACCTTGTCGACCGCATACCCCTTCGCGATGCCGCCCAGGTCGATCCGGAGATCGACCGGTTTTCGGACGACGCCGGATCCCGAATCGATGACCAGTTCACCGAACCCCGAATGACGTCCGACGTCGACCCTCGACGGTACGCCGAACGATGCCGTATCGAAACTGCCGGCATACCCCGACGATTCCAGGCATTCCAGAACGGATGGGTCGAATATTCCACCGGTCTCATCATGGAGCGAGACACTCTCGGCAAGGATATGCGCCATCTCGGACGACACCCGCATTTCCGAGGACCCGTTCAAGACCGAAAGTTCGCTATCCGGACGGAAACGACTGAATCGCGTTTCCACGTCCCGAAACACCGCGAACGAATCCTCGAGATCCCTCTTGAGATCGGCCTCACTCCTCGTTTCCGACACGATCTTCACGAAGATATCGGTTCGCATGATTTCCCCCGAAACCTCGCGTTCGACCGACCTAAACGCCTTCATACGAGTCGATGATTCCGTTCCCGTTCCTATCCGCACTCCCTTCGACATAGGTCAGATCGTCGTCGTCATGATGAAGATCGAACGCGTCCGCGACCGAGTCGCCGTCCGTATCCGTAAAATATTCCTTCTGATGGCGTTTCGGATCCGGATCGATCGCATCCACGAGACCGTCGCCGTCCGTGTCGGTCTGATATTCCACCGGTGTCACCAAAACCGTCTTCGATACCTGACGCGTTTCGTATCGGGTGACATAGGTCGTAGCGGTCTTCGTCGAGGAACTTGAACCGGTGCTGAAGACGGCGGAATCATCTTCATCTTCATCTTCATCTTCATCATCTTCATCATCTTTATCTTCATCATCTTCTTCTTCATTCTCGGCGCCGTCACCCAACACACGCGATCCAAATAACTGACTGATTGAAAGTGCTCGTGCCGGAGCGGAAACGAATCCGGATAGGCAGAAAAGAAAAAGCACGAGTACAAGAGAACCGAACTTCTGAAAACCGCTTTTCATAGGATTCATGACGTTTTGGTCGAACGCGTCGACTTGGTGGAAGAAGGTGCCACCGGGGTCGTCGTCTTCACCTGGACCGGAACGACCTCGTTCACGACCTTGGTGACCTGTTGCTGCCCCGACTTTACAAGATCGGGCTGTCTCGCAAGGAGATCTTCGTACTGCGCCTTGGAATCCGTCATCTGCTTGCGGAGTTTCTCGCGCTCGGCAGGAAGAGCCCCATAATACGCCCTCCGCGCCTCGTCGGAGGCCTGCAACCACGAGAGGAGGCTGGAAAGCTCCTCATTTTGCGACGCGATCCTCTTGCGCTGCTCGACGAACAGCACCGTAAACATGGCGCCTGCCAACATGACGACCGCGAATGATATGGCCACCAACCTGATTTCCCATGATCTTTTCATAATGACTCCGATACGCGTTATGTTCCGTTTCCGGGCTCCGCCGACTGAGCCTCACGAGGTTCGCGTCGATCGGACCGTTTGCGGGACGGCCTTCTTCACCGTCACGGCGGCGGTCCCGGCCTGACCTGCCGCGGTTTTTTTCCAGCCCGATACCGATACTCCGAGATATATTCCGAGAAAGCCTATGCGGCTATACCCCCGATAACCATCCTCATGCCTGTCGAACTCTTCATGAGACCTGATGAATGATTATTCACTGTCCAAATTATACCAGTTGATCCGCTTCCTGCGAAGATACTCTCCTCACCCTCTCGCGACGACGACCTCGGTCCGATTCGCCGCCTCCCTGCCGGACTCTTCCTCGGGTTCGATATCTTCCTCCACACTCTGATCGTTCAACGAGGAAACGGTTACGACCGAATCCCGCACATTCGGATGCCGCATCACGGGACTCGAAGGGATGACGACGAGTGCCGACAAGAACACGGCCACCGATGAGACGATTATCCGTTTCCGTATCCGATGAATAGTCTTGTCCATATCGGCACGGAATACTGATTATGAAGTCTTCGTCGTCCGAGTCGGCTGCGGCACCACCGTCTTTGCCGTCGTTGTCGCGGCCGTATTCGACGATGTCGTTTTCGTATCCGAAGTGGCCGCGACATTCGTCGGAGCGATCGGAACCGTCGCGGTCGAGCGCCGATCCGAATAACCGGCGCTCTTCGCGGCATCGGATCCCGAGTTTCCGATATTCGAAATGAGAATCAAAATCGATACGAACAACACTATCGATGCGACTGCCGAAATCGTGATGATGATACGCTTCATACCGAAGAATGGATCGGGTTATCTGCCGAAGAACGTTCCGATTTGAACATGTTCACCGTCATTTCGCCTGTCGCGTCCATCGGACGTTTCGTAATTCCGGCATGTTCGCGGAAGAAATTCGTGAGGTCCATAAAATATAAGGATGATTCTATCATCCCTACTACGACCCCCGTCCGTCATGTTTTCACTCGTATCGCAATGCCTCTATCGGAGGTATTTTCGCCGCTTTCCATGCGGGATACAGCCCGAACAGGACCCCGATCAGGAATGATACGATGAACCCTATGGCAATCGACGATCCGGGAACGATGAACTCCCATTCGTAGCCGAGTCGAGGGATGACCAGTGCCGCGACGAATGCGATACCGACCCCGAAAACGATTCCAAGTATCCCGCCCAATCCCGACACGAATCCCGCCTCTATCAGGAACTGAAGCATGATGTGATGGGGCCTCGCGCCGACCGCCTTCCGGAGTCCCACCTCGCGGATCCGCTGATTGACCGCGATAAGCATCGAATTCATGATGCCGATCCCTCCGACCGCGAGCGATATCGATGCGATGGCCGTCAGGAAATATTTCAACACGTCCGTCACGCTGGAAAGTGTCTGCAGGGCCTGTTCCGTGCTTCGGACGGAAAAATCCGATTCCTCTCCGTCCTCCAGCTTATGCCGGTTCCGAAGCAGCGTCTCGATATCGGACTTGGCCGCATCGATATCCCCCGTGTCGTCGACTTTGGCGCGGATGAAGTTCAGATAGTCGATACCCAAGAGAATCTTCTGCGCGGTCCCGAGCGGAACATAGACGAGATTGTCGGGATTCGAGAATGTGGATCCTCCGCGTGAAGCGAGCACGCCGACAACCCGAAACGGGATATCCTTTATGACGACCGTTTCCCCTATCGGGTTTCCGTTCGGGAACAGGTCCGATGCGCGCGTCGCACCGAGCACGGCGATACGCGCCAGACTGCCCTCCTCTTCCGCGAAGAAAAACCGTCCGTCGGAAACGTCCATATTCTCGATGGAAACGACCTCCGGCGAGACTCCCTGAAAACTGGTCTGAATCGACACGCCCGGCGATTCTATGGAAGCGGACCCGGACACGTATCCGCTTACCGCGACCAGGTTCGGGACATTGCGCTTTTCCCGCATCGCATCCAGATCGCCGTTTTTAAGGGTCGTAGTCACGATGCCGAGCGCCGACGCCGGCGGACCGTTTTCCTGCGATGCCCCCGGAAGTACGCCGACGAGGTTCGAACCCACCTTCGCCACCTGCGAAAAAATCAACGCCTGTGCCGACGCGCCGATAGACATGACGAGGATGACCGCCGCCACTCCGATGACTATGCCAAGTACCGTCAGAAAGAACCGCAGTTTCGCGGTGACCAGTGAACGGACGGCTATCTTTATCGGATCGGTGATTTTCATTTCGGAATAACTGACAACTCACAACATACAACATACAACGCCTCTCAACTCGTTTATGCGTGAACCCGTCAACGAAATAACGTTTACGATACCGAAGAATACGGTTTATCTTCATTTCCGACATTCTGTAGTTCGGTTTTGATTCGAAATTCGTAATTCGAAATTCACACTATTTCAACGTCACCTCCCCGTCACCGGCGATTCTTCGGTTTACGACCGGTTCATCGGAAACGATGTAACCGTCCACGACCCGGATGATCCGCTTCGCATGTTCCGCAGTGATCGTTTCGTGCGTCACGAGTATGACCGTGTGCCCGGAATCGTTCAGGCTCTGCAGGATCCGCATGACCTGAAGCCCGGACTTCGAATCGAGGTTTCCCGTCGGTTCGTCCGCGAAGATGATGTCCGGATCGTTCACGAGCGCCCGTGCGATCGCGACGCGCTGTTTCTCCCCTCCGGAAAGCTGACCGGAGAAATACTTCGCACGGTGCGTCATATCGACCGCCGCGAGCGCGGCGGCTATCCGCTTGCCGTTCCGCTCGGTCGGATCGTCATCATACAAAAGCGGCAGTTCGACGTTCTCCTCGACCGTGGTTTTCGGCAACAGGTTGAACGCCTGGAACACGAACCCTATCCGCTTGTTCCGAAGTACCGCCAACTCGTTATCGGTAAGCTCCGTGACGTTTCGTCCGTCCAAAAGGTATTCCCCGCAATTGGCACGTTCGAGAAGGCCGAGGATATGCATCAAGGTAGACTTCCCGGAACCGGACGGTCCCATGATCGCCAGGAACTCCCCCTTCTCTACGGAAAATGAAACGTCGTGAAGCACGGACGTCTTCACGTCCTCGCTTTCATACGTCTTGCAGAGATCCTTTACGGTGATGAGCGGCATGGGTAATAGTTACAAGTCGAAAGCGAAAAGTCGAAAGTCCAATACTTGGTCCGTGGTCAAGTCTTCGGTTATACGGGGTCGCTTCTGAGCTTTACGCCCCTATTGTAGCACACCAAACCCGATCCTCTGACCCCGCAAAAAACAAAGACTTTCCTAAAATTCCAGCAGGAGTGGCAAATGGTCTGAGTACGGGGTATCGACTACCGTCGCGGTCTTCACAGCCATGTCCGGAGAGACAAAACCATAGTCGAGCCGATAAACGAGCCCGGCAACTTCGAACCCATTATACGAGAATGGTTTGGTCGCCCACGTCTTGTGAAAAAAATCCGGCCCGGCATGCCGGAGTATCCCGGAAATGCCGGTTACGATATCCGATTCGGGTGGCACGTTGAGGTCGCCCGTAAAGATGAAGCGTTCCGTCCGGTCCCGAAGGATTTCCATCAGCCGTTCGGCCTCGGCCTCCTTCGCCGCATTCGGGACGAACCGGTCGGTATACGACATATGTGTCGTACCGACGGTCAGCCTCTTCCCGTCGACATCAAGAACGACTTCGACGTAGACTCTTCCCTCCTTCGAATAATCCAGTGCCTCCCCGTCCGGTTCCTGCGGGTCCTGAATACAGTGGTGGTGTGAATCCAGGATCGGGTAGCGACTGAAAATCCCGTTGCCGAATTCCTGCCGTCGACCGTCCGAAATCTCGTCCTGCGCCGATTTGAAAAAATACCCGAACCCGAGACCCTCGGCGATATACCGCGGCCGGTCGGATTTCGGGTCGCCCGGTGAACGATCCGCCACGAGTTCCTGCAGGCAGACGATATCCGGATCGATCCCCCTGATCGTCTTCAGGATATTCGAGATATCTTCCCTATGCCAGACATTCCATTGCAGCACTTTCATAACGTTTCAGTGAAAAACGAACGCCTGACACGACTCCCCGACTCCACGCCAGACAACCGTTTCATCATATCCGATGACGTTCCACGTATCCTTTCAGGAATTCCCGGTCGAATTCCTGATGCTCGCCCGAGAGGTGCTCCTTGTATTCGAGCAGCACCCGCGGATGCATGAGCGTCACGGTCACGCCCTCTGCCTCCTTCCGCACGTCGGGCCACTTCCCGTAGATTTCCTTGTTTTTGATCCACATCGAATCGTCCTTGTCCCGCATGAGGAGCGTATCGACATCGGTCAGGTCGATATCCTGCCCGTGATATGAGAGCGACAGCGTCTCACAGTCCCACTTCTCATTCAAATAATGCTTCGGCCCCGCGACGATGTGTTCACGCACGAGCGGAACGATGACCGGGAAATATTTCCCCGAAAGCGAGATGTCGATATCCTTCACCGGCCGCCCGGACCCGTACAGGTGCGCCGCCAACCCGCCCCCGATCCGGTACGGGATTCCGTTTTCATCCAGGATCCCGACGATCCACTTCAGCGCTTCGACGAGTTTTGGAGACCCGTTAAATAATCTTATAGCCATTATGAATTTCCTAAATTCGACTTGTTATTAATCTCAGATAGAAAACTTTTTGCCAACATCACCAGATATTCCTGAGCTTTTCCGTTTGTTTGACTGAGATATTGATCAAATAGGCTTTTAGCTTTTAATATATCGCCTCGTTTTTTATAGGCTAAGTATCCAATCCAAAAATACAGCTGGGTCTTTTCTGGTTCTTTTTTAAGAAGGTCTCTATTAAATACTTCAACCTCATCTAATGTGCTATCCTCTCTTTCATATCTTTGATTATTTATCTTCCGACACATCGCATATGCATCTTTATACTCTCCATTCCAAAACTTTAGAAAAGCCCAATTATACCGCCACTCAAGCTGTCCCTTGATTGACAATCGTTTTGCTTGCTTTATGGCTGAAAATGAAGCCTCTACGTTAGAATTATACAGGAATTCATAAACAGATTTAGTTAATGAAACAGGATAGCTTCTTGGGTTGTTCTGTTCTGCAATTCTTAAGTAGTTCAGTGCCTCATTTTTATTGTTATTTATACAGTGAATGCGTGAAATCAAGTATGCTTCGTTTGAAATAATAAGAGGAAGTTTTTTCTCAATCGCTTTTAGCTTCTTACTTCCTAAAATCTAACGCAACGAATTGATTTAAGGCCTCTTGTGGCGTTGCGAATTTCAAGACTTTTCTCGGTCTTCCGTTCAGGGAACGCTGCGCCCGTTTCAACGCTCTTGTGGAGAC
>JAAXXZ010000014.1:0-27975 GCA_013334245.1 Candidatus Moraniibacteriota bacterium
ACGTTTTCTTCTTCCCACCCTTCCGTTTCCCTTCTTTCGCTTGTTTTGGCATAGCGTTTTGTGTTGCTTTTGCCCGTATTATAGCAGAAAAGGGGAAATGGGGAGGGGGAATTATTCAACAATGCCAATTTCATCATTAAAACAAAAAGAGGGGACATCATGGAGAACCATGGCGAAAGCAAAAAAGAAGGAGCTATCTGCTTCTTTCTTATCAAGGGGATAGCGATATCCATCCTTCTATCTTGGCTGTTCCAGTTGGGATACGAACACCAACTGGAATACAATCTCAACCAGGATTTCCTGTCACGTTACGACAGAGAAGACCTCGGCTTTTTCTGGTTCCTGATTTTGGTGGCAAGATTGTCCGACCTCGCGTTCTCGATCGGATTCACTTTCGAGATGCTCAGCGAAAAGTCGAAGGAAACACTCTGGCTATCACTCGCAATTGTCTGTCTTGCCGGTGTGATATCCTTTCCGTGGCTTATCGCGGATCACCCACAAGAGCTTGGGTGGTTTTCACTAAAGGCATCATTTTTCCTCAGGTTTGTAGTGACGGCAGGAACAGTAGTATTTCTCATCCGGAAGGATGACAGCCTACCAAGCACGTAAGGCTACGAGCCGAAAGGGGCGCACAGTAAAACTGTGTCGCCCTTTTCTTATCCGTGGGTTTTATTTCAAATCGCATCAACGAGCAGAAACACGTAGAGACGGGGCATGCCCCGTCTCTACAAGATAAGATGTCTCCTGACGTTTACACCTCGATAACGACCGGCAGGACCATCGGGCGGCGTTCCGTCTTGGTGAAGAGGAACTGGCCGACCACGTCGCGGATCTGGTTCCGGATAAGGTCCCAGTCGACAGACGTCTCCTTGGAGGTATTGTCCTTCACGACCTTCTGGACCTTGCGCTTCGTCTCGTTCACGAGGTCGAAGTTCTCCTTCACATGGATGAATCCGCGCGAGGTGATCTGCACGCTGCCGATGATATCTTTGGTCTTGGAACTCAGGACGACGGTGATGACCACCATGCCGTCCGCGGACAGCATCTGGCGGTCACGCAAGACCACGTTGCCCACATCGCCCACGCCGAGCCCGTCGATGAAGACGTAGCTCGAGTCCACCTTCTTCGGCAAGACACTCGCCTTGTCCTTGCCGTCGGTCTCGAACACGTGTCCGTTGTCGAGCACGAAAACGTTCTTCTCGGGCATGCCGATGCGATACGCGATCTTGGCGGCCTCCTTCAGCATGTAGTGGTTGGCATACACCGGGAGGAAGTACGTCGGCTGCACCTGGCGAAGCATCTCCTCGATGCCGAGCGCCGTCGAGTGTCCGCCGATGTGCACGTCCATGATATCGCTGTGAATCACATTGTCACACTTGCGGTACAGGTTGTCCTTGAGTCGCTGGATGGAACGTTCGTTTCCCGGAATGATCGAAGAGGAGAACACGATCGTGTCGCTCTTCTTGAGCTTCACGTTCTTGTCGTTGTCCGTGACGATACGCGCCAGGGCGGCGTTCGATTCGCCCTGTGCCCCGGTACAGATCACCACGACCTGGTTGTCCGGGTACTTGTGGATATCGTTGATCGGAACGAGCGTCTCCGGTTTGGTCTTGATGTACCCGAGTTCCTTGGCGGTCTCGACATTCATCTTCATGCTGTAGCCCATGAGCGCGACGCGCTTGCCGAGCCGCTCCGCATACTCGAGCAGATAGGCGACCCGCCTGATCTGCGACGCGAAGGTGCCGATGATGATCCGACCGGGAGCATCCGAAAGGATGGCCTTGAAGTTCTCGTGCACTTCGCGTTCCGACGGCGGAAGCCCCGACTTGATCGCGCCGAGACTCTCAAGCATGAGAATCGTCGGCCGCGGAAGATTGGCCAGATGCTTGTAGGAGATGTCCTCGCCCTCGACACGGTCGTTCGCGATGGTCCAGTCGCCCATGTGGACGACGGAACCGGCCGGCGTCAGGAGCGCGATACCGATCGCATCCATGATCGAGTGCTCGACCTCGAAGAAACGTGTCTCGAAGGCTCCGAGCCGCAGACGGTCCTCGAGCTTCCCGATACGGATCGTCTTGAGCCGCGATGCCGCGCCCTGCTCATGGTCTTCCACCTTGTGCTTGATGAGCGCCAGGGTGAAGTCGCGGCCGATGATGGTCGGATAACCGAGCTGCTTGAGCAGGATCGGCGCCCCGCCGATATGGTCAAGGTGTCCGTGCGTGAAGATCACGCCGCGGATACGCTTCTCCTTGCCCTTGAGGTAGTTCACGTTCGGGACGATATAGTCCACGCCCGGCATATCCTCTTCCGGCCACTGCACGCCCATGTCCACGATGACGATGTCGTCACCGTACTCGAAGACGGTCATGTTCCGTCCGACCTCTTCCTGCCCGCCGAGCGGGATGATGCGGAGATGATTTCCCGCCGGAGGAAGATCGTTCGAGATGTTCCCGCCCTTCGTGGTCGCCAGCTCTATCTTCACCGGAAACTGCTGACGGCGACCGCCGCGACCACCCGCCTGTTTGCGTGCCGGCTTTTTCGCCGCCGGTTTCCCTGCGGCCTGGACCGTCGCAGGTCCCGTCGTCGCGGCGTGCGTGCCACTGACCGCCGGCTTCATGGCCGGACCCGCCGGACGCTGGGCCGGACGACCCGGCTGCTGACCTGCGGGTCGTTGGTGCCTGCGTACCGGATGCTGATTCCGATTATTGGCATCGGCACTTCGTGTCGCCGGGGACGAAGAGGTCTTATACGCCTGACTCCGTGCGACGGCTCCCTCGAAGGAACCGAGCGCGAGCGCATCCTTGAGTCCCGAGGAAAGGATATCGGCTCCATGAATCGGCTTCCGTACCGCTTCGCGAGGAAGGGCGTTCGGCTGATTCGATGACACAGGCTTCCGACCTCCGCGACGCGGAAATCGACGCCTGTTTCCGCCGGAAAGACTTCCGGTGGTGTTGTTGCCGCCGGAAACAGTGCTGCTTCCGCCGGCCGAATTGAATTCGTTCATACGTTATGTATTCGACTTAATTTCGGGAACCGTCAAAAAAACGGATCCCTACGATTTGTTACTGACAGATTTTCGTTCGGCTGCCTGGGAGCGCATCACTGCGCTCGACCTTTGAGCCGTAAAGAAGCGTATTCATGGCTTTCCCTTCGACCGCGGGAATAACCCGGATGAAAGCGTGAGTACGACCGTCATTGTGCCGAAGGGGGGACTCGAACCCCCATGTCCTTGCGAACGCTGGCACCTGAAGCCAGTGCGTCTACCAATTCCGCCACCTCGGCAAATTTTACTGCCCTACCGTCACATTATTCAATGGCTCTGTTGTTTCATCGCTGATTGAACCAGGCAGGCTCCCGGATTTCATTCCGAAAAAGCGATGACCATAGGCCAATGAAACGATTTCCTCCTCTATACTAGCATCTTTTTCAACTTCTCCACCATGACGACCGGCGTCGGATCGATGCCGTATGCCAGTGCCAGATGATAGGAAGTGAAGTCGGCAAGAAGAAGAGACGAGAATACCCTATTAAACACGTTTTCTCCTTCCATGTCAAGTATTTCAACGGAAACGCCTTGTTCACGCAATAATCCGGCTGTAACCTCGAAACGCTTCAGGTTCTTCGGATGGTCTTCCGAATCCCGAAGCATGATGACCTGGAACGGTCCCTGCGGAAGCGTATACCCGACCATCTCGTTGTGATTGAGCTCGGGAAAGAAGTTCCAGAACGCCGTCGATTTCGAGTTCTCGTTGAACTTGATCTTCCAGACCATCGCGACGGATTTGTACCGGGGCGAAGCGTAGACGACCGGCGTCTTCCCCTTGCATTTCGCCGCCAGGGCTTTTCCGGCCTCTTCGAGTTCCGAAAGCCGCGACTTGAGATATTCCGCTCCGCTTTCCATCTCCTCTCGCATATCCGGCGCCAGCCCCTCGTTCACGAGCACCTGATACAACGCGCCGAAGAAGTAGCCCGTCCCGAGTCGCGGCTGGAAATCAGGGAAAGGAATCGGGAGTTTCACGTGCGGAATCCCCTCGCGGAGACACATCTCCTCTATCTTCCCGCCGCTCGAAATGCCGATGGACGGAAGCCTTTCGGCAATAGCCGCCTCAAACGACTCAATGGTCTCTTCGGTATTGCCGGAATATGAGGCGAACACATTGAGCGATTGCCTGGCTTCCCAGGGGAGCTCGTAAAATCGGTTCTGATAGATCGACACAGGCTCCGACAACAATCCCCGGCTCGCGAGGTCGGAAAGATAAATACGGAAGATATTCCCCGGCAATGCCGAACCACCCATGCCGGAAATCATCACCGATCGGAGACCGGAATGGTCTGGAAATCGGACATCGCCGGCCAACCGCATCCCTTCCGCGAACTGATCCGGGCTCTCGAGTATCATCCGACGGAAATCGGACGGATCCTGTACGTTGTTCATAGATTTTTGTTATCCTCGGCGACGATATGACGCCCGACGATTATTTGTTCCAAACACGCTTCGTATCGATATACCACTTCGCTATACCGGAAAATCTCGACGAGGAATTATTCGCGCTCCGGATATCCCATCCCTTGACCCCGTCCGACATGACATAGAACACATCCGGACTGTACAGGAACACAGCGGGATTCTTCTGCGAAAGCAAAGAAAGGAACGACCCGAGCAACTCGTCGCGCTTCGCGGGATCGGACTCCTCCCGAAGCTTGAGCAGCGTATCGTCGGCGTCCGTATCGTCGAACATCGCGAGATTGAGACCGGGATCGTTTTTCTCGCTCGAATGCCAGAAGGAATAGAAATCGGGGTTCACCCCCATCTCCTCACCGTAAAGCAACGCTTCATACTCGCGGGGACGGATGATGTCCCGGTTCAGCTCGGGAAGCGGCATGACTTTTACCGTTACGTCCGCACCGACCTTGCGCCACTGAGCCGCAAGCAGGTCCGCCGTCAGACGGAGCTCCGGCCAGTCCGGAACCCGCAGATCGAACGCAAGACGGTCCTCGCCTTTCTTCCGTATGCCGTCAGAGCCTTTCTTCCACCCCTTTTCCTCGAGGACCCGGTCAGCGCCGTCGATATCGTATGAGACGGAAGCGAACGAGGGATTACCCTCCATGAAGGACAAAAACGGCGACGAAGCCGCCACGCCGTGACCGGCGAGCGCGTCACGGACGAGTGTTTCTCGATCGGTTGCCATCGAAAGCGCCTGCCGCACCTCGGCATAGGCGAGCGGGACGCTCTTCATCGGATTGAAGAAGACGGAGAAGACGCGAGGGAGGTGGAATCCGTGCACGGCGACACCCTTTTTCCCTATGAACGATCTCCCCTGTTCCGAAGAAAGCGGGCTCATCCCCATGATCTCTTTCCTATTGTACGAGGCGATCATCGTCTCCTCGTCCGGATAGAAACTGAACGCGAGTTTTCCGATGTACGGCTCGCCGCCGACATACCCCGGAAACGATCGGAGTTCGTAGGAAAGGATATTGCCTTCCGGATCCTTTTGGAAATCAAGAAAGCGGTACGGTCCAGAACCGACCGGCGAAAGGTTGGCGTCGGCGAGCGCGAACCGCTCGGGAGAAACCGTGTCCCAGATATGTTTCGGCAGGATACCGACGGTAAGGTGTTCCGGGAAACCGAAATAGGCCTTCTTCAGAAGAAAGGCGACCGTCCTCGGGTCCCGGACTTCCACGTCCACGCCCTGCCATTTTTGGCGTATCGGACTGCGATACGCGGGATCCTTGATCGCATCGATGGTGAAAGCGACGTCCTGTGCGGTCACCGGTTCGCCGTCATGCCAGGTCGCCCCGTCACGTACCGTGACGACATAGGTCATGCCATCATCGGAAACGTCTATCTTTTCGGCGAGACGGTTCACGATTCGACCGTCGCCGTCGTATCCGGTGAGGCCGGAATATATCACGGAGACGAGATCGTCATCGGCCGCGTTCGCGGAAGACAGGACGGGATTCACATATCGCGGTTGCCCGACGATCCCCTCCACATATCGACCTCCGGAAGCCGGCATCTCTTTGGTCGCCGCCATATACCCGGCACCGACCCAGAACAGGAACGCGCCGACGAACACGGCGGCAAGAATGAAAACGATCGCCCGGTCCCGAAAACGAAGCGCCTTCCAGAGGGCTGCAGGACCGAACTCTTTCAATGTCGGAACGACGTCTTTCGGTACGATACTCGTGCATTACGGATAATCCGCGACCTTCGATCGGAGAAGGACCGCGGGAATCGGGAACGTTCGGGACCGATATCCCGAAAGCCCGTGACTAGCTATGCGAGCTTCGCGTTCAGGATCGCGAGGATCAGGAACGCAACACCGAGCGCGACCGACGCGTAGAAGAGGAACTTCTCGACCCCTCGCTTGGTATAGTACCCGCCGAAATCCCCGCCGAACGAAAGTCCGGCATCCGTGCCCCGGTTTTGGAGAAGAATGGAAACGATCAATAGCACGGAGACGACGGCTTGTACGAGAAGGAGAGGCTTCATACGGTCGAAAAAGAAAGAAAAAGCGCTTCGGCTCTTTGGGAAGTGTACCCGAAATATGTCATTGCGTCAAAGAAAAACTTATATTTTGCCTTATAATAGGGAAAATTCTTCTGTCGACGAGACGGAACCCAAAGAACGGGACTGACCGCGACGCCCCTGCCGGTACACGCTCAGGAGCAGCCCGGCGATGGTGAACGAGGCAAGAAGGGAGCTTCCACCGTAGGAGAGGAACGGCGCCGGCAATCCTGCCACGGGCAACAGCCCCATGTTCATGCCGACATTGATGAATATCTGGATGATGAAATATATCTGCGCACCGACCGCTATCAGATATCCGGCATTGTCGCGAGCGCACGCGGCGATCCTCCAGGCGCGGAACAGGAACACCCCGTAACACAACAGGATCGCCCCGGAACCGATCAGTCCGAGTTCCTCCGTGACCGTCGCGAAAATGAAGTCTGTGTGTTTCTCGGGAAGAAAGTTCAACTGGGACTGGGAACCGTATCCGACCCCCTTCCCCGAAATGCCACCCGATCCGACCGCGACCATCGCCTGAAGCACGTTGTAACCGCTTCCGCGGGGATCCGACTCCGGATGCAGAAATATCTCGATACGATCCCGCTGATACCCCTCCAGGAAGAACCATCCCGCAGAAGCGACCACTATGCCTGTTATCAACAGGACAAGGATGTGCTTCATACGTATCCCCGAAACGAGTATCATGCCGCCCCAAATCGCCATGAGGGTGAGTGAGGAACCGAGGTCGGGCTGCTTCAGAACGAGAAATACGAGAAAGGACGAGAGAACAAGCGACGCGATGATCCGGACCCATTCCCCGAGCTCTGAGCGTTTCTCGATGATGAATCTGGCCAGAAAAAGGATAAGCGCTATCTTCACGGCCTCGACCGGCTGGAAACGGACGAAGCCGAGCGATATCCATCCCGATGTCCCGTTGACCGTCCGTCCGAACAGAAGGACGAGGACGAGCGCGATGATCGACAGGAAATAGAAATGCGTACCATACCGGACCAGATGTCGATAATCGAGAAACTGAAAAAAGACCATGAACGCGATTCCGATCATGCCAAAAATCAGCTGACGAAGAAAGTAACTGCCGGACAATGACCACGGATTCCCCGTCACGGAAAGGCTGTACAGGGAAAGCAGCCCTGCCCCGAACACGAACAGGGCGGACAAGACCAGAAGCCAATCCGTCTCAAGAAAGCGTTTGACCATACGAGAATAGTCGGAAGTCGAAAGTTACAAGTCAAAAGTCCGTAAGGTCCATAAAGTACAAATCATAGTGATCACAACCAGACATAAGCTCCGATCCGAAACGTTTGCGGTTGTGCCCGTATTACCTCATCTTCGCCTCTAGAGACTTGTGACTTTTAAGACTTGTGACCGCGATCTTATTGAAGACTTTGAAACTGCTCATTGCCCGACCGATACCGCTCGATGAAGTTCTGCTCGTGATAGAAATCCGTATCCGCGACCGTCTCAACGACAGCCACCTCGCCCGGTATCGCCTTCGGCCAACGCAGGGTGAAGTCCCGTATGTCGCCGGAAAGCAGTGTGTTCACCTCAGTCTGATTGAGCGCAATCGGCATCCCGGCCGCGTTCCGAAGGATCACCTTCACCGTGACGGCCCGGAAATCGAACGGGCTGTCGTTTCGCAGCGTACCGAACACTTCCCCATAGAACGGCCCCGAGGAAAGTTTGTCGAACCGCGTGCGATACAAGGAAAGCTTCGGGCGCTCCTGATATCCCGAAAAGCGCTGCCATGCGGCGTCACGGAACGTTATATCGACGGACGCCGGCGTTCCCGTCGTCGCCACGCTGATGGTCAGAAGCGTCTTCGTTTCCTGCGGAAGGATGGAATCGGTACCGGAAACCCGGCCAATTTCCTTGCCGCCCGTATCGCGAAGCGAGATATCGTAGCGAATTTCCGAAGCCCCGATGGTATCGTTCGGATTGTATACTTTCGCGACCACATCGTACTCGGAAGCGGAATTCCCCGGCACCGCGACCGCCTCTCGGATGACGAACGGCTCGGGATTGAATACCTCGGGACAGGCACCGCACCGGCCGCCGCAGTCTATGCCAGTCTCTCCCTGATTCTTCTTGCCATCGGTACACGTAGGTGCGGTTCGCAACAGGAAATAGAGACCCGTCCCGACGACAACCACGAAGGCGGTCACCGCCGAGATGATCCTGACGCGCCGCATGAGACGACCGGAAGAATCCATAAGCTTCGGACAACATGTAAGGGGGTTACGTTCGGCAGATACGCAAAAAACCGACGACGGATATCAGTGGTCCGAGGAACCGAAACCGATCGATTCTCGAGACTCCCCGATAGCCTCTTGCTATTCTCTTCCCGATGCCTTTCTATTCTACCACACACAGAAAAAACGGCCTTGCGGGCCGTCTTCGAAGTCAATCTCGCTCTCTCTGAAAATCATGGTCTTGGCGGCGGCCTACTCTCCCCCGCCATCACAGCGAAGTACCATCGGCGCTGACAGGCTTAACTGCCGAGTTCGGAATGGGATCGGGTGTACCCCCGTCGCAAAAGCCACCAAGACTATGATTTCCAGAGAGGTCGGGAGCTTCCTGTTGTCAACCGAAAAAAGGAAAGTCTAGAAGGTATGTGGACATATTAGTACTTCTCGACTCAACCCCTCGCGGGGCTTCCATCTGAAGCCTATCAACCTCGTCATCTCCGAGGATATCCTTTCCATGCAAGCATGGAAAACTGCCTTATCTTGAGCCTGGCTTCCCGCTTAGATGCTTTCAGCGGTTATCCTACCCGAACATAGCTACCGAGCAGTGCTCCTGGCGGAACAGCTCGTACACCAGAGGTTCGTTCTTCCCGGTCCTCTCGTACTAAGGAAGAGATCTCTCAAGCAGTGGCGCCCACAGCAGATAGGAGACCAACCTGTCTCACGACGGTTTGAACCCAGCTCACGTACCGCTTTAATTGGCGAACAGCCAAACCCTTGGGACCTTCTCCAGCCCCAGGATGCGATGAGCCGACATCGAGGTGCCAAACCTTGCCGTCGATATGGACTCTTGGGCAAGATCAGCCTGTTATCCCCAGGGTAACTTTTATCTGATGATCTTCCACGCTCCTACGAGCGATGGTCGGTTCACTAACTTCTTCTTTCGAAACTGATCGACTGATCGGTCTTTCAGTAAAGCTGGCTTGTGCGTTTGCGCTATCGGCCCGATTTCCATCCGGACCTAGCCAACCTTTGTAAACGCCTCCGTTGCCTTTTAGGAGGCGACCGCCCCAGTCAAACTACCCACCAGGCACTGTCCCCCCGCCGGATTCACGGCGGCAGGTGAGAAGCGACACTTTTGCAGGGTGGTATTCCATTGGTGGCTCCGCCCCGACCGGAATCGGGGTTTCAAAGCCTCCCACCTATGCTCGGCAACAAAAATATCGCGTCAATACCAAGTTATAGTAAAGCTCCATGGGGTCTTTTCGTCTTGCTGCAGGTCGACGGCATCTTTACCGTCATTGCAATTTCACCGGGATCTTCGTTGAGACAGTTTCCAAGTCGTTACGCCTTTCATGCAGGTCAGAACTTACCTGACAAGGAATTTCGCTACCTTAGGACGATTATAGTTATCGCCGACGTTCACCGGCGCTTCGGGGATTGGCGTGAACCGCTCCCGTTAACGTTCCGGCACTGGTCAGGCGTCACCCCCTATACTTCCCCTTGCGGGTTTGCAGAGAGCTGTGTTTTTGATAAACAGTCGCTTGGAAAACTTTCGCTGCGGCCGACCCTTACGGGCCGGCAAGACATCTTGCGAACGTACGTCTAGCTTTTTTGCCGAGTTCCTTAACGAAGACTCTCCCGTTCACCTTAGGCTACTCGCCCAGTTCACCTGTGTCGGTTTGCGGTACGGATGCGCATATACGAACCTTAGAAGCTTTTCTTGGCACCTCGCTCCCTTCCCTTTTCCCGTGTTGCCACGGAAATCGGAACGTTCCTCGGATTAATGTCCCGTGGATTTGCCTGCGGGACATCCTCGAAACGCTCACATCAATCCAATAAGATGCGGAAGGTACAGAAATGCGTCACTCCATCGAATATATACACAGTGCAGGAATATTGACCTGCTATCCATCGACTACGCCTTTCGGCCTCGCCTTAGGACCGACTAACCCTGGGGCGATCAACGTGGCCCAGGAAACCTTGAACTTTCGGTGTGTGAGGATCTCACTCACATTGCGGTTACTCATTCCAACATTCTCACTTCCGTACGCTCCACGGGGGGTCGCCCCACCCGCTTCGACGCATACGGAACGCTCTCCTACCGACCGGCATAAATGCCGGTCCCGCAGCTTCGGTACCATGTTTGAGCCCCGTTACATTGTCGGCGCGAAGTCTCTAGACTAGTGAGCTATTACGCACTCTTTAAAGGATGGCTGCTTCTAAGCCAACCTCCTAGGTGTCAAAGAAACTTCACTTCCTTTCCCACTGAACATGGATTTTGGGACCTTAGCTGGCGGTCTGGGCTGTTTCCCTTTTGAGTTCCGAGCTTAGCCCCGGAATTCTGACTGCCCTGATAACATACCTCGGCATTCGGAGTTTGGTTGAAGACCCTACGGCAAGCCGCGAATCCTCATCCAGTAGCTCTACCTCCGAGGCAGAGTGTCAGGACGCTAGCCCTCAAGCTATTTCGGAGAGAACCAGCTATTGCCGAACTCGATTGGAATTTCTCCTCTACGCTCAAGTCATCCCCGAGAGTCGCACGACTCGTGGGTGCGGGCCTCCACGCGGTTTTACCCGCGCTTCACCCTGCTCAAGCGTAGCTCGTCCGGCTTCGGGTCTTGTCCACGCGACGATCGCCCTTATCAGGCTCGCTTTCACTCTGTCTCCGGAGTTTTTACCCCCTTAGACATGCCACGTAGAACAAACTCGTTGGATCGTGCTACAAAAAGCACGCCGTCACCCCGGCTTGCGCCGAAGCTCCGACTCTTTGTTAGCATGTGGTTTCAGGTCTATTTCACCTCCCTTTCGGGATACTTTTCACCTTTCCCTCACGGTACTAGTTCGCTATCGATCTCGAATGATATTTAGCCTTGGAAGTTAGTGCTCCCTGATTCAAACGGGATTTCTCCGGTCCCGCCCTACTTGGGTACGACTGCATCCGACACCGTTTCTTTTCGCGTACGGGACTATTACCCCCTTTGGTTCGTCTTTCCAGACGCTTCCGCTAAGAAACGATGCGGGACCCCGGTCAACCGAGTCCAATCGCCCCGCAACCCCCAGCACCTATCGAACCTACAATAGACTTCCGCTTATCCTTTCCTTCAAAAGTCGTATTGCTCTGCCATGATGTTTCAACCGTCTTTCTCTTGTCCGGGCATCGTTTTCGGAGGCGTACGCCTCGTAATAAACGAGTCTGACCGGCAATCGAAAACTGGTCGCGAACGATTTTCCCGACTGATGCTCCTGCATCCTTCTCCGTAAATCGTTCGTATAGCCGACGTATATGTCTCCATCCTTCGCGGATTTCAGAACGTACACGTAATACATACAGGCTCGATAGGTGCTGGGTTTAGGCTCTTCCGGTTTCGCTCGCCACTACTCCCGGAATCTCATCTGATTTATTTTCCTCCTGGTACTAAGATGTTTCAATTCCCAGGGTGCGCTACACGACCCTATGAATTCAGATCGCGTTCTCCGACACAAGGTCGGAGGGGTTTCCCCATTCGGACATCCCCGGATCAAAGCTTGCTTGGCAGCTCCCCGAGGCTTTTCGCAGCCTGCTACGTCCTTCATCGCTCATTCGAGTCAAGGCATTCACCACATGCGTCATTAACCTTCTTCTTTCCTTCACTTCGTCCGCAAACGTCCGACGAATCGGATGTTCACGGACAGAAGCGGTTGACAACAGGAAACTTCCGCTCCCTGTCGTCGTCTTTCTCCTTTACTTCATTCGCACACGGACCATATCATCGCGAGATGATCGCATGCACGTTTGATAACATTTGCTTGACCTCTCCGACCGTCACCCCCGTTCCCGTTTCCGCTGGCGTCTAGGTCTGGGTTTCGACTGTCGGAATACTGATTGTCAAGATTCATTTGCGCGGAAATGAAAATCAGGGAAGGATTCCCGGATCGACATCTCATCACAAGAGGCCATACCGTCAGACTTTTCGCGAGACAAGTGATTCCTATGATAGGCGAACGCCCATGACCTGTCAAGTGCCGAAGATTGACTGATCAGACAACCCATGCAAAGGCGCCTCACAAGACGGATGAGGCGCCAGTAAATCGAAATTTTCAGCTTATCTCACGGAACGCGGAGCCGGCGCTTCCGGTACTGGAACTGTTTCCGGAACCGCCTGAGTAGCCGACTCATCGAGGGCGGGAATCTGATCGGTCTCTGGGGCCGGAGCGGGCGGCACCGCCGAGGCCGAAGATGTGGTCACATTGCTTCGGCCGGACTGAATCGTATCGACGAACACCCCTACCTGTTTACGAAGCGTCTCACCCTCCTCGCCAGCCGGAAGGAATCCGAGAATCTTCTCATATTCCGCAAGTGCCCGATCGGCCTGTCCGCGATCCTCGTAGAGCAGCCCAAGCGCGAGTCGGACATCGACGAGCTTCTCGTTTTCCGACAGGATATATTCGTATATCTTCTGGGCGGCATCCAGGTCACCGTCCCCTTGGCGGAGTTGTCGCAAGGACCCGAGTCCGTACAAGTAGGTGACGTTCTTCGGCTCGGACGCGATGGCCTTCTCTGCCGACATAATGGCAGCGTCGTATTCCTTGAGCCGCGACAGGACGACGGAAAGATTGTAGTGCGCGATACCAAAATCACTCTTCTTCCCGATGGCTTGCTCGAACGACTCGCGAGCTTCCCGATACTTCACCGACTTACCATCCCCGTCCAACTCACGATCGCCCATTGAACGCTTCACCTGTCCAATCTTTACAAGAAGAATCGGGTTGTTTGGCTCGAGTGAAAGTGCTTTTTGATACGCCTCTTCTGCTTTCGGCAACGCATCCGACGCATAAAGCGCCCCGTTTTCGTACACGAGCCCAAGCGATTCCGCCGCAAGTACGCTTCCCGGTGCGAGACGCATCGCGAGCTCCGACTGTGCCACAGCTCCGCGGACAAGTGCCGCGACCCGGTCGGTATCCCGCTCCGCCTCGGGCTTCGATGCCTCGCGGTTGGCGAGCGTAATATACATCTGTCCCAAACTCATCGCATATCGGGCCTCTTTCGGATTGAGCGCTTCCGCACGGGCGAGTCCAGCAGTAACCACATCCGTATCCTGACTCCGTGCAGCCATACCAGCGGACACATCGGCAACAAGCGCCTTCCCGAGGAAGACGAACAGGAATGCGACTCCAGCGGAAACCACCATAAAAATGAATGCGAGCGCCAAAGCGAATTTCGGCGACGCCTTGAGTGACAGGGAAAGATACCGTTCTTCCGTCCCACTCTCATAGAGGAGCGTCGACAAGGCGAGCGCCGACAACAAAGCGCTGATCAGAACGAGCGGACCGTTGAATGCCGAAACGAAACTCCCGACGAAGAACATGACCGCTGCACTCATAAGCCCCAGCGAAAGAATCTTGTTCCGGTTCCGATCGCTCGAGAGCAGATAGGTACCGACGCTCACGAAAGAGAGAATCAGCACCGAATACGCTATCGTACCAAGCGCGCCGATTGTCGACAACGCTTCCAGGAAGAGTCCGGGCGCCTGGTCGAACCGCAGCGTGAACAATGCGTTCTGATTATATTCGACCGGACGATACTGTGAGAAAACCGAAGAATACCCGGCCGGCCCCGCTCCGAGTACGAACCGGTCCGTAACAGCGCTTTTGGCGATATCGAACGCGAAGGAGAGTTTGGGTATGACCTCCGTAGGAAGTGACACCCGGGCAATCCTGACCTGCCCGATCATAAGAAAGGCGAGCACCAAGACAAAGACAGCCATCGGTATCCACGCGAGTGCGCCCGTCGGTCGGACGATTTGCGCGAGAATATAGATGAGAAAGAACCCGAGACCACCGATCAATATCGGCCAAGAGACGAACGTTGACAATGCCAGAAGTAAAAAGAGATCAAGAACGAGCCCCAGGGAGACCACCACGCCTCCCGTAATCTTCCAGGGAGACCGTGTTCCGCCGAAGAGCAGGAATAGTGCGGTTATGAAAACGGGCAACGAGACGGAAAGAAAGACCGAGAGCGTCGTCATCGTACCGATGAGTGAGAGCGGGACAAGCATCTCGACCGAGGCTGGAAGAATCTGGATGCCCATGATGCCAAAAAAGGTCCACAAAACAACGAGAGCTGCCGAAGCCGTAAAGCCACCGAACATAATCCGAAGACGCTTCGGCGTGAAGTGACTTACGATGAGGAAGTAGACGAGGGCGAGCCCTGCAACCGACAGAAATCCGCGCGACGGATCGCCAAACGCCCCCCAAAAACTCCGCCACCGATCAATGGCAAGCGCCGTCGACAACCCATACACGGCGAGAAACGCGATAATAGGAATGTCGAGTGGCGTCCTCCGGACCCTCATTTCGCCCGAGATTACTCCCTTGGATACCCAGGCGACGAGGGCGATGAGAAGCCAAACATAGAAATACACCTGCTTTTCAAAGACGAGCCCCTGAAATGAGAAACCGGTAAAGAAAATCGGGAGCCCGAAGAACAAGGCAAAAAGACTGGTCGTAATGACCGTATCGAACATGCGAGTCACCGACGACTGTTTCGCTTCGGAACCGACTACAGCGGATCGACCGAAGGCCGGCGTCCGCGCCGGTCCTGTCACTGGCTCGGCGGACATCGGTGTGGGACGTCCGGAATCAGGCATGCTGGGAGAGGATTCGTTCTGCATAGGAACACTGTAAATACAGATTTATGTACCAGTCCAGTATAGCAGAAAAATCGGACCAATCAAAACCATCAATCCGGCCAGTCAGTCGTCATGTTTCCGACGATATCGGAGAGTTCGGACGTATTGTCGTAGTTGTTCGAGATAATGAGGGCAGAGAGGAGTCCAGTGACGTTCTCGGTCGTCAGTTGCCGCGCGAAAACATAGAGTGTCTCTGTCGCGACCGAATCTGTCCTCGGGTTATTTACATTTGCCAGAAGCGTCGCCCCTTCGTAGCGACTTGCGCCGTCCGACTGTCGGTGGATGAGCGAGTGAACCGTCAGGGTCTCGTCGAGGATGTCCCCGCCGTATACCTCAATGTAACTCCCCCTCGTGTGAAGCCACGCCTCCTGATTCAGAAAGAACCCAGGATCGCAATAACCGCACTCGCTGTGCTCAAGAAGCATCACGTTGCCCGATGTGGGGACATCGACCTCGACCCGGTAGTGAAGACTCATATCCGCGTACAGCGGCAGGTTCGTCACATATCCCGACTGGTCCGCGTCCCCCGACGGGTTGAAGCTGATCGCGGGAGAGCCGTCCTCATGTGTTATGAGTGTGCCGTCATCCACGATGAGCGGGTCATTGGAAAGGACCATGTCATAGGCACTCTCGAACTGCTCGTAGAGCGTGACGACGCGCCCATCGCCGCTCCCGACGAAGGAAAGGAGAGACGTGGTGTCGAGGGAGCCGTCTCCGGTGAAACCGATGTCCGTCTGAGTACTGTCGGAGGAGCGTTCGACACGGAGGGCGGGACCGGCGTAGTTTTCGTTCACCTTGGCGAGCGCCCAGGCGTAGTTGGTAGGAGACTGGATGATCTGGGAGAGATATCCTTTGGTCGTGACGTCGTACTCGTCGCTCTGTCCACCCACGGATACCGTCGCGGTACGAGTTGTCCGGTACGAGGAGTCGCTCGTCAGGCGGAGCTGGAGATATTCGCCGTCCTCTATCGAGCCGTAAGAGGAACTCCAGTCGTGTGCGACCGTGGTACAGGACGCGTCGGAACAGATCCGATAGCTAGGGTTGCCATCGCCGGAAATGGAAACCGGCATCCTATCGGAACCAGTAATTTCTAAAGTGCCGGATTCGGTCAGCGTATCAAGCTCGACGCCGGCATCATCGGTTAACTCGAACGGATCTGCGGTTCCCACGCCCGGCCATCCGGCCATCATATACCCGACGATATCGGAGAGTTCGGACGTATCGTCGTAGTCGTCCGAGATAATGAGGGCGGAAAGCTTTCCGGTGACGTTATATTGAGTATATTGCCGACCAAAAACATAAAGCGTATCTTGATACAAAGAATTCGGGATTTGATTCCCAACTTCAGTATTTATCGTCTCGAGCACAGAATTTTCGTACCGATGGTGCCCGTCGGACGTGTAGATTTCGGACAGCACGAACGCCTGATTTTCAACGGGGAGATCATAAGTAACGAAATGATATCCCGAACCTGAGCGAGAAAAACATGTTTCTGTATTATCGATATAAAATCCACCATTGCTATAACCTAATGGGCTGTGTTCAAACATTATGGTGTACCCGCCTGGGTCATCATGCTCCATGCGAGCATGGAGTGACATGTGTGTGTACAAGGGCAAGTTTGCAATTGACGCCGATTGGTTTATATCTGACGGCTCATTGAAGCTGATCGCCGGTGACCCGTCTCCATGCGTCACGAGCACCCCATCGTCCACAATGAGCGGGTCATTGTTCATGGTCATGTCATAGGAAGAACCAAACTGCTCGTACATGGTGGTGACATAGCCATCGCCGCTTCCGACGAAGGAAAGAAGGGAGGTGGTGTCGAGGGAGCCGTCTCCGGTGAAACCGATGTCCGTCTGAGTACTGTCGGAGGAGCGTTCGACACGGAGGGCGGGACCGGCGTAGTTTTCGTTCACCTTGGCGAGCGCCCAGGCGTAGTTGGTAGGAGACTGGATGATCTGGGAGAGATATCCTTTGGTCGTGACGTCCCAGGCATTGCTGCCGCCGCCAACCGTCACGGTAGCAGTCCGAATAGTATGGAAAGAAGAACTGCTGGTAAGCCTGAGCTGAAGGTATTCACCGCTGTCGATAGAACCGGCATCAGTGGTCCAATCATGCGCAACCGTAGTGCATGTCGCGTCGGAACAGATCCGATAGGTTGGAGCCCCCTCACCCGAAATAGAGACACTCAAACCGTCGGCTCCGGTGATCTCGACAATGTCAGAAGTCGATAGCGTATTCGTATCAACACCATCCGTATCAGCAAAGGCGAAGAAGTCCGGCGAAACGGCGAGTGGCGGCCAGGCGTCGGTCATGTTCTCTACGATATCGGAGATCTCGGCCGTCTGGTCGATACCGTCCCAGAGGACGAATTCCGAGAGTCGGTTAGCCGAATATAGGCCCGTCCCGGCACGACTGCTCAGGTAGAGCGTATCGGTCGCAGTCGAATCGGCGTGTTGCGATCCGCTGTAACTGACTGGCTGGGCGTCGCCATCATAGTAGTGTCGGGCGGCATCGGAACCCGAAATGAGGCTCATGATGCCGGAGGCGGTCTTCGGATACTGCAAAAACCCGGTATTGTGGCCATAGTATCCGGCTCCACGATTGATCATCCAGTACTGGTCGTCGTTCGTGAAATAGAATCCTGGGTTCGAGTTCGCGTCCAGGCCGTGTTCCGCGATGATATAGTCTCCGGGAATTCCACGGACGAAAAGACTGAAATATGTCTGAAGCGTGAGCGAGCTAATCGTCATGAAGTCGTCCGCACCGTCGAACGTGATGACCGGAACCCCATCCTCGTCCAAAAGGACCGCTCCTGCCTCCGCGATCTGCGGCTGGTTCCCTTCGGTCGCCTGTACCGCATCGTATCCGGTCGGGTCCTGCCCGTACCAGGTCGTCACATAGCCGTCACTCGATCCGAGCCAGGTCTCGATTGCCTCCATATCAAGCAGGCCATTCTCGTCGAACCCGAAATCGGCCTCGGCATCGTCCGAATCCCGACGCACCCGGATCGCATCCCCCTCGTAGCCATCGTCAAGCTGTCGGAGGGAAAGGGCGACCTCGGCATCGTCGAACGCCTCGAACAGATAGTCCCCTTGGGAAATCCGTTTACCGGAGAAATTCACTGCGCCATGACTCTTGAAAAACCCTCGGATGGTCGCTATGCCTGCGTCAAATTGCACTGTCGGATCGAGTGCGACGGGATATCGCCCTTTGGGGACGGTAAACGAGACCGAAAGGATGCTCGACGGCTCATCAAAGGTCCAGTTGAGAACAGTCCGTCTGCCGTCTCGGTCCAAAAAATATGGTCGGGGGATAACAAAATCAGGCTGACCGGAGACGCCTTTCGTCGATGCGTATACCTGTGCGTCGCCGGCATCAGAAATGCGGACGTGTGCACCGTCTATACGATACGAAGCGATTTCCTTCCCATCACCATTTTCGTAAAGAATCCAATGCTTAAAACTCCCCTGTCCACCAGAAACAGCTTCTTGATAGGTATAGAGATCACTCTTTCGGCCGTCCGGAGACCGATACGTTGCAAGAGTAGGATTTCTCGACAAAATACTCAATAATTTCCGGTTCGCATCCGTCTTTGAAAGCGTTCCCGAAATCAATTCGGCAGTGGTTTCAGGAAACTGTTCGACAATCTTGATATCACGTTCATCGGGCAATCCAATTTCAATCGGCTTGTCGAGCGAATAAGGAAAACGTATACCGTACCCCTGGTCGCCGATAGAGACAGAAATGCCGTCACGCCCACGGTCGAAACGGAGCGATTCGTCAGCAGGAACAGGATCCGAATCAATTCGAAGTCCGTTACGGATACCATATACGGCAAGCACGACGATCAACAAAACGAACAGCCCACCGACCAGTTCCGGTAGTCGTCCTTTAAGGATTTTGAGTCGTTCGAATATCTTGAGCGTATCGTTCATGCGGATAGCATATCATCCTTATTCTTTCCAGGGTCGAATCTTGAGAAGTTTCTTCCCCTACGGCTCGACCGTATCAGCCTTATTCTCTCATCTCCTGTCGTGTAATACATCCGAACATTTCAAGCAAAAACATAAATTTTTCGGTGTAATTGGAGAAAAACCAGCCTTCGTCCCCTTTAGAGTCTCTCTCAAATCTCATGTCGAGATGAAATCCTGAAATTTCGGCACCTGTCCGCAACGTTTCACGGAGTGATTCGGGCGGACAAACGCCTCACGTTTCGTCAGGTTACGCCGGTAGCCTTTCTCAACTCTCCGCGTTTTCGCTCGAAATTTCAGGACTTCAGCCGGCAAGCGGATTTTCTCGGTTTATTACCGCGGTGAGCTTTGAGATAGATTCTGACAAATACACGCGGGATTGGTTGAATAAGTGGAAAAAATGCTTTCTAAAACCGTCATAATTTTTCTGGTCTTTATTCAAGCAAATATTTATAACTCAACTTCTCAAAACGCTCCTTCATTAACAACTATTCTTCGGTCACGAGAAGCCAATCAAGGGAAACCTCCTCCCCAATCGGTTCAGAAAGACGAACGGTGAATCCGACATATTCCCCGTCTTTCTCGTTCTTCTCCACCCAATAGGATGCCCCGGGATCGCCTTCGAAGGTTACGAAGATCCGAGCGGTGTCTGAGACGGCCGACGTCGGCACGAAAACGCTCCGCCCGTCCAGATTGGATCCATCCTCATCCGTCCCGGCCGGAAGGATGGTCGCGGTGCCAATCGTCTTAGCATCCGGATCGCGAACCTCGATGACGAGTTCCCCGGTCTCGACAATCTTTGCCGAGAGCGTCCCGTCAAGCAAATCGAGGCTTCCATCCGCGTCCGTTATCGCAACGCTCCCAAGTTCGAAGTTCGCATAGAAATCCATGAGTGCGGCCTGCCCCTCCCTGAGGTCCGCCATGTCGGATTCGAGCGCGGCGATGCCCGCCTTGTGATCGGTATCAGCCGTGACAAGATCGGCTATCGCGCTTTCCAAGGATAGAACCTGGCCTTCGACCGTCGTCAGCCGTCCATCAAGGGCGTCCGTCTCCGCACCGAGTACCGAGAGGGCGTCGCCGACCACGAGAAGCTGTCCGTCCACAGACGCCTGCAGCTCACCCAGGGTAGAAATATTCTCGTCGGTTCCGAGCGAAAGGTCGGCAAATCGGGACTCGAGCGCTTCATACCTATCTTGCTGGTCATCGACGACGCCGGAAAGTTCCTGTACGGCGGAGACAATGAGAGGGGTTATCTTGCCATAGTCCACGCCCCACATCCGATCTGGGTCGTCGGGACGTGAGACCGCATATGGGAAGATATCGTACAGTTCCTGTGCGATAAAACCTGTCGAAGTCATACCGTCCTCCGTAAACTCGTAATCCCGTACCTGCACCCGATTCAGGTCGGCAAGCGTGTAATGCGTGTCACGGATATCGTCTTTGAGTCGCCGATCGGAAGACGTGCTATAGGTCGTCGTCGTGCCATTGAAGGTGATTTCGCCGACATCCGTCCCATCACCGTCCATGAATTGGACAAGGGTCCCGGTCCCGCCAGAATCCGCTCCAGACTGAATCAGCAGCCCGTACCGGTTCGCATCATCCCCGTCATTGAAAATACTCGCCGCATAGGAAGTGGCTGCGTCCGCTTCCACATCGAGGCGATAGTCCGGCGTACTGTCGCCGATGCCGACGTTGCCACCATCAAGGACGGTCAGTACTTCGGTCGCGCCGTCGAAGAGATTGAGAATGTCGCCAGTACCATACTGTGTCACTGTAAAGGCGGTATTGGCACCGTTGGCATACACCGATCCCGCTCCCTGCGAGAGAATACCACCCGGACCGACAGACAGTCCCCCGTTCACCGAGAGGTTCTGCGCCACTTGGGCATTGCCATTGACGGAGAGGAAGTCAGTCTCGGTTTCGCCGGCGACGAGGGCATGGGTATCGGTACCGCCGATGTCGATGATGCGGAGGCCTGCGGTAAAATCGGCAACATAGGCATAGCGGCCGGCGACGGTAACACCGTATGCGGTTCCGCTCGTATCATACGTGCCGACAAGGGACGGACTTGCGGGATTTACGACGTCGATGATTCGGAGACCTTCATTGAAATAGGCGACGTACGCATACCGGCCGGCGACGGCGACACCGTATGCGGCTCCAGCCGTATCGTACGTACCGACGCGGGTGGGACTGACAGGATTGGATATGTCGATAATGTGAAAACCCTCGGTATAATCGGCGACATATGCATAGCGGCCGGACACGGCGACACCGTATGCTTCTCCGCTCGTATTGTACGTCCCGACGAGGGTGGGACTGGCGGGATTGGATATGTCGATAATATGGAGACCTGAGATATCATCGGCGACATATGCATATCCGCCAGCGACAGCTACACCACGGGCACTCTGGGCCATATCGTAGGTACCAACCAAGGAGGGACTTGCGGGATTGGATATGTCGATAATGTGAAAACCCTCGGTATAATCGGCGACATATGCATAGCGGCCGGACACGGCGACACCGTATGCTTCTCCGCTCGTATTGTACGTCCCGACGAGGGTGGGACTGGCGGGATTGGATATGTCGATGATCTGGAGACCTGAACTGTGATCGGCGACATACGCATAGCGGCCGGACACGGCGACACCGTATGCATTTCCGCTCGTATTGTACGTCCCGACGAGGGTGGGACTGGCGGGATTGGATATGTCGATAATGTGGAGGCCTGCGGTAAAATCGGCGACGTATGCATACCGGCCGGCGACGGCGACACCGTATGCGGCTCCACTCGTATTGTACGTCCCCGTCAGAGTCGGAGTTGCCGGCGTATCCACACGCAGTGTACCACCCTTGAGGTGAAAACGGTCGGATGGGGCGGTGGTATTGATCCCCACATATCCGCTCGACTTGTCGAGATACAAATCGTCGGTGAAGAAGGCAATGTCGCCGTTCGTGGTGGAATCGGTGCCGAAAGAGAGAATATTGGAAGATGCGTATGAGATGGTCGCCTCGTCCGTCGCGGAAGTACCGAGGTGGATGGTTTCGCCGCCCAAATAGAGGTCGTTCCATCGGGAACCGGTCGCACCGAGGTTGTAGGTCTCGTTGGCGGACGGAAGGATGTTGCCGGTGACGGTAAGAGCGTCGGCGAACGAGAATCCCTGTGAAGATCCGATGGCGTCGAACGTGACGGTACCCGCCGAGGAGACGGTCGCCGAAAGATAGTTGGACGCATCATAGCCGAGACGGAGTTGTTCGGTCGTTCCCAGTACGTGAAGACGGGCCAAGGGACTGGCGGTGCCGATGCCGAGGCGCGCATTCCCCGCATCCCAGAAGAAGTTGGCATTGTCTTGGGCAAGGTTGCCGGAATCGTTCACGAAAAGGACGGAACCGGAGGTGCCGGAGCCGACGGCGGAACCGATTGCCATACCTCCGCCTCCGCAGGCCTGCCATTCGAAATCGCCGGTCGTTGTTTCGTAGGTGAGGCAGTATTCGTCGGTTGCCGTATTGACCGCTTTCAACATGGATTCGGTGATTTTGTCAGCACCGATGGTTGTTGTGATGGCGGTGGTGCCGGTACCGGAGATATCGCCCGAGAGGGTGATGGACTGGTTGGCTGTGAGATAGGTACTTGTATCCCACGAGAGGGTGCCGCTGGTATTGCGAAGAACGCCGTTGGCACTTGTAGCCGGTAAGGTATAGGTAATATCAGCTGACTGAGCACCAGCTTGGAATATTGTGGTGTAAGAACCGTTTTGGATGCCGAAAGTTCCGGCAACGCGGGTATCCCCGCCCGACGGCGTGATCGTGAGGTCTCCGCCGGAGGTCGTCTGGAAGTCGGTATAGACGGTCCCATCGGTATGTGTGAGGCGCAGTTGCGGATTGGACGCGTCGAGGACGTCGAGACGACGGTCGGGGGCGGAGGTGTTGATACCCACATTCCCCGTCGAATCGATCACGAACCGGTCATTCGTGCCAAGCGCGGTCGTTGAAATCTTGAACTTGTCGGAGTCGGAATCGTCCACTCCCATGGTGAAGAGATTGGTGTTGTCGGCGAGTTGGAAGGAGAGTTGGGAGTCGTAGTCTCCGGCATTGGTATTGGTGATGGAGAACTGAGTCGCGGCCGTACCGGAGGAAGAGATATCGAGGAGAGAGTCGGGAGAGGTGTCGCCGATGCCGACGTTGCCGGCACCGACGGTCGTGCCCGTACCGAATCCTCCGGTCGCGAAGATGAGGTTGCCGATGGAAAGCTGATTGTCCGTTGTCGCGCTCTGAGCATCGATATCGTATCCGATAAGGATATTGGTGCCGCCGCTCGTGATATTATTGCCAGCCTGATAGCCCATAAGGATGTTTCCCGCGCCAGCAGTGACATGATCACCCGCACGATATCCGATCATAACGCCGTTATCGGAACCGGTCAGCACGGCCGCGCCGGACATGGAACCGATCATCGTATTCTTGGAAATGTTGCTGGCACCGGAAGACCCGAATCCTGATTGATAACCGACAAAAACATTGTCGCTTCCGGTCGCGTTATAATAGCCGGACGAACTTCCCAAGGCGGCATTGGAGGAACCGGTGTCGTTGCGACGGAGAGAGGAGGAACCGAAAGCGGCATTAGAGGAACCGGTCGTATTGGTATACAGGGAGTAAAAACCGATTCCTGAGTTGTTGCCGCCGGTCGTATTCGAAGCAAGCGCACTGCTTCCTACGGCGACATCATAATATCCTTCGGTATTTGCGCCGAGTGCTCCGGAGCCGAAAGCAGCATTATTATATCCGGACGTATTGAGGGTAAGTGCCTGATATCCGACAGCGACATTATTATTACCCGTCGTATTCTGATACAAAGAGCGATACCCGCTGGCAACGTTAGAAAAGCCGGTGGTATTGCGATACAAGGATTGATATCCGAATGCGGCATTACTTGTTCCGGTCGTATTGCTCGCACCCGACTGGTAACCGACGAACGAGTTGGTCGACCCGGTCGTGAAACGACCCGATTGATAGCCGAGGAAAGTACCGTACGTTGACGAACTCGCTCCACGGAATTCAAGCGCAACGGAGCTATCCGTATTATGCAGCGCCATCATCGCGTCGGAAGCGGTCGCTTCCTTAACTGAAATATCGTCGACATACCCTGCCCAAGCGGCACTTGGCGTAAAAGTCAGGGCACCGCTCCCACCGGCGGTTATGAGTATCGTGTGTGTGCCGGATGGCGATGATAGCGCCCCGTAACTCGTCGAACCGATTGCGATATTCAATGTTCCCGCAGTCGTCGTATTCACGGAAAAAGAAATCTGGTAGGTATGACCCAAGGCCGGTGCCGAAGAAAGAGCAGCATTCGACAAGGAAAAGGTGTTGGCACCGGCCGTATGGGTGGCCCGACCCGACCCGATTATCCAATTCGTCCCAGTCCAGTTCCCTGATGGCGGATCCGACATGTCCTGATCGGCAAGTGCCAATATCATTTCAGAGCCGAGCGAGGCAAGCGTGCTGGTACCCTTGATATCGAACTGGTATGTCGGGCTTGTGGTCCCGATTCCTAATCGATTATTCGTCGCATCCCAAAAGAATCCATCGGAATCGTACGTGAGAGCGGAGGAAGAAGACCAATACGGGATATATCCGGCAGCACCGGTACCGGTCGGATAGGAAGCGGTATCCCACGAGAGGGTGCCGCTGGTATTGCGAAGAACGCCGTTGGCACTTGTAGCCGGTAAGGTATAGGTAATATCAGCTGACTGAGCACCAGCTTGGAATATTGTGGCGTAAGAACCGCTTTGGATGCCGAAAGTTCCCGCAACGCGGGTATCCCCACCCGACGGCGTGATCGTGAGGTCTCCGCCGGAGGTCGTCTGGAAGTCGGTATAGACGGTCCCATCGGTATGTGTGAGGCGTAGTTGCGGATTGGACGCGTCGAGGACGTCGAGACGACGGTCGGGGGCGGAGGTGTTGATGCCCACATTCCCCCGCAAAGCAGTCGTCACGATAGAATCATTCCCCAAGACCACCGTATTGCTCCCCAAGCCGATAGCCGAAGCACCGATGACTATCTGGTTTGTCTGCCCTGCTCCATTGGCACGCGTATCGTAGCCGAGGAAGAGGGAGTTGTTGCCTGTCGTATTGCCTGTCGAGCCGTCGGCGAGGTAGTGACCGGCATCCACTCCCACTGCGGAATTCTGGTAGCCCGTGGTGTTGGAACGGAGGGCATCTACTCCTATTGCGGTGTTAAAGGAGCCGGATGAATTTAAGCGCAGGGCACTCACTCCTATGGCCGAATTTGAATTACCAGTGGTGTTGGAGAGAAGGGCGGACGTTCCCAGCCCGGCATTGGAATTACCAATCGTGTTGATGGAGAGAACATTCAGCCCGATACCCGTATTGTATGAAGCTTGATACGTCTGTGTCGCCGTATTCCCCATAGTGAAGTTCCCCGCATTCTCACCGAGGAAAAGGTTGCCACCGTCTGTCGTAATCCCGTTACCGTTCAGTCCGTAGTTGAAGTTGTGGAGGAAGCGATTGGAACCCTTGTACAGCACGCCGTATTGCGCGGCGTAGGTGGTATTGTCCACGCGGATATTCCCCGAAGCGATGTCGAGTTTCTGGGCGGGAGAGGTAGTGCCGATACCGACGTTGCCGGTACTATTCACATACATCAGTGAGTTTCCTGCCGTATTCGCCACATCAAATGCTCCAACTGCTGAAACATGCATGTTTCCTGATGAATCGACATAAAAGTTTCCGTAGTTGTTTGCATCGTAATGAATAGCAAGCTGCCCTTTTCCAGAAGCACTTGTTAGACTCGAAGAGCCGTAACCAACAAACGCATTTGATTGAATAAAAACACTCCCGTTGTTCGCGACATTGAAAATATTCTTGTTCGCGTTTGCCAACTGGAAGACGAAATATCCTGGCGATGACCCGTTATTCTCAAAAAACAGACCGCCATTATTTGTTCCAGGACTATATGAACTTCCAGAAGACACTTTTACGTGCAATACACTTACAGGACTCGTCGTCCCAATCCCGACATTCCCGCTCGCTGACACAGTAAACTTTGGGTCATTTACATTTGCAATATCAAACAATGGACGCGTGCTTACTGTGCCATTATTTATTCTCCCTGATATTCTGAAAAGTGGATTCGAACCGGTATCATTTACCCCATCCCCGACTAATAAGGTTGAATAACTATTTACAAGTCCTTTTGCCCTAATTGTCGGAGCACCACCAGAGCCTGCACCCTCTTCAAATGTAAACGATGTCTGAGAACTCGCAAACTTTAAGAAGTTTTGCATCCCCGTATTATTGCTATATACATCCAGCTCCGCATCCGGACTCGTCGTCCCGATACCGACTTTCCCGTTATTGAGCACGGTCAAAGCAGTCGTCGCGCCATTGTTTCCGACCAGCATCTGTATGGCGGGAGAGGTGAGCGTCCCGTCTCCCGACGTCCCCTGAAGTTTCAAGACATCCGTCACACCGGTGCCACCAACGAGAGTCTGTCCCCCGGACCGTCCGGCAAGGAGGGCGTATTGGGTGAAGGTGTCACTCGAAATCGCGGTAAGCCCCGGGACGCCGGAACCGTTGGTAGTAAGGAACGACGAATTAGAAACGGTGATGCCAGAGATGGCGTTCGCCCCCGACCAGTATGCGATCTGATTGGTAGCGCCGGTTCCCGTCACCGGGTTGGTGATGGAAGCCTGGTATCCGGAACAGACGGAACCGGTGGTACAGACCGTTCCCGATTCGTTCGGGAGATTCACCGTATGGTCCGCCGTCGGATCGGTCACGGACAGTGTCGTCTCGTATGCGTCGGGTGTCGCTCCCTCGAAAGCCATTGTCGAGGCCGAGACGTCGAAGAAGAATCCCTCGTCGGTCGCGTCGCCGCCGAGGACGAGGTCGTCGGAGAGGGAGGTGAGGTGCGTGAAGGTACCGGCATCGGTCCACTTGGACGCGCCGCTTCCGCCGGAATTGGCGATCCAGGTGAAGCCGCCGGAGGCGTGGTCATACGAGAGGATGTAGTCGTCGAGGGCGAGTTCGGGGGTGTTCGTCGATTCGAGGTCGATCGCCTCGATGGTGGCATTGGCGATCTTGGCGCCGGTGACCGCGCCGGTTCCCACGGTGAGGACGCCAGCCGAGGTGATGGTCGCGTCGCCCGACATCGAGACGAAGGCGGGTGTCGGGCCGGCGACGAGGAGTTGTCCCGCGGTGCCCGCGGCGGTGGCCGAGACCGCACTGGTGCCGTTGCCGTAGAGGACGCCGTTTGCGGCGAACGTGGTGGCGCCGGTGCCGCCGTATGCGACGCCGATCGTCGATCCGTTCCAGGTGCCCGAGGTGATGGTGCCGACGGTGGCGATATCGGTACCGACGAGCTTGGAAGCGGCGATGGAACCGGCAAGCATGAGATTGGTCACGCTCCCCGTATCCCCCGTCGTGACGACCGTGCCGGAGACATTCGGGAAGGTGATGGCGCGGTCCGCCGTCGGATCGGTCACGGACAGTGTCGTCTCGTATGCGTCGGGTGTCGCTCCCTCGAAAGCCATTGTCGAGGCCGAGACGTCGAAGAAGAATCCCTCGTCGGTCGCGTCGCCGCCGAGGAC
>JAAXXZ010000014.1:28075-32033 GCA_013334245.1 Candidatus Moraniibacteriota bacterium
GTCCCGCGGTGCCCGCGGCGGTGGCCGAGACCGCACTGGTGCCGTTGCCGTAGAGGACGCCGTTTGCGGCGAACGTGGTGGCGCCGGTGCCGCCGTATGCGACGCCGATCGTCGATCCGTTCCAGGTACCCGAGGTGATGGTGCCGACGGTGGCGATATTCGCGGACCCACCCCAGGTAGACAACGCCGTATTCTCGACATTGCCGAGACCGAAATCCGACTTCGAAAGCGTAGCCCAGGCGGCGTCGGTCCCGTCGGAACGCAATATGCTCCCGATGGCACCGATCGCGAGTCGAGTCCATTTCGCGGTCGTTCCCTGGCCGGTGATGAGATCGCCTCGAAGAACCGTTCCGGTAACGGTATCAGTATGGGTCGCGGAAAGAAGTCCATGTGAGCTCCCGCCCAATCCGGAACAGGCACCCCATACCGGCATGCCTCCGGAAGCCACGATGCATTCGCCGTCGACACCGATACCGAGCGCGGACAATGTGGACGCACCGCTGGCATAGAGCATATCGCCCACGCTGTACGACGAGACTCCGGTACCGCCACGCGTGACGCCGAGCGTGCCGGACGTTATATCACTCGCGGCATGCGCGTGCGAAGCGTCAGCTTTCGAATTGAGTTGGGATTGGATATTCCCCGTCGTCCCGGAGAGATACCCGAGTTCGGCGATCGTCGCTCCGCCGAATGTCTGTGACGGATTAAAAACGATGGACCCCGTCATAGTTCCGCCCGTAAGCGGAAGGAACGATCCGGAAGCTCCGGTCAGGATCTGACTGTACGAAGCGCCGTCGTTCGAGAGCTGCCAGGCACCGGCGGACGAATCGTACCGAAGTGTCGGCTTGGACGAAGCATTTGATACCGAGATATCGAAATTTGCGGATCCGATTCCGGTATTCGCGCCAATCGCGAAGGAGTCCGAGGATGTTCCTGTGTCGGTATTCTGATCATGCAGACGTCCGTCGTTCCCCAACACGAGTTGCTTCGTACCGGTTCCGGTCGGCAGGAGGTTTATTGCGATCTTACCACCGGTCCCGAGTACGGGTATGTTACCAGACTTCGTGCCGATTACTTTCCCGTCGAGCGACCTGGAGTCGGCGGCACTGATGGCGTTGAGCGCCGAAGGAACCGACGATATTTTCTTGCGCGGGACCATCTCCGAATCCTGGCCGATGCGCACGCCGAGATAGTAGCTCTGCGAAACATCGGAAAACAATCCCGTGGGAAGAACGTTCGTATCACCGAGCGAGGTCCTGACGATGCCGCTCCTCACCTCGACCTGCTTCGTCTCTTCCCATACTCTTCCTGCGGCTTCCGACGCGTTGGCAGTCGACCTGTCGACATTGTAAATCGCGAAACGGACTTGGAACGTTCCGTTGACGGCCTCATTCTTGGCGTCGAAAACCGAAAGAGAGACGTTTATCTGATCGAGCGACTGCGCGAAAACCGGTCGCAGGCCGGTCTGCCACCATATGTGCATCCCCGCGCTTATTATCGCGACGAGGAAGGGTATGAAAATTTTCCAGGTTTTTTGTGTTACATACTTCGTCATGCAGATGCCATACCCGATCCGAAAAACGGATAGATTACTCCGATAATAATAGCACAAAAAATCGGTTTTTAAAAACGATTTTATATCTTGTCAACGGTATTTTAACGGACCATGAAAACCGACCCGATGCATACTGACGAAACCTCCGTTTTCGGTCCTCCGCCACGACACTGATCTGTGTCACAAAGACGTCGTACGGCGAACCCAGGAACTTCAAAACCGACTCGGGAACGATAAAAAAATCGAGGCTCTTCAGAAGAGCCTCGATCGACGTAAGAATACATTTTTCACCATCATCCCGATACGCCCGCCGCCTCATTTTTTGACCGCCCACCCGAACACTTCCCCGACCGCTCCCGCGATGAGTTCGAAAAGTGAAACGGTTTTGGCTCCGGTATAGACCGCATATGGATCGGACTGGGCCGATCCCCCCCATTTGTCCGTGACGGAAATCACGTACACGTACGTCGAGGCAGGCGTGACATCCGGAATGATGACGCTGTGATTCGTGCCATACTCCGTCTCCTCGATTACCGCTTCCGCCTGTCCGACGCCTTTCCCGTACGATATCCGCGATCGAGCAGGCTTGTTCGTTTCCCAGGTGACGACCAGCTTCGACCCGTTTTTCCCATTCGCCGAGAAGGCTTCGCCCCGAACGGAACCTATCGAAATCGGCGATGGATCCGACTCCGGAACGAACAGGCCCATCTCGCCGCCGATTGCTATTTCTCCGGCTCGGTAATGTTCGCTCTGATACGGAGCGTCCGTGCCGACTTCGGGAGCGGGCGATTCCTGTACCGGCGACTCCGGGACCGAAAGGGGCGTCTCCGTCTTGATGACGACCGGGGCGGCCTCGGTCGGTCCCGTCGACCGGAAACGAAACCACGAAAAGACCCCGCCCGCAATCAACACGGCGACCGATAAAATGACCGTCAAAACGATCCGCCGACGCGGACGTTTGCCGGCGTCGTTCGCGCCGGAAAAGATTTTTGCCCACGAACCGTCCATATGTCCGCCTAAAGATGATGACTCCCGCACCATACCGTCACATTCTACCATGACGATGAATGTTTTTCGAACGGGGTCGCGGCAACACGCCCGCCCTTGTATCGGCAGGCCGTTTCGGGGTATGCTGGCGCCGAGGAAACCGGTTCGGAAATAACGAAAAATCCTATGGAAACGCAGGAAAAAAACCTGGCGATCGTCATTGTCGCAGGTGGGTCGGGAACCAGGCTCTGGCCCCTATCCCGAAAGGAATCGCCGAAGCAGTTCCAGTCATTCGTCTCGGACAAGACCCTTCTCGAAGAAACGTACGACCGGGCGAAACAGATCGTCCCGGAAAATCGCATTTTCGTATCCAGCGGTGAAAAGCACAGGGATCGCATACGCACCCTGCTCCCCGGAATTTCCGACGATCAGCTTTTGCTCGAACCCTCGGCACGGGGAACCGGTCCGGCGATCGGACTCATCGCGACGATACTCGGAGACCGGTTGCCCGGCGCGACGATCGCGACGATCGCATCCGATCACGCCATCGAGAACGACGAGGCGTTCGTCGCGGCGCTTCGTTCCGGGCTTGAGACCATCGCGCGCCACCCTGACAAACTCGCGGTCGTCGGCATCAACCCGACATCGCCGGATACGGGACTCGGCTATATCAGGATGGGAAAGGAATTCACGAATTCCGGTCGGGAGCGGACATTCTACGCCGACGAGTTCAAGGAAAAACCGGACCAAAAAACGGCCGAGGCCTACCTCGCCGATTGGCGCTATCTTTGGAACGCCGGATATTTCATTTTTTCCGCGGACGCCATGCTCGGATGGATCGCGAAATACGCACCGAAGCTTTCGGAAGTCCTCACGGCCATCGGAAACGGCACCGCGGACAAGGGCGCATACGATACCATCGAAGTCGAGGCGATCGAGCCGATCGTCGTAGAGAAACTCCCGGCCGAATCACGCATCGTCGTTCCCGCCCCGATACAGTGGAGCGACATCGGCACCTGGGGAACCCTCTTCAATTTTCTCGCGCATAGAAACGAAGAAAAAAGTTTCCTGTTCGGTGAGACCGTCGAGCTCGAAGGATCCGGCAATCTCGCATACGGAAACGGAAAGAAGGTTATCGCGCTGTTCGGGGTCGACGACCTCGTCGTGGTCGATACCGACGATGCCCTGCTCGTCACCAGCCGGGAACACGCGGCGGACATCAAGAAACTTATTTCCGAGCTGAAGGATCGCGGGCGCGAGGATCTTCTCTAACTGCCTGAAGCAACAAAAAAAACTAGGTATATCGCTGTCAAGCACGAAAGAAAAGACCCCGAATCAAGGGGTCTTTCCCGTTGTCTCACCGCTTCTCATACGGCGTCCCCCGTTTCCAGACGGCATAGACGAGATGGACGAGCT
>JAAXXZ010000015.1 GCA_013334245.1 Candidatus Moraniibacteriota bacterium
CATATGGGAATCGGGTACCAAACACCCGAAGAAGTGATGCAAAGGTATTGACTAGGAAACGCGAAACAATCAACGCATCAACGTTCAACATCGCTTTTCTCTCCACGCAGAGCAACCGCGAACCCCGTACCGATCGAATATCACCCCGGTTTGACACGACGCCCCTCGGACGGTATCATGGCGGGTCTTTTTAACATCCATCAACCTCAGCAACCACGGGAGCATACACCATGAACCATGACTATTTTCCGATTAAGGAACTCTGGGACCCGACCCTGAAGACGGGCGACATGGTCCACCTTCGGTCCACGACCGCGCCCGGATCGACCATGCCCATGTTTCAACGGGCGGTCATGCCGTCGAATGTCGACGAAGTCAGATCGTTTCGGTACGCGTACGCGCCGAAAAATCTGGATCTGAAAAAGAAACACTGGAAAGCGAAGGTCGTATCGGTGATTCCGGACGACACCGCAATTAACGTCGACGGTCAGAACGGACTTCTGGTTCCGATCCGGGTAAGGATATTCGATATCGCCCCGATCGACTTCCGAACCGAAATCGTCCGTGGGGAAAACGCCATCGGACACTTCTTCCTCGGAAGATACTTCGACGGACCGGAATGCATCGGAGAAAAGGTGGTTCCGGTATCGCGTGAAGACGTCTCATACCGGTCCGAGAAATCGGGAAACGTCATCCTGATTCGCAACTACCGAATCGGCGACCAGATCGTGGGGCGCTTCAAGGTCAGCGAGTTCGTGCCTTCCGTGCTCGACATAGCACAGCAGGAACATGCGAGGCGTCTCCCGGTTCTGAGCCGAAACAAGGAAGCGGCGCTTGACCGATTCTTTGTAACTTTCGAAAGCATGTGCCTCCGTGCAAAACAGCTGAGACGGATCTGACTCCGCGGCAAAACGACGAGGCAACGAAAACGGAAAAACCGCAGCATGCGAACGCGCTGCGGTTTTTTCTATCGCGATCGGGCTACGACACGGGCCATCATGGATGACCACGCGTGAAGAAACCGGGATCACGCAATATGAAGGGGGTCCGAAGACTCCCTTTGTTAGGTTTGCCACTCCGTTATCGGGTGACGGAAGTTCATTGCCTGCGCAGCCTGCAGGCCAGGGCGGTAAGCGCGGCAAGCAAGGCGGCGGCGGCCGGTATCGCCAAAAATGCCAGGGTCGACTGATTCGACCGGATGAACTCGACTATATAATCCATATGCCCTCCCGGATGGATTGGTGTGAAACGACAAGACTCTTGCCTTGATTATGCCACGGCACGTATCCGTGTCAATGAGCCAAATACACCGAACTGGGCCTGCCGGTTCACCCTACAGCATTCGGGTGATGAGTGCGGTCATCTGATCCTTCTTCTTCGGATCGCTCTCCGCGACCAGGAGCGTAAGCGCGGTAAGGCTGGCCGGGTTTATGTTCCGGCCGCCTTTTATTCCGTACCTTCGGAGAAACCAGACGAAAGCGAACGCGCCGGACCGCTTATTTCCGTCCGCGAACGGATGATTTTTCACCATGAAATATAACAGATGCGCCGCCTTCTCCTCGAGCGAGGCATACACCGACCTGCCACTAAACGACTGCATGACATTACCGACGATCCCCTCGACAGCGCCTGTGCCGGATTCCAAAGCGAACATATCGCTCGCCTCTCCCTTTCGTGCCAGTTCGAGCTTCAGTGTCCCGATGGCATCCCGAAGTTCCTCACCCGTCAATCTCACGTTCTTTTTCGTCACGTTTCGAACGCGCAAAGGATCCTTGTCATATACCGCAAGCGAGACCCAGGTCCCGGCGAATTCCCGAACGAGATCAAGGACGTTTTTCGGATCGAACGATATGTCCTCGGCCAACAGCGCCCGGATATCCGCTACCGATTTCATGAACGCGTCGTAGTTCGTCGCCACCCGCCGTCGATCGATGGTATAGCCTTTGGTGATATGGTCGCGCAGGGTCTTCGTCGCCCACTGGCGAAATTTCGTTCCTGTCCGGGAATTGATCCTATACCCGACCGAAATAATCGCATCCAGATTGTAATGCTTCTGAATACGCCTGATTTCCCTACTCCCTTCTTTTTGAACTTGTAAAAATTCCTTACAGGTTGCCTTCTCCGAGAGCTCCTTATCCCTGTAAATACCTTTCAGGTGAATCGTGATATTCTGCGGCGTCGTCCCGAAAACCTTGGCCATCTGCGCCTGCGTCGCCCAGACGGTCTCATGCGAAAAATCACCCCGAAGTTCTATCGCGCCCGTCTTCGCCTGATAGACGACCATCGCATCCAGCCTCGCTGTCCTTTTCATATGTGTTTGTTTACCTTACTTACATATATAAGTATATAACAAAATATCGGGTCGTCAAACGGGATACGATTGGCCGCTCGTTCCATTGTCGGATATTTTCAACAACAAAAAACCGCATCCGAAAGAGGATGCGGCCACGGCCGGATCGCGATTCCCTACTTCCCCTTCCGGGCTCCGGGAACACACGCGACGTCGGTGACTTCCGTGCTGTGGTTCTTCTTTTCCCACTGTGCCGGATCGCCATACGCGGCGAATCCGTCGTACAGCCGATGAGGCGCGACCGGTCGGCTGACCGACTTGATCGGGCACCAGTAGAGTTCGGTCCGGGCGCCCACCTCCACGAAGTAGGAAAAGAGCCCGTTCAGATAGCTGCAATACCAGCAGTTCAACCGCTGCACGAGACCCAGATACCGCAAGTGCTTCCGATCGAATACGACGTATTTCGAACGGTCGACGACCGGCACGCCATAGAGCGGGAACGCGACCTGGTTGTAGAGCGAGACGAACGCGTCCATGATGACCGCCGGAAAGAAGACCGCATAGATGAACGGGATCGACAGACAGTGCTTTATATACCGCACCACATCGTATTCCCGCAAAAAGTCGTCGAAGGGATTCTTCATCTCCTGAAAGTTTTCGAGCATATTCGGAAGATTCGGAAACACTTAGGGATAACACCTCACATTGTATCACGAAAAACGGCTCCGTTTCCGATTTCACCTGAAAAATATCCCCTATCCAAGCCTCAGAAATCGATGGACTAGGATTTCAGCTTTTCGGCCCAGACTTCCATTTCCGATATGAACGGATAAATAGCCCTTTCAATATGATGACCAGCAAAAGAACCGTCACCCAAACCAACAGGTGTGAATCGATAAAGAGTGTCTTCATCAAAGAAATAAGTTCGAGTTTCATACACAAATTCAAATAAGCTAAAACAGCGATTCGGGATCATCGATATATTCCCCAATAAGTCCTTTGTCCTCGTTCGCCTTGTCGCCTTTCGAATATATCTCGATGAAATCGATAAGGTCGACGGTCCCGCTGCCGGAGACGTGCGCATAGATGACGCGAAACCGTGATTCCCCTTTCATCGAGGCGCACGAGAGCCGGACCTTGAACACCCGCACGTTCCCGTCCTCCGACGTATGAAGGCAGTTCCAATGTTTCGATCCATTTCCCTCGGGAATCGCGGAAAGAACGGCCTCAAGCTTTCTGATATCATCCGGAAGCGATCGGTACTTCCGATAGACTTTCAAAGCCTTTGTAAATCTCCGTGTCTGCCGGAATTCCATACGACACGCGATTACAGTTCCGGGTACTCGCGGACGGACAGTTTCTCGGGTCGGTAGAAGACATGGTCATATTCGAGATTCTGGCCCTCTTCCACCGCGACCTGCCACGGCGTGTCCTCGTGCGAGAGATTCGACAGTTCGGCAGCGCTCCGGTCGGCGTACCGATCCAGCACGCTGTCGATCATCTGCAATTCGGTCGCCGACAGGATCCCAAGGTCCGCCTTCCGGTGCGGCAGGAACTTCCTCTGATCGAACGTGAAGTACCGGCTCGATACCTCTTCCAGGTCGCCGGACTTCTTCATATCGTCGACGACCTTCACGAACTCGCGAGGCGTCGGTCCGTGATGATTCTTGAAATAGGTCAGGCCCATGAGCTGCCGCTCGTACTTCTCGTAGTAGTCAAAGTCGATGAAATAAAGCAGCTTATAGAGCACCGTCATGCCGACATTCGGCTTCCCGGCCGTCTTCTCCAACACGTAGAGCAGCACCTGCTTGAACTTCTCGACATTCCTCTGCGGGATGCTGATCCGCATGTCCGTATCGGCCTCCGGGCGCGTCGAAGCGGCCAAACCGAAAATCTTTCGCAGTTCCTCCCGCTCCCCGAGCGAAAGCGGCCGCTCCCCACGCTCGATCTTGACCAGGGTCGGCCTGGACATGCCAAGCCGGCGCGAGAGGTCCTCTTGCGACATATTGTGCTCCTCCCGGAGCTGCTTCACGTCGATTTTCCCAGTCATAGGCGTTTTTTCGTACCTTCAGTGTAACACGTTTTCTAGCATAGTTACATATACATTGTCAATATTCCGATATCTTGTTGTGAACATAAACACTTTCGTTTTACATGACTATGAAATTGCGATATCATGGAATTGCCGGATGGGGGCAACCCCGGTCGAACCGGCTATAATCCGCAGAATGATTCCACGTATGAACATATACTATGTGAATCGAAACGCTCAATCAAACGGAGACCACGAGGTCCACGTCTTGGGCTGCAGTTTTTTTCCCGCATGGCAAAATGCCGTCACGCTCGGGCCCTGTCCCAATTGCCAGGAGGCGATCCGTAAAGCGCGTCAGCACTTCTCGCAGTGCAACGGCTGCGCATACTGCGTCAGCGAATGCAACACGGATTAACGTATTTCAAAATCGGAATAGAAAAATATTTCTTTCTGATTGTGACAGTGCGTCTAAAATAACATGAACACAAATACATAAAAAGCGGACGAGGAAACAAGCCTCTCCGCTTTTTGTATCCGATTTCGACCGTAAGTTAACCCGTATATAGCCTTGGAAATTGACTGAAATGAATTTCATTATTCAGCGTCGAATTTCGAGGAAATCTCTTCTTCAACGATTCCCGTCTTTCCATCAAGCATGTTCTTGATCGTATCGGCTTCCGCTCGAAAGTCACTCCCGACCTTCACCGGATAAAACGGGAGCCCGACCGACTTGTAGAGTTTTTCGACAAAATCATCCCGTTCTTTCCTATCAGCCCGTTCATGAGACTTCCCATTCACCTCAATCGCAAGAAGTGGCGCAGTGGTTACGCGATCACAGACAAGAAAATCAACATGCCGAGATTTTATCCTCCCCCGAAGCCCGTATGCCGTTCTCGAATCCGCCATCCCATTCTTCACTTCCACGAAATCTTCGATGCGGACCTTTGGGAATATCAGGAAACGCTCTCCGATTGTCTGATGCAGATTCACAAAAAACGCGAACTCCGAGTCGTCCATAAGCCGATTCTTTTTCGCATACGCACCGAAGTTCATCACAGATACCCCTCTGCCGAATTTCTTTTCCAACAGATTCCTCATAACAAGGAATACTCCAACGACAATAATCAACCAAATCAAGGATTCCATAATTTTTTATGTATAAGTCGGTTTTGTACTTTTACAATATCTGCGCGAAACTTTTTTTGGATACATGTGATTTTTATGTTGGAGAAAAACATGCCTATGCCTCGTCCAACTACATACTAACTTTTTACCCAATCCAATCATCTGCGAGCATCTCCGCCTGCTTGAGCACATTCTCGGTCGCGATCTTTTGCATATCCGGCGGATAGCCATACTGCCGAAGCGTCCGACGAACCAGCACCCGAAGCTTTGCCCGGACACTTTCCTTCACGGTCCAGTCAATCGTCGCATTCGTACGTACTCGCTCAACAAGCACCCGCGCCAGAGCACGCAATTGCTCATCTCCAAGGACCGCCTGCGCGCTCGGATTGTCTGCCAGCGCATCATAGAACGCGACCTCATCCTCACCGAGACCTGACCCGATGAAACGACTATCCTCCGCACGAATATCCTGTGCCAATGTGATCAATTCTTCGATCACCTGTGCGGCCGTGATCAGATTATTCTGATACTTTCGAATTGCTGTTTCAAGCATTTCCGACAGCTTACGCCCCCGAATCAGATTTTTCCGTGACCTCGCACGTATTTCATCGCCAAGGATTTTCTTCAGCAACTCCAACGCGACATTTTTCCGTTCCATTCCGCGAACTTCAGCCAAAAACTCATCAGACAAGATCGAGATATCCGGTTTCTTGATTCCGGCCGCGTCAAAGACATCAATAATGCCATCAGACACCACCGCCCGATCCACGATCTGTCGAATCGCTGTTTCGATCTCTTCATCGGATTTTCCACTCCCTTGCGGCTCATATTTCACCAATCGCGCTTTCACGGCCTGGAAAAATCCAACTTCATCTTTCATCTTCAACGCTTCCATGCTCGGCACTGAAAGGGCAAAGGTCTTGGACAACACGTCTACGTGCTTCACAAAACGATTCTTCCCATCCGAAAGTCCGAGTATATGTTCCTGTGCTTCGAGAATAACGGTCATCTTCTCTCTCGTAGCGGCCGCGAAATACCGCGCGTAGTCGAATCCGTGGAACATCTGCGTCACAACTTCATATTTTTCAAGCATCGCCGCAATAGCTTCTTTCTGATCCAATGTTGGCGAACCCTGCCCGCCGCCCTCCGAATACGTCGCGAGCGCACTCTTCAAATCCGAAGCGATCCCAATATAATCCACAATCAATCCGCCCGGTTTATCCTTAAACACCCGGTTCACCCGTGCGATAGCCTGCATCAGATTGTGACCGCGCATCGCCTTATCGATATACATCGTATGCAGGCAGGGCGCATCAAAGCCGGTCAGCCACATGTCCCGCACAATGACCAATTTCAATGCACTCGTCGGATCCTTGAACCGCTCCGCGATGTCCTTTCGGTCCTGCTTCGTTGTACTGTGCCGCTGCCACGATCCCGGATCCGAGGAACTCGACGTCATGATTACCTTGAGTAGTCCCTTGTTTTTCTCTTCACTGCCCCATTCGGGACGCAGCTTCACGATCTCTTCGAAGAGCTCGACAGCAATTCGACGACTCATCGTCACGATCATACCCTTCCCTTCCATTGCCTCTTGTCGTTTTTCGAAATGGTCCACAATATCAGCTGCCACTGCTCTGATACGATCTCGGTGACCAACGATCGCTTCCAGTTGGGTCCACTTTGCCTTCGCCCGCTCAGCTGCAGTCGATTCTTCATTTTCTGTAATCGCTTCCACTTCAGCATCGAGCGTTTCCTTCTCTTCCGGCCGGAGATGAATTTTTGCAAGACGTGATTCATAAAAAATCCGCACGGTCGCCCCGTCTTCTACGGCCTGAGCAATATCATACACGTCTACATAATCACCGAATACAGCACGCGTCGAAGCGTCTTCCTTTTCGATTGGTGTCCCCGTAAACCCGATAAACGATGCGTTCGGCAAGGCATCACGAAGATATTTTGCAAAGCCATAGGCTGTCCGTGTACCGACTTCCTTCCCGGCTTCGTCTTTCTCATAGATCGTCTTCGCGGCAAACCCATATTGACTCCGGTGTGCCTCATCGGCAATCACGATGATGTTCTTGCGATCAGAAAGCAGATCAAACGAAGCGTTCCCCTCTTCCGGGAAAAACTTCTGAATAGTCGTAAAAATAATGCCTCCCCCGGCTGTCTTCAACTTCTCTTTCAGGTCGCTACGACTTTCTGCCTGTACCGGATCCTGCCGCAGTAGTTGTCGGGAAGCCGCAAAGGTATCGAAGAGCTGATCGTCCAGGTCGTTCCGGTCGGTCAATACCACGATCGTCGGATTGTCGAGCGCACGCACCACTTTGCCCGCATAAAACACCATCGAAAGTGATTTCCCCGACCCTTGCGTATGCCAGATGACGCCAGCCTTGCGATCACCCTGCGAAGACACCGCTTCACGAGTCGAAGCGATCGCCTTACGGACCGCCCAGTACTGGTGGTACGCCGCCATGATTTTGGTCGTCCGTACGAAGGTCTGTCCCGTTTCCGCATCTTCGTGCTTCGTCTTCTGAAAGACGGTAAAGTGACGAATCATGTCCAAGAGCACGGTCGGTTCCAGCACACCCTTGATCAGCGTCTCGAGCTGTGGCACCGTCTGCTTGTCCTCCTTCTCGCCATCAACCGTCTTCCATGCCAGAAATCGAGACCAGTCAGCCGTGAGTGATGCCGCTTTGGCATCCAGTCCATCCGAAGCGACGAGCAATGAATTATAGACAAAAAGCGTCGGGATAGCGGACTTGTAGTTTTGCAGCTGCGTATAGGCCCGCTTCACCGTTGCATTCGCATCCGCTGGATTCTTGAGTTCGATCACGACGAGCGGCAATCCGTTCACAAACAGCACAATATCCGGCCGACGATTCTTCTCCCCTTCGATGACGGTAAACTGATTGCACGCCAGAAATTCGTTTTGCTCGGGATGTTCGAAGTCAACCAGCCACACCTTATTACCCCGCACTCCATCTGCTGCCAAAAATTCCGCGTCTATCCCGTCGGCAAGCGCTTGGTGAAATCGCTCATTGCTTTCCGCAAGATTCCGAGGAGACAAACCAAGAACGGCCTTGTACGCTTGTTCGCGAACAATGCCGGGTTTTTCCGGATTGATCCGTTCGATTGCCGCCCTGAGACGCTCCTTCAAGATCACCTCTCCCAAACCTCCGCCCGTATCAGACAAGCGCTCCGCCTCTTGCTCTTCAGGCGACAGGTAGCGCCACCCCTGGGATTCCAAAAGCTCGATCGCCATATCCTCCACATTCGACTCGGTGATCTTGGTCATAATCTTAGAGCAAGAAGAAAAATTCAAACGGAACAAAAAGGACATTATCCTTCACTCCGAGCGTACATGAATCGGTTACTACAAGTCCGTACGTTCCTTTCACAGTTTCCAACGTTTTCACCACCTGCTGATGAGTACGCTTGTTCCAACCCGTCTCGACGACAATCCTCCGACCTGCCCCATCGACGATAAAGTCGGCGCCGTTCTTTCCGGAATCATAGCTCATTGTCCAACCCGCCAACTCTCGAAAATACCGATATATATACATCGCCACGACATCTTCAAGTAGCTTCCCTTTATGCTGAATATCAATTGATCGCGAATCGATCAGATGGAGCAACGCTGCGCGCAAACTTGAGGCAAGAAAAAGATATTTGGAAGGAAGCCTCACCTTCTTCGGCGCCGAGGCGGAGAACGGATAGACACGCAGAAGGACTTCCGCATCCTCCAGAACCTTGAGAATCACGGCGAGCGTCTTCACATCGATATCTTTCAGTTCACCCGCTATGCTCGGTATGCTTTGCGTATCCGAACCGGCAAGAACGAAGAGCAACGCCGGAATCTTTGCCTGTATATCCGGCGTAAACGACTTCATCGTCGGTATGTCCTTTTCTATCACCCGATCGATAACGGAATTCAAATTCGCATATATCACCGTATCGTCCGTATAGGGCAATACCGAAGGAGTCGAATAGAACTTGAGATAGCGGCTAATGGACTGTCTATCTGCCTTTTGCCAATATCCCGCAACTTCCGTTTGTACCGCCTGGAGCCGTGCATATGCCTCATCCGCAGTAGCACTCCCAAACAACGCCGCGGCTATGGTCTCCCCCAATTTCGGCGGAAACGATATCGACTGTTTCGCATGGTCAAGCGAATCCGACAGCATCACATACTCCGTAAACTTCAACGGATACATCTTTTCCGTATGGGAACGCCGGGCGACATCGGTGGTCGTATTGAGCGCAATTGCAGAAGAACCGGTCGAAAGAATACATACTCGGCGGGACGTATCGAAGAGCGATTTCAGCGCGAACTGCCAGTCCGGATCAAAATGTACCTCATCCACAAGCAACAAGACGTCTTCCTCAAGTTGCGAAAAACTCACCGATAGCAGCTCCTCGTATGCGTCCAGGACTTCATACAGATTACTCCCCAGCTTCTTCGTCACTTCGTCGAGCGAAATATAGAGGATGTTCTTTCCAAAAATGTGTGCGTACTGAAAATAAATCTGTGCAAGCACGGTCGTCTTTCCGACACCGCGAAGACCGGGAATAATGATCCATCGAGGTTCGCTGTGTGCAGAAAGGAAGTCACGGACAAATTTGTCGATGCGGTAGAAGAAGAATCTTTTGAGATTTGCAGTTCCATTTCCGTCATACGCCGAAAGACGCAGGATTTTAGCCTGCTCGGACAGCTGTCGTGCGACGTAACTCTTAATTTCTGGTCGTACCATATGTGACTAGAGGAATCGAATGGATCAGTAACCTATGTTTCTATGGTATCGAATTCCCGTAGTACAGTCAAGAGTCACTTTTCAGGCTTATATAAGGCATTATGAGAGCGTCACCTTGTTTGGTGAACAGTAATACTACCCTGTTAAGAGCCTCAACACGGCAGCATTCTCAATAGGCGCTCGGCGCACATACGGGCACGTTTTCCGATTTTTTACCCCTATTATTGAAATAGGGGCATCCGATGCCCGTATCCGAGTAGTCACAAAATTCATCCAGCTCGATAGCCAGATCTTCAACATTCGACTCGGTGATTTTGGTCATAATACTGATATGTCTATCTTATATCAGAAATAATTGACGGCTCAATTTCTCTTCCTTCTGGCTTTGGATCAAATTTTGTATCTTTATAGTTTTCGCATTGAAACGTCAAGTATTCTGATAATTTCTCAAAATCTATCTCACCTTTTTCGATATCCGAAGGGTTGATTGAAATAATCAATCTATCGCAAACGGACCTTCTTTTTGATGCTTCTATAAAAGTATCAATAATCTGTTGGATAACAACCTTCCTAGTCAAATCTGGATTTCTTCCGTGTTGAGTGCCAATGAGAGGAACAGTTATAAATTCATCTCTGGATGCATCAGTAGCCAAATAATCCCACAAACTTGTCACAGCTTCCATGAAATCATCAAGAGTTGAACTAACCCTACTATTTTGATTCTTTTTAGAACTTACCAATAGGTAGAATCTTTTGTTGTCCTCACGATAAAACCACTTTCTTTGTCTTATTTCTATCTCAATTACCTTGCCAATCGAAAAAGGAACTTCAGAAAGGTCAATTTTTGATCCAATCTCATCTTTCAATTCGTCGTCTTTCTCGAAAAAAAATCGCTTTATAAGTTCATTTTGAAGGCTTTTTGCCTTCCTAACGTTACCATTTAGTGAGACATCATAATAATCATTAAATGGGATTACTAACGCTCCATTGTTTTTAAAGGCATTACCAATTCGTAATTCAATTCTCGAATCTCTATCTCTAATCTTTCTACAGCAAGATGATTTCGGATAGTTCTTCACAATCCCATAAAGGATACCTAAAAGCAAGAATATATAAAATGAAAAAGTTAGATCAAACTTCTCGTGAAATGTCGGGAAAAAATACGACAAAACTTCAGTAAAAAACCAAAGAAGGCCCATCATTGAAAATGAGTCCTTAGCTATAAGCTTCCACCCCTTTATCCAACGCCAAATAATCATAATCCACATTCCCGATAGACACTTTCTTTATAATAAAACGGTCCAGTTTTTCCTTGTTTCCTATAGTTTAAATCTGATTCCGCCCAATTATTTATCGCGTACTCAATAATCTTTTGGTTGAAGCTGACATGCACGGCGAGTTCATCTGTAGCAACTGTAGGACAAAGATTTGAATCCATGCTTCTTTTCCCATTAAGGTTCACAACAATGATTGGGATCTTTCTGCTGATCGCCTGCTCGATTTCCCAGCGAACAAACTTGTAGAGAAACTTAGTCTTTTCTCCAACTAATAGAATAAAGATTTTAGTGTTCTGCAGCCGCTCGGCTAGTTTTCCTTTAATCGTTTCTTCAGAAGACCATGGCATAAGATTATTTAGATCATGTGCGTCATAAAAGTTAAAAGAGGTATTGTCATTCTTTTTCCACGCCTGCATCAATCTGTAATAATGGATGTCACTGTCAGCGTCAAACGCTACATATGTTTTGTTAGTAAATATTGACATAAGAAATACTAAGAATTTATTATGGCTTCCCCGTTCATCAACTTCGGCAATAAGGTATCGCGAAGACGAGAGAGGGCGTGGAATTGGGAATGTATTATTGATCCAGTGATTTTGGTCATAGGCTATTATTTCTTATAGGGATTAAAATCTGGGTGCTTGTCAAAATAATCTTTCAGGTAATTCAATGCCTTATCGCTGTACCTAGGAGTTTTATTTCCACCCTTGCTTTGCGGTTGCAAATAACAATACTCTCTGTTTCCTTTTATTCCCAAAACACTGCCTGCCTTTGCAATAAAACTTTGACTCTTTCCAAGAATACGAACAAGATCTGACGTAAAGTGCGGGAAGTCGATTTCTGGGTCAGTTTTTTGAACAAGGACAGGGGCCTGTGGATCTTTTGTCTTCTGTGTAGAAATGATTGGCTGATGACCCCTTTTAACCTCAACCGGAACAAACCTCACCATTTCCTGTTTATTCATATAATCGTAAATCGGTAAATGACGGGCGACTCTCGATCCTTTCGGAAGCTTTTTAATATCATTTTTCCAATCTTCTGCTGACTTCATTTCGTTGACAGTGTCATTCTCTGCAAACTTACACGCCCTATCTAATAAATAGAGAAGTTTATTCTCTTGTGTACGAAAACTCTTTGAATGTTTCAAAAGCCCCTGTACTCGATGCGCAAAATGCGTATTTTCGGTAAAGGAAATTGATAAGAAGTTACGATCAAAATCCTTGGCGTAAGCTCTAAAGGTTTCGTTCAACACACGATGAAATGTTTTTGTTGAGTAGTACAACAAATGCATCAATATTTCCTCGTCAATCCTCGGAAGAGAATCATGCAACGCTTCGTTACGGAGAGAAATGACCTCAAGAATAGTCTGATCTTCCTCCTTAGTAATAATTCTCCACTTATGATATAGGGTATTTACAACCTTTTCGGCTGTGTGTGTTCTTTGTTTTCTTGAATAAATATTTTCCTTCTTCTTAATCCAAATACCTTTAGCCAATAATTCCCACGCTTGAGCATTAAAAATTAGTGTCGCATGCTGAATATGACTACCTTCCACTCGATTAAACATTTCGATTGAAAGCTTTGCCGCGTCTATAGCAGTTACAACATAGTTTCTATAGCGTGGTGCTCTTGTAGTTTTCTTCTTTGACATAATATAACTATCCAATCTTCACTTCCCCGCTCATCAACTTCGGCAATAAGGTATCGCGAAGACGAGAGAGGGTTTGGATCTGAGAACTATTTCCGATGATTTTTTTTAGACTGACACCTGCCATATCAGAAAACTGCCTAACAAGCGCTAAATCTTCTGGGATAGAAAGTTCATAATTCGGAATAGCTTTTCGAGACATATGAAGTACTGTTGTTCCATTAGAATATCCCACACAATGCCGCTTGAAAGAATGCGTCTTCATAAGGAAGTATAGAAAGCCTATTCTAATATCAGAAGTCTGCGACACTATCTTAGCAAGATCCATTGTTATATACATCTTCTCAAATCCCCCGTTACTAAAGATAAAAGCTGGATTACCCAACACATCTGCCGCTTGTGTCAGATCAGTATGTGCGACCACTAGATCTCCAATTTCAACTCGATGTTCCGGTTTTGGATCACCTCTAAAAGGTTTAAACCCTCTTATTTGGAATCCGCCATCTCGATCAAAGCTTTTAAGCGTGACTAGAGCCTCATTGCTGCTATCTACTAATTCATCACCGCCATATGCATAACCACTAATTACCAACACAAAATCGTCTAGCCTTCCAACCCTCCACCCTTCTGGAATGGGACCAAGTTTGGAGTCGATCATTTTACCGCCGGATGACTTATATCCTTTCACACTTCCCCCTTCCCCTCCTTTAGCAGGAGAGGTGGAAGAAATGGGCCTGCCAGCCTGATTGCGTAAAGCGCAATCAGCGGGAAATTCAAAGTCGACAAACCATCGCTTGAACAACGTCTGCGCGAGTTTCTCCAATGTTTCATTCTCCTTCCGGAGCAGTTCGATCTTGTCATCCAGACTCCCCAATATCCCCGCGATCTTCTTTTGATCTTCGAGAGGAGGAAGGGCAATAGTGATTGATTTTAGGTATGAAGTAGGTCGCGCTATAGATGGAACACCAACTTGATTTGCATTTGCCAATAACTTGTATTGACCAATCCTCGTCTTAAAAAAATATGTGATATACTCAGGAATTACCCGCTCAGCATCACAGCGAAGAAAAAACTGCCGCTGAGAAATAATATATGTTTCGTATTTAGAATTATTCGGAATGTAAGCAACCTGCCCAATGTTTCCCGCGTGAGTAAAAATAACATCTCCTCTTTTTACCAGAGAGTTTTTCAATCTCTTCGCATGTTCATCAGTAATGAAGTTGTAGTGCTTATCTTTTAATTTGAGCCCTCGGAGATGGTCTCCACTTATAATTGGAACACCACTATCAACAAATGTCTCAACTTTGATGTTCGAACCAAAAGGTCCCATAGCTACCTTTTCGGCTATCTCACCAAGAGTTGTTTCTTTCCAATCGGCTATAGTTTCACGCATAATCATTTCTTGAAGATGCTAACCATCGCATCAATAACATACTTAGCTGGGGCTATAGCCAACATGCCAGCTTTTTTCCAAAGCAATCTCGTCTTCCAAGGATACGCTGCGCCGCAAGAATGGCAGTTAAGCGGAACATCTGGTGAGGAACCGCCAATAACGCCCGATACGTGATAATATCCGCGAATTTTTGTATTACAAAAAGAGCAAATGTGCGTCGTTTCGCTGCCACATTTTTCACAAAAATTTTGACGATGAGTTGAGTATGAATCATACATAGAGGTAACCTGGTGCCCCCATCGTTTACACACTTGCATCGTGTCGTAATAACTTCTCATAACTATATCTCAGTTATTCCTTTCCAATCGGTCATACATTCTTTTTGAATTTGGCACTTCCATGACCAAAATGATCGTTCAGGGGTTCATGAACCTCATGTACTATCTCTTTTGTTTCATAGTCTTTGACCACTTCGTCATAGCGATCTTGTAAACGATCAATATTTCTTGATAGATCGACACCCCCGGGTTGCTTTTCAATGTTAACACTCGGTCTAAATCCCGCGATAATCTCTCGCACCCAGCCAGAAATACCAGCTCGCTTCTGTTTGATACCAAGCGTTTCTTTGGCAACTATCGTTTCTGTGATATGAACCTCAAAGCGACTCGACGTTTCCTGGTTACAAACAAAACAAAACCGGCCTTCTTTTTCTTGATTACATACCTGACAAAATTCTTTCTTTGAATCAAACATACTTAAAATAAAGTCTTTGAAATCTTTCGCACACCAGCAATGAGTTCCTCGATATCTTCTTTCTTCGGATCAACCTTCTTTTTATGATCACAAGTATTTCTCAAATCCCCCAGATGCTGGATTTTCCTCCAATCAGAAGTATCAATAACGCCCCCGTTTTTCAGAAGATCATTATAATCGCTAATGCTAGCGTTCTTTTTCGAAACTTTTATCTGATGATTATCGCAAACAGTCTGAAGATGCCCTTCGAGAACAACACCCGCGACTGCTCCCGCTGCCCGAACAAAGCCTTTTTTCAAAAGTTCATCCGCGACTTCAAGCTCATTATCAAAAACGTCCGCCTGCACTAATTGCCGAATATCAAAAAGCGAACTCTCAAATCTTTGCAGCAAAGATTTGAGAATATTAAGTTGCTGCTCAAACTTTGGTATAGCAGCCTTTCCATCCACGATAACCTCGCCAGTAAAATTACGGGTCGTATTTAACCCCTCAAGGAAATCTTCTATTCTGTAGGTTGCAACAGAGATCTCCTTTCTTTTTTTATCTGACCTATAATACCCCTGAAAATCATCTGAACGGGAAGGTAGTAACTGCCTCACGGCCTCAAGCGCCTCTGAATACCAGGATTGATAATTGTTCCTAAAGTTAATTTTTTTTAAGACCTCATCGAAATCAGCTTTCTTCTTATATTTTTTTTTCAGAGCCTCCTTCTGTTCTGGAAAATACTCGACCAGCATTCCAATATAAAGACCCTCGCCTTTCTTTATAAGACTTTCAAGATCTTTTTTGTACTTTTCGAGATTCATATCATTTCCCCTTCAATTTCTTTACAGCTAAAAAATCCGATTTACATCAGAAAATAATAATCCAACGGAACGAAAACCGTTTTCAGCGCATGATCGACTTCGAGCGCGGAATCGGAAAAAATGATATTATAATCGGAATTGATTTTCTTCGAGCTACTCACGATTTGTTTCTTATCCTTCTTGCCCATCCCGACTTCGATAATGATCTGTCGGCTGTTCTGGATCTGCAAAATGAAGTCTGCTCCACCCTGTGCGCTATCATACCGGATCGCGCCTTCGCCTCGCAGAATAAACTCTCTATACAAATGTGCTCCGACCGAATCTTCAAGCAGTTTCCCTTGTCTCGAGAGATAGGTGCTCTCTTGGCCCGTAAAGTAGAAAAAGGACATCCGAATGGCTGGCGCCATGAAAAGGTATTTATTCGCCTTCTTGGCGATAGTCATGTTTGATCCGTACGCCGGGATTTTTATCAGGAGCTCCGCTTTTTCCAAGGCCTCGAAAATATTGGCGATGGTGAGGCGGTTGATACCAAACCGATTCTCCAGTGTCTTGAGGCTTGTCGTGTCGTTTTCAGCGATAGCAAAAAGGATTCGTTTGACCACGCCGAGGGTTTCGATGTCGAAACTCCCCAAAGTCGGCAAATCCAACTTGATAATCTTGTCGAGAAGAAGGGAGATGGACTCGTACACGGCCGTTTCGTTTGGCATCATGAGAGAAAACGGCAATGTGCCATGCGCCAGATACGGTCGTATATCCGACCGGTTCACCGTGGACCAATACTGATTGACCGTGGGCTGCAGCTGAAGCAGGCTCGTATACACGGCGTCAGCATCTTTCGAAAAATACACTGCCTGGCGAATCTTCGCTTTCAGGCCAGGCGTCGGATAGATACCATTTCGTATCATCTCGTACTCGGTAAAGCACATCGGGGGCATTCTCTCGAAAACCGCCCGGCGAGCGAGATTACTTGTCGTTTGCAACGTAACCGCCGACGAGCCGGTGCAGCAAAAAAAGACATTGGTTGTCTTTTCAAACAGAGACTTGAGTGTAATTGCCCATTTTGGATCACTTTGGACCTCATCGAGAAAAATCAATATCGGCTTATCGACACTTTCCAGATTTTTCCCCAAGATACTTTCGTATGCGGACAGAAGATCGGCAATACCCACATCGAACAGGTTGCGCGCATCTTCGACGGAAAGAAAAAGCACATCATAGCCTTTCTGTTTGTACTCCGCACATATTTGCGCTGTCAGCGTTGTTTTGCCGACACCGCGAAAGCCTGGAATAATCACGAGTCTATTTTCGGATGTTTTGGAGAGGAAATCTTCGACGTATTGTTTCAGTTTCACATACATGAACCGGCTCGGACGCTTCTTCTCATCCGGGCCATGCGTAAAACGCCTCAATCGTGCATCGACTGTTCTCATCTGCTGCTGAAGATATTGGACGAGTTCTTGATTCATATATATCCGACTATCCTACTAACATGTGCTTCTAGTATACTATACTATGCTAGAGATGTAAATACTAGTTTTTTTGGCTCTTATAAAGCAACTTTTGAAGTGCTTTCTTGATGGAACGAGTGGACCTACAAAGAAATACCGATGTTCGAGAGCTGCTTTCGTATCTCTTCATTCAGTTCCGTTTCTTTCTTCATCTGTTCGCTAAGCTCCGAGGTGAGCGCAGCGATTTTTTCTTCGAACGGGATGCCGTCGTCGATTTCGTCGGGGATGCCGACGTAGCGGCCAGGGGTAAGGACATGCCCGTGTGCGCGGATGTCTTCGATTGTGGCGGATTTACAGTAGCCCTTGATATCTTCGTAGGCCCCTTCTTTGCTCCGCCACTGTCGATAGGTATCCGAAATGGCGTCGATGTCCTCTTGGGTAAATTCCCGATGGGTCCGGTCGCTCATGAACCCGCGCTCGCTGGCATCGATAAAGAGTATTTCACCCGTCCGTTTCCGGTCACCATTTCCAGAACGCTTACGCGAAATGAACCAGACGCATGCCGGGATGCCGGTATTGAAGAAGAGTTGCTTTGGGAGCGCAACGATACAATCAACGAGGTCGGCTTCGACGATATTCTTGCGGATTTCGCCCTCGCCCGAGGTATTCGATGAAAGCGAGCCGTTCGCCAGTACCAGCGCCATAATTCCCTTCGGGGAAAGGTGATAGATCATGTGCTGCATCCAGGCAAAGTTGGCATTGCCCGCAGGCGGTCGACCAAACTGCCAACGCGGATCGTTTTGCAGGAGATCACCTGACCAGTCACTGTCATTGAACGGCGGGTTAGCAAGAATGAAGTCGGCTTTTAGATCTTTGTGCTCATCGTTAAGAAACGACCCTTCGGTATTCCACTTGACCTGACTACCATCAATGCCACGGATCGCGAGGTTCATCCGGCAGAGTCGATAGGTCGTCTGATTGGATTCCTGACCATAGATGGAAATATCGTCCACGCGACCCTTGTGTTCTTGGACGAACTTCTCACTCATGATGAACATACCACCCGAACCGCATGCCGGGTCATACACCCGACCATGATACGGCTCGATCATTTCGACCATGAGTCGCACGATGGATTTCGGAGTATAGAACTGCCCACCCTTCTTCCCTTCGGCATTCGCAAACTCTCCAAGGAAGTATTCATAGACCCGACCAAGAATATCCTTCGATCGTGCCGCCGCATCACCAAGCGCGATATTACCGATAAGGTCGATAAGTCCGCCAAGCGAGGCCTTGTCGAGATTCGGTCGAGCATACACTTTCGGAAGAATGCCCTTCAGCGTTTCATTTTCCCGCTCGATAGCATCCATAGCCTCGTCAATATCCCCACCGATCGAAGGGAGTTTTGCGCGCGCATAGAGATATTCCCACCGCGCCTGCGGCGGAACGTAGAACACATGCTCAGCCTTGTACTCGTCACGATCCTCCGGGTCCGCCCCGGCATAGTCGCCCTCTCCAGCGGCGAGTTTTTCGTATAATTCAGCAAAGGAGTCGGAAATGTACTTCAAGAATACCAACCCCAACGCAATATGCTTGTATTCGGCAGCATCAATATTCTTCCGCAGCTTATCAGCCGATCGAAAGAGCATTTTTTCGATATTCTCACTGTTTTTCTTGAGTTCTTTGGGCATAGAGGCAAGTTGATTGGTTCCATTCCATTTTTTCACTTCTACGAGGCATTGTAAAGCCTGAATAAAGGAAAAATATGGTTATATAAAAAGCCTCCAGTATCGGAGGCTACACAGACAACCGATCAACGGATATCTCATCCCAGCCAGATTTCGTCACCACGACATGTCGGAGGAGCGGGATGCCGAGGAGGTCGCCGGCGTCGCGGAGGCGCTTGGTGACGGCAAGGTCGGCTCGCGACGGGGTCGGGTCGCCGGATGGGTGATTGTGCGCGACGATAATGGCGGAGGCATTGTGGCGGATGGCGGATTCGAAGACCTCGCGCGGATGGACCAAACTTTCGTCGAGCGTGCCGATCGAGACGGTCTCTCGCCGGATTTCCTGACTCCGACTGTCGAGAAAGAAAACCACGAAATGTTCTTTCTTGCTCCCTCGGATATCTTCCATCCGATCCCACACGTCTTTCGGAGAAAGCAGGAGTGCGGTCCGCTTGTCCTTGAGGAGCCGCTTGCCGAGTTCGAAGCACGCGACAATCTCACATGCCTTGGCCGCGCCGAGTCCCTTGATCGTTTTCAGTTCCGCGACGGTCGCTTCGCCGATCCCTTTTTCCCGGAACATCGAAAGGATCTTTTTCGAAAGTGTCACGACATTCGTTCCTTTGAGTCCCGTCCGCAACAGAATCGCCAAAAGCTCCTCATCCTTGAGTTTCTCCGGCCCGTACTTCTGCATCCGTTCGCGGGGCCGTTCGATTTTCGGAACATCTTTCATCCGCGCCATATCGTTTCCGTTCGTTTCGATACCTGATACCAAACCGGACATTCCCCCTCTTTCTTCCCTCTCTTTACCTCATTCTCCCACCAAAAAACCCGCTTGTAAAGCGGGTTTTGTTGCCGGTGGTGCGGATTTCTATCTCTCCAAAAACGTTACACCAACTGACGGTCGCATTATTTTGTCACCTTTTCCATTGATTTCCCTAGCATTTCCGCATTGCTCCCCATCCCCCCCCATTCACCCCCTCCAAGAACGTTACATAATCTGACGACCGCATTTTCGTGTTACGTTTTCGTTCCGCTTTCCTCTCCAAAAATCCGCTGGTTAAGCAGGTTTCGATCATCTCATCGATCATCTTTCGGTTTGATCTTGGATACGTTCACCTTTCCTTCGACCTTCTTCTCCACTGCCTTGATGCTCTCCAAAAATGAAACTTCGACCGGAGAAAGCGTCTTCGCCTGATACTTGCGATATTCTTCGGTCGCTTTTTCTATCGCTTTCTTGTGACTCACGCTTCCCGCGTCTTTGAGCACCCCTTTGCCGAACGTATCCGAGAATTTGTCGAGTTCCGCTACCCAGTCGGCCATATGCATCTGCGTATGCTCGCTCGCTTTTATTTCCGCGAGATCGAAGAATGCCGACACCAGCCGGTTCAGCCGGAACAGTTCGTCATCGGTAAGGTAGTTCTTCGCGATCCCGATCTCGGAGAGTACCGGCATGGCTCCGGAAAAGGTGGTGAGCCCCATGAAATCCTTTTCCGCATCGGCGCGCGCGTGGATAGTCTCCGCGGCCGTATGCTGATTGGTAGCGTAATGCAGTTTGTTCTGTACGACCTTGAAAAAGTCTATCGAGGTATCACTTTTCGGATCATAATCGACACTGGTGGCATAGAGATCGAGGACCTGTCGATAGAGCGCCTTCTCGCTGCTGCGGATATCGCGGATACGATCGAGCAGCTCTTTCCAATAGTCTCCCCCGCCGTTGCCCTTGAGCCGTTCGTCATCCATCGTAAAGCCCTTGACGATATACTCGCGGAGTCGTGCGGTCGCCCACTGTCGGAAACGGGTAGCAGCGAGAGAATTGACGCGATACCCCACAGCGATAATCATGTCAAGGTCGTAGAACTGTGTTTTATAGGTTTTTCCGTCGCCGGCAGTATGTTCCAAAATGGAACTAGCTGAATGTTCATCCAATTCGCCTTCCTCAAAAATATTGCCGATATGCTTGGTAATAGCCGGGCGCTGGACGCCAAAGAGCTCGGCGATTTGCGCCTGTGAGAGCCATACGGTTTCGCCCTGCATACGTACCTCAATACGAGGCAGGCCATTGTCGCCCTCGTAGATGATTATTTCATTGTTTGATTCTGGATGCTTCATATCTGTACACATGGGAATCGATATTTTGTACGATTCATTCATCACTTTCCCTCATTCTCCCACCAAAAAACCCGCCTGTAAAGCGGGTTTTGTTGCTGGTGGTGCGGACATGTATCTCCCCAAAACGTTACACCAACAGACGGTCGCATTATTATGTTACCTTTTCTGTTGATTTCCCTAGCAATTCCGCATTTCTCCCAATACCCCCACCATTCACTCCCTCCCAAAACGTTACACCAACAGACGACCGCATTTTCGTGTTACGTTTTCTATTGATTTCCCTAGTATTTCCGCATTTCTCCACATTCACACCTATCCTTCCCCGTCCAAAAAGCGTTACATAATCTGACGACCGCATTATTATGTAACGTATTCTTTCCTGATTTCCATATCAAAAATCACCTTGAAACAGGTTTTCAAGATTTGTTTCTCCATACCACCCGCAACGTGCGGGATTCGTTATTTCTTCGCGACGAGGATGACGTCGCGTTCGATTCGGTCGAGGATTTCCGCGGAAGCGAATCCGGCTTCCGAAAAGGTCGAAAGGAGGGTGTCCTGGTCCATCCGGAACGCGTCCGAGGCGTCCTCGATCTCGTGCGCTATGATCGCCTCGGCGACATCCGACGAAAGGTACCGGCGATACCGGGCGTTCTGACGCTCAAGGAGCTCCTGCTGACCGGTCATCGGATAGACCTTGTCGAGCAGGATGAACATTCCGCCATCGGCAAGGTTTTCGTATATCGCGGCCAGGAGTTTCTTCTTGTCGTCTTGCGGAAAGTTGTGCAGTGTCCACGCCGCGAAGACGATGTCGTAACTGTCCGCCTTGGCGAGGTACTCAAGCGCATCCTCGCAGATGAAGATCGTCCGTTCCGAATATTCCCCGAGGGTATGTTTCGATATCTCGATCATCTCGGGCGACACGTCCAGCAGATCAAGCTTCACGTCCGTTCGCCGAAGCACGGGTACCGCGGAATCCCCCTCCCCGGATCCGATCTCGAGCACGCGGGAATCTTTGGTCGCGGCGTTCCGTATCTCGAGCGCGCCAAGCGTGAAGAGAAACGGATTGTACGGAACCAGGTCCAGAATGTCCTGGTTGTGGATTCGAAGGATATCGTCGTATCTGTTTTCCATACCGATGTCGATAATGCTATTGATTCAACATGCGTCGGATGACACGTCCATGCAAAGCCATCTTATTCCGAATTCTCGACAGAACCGCACTTCTCTTCGATCGTTTCGTCGAGGATGGACTGAGATTCTCTCCATGCCGAAGGGTCAAGCGTCGCGTGGAATATGAACTCGACGGTCGCACGGAATCCCTCGAGCGACGTCATATCGGATTCCTTTCCCGCCTGCGGATCGTCAAACGAATCGAAGTCGCCGATGAATATGCGGATCATCCCGCCACGATCCGAAGCGAGGGAACGCGTCGGATTACCGTTCTCGTCGCTGCCGACCGAAAGCGGGACATCGAGATTGACCATCCAGGCATCCTCGGGTATGCGGACACCGAGCTGGTCCGCAAGAAGGACGTTATCGAGGCCCTTCGTAACGGCCTCGTAGAGGTTGTCGATGTGTGCGAGCTTGTGCTCGCTGAACAGTTCCAGACTTTTGGACATGTTCTGGGTAATGATAAGTGCCCCCTCCCGCTCCCCGTCGGTCATGAGTACGGAATCGCGACCTTCCAGACGACGGACCGTCCGCCAGGTATCGAACCCGTTGGATCGGAAATACTCGTGCTTGCGGATGGTTTCCGCCGCGTTGTCCTTCTGATTCATCCAGGGATGGAAATCCTTGATGACGTAACTGCCCGCATATCGCCCCCCTTCCGAACGGTTCGCATCGACGACGGTCGCTTCGACCCGCCGTGCGACCCCGTAATTTCCGGCACCGATACTTTCTTCCACGGTCTCCAGGAATAGATCGGACGACCGACCACTCGCGGCCACGGCAGTGCGCCGTTCCGCCTCTCTCCGGTTCGGCCCGGATTTTTTTGATGGGATGTCCCCGAACGATTCATACATATGGATTGCGTTTCCTGCGTCGATTTATTTCACGAGAACATTTCTCCAAGGACGGAGCCGGATGATGTACCAAACGCAAGAAAACGATCCGTTCATAAAGACGCAAACGCCTTTCCAAAACTCATGCTTTCAATCGCTTCGAACTCCAAAGCAACAAGCCGAGGCTCAGCGGCATAAAGGAGACGCTCATCCACAGAGAGACGCTCTCTTTGGTCGGGTTCATCATGGAAAACAATCCGTGATTGTATGCCGGCGCGAGGGCTATGAAGAACGCCGACATTCCGAACCATACCAAAGCGAACCACAGCCATTTCTTGAATACCTCGTCACGTACGAAAAAGAGGAAAGGCGTGACGAGAAGGAATGAACGGGAGAAAAGTAAAACTGGATAGATGATTGACAATCTAAATTGATCAAACGGACATTCGCCAATTCCTCCCGGAAAACAAATATAACCATCGTAAAACCACCCGATAATAATGACAATTCCAGCAAGACTGCTAGCTATGATTCTCCACCAATATGTCTTTTTCATATTTTTCATTATTGTATCCCCTTTAATATACCATATTCAACGAACCGTTCTTTGTCTCGAATCCCGGGATAACCAGTCCGGAGAGCCATTCCACCGTCGGCAGTGGCACGTTCCGTGTCAAACGTTTCGGATACCGAAGAATCAGGGTCTGATCCGAAAACGGAAAATAGGTCATTTCCAGCTGATCCTTCGCGGTCTGCAAGTGCGACGTCAGGAAGAGGTACCCCCTCTTTGCCAGACCGACGAACCACCGATAGTCCGCTTCCGCGCCAGCAATACCCGAAGACCGGCCATCGTACGCGACTGACAGTGGTACGACCTCGACCTCCCCGCTAATCATTTCCTTCTTGTCGAACATCACGACAGTCTTGTGCCCCGCTTCGTCTACAAGCGTCGTGGTGACACGTATGCTTCTTTTATCTTTCGGCTTCGGCGTTTCCGTAGCCGTCACGGTCACTGCGCCCGACAGATTATCCGACCCCGATACGCGTATCGAACGCGTGGAACTGTCAAACCCGATTTTTGCCTCCGGGGCCGTGCGGTCTATCTTCACCTCCGTGGATCTGAATGTTTCGAGATTTCCGACCGTGTCGATCGATCGATACGAAAGCATGTTCGTGCCTTCAACGATGATCGTAATCGGACCGGCGGAGTTGTGCCACGTTCGCCCATTGTCCAACGAATACTCCGTCCGAGCAACGCCGCTCCCACCGACACCGTCATCGGCTAAGAGCGTCGCCGTAACCGTATCCATATACCATCCGTTCGCACCTTGTATTCCGGAAAGCGACACCGTCGTCACCGGAGCGGCCGAATCCGCGACCAGCGTTGCCGTTCCGTTTTGAACCGGGGCGACCACATATTCCCCTCCGGGCACCGTCCCGTTCACATCCGCTTCAAGATTCGAAAGTCCCGACAGCCCCTCTTCGGGGACCATTAACTTCACTGTCGTCTCGGGCGTAACGGGAAGGTATTCGAACGCCGTATGGGATACGGTCTCTTCCCCTGTTGGAGTCACAGACACTTCCTCGAACTTCAGCGTATAGGATCCGGTATCATAACCGTTCAGTTCGATGGCGATCGGCTCCCCGGCCGGAAACGTGACGTACTTCCGCTCACCGAACTCGTGATAGACACTCCCCGGTATCTCCTGAACATACGGCGTGTCCGCCCCGGCCTCGGCTCGGCCGGTATGATTCCCAGCCGCATCGGTCAGGCGAACGGTAAGCGGAGAATAGAGCGACATGCGGATTCGAGGCTGTGCACTCTCATAATCGGATGGTCGCGTTGTACTAATATAATCCGGTAACACACCACTATTTTCGTTACGAAAAATAAGCTGAGTCAGAAAGTTCAGAATATATTCACTCTCAAATATTGTTGCATGGTCCCTTCTACTGTTATTTGCCTTTTTACTTCTCCATAGATCCACCCAATACTTTTTCACATTTGGCGCTTCTTTTAGCATGAGAGCACTCGGCGCCGTCACGACCGCATCGCCATCGACAGTAAACTTCGGCTCATACACCGGCACGTATTCATCACCTTCGATACATGACGGCACGATACCTCCCGATGCCGTGTAGCAGGTCGCCTTTTTCCGTTCCGTATAATCGACTCCCTGAATCGTATCGAGTCCCCATCCGGCTATTTGGATAGCTTCCACTCCCGAAGGCGGTGTCCAGGCATCAAGCTCTTTTTTTACCGGCTCCGTCATATTCAACAGCGTACCGTTGAGGATATTCTCGTATTCAACGTCACCTTTATCCGGCTTTACCCGATCATCATTTCCGCTGGTCAAAAAATCGACAAGCTCATCCCAATCGTCGATACTTCCGCCGTATCCGTCACGAAACATCTTGTATCGGGTATGTTCCGAGAGAAACGATACCAGCGGCTGCTCCGTCCGTTTGAAATATTCCTGCGAAGGAAGCAATCCGTACGCGCCGGGCATATTCTCGGCAAGCTCCCGGACATCCTTCCGTGATGCCAGCAACCCTCCGACCAACGCCTCGTTGTATCCGTACAAAAGGGACAGAATGGAAATCGGCGTTCCCAATTGCGGCGTCCCGACGAAGATAACCCGATCCACCAGTCCCTCCTCACCCATTTCTTCCAACTGTATCAGGAGCTCCTTGGCGACCAGACCGCCGTTCGAATGCGCGACGATGGTCACCTTCCCGGTTTTTGATGACTGCGCGAGATACGACGCTTCGTCCGTCAGTGACTTGTAGTCTCCGGGATACGGAGTGTACCCGTATGCCACGTCTTTCACGTTCATCCGCCAATCATACGCGAACGGGACAAAGTCATTGATAATCCTGTCCTGCTTCCGTTGCTCCAGATCCGCGATGAACGACTTGTAAAAATTCGACGGCCCGGCCGATGCAAGAACATCGTCCGTGTATATTTCGTTCATACTGTTTCCGTCCGCATCAAGCGCGAGATCGGAAAGGTCATTGCTGAACAACGTCGGCGGCCAGACGGTATCGACCGTTCCGCGATCGGTATCCATATAGAGTCGACTGGCCTTGATTCCCGGCAGAAACAATACGTTGGACGCGCAGGTTCGACAGACGGCGAAAAGTTCCACCTGGCTGAATTCACTGTCACCGACAAGTCCGCTGACCTGCTTGGCATCCCAATCATCACTCTCCTGCAGCCGCGGACCGTATTCGGAGCCGTACCAGTTGTTTCGAAGCGTGACAACGGGATTCACGTCGCACTCCGAGACTCCGGACAAAAAGGCATATGTGCCGGAAACTCCCTTGAAGTCGGTATGTTCCACCGACAGGTGTGATACATCGGTTTGAAACGGAGCGCATACCTTGTCAACATCCGCACCGAAATCGCGAGGATTCGGAACAAAAATGTCAGCCCCGCCGCTTTCATAAAAAACGGAATCCCGTATCGAAACATTTCCGGAAAGAAACAGCAGCGCCGCCTGAGCATCCCAATATTCCCTGGCATATGCCGTATGTACGAAACGGTCCTGAAACGTCGGATAAATCCGTTGTGCCTGCTCCCCGCCCCCTTCGAAGCGGACATATTGGAACCTGGACTCCTCGGAATCGGTCCCGTCCCTGAAAGTGAGCGAGAAAGCCGCATTCCGGTCCTCTTTCTTGAAAACGATCGGGTCCCACTCGGTCCCGATCGCCTCTATCGTTCCGTCTTGAACCTCGAACACCTGCAGACCGTCCGCTTCGTAATCGCCGGCAAAGATGATACTGACACCATGCTCGATCGTCAGTTTGGCGCCGTTTTGGATGATGACGGACTTTCGGAAGACATGCTGTTCGCCCGCGTACCATGTCTGCGACTCGGAAATGATCTCATCGCCCACCACCTGCGCATAAGCCGGTCTGCCGGCCGTAAACCGTTGCCCCGCGACCGCCACAGACAAGATGCCGACGATTACCGCACACCGAACAAACAGAGACCTCCGCTTGGGAAGCATATGCATGACGATTAATGAAGCAGCCGATAGTACCTTTATTGTACTCCCTGAACCGATACTTTCAAGAGGTCTTTCCAGCCTGTCAATATTGGAAATCACGATCACGTTTTGACCGCCGTAGCCCTCCTGTTCACAAGAGCGCACCACCGTACCCTCTACGGATCGAACTGGTACCTACGCATACAAGCGTATGATGTGCCCCGTTCGTGAAGGCAGCGTTGACATGTCGGTCCAAGAAGGCTACGATGGCACGAACACCGAAATCGCTTTTTTACCAACCAGTACAATAGGCCATGCGCCAAGGAATCATAAAAATGGATTTACGCAGACTGATTGAAGTACACCCGCTTGAAGCCTATCCGGGACACACACCGAACGGGACGTTTTGTGTGCTGAAGGTACAGGCGGTCGGTGACCACAATGCGATCGTTTTTGAAAACGGACCGCACGTCGCCCTTATGTTCATAAACAAGTCCAGCCGGCTTCCGGACCCGTTCCGAACCGTCACGATAGAAACGACGAAAGAGGGAACTGCCGTACGGGAAGTTATCGATCCGGTGACCGGAAATGGTTTATTTTTTGAAAATGGATCACTCCCCGTCTATCAGGTTCTCGGGCATGATCCGGGATGGTATGCGGCCATGTGCACAGCGTGTCCATATGATATCGTCACGGCATTCACGAAAAACGGTGACCGGTTCCTGATACTGAAAAAGGAAACCGGGAACTACCTCCTTCGGCAGCTTCATGCCGTCTGTGGAATCACGCCTGCATGGAACGTCACGATGTTCAATGTCGCCTGGAACCATGTCCTGGAAGAGCCACATGATTCACACTACATGATAAAGCTGTTTGAAGCTCACTCTTTCAGTGAAACCATACGGCCGAAGCCGACCGATTGACGTCACAACGCATGACCGCCACAATCACTTTCGAGCGCCTTCTTCCAAAAAGAACGGCGCTCAAAACATATGTATACGTTTTTTGACCGTTTCCCATCGGTTCGGAAAAGTCCCTCGACCGACCGTAGGTCGCGATGCACGGTTGACTTTCCGGAACATACCGCTATGCTATCCAACGTACGGAACGTTGTTTAACCCCATCAACTCTCGAAACCGACCCGAAAAGGGCAAGGAGAAACATGCAACCACAGAAGAATGAAGCGCAGGCACCAACCGGCCGTATGGAAAAGACGTTCGTAAAAAAACCAGGTCTCATGAACAGCATACGGCTTGCCGAGTTAAACGTCATAGGAATCGGACGGTTCGACGGACGCCCGGCCCTTGCCGCACGGAACGAGACGCAGACATTCCTGTTCGTCATTCCGCCGGGAAATCCGATCATCCCTCGGACCGTATTCATGCCATACCTCTACCGGATACGGTTGGAAGAAACATCCGGACTCGTCAGGATATCACTTTTCTGTTCGATGAACATGGAGATGCCCGAGTTTTGCCTTGAGATCGGTCAAGCCGAGATGGAAGAATGCACGTATATCCTGTCGGACGAGGCCCCATACGAGACGATGTCGAATACCAGCTATCCGGTCGTCCTGGCAGGAGCGTCATCCGAAGAGGAAGTGTTCGTTGTCCTCAGATCGGCCGAGAATTCCGTTTTCATGACCGACGTTCCGCCGCATATGGCCGTTACGTCGTCGTACCGGGTAGCCACGGGCGACCCGAGCGATTTCATGTTCCGAATATATGTCGGCCTCGGATACATCGACCCGATCCTGTACGTAAACACCTGAACGATACGTCGAACCGAAACCGCGACGCCCCTATCCATATCGGACCTGGGGCGTTACGTTTTCCGAAGTAAAAACATGGTACGGCTTCTGATTTGCCAGGATTCCACAAGGTACGGATATCAGCACGATCGGATGGCACAAGCAGAGTGCACACCCAGACATACCCGGATATTGACATGGATGCCGAAAGCGACTACGATGAAGCGTCAATCGATGGAGTTTTCTTAAAAATACTAATAGGCCATGCGCCAAGGAATATGTATCATGACGAACAAACCAGCTGAAGAAGTCCGGCCGTTCGCGATCAGCTCCCCCATACCCAAGGGAAGATATACGAGGCTGGCCATTCGTAAGAATGGCAATCAGTATACATTTGCTTTCACCGACGGAGAATTCGTGTTCCTCGCGTTTCATACCTCCGATAAGATTATCGGGGCAAATCATTTCGAAGAGATAAACGGCATCCTCGTGACGGACCTTGCGCCCACGGTCGATCCGGAAGGCGAACGGAATTTCCTGTTCAGTAAACATACCTCGGGTTATCGCGTTAGACTGGAGGGCAAGGTCGTGTTTGATACGTACCTTGCCATACGGCGGAGCAAGCCGTACCCGGTTGTCTGTGCCTTCGAGATGAACGGCAAGCGTTTCTTGATCCTGGCCGTGACGCCGAAAGAAAGCTACGTCCTGAAGCCTTTCACTATGACCAGGGAGAACCGGCTTGGCTGGGAGTTGGCCCTGTCAAATGTGGACAACCTCGTCTTCGAGATCTCGGCCTCGGGCGAAAACGAGTGCGTCCATTCGGCAAACTGAAGAAAATACGCAAGACTGCGGCAATTGAGCGTCCTCCTCTCCGGAAGACGCTCATTGACTTTCCAGGAATAGCATCCGAAACGAAAACAAGACCAGTTCGACCATCATCGCGTCATGGCCGAAACGATACGAAAACAGGGTCAGCCTTTCGAGCTGACCCGTTTTTCTTTCCACGAAATCATTATTTATGGAGTCATGATTTGAGGAAATTGATATAAGCGATCACGGCAATACATACCGCGAGAAACACATACATACTCGCTGCGGCAATCGTGAAGCTCAAAAAAACCGCGCTGGAACCCGGCACCCGAACCAGGAACAGGTTTCCATGTTCCGAATATGGGACGATATGGCCGATCAGCTCGGAACCGGGAACCGTCAGAGCGTAAAAACTCCCGAATGCGATCAGTACGATCGTAAGGGCGACAGTCATCACAAGGAAAACCCATACCGATGATGCGTTCAGCTCCGGTCCGATCCGTTCAAAAGCAAGGGTACTCCGCGTGAATGCCGCTTTGGACATGCCGATCCCGAAAAGTCCCATGATAACGGCCACGAACATGAAAGCCGGATACAGTTCGACTGTTTTCACATGTCTCACCACCATCGACACCCCGTCGAGGATGAAATAGCCCGCATACGCGATATGCAGGAATGAGATGTAGCCGATGCACCGAAGCCGTCTCGGCGCCTTGTTACGTTTCTGCATGATATCCCGACCTCCCGGGAGTATGTGATTTATGTAAAAATAACGGACGTTCCCCGGATAGTGGCACGAAAATCCGATACGGTCAAACCGCTTCCGGAAACCGACGGTGCCATCCGTCCATAAGATCCAAAACGAGAAAAGAGACTGGCCAAACGGACAGTCTCCTTCTTTTTTCCTTCGCCCCTCGGACTTATCTGCGAAGCTCCCAGCTCAGATCGTAGAGCTTCCTTACGTTCAACAGAGCAAGGCAGATCGCAGAAAGCGCCCCGATGAACACGAGTGTGGGGCCGTACGGCACAGCGATATTTTGCACCAGCACCGAGGATACGTTCGCCGCCGCCTGGAGAGCCACAAGTCCGTTCGCGCCGATGAGCACTTCGACGACGGCAGACTGATCGCTGAAGACCCCCTGCTGAACGCTCCCACCGAAGCGGATGAGCAACGCGGCGACACCCAGCAGCACTGCCGCCTCTATCGCGAGAACGAGTGCTGCAATGGGATACATCGCCAGCCGGTCCGGCGGGAGCACCCCTTTCGGAAACCCCTTCATAAGGTTTTCGGCCATAATCACGGCCGAGACGATTCCCAGTGTTCCGATCACCGCGGAGATCAGTGTCGTAGTCGGTTTTCTTGTCATGATGGTCATTATTTGTGAGTTGATGTTTTTTTGAAATATATATCCAAGTACGACCTGCCTCTTGCAGCGGGCTGAGGGGCGCAATGCTATTAAAGAGAATTCCGACTTGCGATAATACTATGAAATGACATCCGTGTCAATTCCGGGAAAAGCGGCTTATAAATGAAAACCACCAGCTCATCCGCTGGTGGTTTCTATCTTGTCGGCTAACGCCGACTAAAACAGTTTCATGTTCTCGATATCCACGCGCTTGTGGTCTTGGTTCTTGATATAGTTGATAATGACCTG
>JAAXXZ010000001.1 GCA_013334245.1 Candidatus Moraniibacteriota bacterium
CCCCCTTTGGAAAAGGGGGACGTCCCATCTCCGGATGGGACAGGGGGATTTTCTGAAGGATCAAATCCCTCCCCTCGCGGCGCGGTACTCCCTTTCACGAAAGGGAGAAAGGGATCGTTTAGGTTTCCCACTTTGGAAAAGGGGGACGTCCCATCTCCGGATGGGACAGGGGGATTTTCTGCTTCTGAAAACGAATCGGTCAAATCCCTCCCCTGAGTACAGGTACTCCCTTTTCCTAAGGGAGAAAGGAATCGGATACGATAAAGGAGAAAGGGATAGGATACGACAAGCGAATTTATTTCACCGAATCTAATATCTTCTCCAAAACACGGTTCAGATTCGTCCGGATATCGGTATTCGTAAATCGCAATACGATGAGTCCTTCCTTTTCCAGAAACGCATCGCGTTCTTTGTCCCTCCGCACACTCTCTCCCCCATCATAATGCTGTCCGCCATCCAGCTCGATTACCAGTTTCTTCGTCGGACAATAGAAATCGACAATGTACTTCCCTATCGGTTTTTGACGAAGAAATCGTACGTCATTCATCTGCCTCCCGCGCAACCGACTCCAGAGTATTACCTCTGTTTCAGTCATGCTGCCCCTCAGTGCTCGTGCATTCTTCTTAAGACGGGATTCGTATCGAAGCATATGACCGGTGATTTTTATTTTATAATACGCTGATTCACACCCGCTTGAAACACTTGTCCAAAATCCCTCCCCGTATCCGGTTCCCCCTTTGAAAAGGATAGGCTAACTGATCAAAGTCGGGTTTCCCCCTTTGAAAAAGGGGGACGTCCCATCTCTTGATGGGACAGGGGGATTTTCTGAATCGGAGAATGCAGTCGTTAAATCCCTCTGTCCTGCTGGACATCTCCCTTTTCCTAAGGGAGAAAGAGATCGGATACGATACAGGAGAAAGGAATCGGGCACAAGGGCAACAGGATCTACGGCCGATTTCCCCTTTCAGAAAAAGCGGGAGGCCGGGAGCCCATACGGACCCCGGCCTCCCAAAGGACATGCATTGCCCGGTATGACATCTTTCACCAGCCCTCAACGTGTCGGATAGCTCAACGCGAGCATCTTACCCGACAGCCTACTTCACCTCCGGCGTGCCCTTTTTCCGTGCGATATAGTAGCGATAGGCGCCATAGGCGGCAGCACCCGCTATGATGACCCAAATCCAGGTATTCGGGCCTCCTGAGGCCGTTTCAGCCCCTTCCACGGCCCCCTGCTCGCCTGCCTGCGCCCCTTCCACGGTCCCATTGACGGTCTCCGAACCGGATCCGGCCCCCTCGACCCCCGTTCCGGCACCGGCTGCTCCCGGCGTCAAGGTGACGCTCCCGGCAGCAGTCGTATCCTCGTAGACGGTCACATGATTCGTTTCGGAGATATCCTCCTCGCGAACCGGCGATGCATTCCCCGCATCGTCGAAGGCACGAACGGCATAGAATACCTTCTTTCCGCAAAGCGAATCCGGACGAACATCGTCGTACGCATAGGTAGCATTCGGTCCGACCGCAGCCGTATGGACCATGGTCGAAGCGTCCGCAGTGAAGTCTTCGCTCGTCGAACGGTAGACCTCGACATGCGTGGTCTGACCATCGTCTGCCGTACGGAGCTTCACACGGTTCGTGCAGCTCGACATGTAGCTCTTGTCGATCGACTTCGGCTTCCCGGGGAAGATCGTATCGTACGAAACCGTACTCTCTTTGCTCGTCGCCACCTCGGACCCCGACGTCGCCCGGACACGGAACACATAGGTACCGTCGTCCGGAAGTTCCGCTGCCCCGACCGAACACTGGCCGGAATCACCGCCCTCCTGGACCGTCATCGACTGAAACGTCGTGAAGTCCGACTCGCCCGGCTTCTTCACCTGACACTTCACCGTGATGGCACCCGACTGGTCCGTATCGAGCGTGACAAAGTCGAGCGTGAACGAACCGTTCGCCGCGACTGCCGGCTTCTCCGCGCGGATATAGAGATCCGGAACGGAATCCGCCTTCGCCGTATCCGTCGCCACGAATCCGAGCGACATCGCGAACGCGAATATCGCCGCGCCCTTCCCCCACTTCTTGAGAATCCTGGTAAACATATCCTTCTTCATCGCGTATCCCGTCCCCGCGAGCGCGGCTCCGAGAATCAGCAGTAACCCGAGCAGCATGATCAGGAACGTCGGCGATCCGGTTTCCGGCAGTGTCGCGCCGAGCACCCGTCCCTTTACGACCTTCTTCTCCTTTTCCGTGTGATCGGTCGTCACCTTCGCCGGGTCGGGCGTGGACGAATCCGCGACCGCGATCGCGGTACCCACGTAGCGTCCGTCCTCGATGTTGCCGCCGAGTCCCGCCATGGCATACAGGTTCCCACCCTGACCGACACCCTGCGCGTACGCAAGGTCCGGATATTCACCGGCGTCCGTTCCGGCATTCACCGTCGCATCATAGGATAGCGTCACGACTTCGCCGTCTTGCAATTCACCAAGGTCCCAGATACCCGGCGATGCATACACGTGATCAAGTTTGAGATTGCCGACATGTGCCCCGCCGAGACTCGATTCGGCCGTCCACGAATCCGGCACGTAGGTCGCGACTTCCGGAGGAAGGTCGGTTGTCTTCACGTCGAGCACCTTTCCTTCGGACGCGGTCACCTTCAGCGTATATTTCACCGTCTCACCCGGCTTTCGCTCTTCGCCGTTCGTATCGTTTTCCTTCTCGATCGAGAGAAGTCCGAGCTTCGCGTTTCCGAAGTCATACTTCGGACCGACGACCATGTTTTCCACACTCTCTTCCTGTCCGTTATCGGGCAACGTCACCGTATGGCACGATGTCTCACCCGAAGGATATGTCTGTTCCCAGCCGTCTTGCATCACTTCACAGACGCTATAGGTCCCGGGAAAGAGATGGTCGAACCAGTACCAGCCCAATTCGTTTTCATCCGAGGACGTCTGCGTGGACTGTTCCCCGTCGTCGAGTTTGCCGTCACCATCCTTGTCGAGGAAGATCGACCATCCGGACAGATACGGTTCGCCCTCCACATCGCGTTCACGATCCATATCGCGATCCTCCCACTTCTGACCATGGATGGTTCCGTTCGGGGTGTTGTAGAACGTACAGACCGTTTCGGCATCCTTTGACACGGTCACGCCGTATACGATGTTCCCATCGAGGAGTCCGTTCTCGACGCCGCAGTTCGCTCCGATCAGTTCGTATCCGTCCTGAGTCGTCTCGGCGACCGAATACTGCCCGGTCTTCAGGCCGGTAAACGACACCAAGCCGTCCGCACCCGTCGATACCGGAACCGGATTGCCCGTATCGGTGCCCGTCCCGTTCACATCGAACTCCCAACCCGTTCCGTGAGTCTGATCGTCGGTCGTCGAAAGATTCCCGTCCGCGTCGATCACCTTGTTCACCTTGATACGACCCGTATCGCGGGTATTGGTGAAGGTGCAGGTCATCTCTCCGCCCGGATTCATCGAAAACTCGGCTGGATCGATATGATGGCCGCTCCTGTCTCTGTTGTCATCCTTGTCGTTATTGTTGTCATTGTCGAAACGGTTGTCATTGTTGTCGCCATCCTTTCCTTCATCGTGGCGACCATCCTTGTCACAGTCGAATTTCACATCCTTCTTCTCGTCCACGCAACGGACTCCCGTCAGGCTCCATCCCGCCTGCTCCGCCTCGGAAATTCCGTACGTATTGTCAGGATCGATGCCCGAGAACGTCTGCATCGCGGAACCGTTCACGGTCGTCAGCGATGCGCTTTCCGGCAATGTCGTGCCGCTCATCGCGAAGTCGAACGTCCCGTCGCTCCCGACCGCTTTCTTCACGAGTTTGATCTTCCCGAGCTTCTTGTTCGTGAACGTACAGGTGATATGTTCGCCCGGTACCGCGTTGATCGCGGATACTTCGCTTCCATCGCTGCAAACCGCTCCTGCCAATTTCCAACCAACCAATGAATTTTCAGCCACTGAATATGTTCCGGGTTTTACTGAGAATGTCTGCTCATTGGAATGTCCAGGCCACCAATTCCAACCATCATCATCAAGGGTGAAATTTGAAGGGATTCCGTCTCCGAAATTATTGCTGAAAGTGAAATCCTGTGAATCATCAGGAATCGCATCCTTCTTGACGGTGATCTCGGCCCGCTTCGTATTGGTGAACGTACAGGTCACGATCTCTCCCGGATCGAGCGCGATATGGTTCGGATCGCTTCCGTCCGAACACGTCACGTTCGTCATATCCCATCCGGATTCCCCTTCCTCGCGCACCGAGTAGGTGCCCGGCACCAGGATTCCGCTATCGCGACGCTCCCCGTCCTTGAGCTCGAAGTTGCGCCATCTGTCCCAACTCGGATCGAACTCGAACTTCGTCCTGTCCCCGTCCGGAAGCGTCTGCTTCTCGACGACGATATGGCCGCGCTTCGTATTCACAAACGTGCAGGTGATCGTCTCGCCGGGATCAAGTTTAAGGGTCGCCTTCCTGGAGCCGACGCTCGTAGTCGAGTTCTTCGCTCCGGTCTCGTCGCATGTCAGACCCGTGAGATCCCAACCGCCGACGCCTCCCTCCGTGAAGGCGTATGTTCCCGGGAACAGGGTCGTGAATGTCCGCGTATTCGAGTGATCGTTCGCGTTGTCGCCGTCATCGTCGAGCGTAAAGCCGGTGACGTTCTTTCCGGTCGCCACGAACGTGAAGTCCTGCGCATCGTCCGGTGCCGCGTCCTTGATAATCGTGATCGTGCCCTTGTTGATCTCGTTGCTGAAGGTGCAGACGGTCGTCTTTCCCTTTTCCACCGTAGTCGTGGCGGATCCGTTGGTCAGGTCGACCGATCCGCCGGTCGGCGAGCACTGTATGGACGCCGTCTTATACCCGCTCGGTCCGCTTTCGACGATGGTGTGCGTATCGATCGTCGTCACCTGGCCGAAATCGACCATTCCACGCGAATCAGCCGAGACCGGGGTACCGTTATCGAGTGAGAATTTCCACTTCCTCAGGTCGGATCCGTCGTCGATGACCTTCACGGCCTTCAATCCGCCCTTGTCGCGGGTATTCGTAATGTCACAGGTCGCGCTGCCACCCTCGTCAAGTTTCACCTTGTTGTCGTTCAGCGTCGCGCCCGAGCAACTCCAGGTTCCCGGAGTGTATCCGTCCTTCCCGGTCTCGGACAGCGTGTATTCGATATTCGAGTACGCGGACGCATCCGTGAATCCTCCGTTTCCCGAGATCGTCACAGCACCCTTGTCATTCGCCGCGGGCATCGCCGAAAGGTTGAAGTCCGCGGCACTCGCCGTCCCGCCGGACACGAGTTTTCTCAGGGTCAGTTTCGGCGCGATGTCGTCGTTCGTGATGGTGCAGGTCTTGTGGTCGCCGTATGAGAGCGCTATGGAGCCGTCCGTAGCACAGTCTCCTTCCCACGCCGATGCACCGTAGCCCTCGCCGCCCGACAGGACCGATTCGCTCGCGGTATAGGCTCCCGGAGTCAGTGTCGTCACCGAACCCCACGCGACTGAATCGGCGCCGATCTTCCCCTCGAAGTTCGCCGTTGTCGCGTTTCCGCCGTTATCGTTCGTCACCGTCTTGTGGAGCGTCAAGGTCGGCAATTCGCCGTTCGTAAAGACACAGGTCACCGTCTCGCCTGCCTGCAGGCTGATCGCACCGATAGGGCTCTGGTCGCTGCAGACCGCGGACACCTGCGTCCAGCCCGTCGGCACCGCTTCGCTTACCGAATACGTTCCCGGAGCAAGGTATCCGCTGTCATTCGATCCGTTGTCGGAGAGTGAAAACTTCTGACCATAATTCGGAGTGAATTCGAACGACTGGGCCGACCCTTCCGGACTCGTCTGTTTCTCGATGATGATCTTTCCGGCCTGGTACGTCTTCACGGCATCGGCACCCGAGCCGAGTGCGCCGTCCGTCGATCGGGCAAGCGTGAGTCCGCCGACGGATACGTTCGCCGACGCATGTACCGTCACCGTTCCCGGCGTGGCACTGTTGAAGACGATCGTGCACTGTCCGTTCGTATCGGTATTCGCACCGGCATCGTCACATGTGCTATGAGCGGCATCCAGGGTCGATATGGCCCCGCTCCCGTCGGTCAGCGTGAAGTCGACGTGTTCGCCCGAAGCCGCCGTCCATCCCGTCCCGTCGTTTTCCGTGACCGTGACGGTGAACGTGTGCGAGACATTGACGTTGTTCGTCGCGGCTGTCTTGTCGAAGGCTATCCGCGCTCCGACGACCTTCACCGTCTCGCTGTCATCGTCTTCCGCCATGTTGTTCTCGTTGTCCTTGACCGTGACTTTGGCCGTGTTGCCGTATGTTCCGGCGACGGCATGGTTCACGACATAGGAGCAGGTCGTCGTCGCGTTCGGCGCGATCGTTTGCCCGACCAATGCGAGACAGGCGGGACTCAGTGCGTTACTGTCGGTAAGTGCCGTAATGGAAACGGTTTCCACCGACGTGTTTTTGATCGTCAGGGTGTAGGTGAAGTTTCCGCCCGGTTCGGCCATGCCGGTCGTGTCGACGGACTTCTCGATCGTGATCGACGGCTTGACATCCGTGAACGTCACGGTCGCATCGTCGCTATCGTCCGCCTTATTGTTCTCGTTGTCGACCGCGATAGTCCTGAATATGTTCGTATGCGAGGTATTCGCATCGCCGGAGATCGATTTCGTCGTCTGGAATGAGCAGGAAGCGCCGGCGGCAAGCACGGTGCCGACCTGGCAGTCCGCATCGCCCGAGAGGGTACCGAACCGGTCATCGACAAGCATCGTGATCGTGACGGACTCCGTCGCGCTCGTATTCTTCACGTCGAACGTATAGGTCACATCGCCTCCCGGCTCGTCGATCGTGGCTACGTTTGCGGTCTTCGTCACCTCGATCGTCGGTTTGACATCCGTTATCGTTACCGTAGCATCGTCACGCTTCGTATCCGTTGATTCGTCGTTATCGGTAACGGTTGCCGTCACGACGTCTGTATGAACACCCGGCTCGCCACTCACGGAACCCGTGAAACTACACGCATATTCGGCGCCGGCAGCGATCGTACCTCCGATAACGCAGGTGCCCTTGCCGTTCAGATCACCATAGATATCGTCCGAAAGGCTCGTCAGCGTGACCGACTCGAAACTCGTATTCCGAACCGTGACCGAGAAGGTCGCGTCACCTCCGGGTTCCGGAAGCGTCGTCGGGTTCGCGCTCTTCGCGACCTCGATCGTCGGCTTCACGTCCGTGAAGGTCACGGTCGCGTCGTCCGAATCGGTAGCGGTGTTTTTCTCTTCGTCTTCGGCAACGGCAGTGAAGGTATTCACATGAGAGGTGCCGGCATTGCCGGATATCGTCGCCGCGAGCGTGAACGTACAGCTCGCGCCGATCGGCAGAATCGTTCCCACCTTACAATCCGCATCGCCAACAAGCGTTCCGAGTTTGTCATCGAAAAGAGAAGCGACGGTGACTGCGTCCGCCGGACCGGTATTCTTGACCGTGAACGTATATGTAACGCTATCGCCGTTCTCCGGAACCGAAGCCTTGTCCGCTTCCTTAGTTACGTCTATCGTCGGCTTGTAGTCGATATCGTCATTCGTGATGGTACAGGTCTTGGTTTCGCCGAGCGCGATGGAACCGGCGCACTCGGAAGAGAGCGCCTTCTCGTACCCGTCATGTGTCCCCTCGTCCACGGTATACGGACCCACGGTCGTCAGCACATTGTCCACGCCGGATTCCGAACCGTTGGCGGTCGGATGAGTCGTCGTGACGCCGGATATCGTCGTCGCGAACTGCGCGGCGACCTTCGTCCCGTCACTGTCGTTCACGACATGCTTCTTGACGATCAGGTGCGCCGGCTCGTCGTCGTTCGTCACTATGCAGGTCTTGGTCTGTCCGTTCGCGATGGTTCCGGAGCACCCGGAATAGCTTGCCTCATATCCGGCGACCGCATCCTCGCTCACGCCATACGATCCAGCATCAAGCGTCACGGTCGTCCCGGCTTCCGATCCGGCAAACGAACCGCTTGAGACGTCGGTACCGGTCACCTTCATCGTGAACGCATCCGCGCTCGCCACGCCGCCGTTATCATTCACGACGTGCTTTTTCACGACGAGCGTCGCGGGCTTGTCCTCGTTGGTCACGGTACAGGTCTTGGTCTGGCCGATGGCAATGGCCCCGGCACAGTCCGCGGACATCGAACTCAGGTATCCGTCAGGACCGGACTCCGTGACCGTGTACGATCCCGGCATCACGGTCCTGTCCGTTCCCGGCGTCTCCTGTCCTGAGAAAGAGCTGCCGCCGTTTACGGTGATGCCGTTTATGGTCATCGTGAAGTCTGCCGACGAGGCGGATCCGCCCTGGTCGTTGTTCACGTGCTTGATGACGATGAGGTGTGCGGGGATATCGTCGTTCGTGATCGTACAGGTGGCCGTACCCCCGTTCGGCACGACGACGTTCTCGCAGTTGTCATAGGTCGTGGCATATCCGGCGATTCCCGGCTCCGTGACCGTATACGTACCGGCATTCACCGAAACGTCGTTCTGTCCGTCCGCTTCGAAAGCGACCGTATTGCCACCATTCACCTTGAACCCGAAGTTCTCTGCCTTGAGCGTTCCGCCATTATCGTTCGTCACGACCTTCTTCACGATGAGTGTTCCCGGTTGGTCATTGTTCGTTATCGAACAAACGGTACTTTTTCCAAGACCGAGCGTGATTTTGTTATCCGCTGAAACGATCACGCCGTTACTGCACGTCCATGCACTCGCCGAATATCCCGAAGGTCCGCCTGTTTCGGACAGTGTGTATGTGTCAGCCTTGAAGCCTGATCCGCTGACGACATCGGTCGAACCACTTGCACCGTTTCCGGAAAGATCTGTCGCACCTGCTGCGGTTCCCGTAGCGGAAAGCGTCCAGTCCGATTCGTTCGCGGAACCGCCGTTATCCTTCACGAGAATCTTATCGAGTGTCAGGGACGGGGCGATATCGTCATTCGTGATCGTGCAGGTTTTTTCCTGTCCCGCGACGACGGCAACGACACCGTCGCTGTTACAGTCGCCACTAAATCCGGTCTTGGCGTAGCCGGATACCGGCGCATCCTCGCTGACCGCATATGATCCGGCATTCAGGGTATACACCGTACCCGTGGCGGAACCTGCTGCCGGACTCCCGGAAACATCCGATCCGCCCGACTTGACGTGCAGATTGAAGGACGACGACGAAGCCGAGCCCCCGTTATCGTTTATGACACTCTTAATGACGCGCAATGTTCCCGTCTGTTTCGTATTCGTGAACGTGCATTTCACCGTCTCGCCCGGATCGACTTTGAACGTTGCGCTACGCGTTGAAACATCCGTCGTGCTGGGCGTGGCCGATGCACCGTCGTCACAGGATATGGAAGACAACGTCCAACCGGTCGCGGCCGACTCGGTCGAGGTGTATGTTCCCGGCGTCACGTTGTTCACGGTGATCGTCCCGTTATTCGTCGATATGGTTCCGCTGGGATTTCCCGTATACGTGAAATTCCCCGTTCCACCGACCATATTCTTCTGAACGATCATCGTCCCTTTATTGGTCGTGTTGATGAAGTCGCAGGAGATGATATCGTCCGCACCAACCTCGATCCCGGTGACGCCGTTCGAAGCAGCAGTTCCGACCGACGTTGTCCCGTTCTTCGTACAGCTTGCCGAGCCGAATGAATACCCTTGAACAGATCCGGTCTCCGTCACGGTCTTTCCGGAGCCGACCGATACGGGAACGGCTTCGGTCTGACCGTTCGAATCGGTAGCTACCGTCGTCCCGGACACATCAAACGTCCATCCCGCACCGCCCTTATGATTGACGTCATCATAAAACTTATTGACCGTGATCGTCCCTCCGCAGGTCGACGAGGCGAACTGCCCCAGCTTGGCCGACATCCCACTGAAGTCGGTCGTGATGACATCGGTTGACGTGAGATCTGAACCATTGACGGTCGGTCCGGAAATCGCCTTCAGGTTCTCGGTACTCAATCCGCTGCCGACACCGATTCCGAGTACCAGAATCCTGGTATTATCGGCCCCTTTTATCTGATTCGCTACGGACGCGGCCTGGTTGACCGCATCGGACACGGTCGTCGAAGAGCCGTTATCGACGGTGTTCGGATCGCCGTCCGATGCGAAAATGACAAGGTTCGGCTTCGACGTTCCGGAGGAGAAAGTGGATCGTGCCTTTACGAGACCGTCTTCCCAGTTCGTAAAACTTCCGCTCGTGATCGAATCGATCTTCGACTTCACGAGCGAGCCATCCGACGTGAAGTTCTGAAGCACCGAAGCGGTCGTATTGAATTTCGTGACGGAAAACCGGGTGGGAGTGCCCGCCAGCGCATCGACGAATCCCTTCATCGCCGTTTTCATCTGACCGAGTTCGGTGGAACTGATACTCCCGGAATTGTCGAGCACGAGCGCGATATCGAGCCCGCACGCCTGAGAAAGCGCCGGGTTTGCGACCGACTGCAACGTCGTAACGGCGAATGTCTTGACTGCGCTCGGCTCATGGTTCGAGTTCGCGTTCTGACAGTTGCTTTGACTGGTAAAGCCGTGAATCTCCGCCGACCAATTATTATCGACTGTCGCGTCAGCAGGCAAAACGTAAGAAGCCGTCAATTCACGACTCGCATCCGGCTGCTGACAGCCTGCCATGTAGGATAAGTTTCCGTTTCCCGGAGGATCGATCGCGAACCGATAGTAATTGCCGGAAACGAGATCTCCCGCCTTCATGAACACCGCTTCTCCTTGTTGGTAGGAGGTTTTCGTCACGGTCAAAGTCGCATCGGAATACGTCGTGACATAGATCGTAAAATGATCCTGACTGAACTCCACGTTCTTCTCGCCGACTTTCACGTCGTTTCCCGGAACGGTCTGAGGATCGTCCAACTGTGACCGTTCTTCCGCAAACTTCACCTCTACGATTCCGACCTCGGCAGGCTTGGGCAGCGTCAAGGAATATTCGAACGTCCCGTCCGTCATGTCGGAGGTGATGTCATACGCCTTGTTGGAAAGCGCATTGAGACCTTCCACCTGCTGATCGGAGAGCGTGACCTCCTCGATGGAGAGCTTGCCGGGATTTTCCGGCAGCTTGCCGAACGTGACGGTCACCTGATCGTTCTGCGGCGCGACATAGGTCCGGCCGAGTTCGACCGCACTTCCGGTCGTCTCCTTGTCGCCGTCCCTTACCCATTCCGGTGCGCGTTCGGCCGAGGCCTCGCCTTCGGCCTCCACGGTCGGCACGGCCGGTACCTCCGGCGTCACCGCCCCAGCTACCGGCGCTTCGGTCGGTTCGACCGTCTGAACAGGCTCGCTCACGACAGGAGCTGTTTCAGTCGACGGTTCGACGGCTGCGGCCGGTTCTTCGGCCTTCGGTTCTTCGACCGGAACAACCACCGGTTCCACCGCGGGAGCGGCGACTTCTTCCGTCTTCGTTTCGACGGGAGCTGTCTTCTCTTCCACTTTCGGTGCTTCCGCTTCGGTAGACGCCGAGGCTTCCGTCGCGACCGACGCGCCGTCACCGCTCGAAATCTCCTGTGAGAAGATCACCGCCGGTGCGACCGGCTGCAACAGCATCGAGAAGATGACCACCGTGTCGAACAGGCGGAACCATCTCCTCAACTTCCGTGTCATCATGAGCGTCATATGCGTCTTTGTTACTGATTCGGATAAAAATCAAATATAAAAAACCGACGAAAGTTACGCAGAAAAACTGCTGAACTTTCGTCGGCCTTCAAACCGAAAAAGCATTTCATCAAACAAGCCTTTCTCATACGCATCCGGACGAAAACCCTCGTCCGAAATTATCGTATCACCCGTATCAGCCCCCCTCCGGGGCTTGTTTATGTTGGTTTGAGTGTAAACCATTTCCATACCCCCTGGCAAGCCCTTTTTCAGCACCTGCCGCACGACCGGTCACCATAGCAATAGAACGCCTATTTGTCAAGGGTCACTTATGCTCATTTCTTATTGTTAAGCCGCAGTAAAAAAAATTCAACGATCAATCGCGAAACCGGTTCCGCCAGGAGCGCCAGAGGATTTCCAGAGCTCGCTGATAGGCATCCCGAGTCCGCTTCCACCAATTGTCATCACTATGCGACCCAGCATTATCACCGCGCTCATGCTCCCACCGGTCCCGGCATCGGTCCGTCCGACATGGCGGGTCGGAGCCCGGCTTCGCCGGATTCGCCGTCAATCTGAACATAAGATCGAATTTAGTCGAAAGATTCTGATACCGGTTCCCGACATTCGTGTCGAACGTCAGGGTTATCAGATATGAATTTGATCCCTTTCCCTTCAATCGTTCAATAAAGACATTCCCCTCCTCACCAAGATCTCGAAGCGTATATTCGTTCCCTGGTCCGCCGATGAAATATTCATCGGTATCCTTGTCGATCAACGTGAAATCCAGCACGTCGGCCAGCCGGTTTCCCTGAACATTCTCGACATTCAGGAAGATGTCCGCCTTATCCTTGCTTGTGTTCGTTACCGTTATCTCCTTCGTCACGGACTGGCCGGGAGCCATATCCTTCACGTTGAACAAATGATCGCCGCTCGGATTCAACACGAGCTCGCCTGCGGCATGTGCCGGAGTGGCACAGAGGAACGCTAAGAGCAGGGAGACCGTCAGGATGATTCGTTTCATATCACGCTTAGGTCGTCGGATTACCCCCGTCACCGGCGCTTCCCGCACCATCCGTCCCCGAACCGCCACTGTCACCGCCCGAACCGCCCGTATCCTTCGGTGTACTATCGCCAGTTCCGGTATTCGATTCCCGTTTCGTCGTATCGGTCGCAGTAGCTGTGGTCGTGTCCGTCGCATTTCCGTTTCCGGTCGCGTTGCTATCGTTCGAAGTATTTGTTCCGGCATCTGTTCCGCTCGTCGGGACTGTTCCTCCGGACACGGGCAGCGTCTTATCTGTCGATGAATCGGTCGGCGTAGTCGACGTATCTGATGCCGGATCCGTCGCGATTCCCCCATCAACTATCGTATCAGATTCCCCCTCTTCCTGTTCGTCCAGATAATCAGCCTCCATGAAAGCGGGATCGTATTCGGGCGAACTCGGGTCGTTCACCGAAAGATTCTTGCCTCCCGGCGTACCGAAGTTCGGCCCCAAACTCCCGTTGCCGTTCCAATACTTCGTATCCCTGCAGCCCTTGTCCACGCAGGTATGCCAGTTATCCTTTTTGGTCCCGTCCTTGGGCGAATCATTCCGTTCCATGGACATGTGCAGCAAGATACCGTGCCATCCGGCCGGCCACCCGCAAGACGGCGTCCGGTCTATGACATGGTGTCCATTGTCCGAAAGCGTCAGCTGTTCGCCCTTCTTCAGAAGATTCATGCCGGCTACATGCGACAGACCTTCGTCCCGTGCGAGATCTTTCGACAGATTCACCTTGGTCTCGCTCCACTTTTTTCTCAGTATCAGGAAGTAGCCTTTCGACTCGATGCTATAGCCTCGAGGAATTTCGATATGCCCGTTTCCACTTCCTCCCCTGCCGATATGCCAGTTCGAAAGATCAATAGGATGGTCGGTCATATTCCGAAGTTCGATCCATTCATCTTCCGATTCTCCGAATGAGCCCATCCACATGACCTCGTTTATAACCACATCGCCCAACGCCACCGCCGCCGCGACCGTGAAATCGCGCTCCATCACAGCGCTTCGCCACGCATCGTTGCCATCGTTTATCGCGACCGCCTGGAAATGCGTCGGGTTCCCATCCGGAACCGGGATGCAAGTACCTTCATATTTTGAACCTCCCGCCTTCGGGTCACCATCGGACGAAAACTCGTACCAGATGGTCGCGGTCCCCGAGGAGAGTCCCGAATATGAGAGTGCCACACACGGTGTCGTCGCATATGTTCCGTCCGGACCGTCGGGAGTTTCTGGCGAGACGGTCATGCCAAGCGTAGGAATCCAATAACCCGACACGAATGAATTCCCATTATTCCCTGCCTTGTCCGCAAAAAACGCGTTCGTTCCCGGTACCGACGACATCCGCAGTACGAGCATCACGCACACCACGACGAGCGCCGTCCGGAGCAAGCTACTCCCGATGGCACATATCGATGGTGGATTGTATGGCACCGTACGCATCATATCGGAACGATATTTTCCTACACGATTTTCCGTTTCTCCACGCTTTTGGCTTCGTTCACTGCCACCGGTTCCTGCACACGCACCTGCGGTTCTTCGGTATGTGCGATGTTTTCTTTTACCTTGACTTCACGCTTCTTCTTCCACAGGGCGGCGACTTCCATTCGTATCTTCTTCAGCTCCTCGTACACGATGATCGCGGCGGGCACTATCACGACGAGTGCGAATCCTTCTTTCGTCTTCGCGAAGTTCACGGCATAGCCCATCCACGGCACTGTCACCGCTTCCTTGCCGATAATCGACGAGACAGGAATATCCTCGGCATCGGCCACATCGTTCGCGTCGCCCTTGGTATGGAACACCGTATCACCGTCGCGGTCGATCTTTTCCGAGATGCGGTGCGTCACGGTCACTGCGGGGTCCTCGGTCTTGCGCGTTACAACGTCGCCCACCTGATAGGACGCCTGCGGAATGACGAAGATGATGCTCCCCGTATGCAACGTCGGTTCCATCGAACCCGAAAGCACCGTATACAGTCGTACGCCGGCCACCGAGAACATCGAGAGCAGCACCGCAAGCGCGAGCAGCAGGAACGCCGCATACACCGTATTCACCATGACCGAAAAGAACTTCTTCATATCCGACATCGGTTAATCGTTACGATATTCGCCATCCTCGCTCCCTTCACCCCGCGATATTCGCGGAGTGAGAGGAGATCGGACTAGTTGCTCCGACCTTCGATCGAGAGATCGAACTGCGCAAGCATACCCTGTAACGTGCTCTGATCGCCGCCCGTTTCGGGAAGCTCGGCATCCAATGTCATCGTTAGGGAACTTCCGGCAGCAAGAGACGGGGTCGCGCCCCACTGCGTCGCATGAAGGATATCCACACCGGAAAGTCCGCTCAACGGACCCTTATATACTTCACATCCCTTTCCGGCGACGAATGACACGCCCGGATTCGAACAACCGCCCCACCCGGCGTTCGCATACAAGGACACGGTAAGCGCATTAAAAAGTTCGCCCGGATTTCCGGATTTCTTCACTGCGGTCGTCAGCAGCTTTTTTGCGGATACCGTGCTTGAACCGGAAAAATACGGCTGACCGTAATTTTGAAGCGTGAACTGCTTCTCGACGACCGTACCCGGGATCGCATTTTGCACGTTAAATCCCACGATCGACGGCTCGCCATCGACGCGAATATCTAATGTTCCCGCAGAAAACGTATTGTTCGTGACCGTCGCCTTATCACTGAAATACGCATAGGTCGCACCGCCCGCTATCGCCGCAACGGCAGCTATCATCGAAACACTTTTCAAAATCTTCATCATATTCATTCACCAACGAATTAGCCCCTCCGTCCTCCGGGTCGCGGCGCGTTCGACCAGGCCAAAGCCACACGAACCGCTTTTTTCTTTCGATGGAACATTTCCTCGCTCCCTCCCCGGCACCACGAAACGATGTCGGGAGAGGAGATTGAAACGGAACATCGTCCGCTCATTCTACAACCAACTACTGCGTCAGACCGAACTCCACATCGACGTCCGCGGCATCAGTCATAATCTCGTTTCCAGCTGAAGTCGGGATATACCAGACGAGCTTGACATTACCCAATTTACTCTCATCGTCCGTCGCGCCGCTCTGCGCCTGCAGATTTCCAAGCGCATAATTGGTATACGTGCTGTTCCAATCCGCCAGCGTTGCATCCCCGACTTCCGCAAATGAGGTTTCGGAACCCTGCTTATAGAACACTTTGACGCGAAGATTCTCCGGAAGATTGCCCGGTCCATTCACGTTACAACCCGTTCCTTCCGCCGCGAGACAACTCACCTCATGTCCCGTGACTATGAATGTAATCGTTGCCTTACCAGCGACGCTGCCCTCGTTCTTCAAATCGACAATCTGTCCTTCACCTGAAGAAAATCCCGGGAACAAGTCCGCAAGTGAAACAGTCGTGTTGTTGAATGTCTTCACCCATTGGTGAGCACCGCTCGCTGGATTGCTATCGACTTTCAAATCCATCGATCCCGACGTAAACTTATTGCCCGTAATGCTCGCCTGAGACGACCACAATGCATACGTAGCGCCGCCGGCGACCGCCGCGACCGCGACGACGAGCGACAGGCTCTTGAGAATTTTCATCATATTCTTTCTTCTTAGAAAAAATGAGTTATTCCAACAAAAACCGCCTCGACCTGGGGACCGTCCCCGCGCGGCACTTTCGGTTTCTCTTTCGCCCCCGAAAACAAACCTTTCCGAGGCAATGAAAAAACCGACAAAAATCATGCAGAGAATCCTGCAAAACTTTCGTCGGCCTTCAAACCGATCACGCGCTGTTCGTCTATTGCCTTTCTCATAGGCTTCCTGATGAAGTACATCATCTGCGGAGACCCTGGCGGCCGCCCTCCCAGGCGCATACTCGACACCTTCATCCTACACCGGACCAACGCTCAAATCAATCCGATGTCAAGCCGACGGACGGTCAGACGCTCAATTTTGTGTTACCAACGTTTAAGCGACGACATAAATTTTTTCTCTTTGAGACAAGGCGCTTACCCGGAAAATACGGGGTATCTCGTTGCGCAGGGCGAGATTTTTTTCTCCCTTTCGTGAAAGGGAGCTTGCCCCACAAAGGCGGGTACCCGTACTCGGAATCAGATGTATTTCTCCCTTTTGAGAAAGGGAGTACCTGTACTCAGGGAGGGATTCTTTTCTCCCTTAGGAAAAGGGAGATGTCCAGCAGGACAGAGGGATTTAACCGAATGAAAATCCACTTTGTCATTTCGGAAAATCCCCCTGTCCCATCAAGAGATGGGACGTCCCCCTTTTTCAAAGGGGGAAACCCGACTTAGATCTGTTAACCAATATTTTTCAAAGTGGGAAACCCAGACACTGACTTTTTCAAAGTGGGACTTGCCGGCAGAAATTCGAAAATTTCGGCTGCACGCCCGGAATCGCTACGCGAAGCGTTGCGGACAGACAGACCATATTGCGTCCGTCGTAGTTTCATGTGTTGCCCATCTTACGCCATGGATGCATCGGCGAGGATTCCGAATCCCCTCGAGAGCCGCTCACGAGCGGACATGATCCGCTTGAAAACCCCTCGAGAGCATCCTTCCTCCTTCAGCGTCCGTTCGACATCGTCCAACAAGGCGATTACCGTCTCGAGATTTCCGGTCGCACAATAGAACGTCTGCGCGTCGACATCATACTGCTTCCACTCGATGCGTGACTGCAGCAGCCTGCATTCGTTCCTCGTCCCGTCCAAAAGGATCGGCACCGCTTCGACATAGAATGTCTTCTCGAGCGTCTGAGACAGGACCGACTCGACCAAGCGGCTCATGTTCCGAAGGTACGCAGGCGTGTCGATCCTCGGGTCTTCCTTCAACATCTCGGCTATCTCGCGCCTCGTGTCGGCATCCAACGCGGGATTAGATCCGTTGCACTGCAGAAAACCGAAGTGGCATTGAGCAAGGAAAGCCGTCCATCGCTCGACAGAAAAGAACTGCTCGCCCAGCCGATCGTACGCCTCCGTCAATCGCGAATGATCGACTTCCGCCCTGTCGATGCCTTGCCCGATTTCGGTCAGCGTCTCGTGAAAACGCGGACCGGATCGCGCACGGATACGCCTGAGACGGGTCCCATATGAATGCAACTCGAGCCGGACGGCATCGATCTCGTTTCTAATTTCCGAAAAGTTCTTCGAATTTAAAATGAGTGGTCGCAGCCCGAACCAGTTCAGCATCCGAAGTTCGAGGATGAAACGCTTTTCGGCCAAACGGATGCGATAGGTCTCCGCATTCACGAGCTGTTCCAGAATCCTGGAAGGAAACAATTCCCGGAACGGGAAGGCGCCTGAAAGATAATCAAGTATGTATCCCATCTGCTAAGAAGGTTTGGTGTTGTAAAAGAAATTCCTTCCAGAGTACCAGACAACCGTGCTGACGTCAATCGTAACGCCGCGAAAACGACAATCGGGGAAACCTTCGCGGCTCCCCCGATATTGAACGGCATTGCGTCAGCTGGCAGGCGGTGACTCTATCTTTTTCCTGACATTGAAATCGATGATCTTTGCACCGATTACGATGGCTGCGATGGCAACCGCTGCTCCCAGCGCGGGATTATTCGCACACAGGACGCCCAAGCCAAGGATTGCCGCGCAACAAAGCAGATAGATGAGGAAAATTTTCAACAATGAGTATGAATCTTCGTATTCAACGTTTCGGTTTTTCATGTGACACCATCCGGTTTGTTTAAATGAACGAAACGCAACCTATGAATACCTTGGTTATACGTCGAAACCGGTAAAAAGACAAGGGGCGGATTTCTCCGCCCCCTTAACTCATCGACGTGCATCATTATATACCGCCCTATCCACGCTTCACGAAAATCTCCTCGATCGCCTGCAGCTGCTCGGGTGTGTTCACGTTCAGCCCCTCGAGCGGGTTCGGCAGCGGGATGGCACAGATGTTCTTCCCTTCCGCCATCGCCATGGCGATGAGGTCCGTGATATAGAACTCCTTCGAGGCGTTATCGCTCCCCAACCGGTCGATATGTTCCCACAGCCAGGAGGCTTCGAAACAGTACACGCTCGTGTTCACCTCGCGGATGGCACGTTCCTCCTCGGTCGCATCCTTGTATTCCACGATCCGCTCGACGATACCATCCTGCGTACGGACGATTCGGCCATAGTGGAGCAGGTGTTCGTGGATTCCCGAAAAATCCGGGGCGACGACCGTCCCGAGGGTGATGGTCTCACCTCGTCCTTCATGATGTGCGATGATGCTCCGGATCGTCGCTTCGGATATGAGCGGCTGGTCTCCGGCGATGACGACGATATTCGATATGTCCGACCGGTCCCGCAGCAAGGGTGCGGCACACGCCACGGCATGTCCGGTACCGAGCTGCTCCGCCTGTTCCACACAGGTCACGCGTCCGTCGAGCTGTTCCTTGATCTTGTGCCCCTGAAATCCGACGATGACGATGGGCCTCGATTCCGGTATGGCTTGCTCCGCCGCCTCGACGATGTATTCGACGATGGGCTTCCCCGCGACGGGAATCATCGTCTTCGGAATATCGGTCATGTTCATCCTCGTCCCCTTGCCGCCGGCCATTATGATCACCTGATTCATATTCGATCGAGATATCGCTGTTTATGCATCGTCCGATGCTTGTGTATGCCTACAAAAAAGGCCGGAAGCAGTCCGGCGCTCTTACGGGAATATATCATATACCGAAAACATTTTCCAGTGTCAAAACGACTTTTTTTCCTTATTTGTGCCTATTTTTGTTTGTTACCGGACCAATAACCGACCACGGGACCGAGGTCCGGTGGCTTTGTACGTTCCGGCTACGCCGGCAGGGCGATCGTTTATCATTCCAGACTTGATATCTTTTCCCGTCTTTGCGAGGTATGAATATGATTTCATATTCATACCGCGGCAATCCAGTCACGTCGTTTACGAATGACACGACTGAATGATTTTCCGAACTTCTGGACCGCCACGCCACGCCCTTCGCGAAGGGCGGGACTCGCGGAGACATACGGGGATAGATTTTTTTCAGACGGTATCGGAACCGTCTTTCAAGACAACCAATGTATGGTGTCGCCTTGAAACGTACGCTGAAGTTTCGCCGGAGATTTAGAAGGTAAAAAACCGGCCCATTCCCATGGGCCGGTCCTGCTGACTTCGGATCGATGTGTCCGGCACGTGCCCTAGAACCCCGGAGTCACCTCGCGGATGTTCATGTCGCAGACGCGCGTGCCCTTGCAGTGGAACGTCGTTCCGCAGACGGGATCCGTGACGGTGAAGTCCTGATCCTTGCAAGTCTGGGACGCCTTGTCGGAGCAGGCGACCGTAGCTTCGCAGAATCCGACGAGTCCGAGATTGACCGACTGGCCGTTCGCGGAGACCCGCATGCTTCCGTCTCCGACGTTCACGCCCGTCAGGTTCGCCGTGGCCACGCTTCCCTTGGCTACCGTGAAGGCGCTACTCGGGTCGGAGAGCTCGGTCCATGAAACGTTTTGGTCGTTCGTCACTTCCGTGCCGGCACAGTCGCCGATGCTGGTGTCATAGAAGGCTTTCAGGGAGACGGTGTTGCCTCTCGCGGTGTTCAGATTCGCCCCGTTCGCCCGATGGAACCATTCCGTACCGATCTTTTCGCAGACTTCGAGCTCTGGGCAGGGATCGGTATTGCAGACCTGGGTGGATTCCCCGACACACGGAATACCGGTACCCGACGGCGCAGGGTTGATGCAGGTACGCGTCAGCACGCCGCCACCGCACGTGGCGCTGCAGGTCGTGCTCCACGGCGACCATCCGCCGTTCACATTGAGCGGCGCCACAGTGAAGGGCATATTGACACAGCTATATTCATCGTCTTTTACGTCTGTTATCTTCGCGCAGACCCTTGCCTTGTAATTTCCGGGCGCCTGATTCAAGGGAACCGTCGTAGACATCGAAAGCGGCGCGCCCTGCATGCCATTACCAAGATCGGCGGAACCGTCGGCATTCGTATCGGTGCTGTCGTAAATATCGTCTTTAAAAACGCGGAACTTGACCATCGCCGGATGAAATACGCCGTCGTTACACCGTGAATCCACCATGGTGTAATTGAGTGTCATCTTTTCTCCAGGGGCATAGGTCGCCTTATCCAGGCTACCGGTCATGGTAAGAGTGACGTACCACGAATCCGTAAAATAATACATATGCGTCCACGTCATCGCCAACGCCGACTTGCCGCCATAGAGGAGCGCGGAGGCGAAAAGGATGAACATGAGGCTCTTTTTCCGGTACTTCCAGACCAGAATCGCGATCAGCACAAGGGCGGTCAGTCCGCCGAACACTTCGAGCGCGAGGAAGAACACGGATCGGGACGAACCATCGGCAACCGACGTTTTCGAAGCGGCCTGCGCTGCAGCCTCGGCCGATGTCGCCTTGTTCAGGACTTGTTCGTCCAGGACGTTCCCGGTCGCATCCGTCAGCGAGAGTCGCAGCACGGGATTATCGCATCCCTTCGGGAGCCGCACGGTGACGGTTTCCCGCTTGATATTCGTCTCGTCAAGTTTGGTCGGATCCGACACGACACAGACAGCGCCGCTGCTTCGGTTTTCCGCGGAAAGTTTGGCAAAATACGTGTTGTTTTGCTGCTGTTGTACGCGGGTCTGAAAATGAGAATCGGCGGACGGCGTCCATTCGAACGACGCGGATGCGGCCGGGCCGGCTCCGTCGAACGAATACTGCGCCTGCTGCAGGGTTCCGCTGAGTCCGCGAACGACGTAGTGGGCGATCACCTCGTTCGATACCGTTTCGCCCTTGTCATTCACGAGCGAGATTGCGGCATTGTATGATTGTGGCACAGAAGAAGTCGGAATGTTGAAAACGACCTCCTTCGCCTCTCCGGCCGCGAGCATCACCGCTTCATTCCGGACATCCGGTACCGATACGGTCTGCCCGACTGCGGAGCGCCAGGTCGTATCGAACCGGTACGTGGCATTCAGAGATTCCTTGGACAGATTCGTCAACAGACAATGCCCGACGATCGTTTCCGACTTGTCGATGTCGACACCCAGCGAGAGCGGATATTTCTTGTCTCCGGCTTCCCCCGCGACCGAAAGATAGCACTTGTTCGATTGGAACAACGCATGCGAACCGGTGCCGTTCAACTGGATTTTTCCGGCATTCCCTATCGAGTAGGTCATTCCGCTGATATTCGCGAGGCTGACGAGCAGTTCGTACTCGCCGCTGACAAATACCGGAGCGACATACTCGACGGTTTTCGGCATCTTCGCTCCCTTGACCACCTGGAACGGCTCCTTTTCGACCCACGAATCGATCGTGACCCTGGCTGTGCCGTCAACCTTGATTAGGTCGAGTTTGGTGACGACATTGTTCTGCGTATCGCCGTTGTTGACGATATCGAACGAGACCGCATACGTTCCGGGCTGTTTCCGCTCCGCCATCACGTCATAGACGTTCACGTCCGACGTAACGACCGCATCAACCTCCTTTTCCTCCGCTGCGAACGATTTTCCGCTTGTGCCGAGGAACAACGTCACTACAAATAACATGGAGACGACTCCACGGATTAAGACCGATGTCCTTTTCATGTGTTTGTGTTACCGCTTATACGGAAAGTATATCACAAAATTTGCAACTGCGCATCAGACATTTCAAGTGGGAAAACTATGTCATGTTTCTCGCGTTGACCATTACGGTCTACGCGCTCAATGTATCAATACCGGCGTGCCCATGTCCGCCCAATCGAATACCCGCTTAGCCGGTCCGACACCGAGCCGGACGCATCCGTGCGATACGGGGATGCCGAGATGGTTCGCGCCTTCCTTGTATCCGCCCGGCCACTCCGGAAGTTCGTGTATCCCGAACTTCCCGTCGGGCACAAGCGCCATCCAGTTCGGCATATAGAGTCCGTACGCCTTTGACCACGGTCGGGCCGCCTTGTTCCTGACGGCGAACTCCCCCTTCGGCGTCTCCATACCGCGTTTCCCGGAGGATATGGGATACGCGTCGAGCGCGAGTCCGTCCTGAAAGAGGATCATGGCCTGACTTTCCAGATTGATATCGATGTACTTTCCGGCAGGTTTCGAGGCATGCGTGAACCGCTTCGCCTGCGATACCCTCTCGGCGATGTCCTTCGCCCACTCGACCGGTTTTTCCGGGAGCGTCGAAAACGACGCGCTTCCCAGCTCCTTGTATGCGCCGTCGGACTCGCCGCGCCATTTGGCAAGGATGGAAACCGTGTATTTCGTTCCCGGCTGTACGTCTCCTTTCGGGAGAATTCTAAATTCCGTCTTGTCCGCATCGTTCTCGTATGTGACCTCGACGCGCGGCGATATGCGGAAGTCAACGTAAAAGTCCTTCACGGACCGGTCGAATCGGACGACGATCGGATCCTCGATATCCAACACGACGCCGGAAGTTCCATCCCCGGGCGTTACGGAGGAAATACCTGGGTAATCCGGGACACGGAAAGAGAACGAGGACGTCGGAACGGTTTTCGCGATACCGGATTTGGACTGATCGATCGTGACCCGGTACTGCCCGTCGGAGTCCCACCGGCCGTCCGGAATTATCGATACGTTCGTACGGTCGTCGTTCCACAGCATACGGAACGGCTTCTCGGGATATATCGAGATTTTTCCATCGAGACCGTCACCGACTATCGGCTCGGAAAATCCGATGACGAACGCGTCCTGCGGCGTCTTCGGTCCGTCTCCGACCGCTTGGGCCCGTACGGTACCGAACATATGCAGCGTGCCAAATACGAAAAAATATGCCGGTATGAGTCCGGCCATGACGGCTGCGAAAAATGAGAGGAATCTGAATGTTCGGGGAGACATTCCGTTTCGTGTTCGTATCGATCCGAATCCGTACCCGCAACAGATCAATCTTATCACGAAAATCAGCGGATCAGCATGGAATCGCCGAACGAGTAGAACGCGTAGCCTTCCCGGATCGCTTCCTCGTAGAGCGATACGAGAGTACGTTTCGCCCCCTTGTCCCGAAGAAACGCCTCGACGAGCAGCATGAGCGAGGATTTCGGCAGATGGAAATTCGTCAGGAGCATATCCGCGGAACGGAAGCCGTGAGGCGGAAATATGAATATGTCGGTATCGCCCGAATACGGACGAAACTCCGTCATTCCGGTATCGGCCCCCGGAACGATTACGGTTTCCAGTGTCCGAAGCGCGGTCGTGCCGACGGCTACCATGCCGCGACCTTCGGCCTTCGCCCGGGTCAATCGTTCCGCAGCCGCTTCCGACACGCGGATGTGTTCCCGATGAAGCGTCTTCGATACGAAGTTCTCGGGTCGGAGCGATGCAAAAGTCCCCAGACCGACATCCAATCCGACGCGTACCGTTTCGATCCCTTTGCCGGCAAGCGATCCGAGCACCTGATCGGTAAAATGCAACGACGCGGTCGGGGCGGCCACCGACGCTCCCGACCGGGCAAAGACGGTCTGATACCGCCTTCGAAGGGCCTGCTCGTCGCGTGTTGCGCCCGCATCCTCGAGGTAATGAGGAATCGGCGTTTCACCGTACGCATCCAGCAGATCCGAAAGCGATTTTCCGGAATGAAGCCTCACGAAAAATCGGTTCTCATCCTGCGAGACGACCTCGAAACGGCTGCCATCCGGAAAGAACAGCTTCATTCCCGGTACGCACTTCCTATCGACCAGAATCGGGATCAGCGGATCCGACACGTCGGACCCCGACGACTCATCCGACCGCGGCATTTCACCTGCCTCTGGTCGGGCATCACGTATCTCGTTCGCCAGGACGAACGCTTCGATCTTTCCTCCGGTTTCCTTGGATAGCATAAGCCGCGCCGGAACGACCCGCGTCTCGTTGAGAACGAGCATCGCACGTTCCGGCAGGTATGAAGCGAGATTCGCGAACGTATCATGAAAGACCGTATCGGTCCCGGTATCATAGACGAACAAGCGCGCCGAATCGCGCGGTTCGACGCCACACTTCCGTATCAGCTCCTTGGGAAGCCGATAGTCGTATTTCTCAAGATCCCGGTATTCCATGATCGCCTTGCGTTCATCATTCTATCGGACCCTGCCAGTCTATGGGAGGCTCCGTCATGAGTCAACCGGAAAGACTGGACGTGACGCCGGTATCTGTGTACGATTACCTTGATATGACTTCGTTCCTTTTTACGCCGAACGGCCGACAGGACGGTCGCTATACGATACACGCCTTACCAGGGTCGGGTTCCCGGGAACCCTTTTGCCCAAGAATGTCCTCACTTTGGGGCGATCGTGTCGACCGTTCGGCAGTATATTCATGCTCGCTGAGCCATATTTCAAAGTCCGCTTCCCCGACACATCGTCGGCAAAAGAAAAAAAGCCGGGCTTTTTTTCTTGCATCGATACCGTCGGATATCGCATTGACAACGGAGTCGGACGATACCATGCTGTCTTGTGCCGCTCTTTCATCCCACCGTTCCTTGAGAATCTATCTCAAATCTCATGTCGAGATGAAATGCTGAAATTTAGAGCGAAAACGCTAAATATCGAGCAAGGCTACTATCGTAACCTGACGAGATATGAAGCGTTTGCAGCTGAAATTTCAGTCAGCATTTCATCCGGCAAGCAGAATTTGCAGCTTATCACCGCGGTGAGATTTGAGATAGATTCTGAGGTCCGTCGGACACCAATACTCCGGATTCGACGGTTTACGGAGAGAACGCCCGTATGATCGTTCATGCCGGTGTTCTCCCGACTCGTCGCGCCGATTCCCTTCCGCCAAGAAACCTTGGCTTTTCTTTTTTTGGAGAAGTTGACGGTTTCCGGAGCGCGACTATCATGCTTTCAATGAAGGATTCAGCCTCCTTCATTCCGCCGCAAAGGCATTCACGGCCTCTGATCCGTGGCCAGTCGTTTGAGACAACATCGGGAGTCCCGAATAGGTGAAACGATGAAACACCGTATCATTCGTTCCGGGATTCCACACATTGTACCTTTTTACGCGATCCCAATGATCGCTCCCATCCGGGAAGATTCTTCAGCCTTCGCGTTCGTCAATTTTCCGGATCAAGGGGAAGATCTGGGAAAGGCTTGTCATCAGCTGACAGAGGATGACAATACAACACCGCCCAGGCGGTATCATCGAGGCTGTAGCCTCAAAGACAATCTCCGGGGAGAGAAAGGCTACGTTCACGCTGCGGGATCGCGGCAATATTTACGGCATAAATCGAGAAAGGCGAGAAAAAACCGCGACAAACCCCGGCAAAGAATAGTAAACAGCCCCTCCCGGAGGCTGTTTATCTTTTATGGCTTATAATACGAGTTTAATTACTTTTTCTTCGTACTGGACTTGACAAATATTGATTCTTCTGTCAAATTCTGCTTATAGCTCCTTTGACTTATGAATCCGCAGCGCGAGCGATTTGGGGCGCAAACGCTGTTACGGACCGCCGATGAGTATCTTAAGAACGCTTGCGTTCGAAAAGATCTCACGGCGGTTCTTTTTTTTCGAAGCACCATCCGTCGTCACGGCCACAAATCCTCTACGATTTGTCATCGGTAACGACAAGGTTTTTCCTGATGATGACGCTGGTCCGGTCGGATGAGGAGGGTCGGTCGTACGTAAAGTCGCCCTCGAACGTTTTCCCCGAGAGAAACAGCGGCAACCACAACGCGTCCGCGGTCCACATCTTTCCTATCGGGATAGTGCTCACGTCGAACCATTTCGGCCGCATTTCTTCCGACTCCTCGGCCTCCCCTTCGAAATCATCGCAGGCGAATATATGGACCTCGACTCCCCGCGTTCCATCCTCGAAATCGAATCGGATCAACCCTCTCTTCTTGACTGACCGGGCAGCCAGACCCGACTCTTCGAATACCTCCCGTCTTGCGGCTTCCTCGATACTTTCCCCTTCCTCGACCTTTCCGCCGAAGCCGTTCCATCGACCCATGCCGAACCCGCGTTTCTTCATTCCAAGAAGCAGCTTGCCGTCTTGCATGACCATGCAGAGTGTCAGGACTTTTCTCATACATCGGGCGTTCTTCGGATCAGGACCGTTGACAGCTTCCCAAAAGCTGTTACCATCGGAGCACCTGCCACAAGAGGTACCACGAAACGAATCAGGAGATGTCCGGTAGCGACCAGCGAAAGACATCGACGCGTGACCACGTCCGGACGTGAGCGCGACGCAAAGCTCCTGATTCGGCGGTTTTTTTGTTTCAAATTCCCCACGAACGTATCATTCGCGTTGAATCAATCGTCGGAACCGACCCATCGGATGACGACAGCCTACTCTCCGATAAGGCTTCGTTCTCGTGCGCGAGAGCGCCCTCATACGTCAGATAGTCACCAGGACTTTCCAATATGACTTCGGATCCGTCCTCCGCGAATCGGGTCAACCAGCGGCCCGAAAGCAGGATGACGGTCGTTCGCGTTTCGGATTCAAGATCGCTACCCGATCGCTTCTTCATGCCTTCGGGGTGCGTCACCCATTTCACCGAACATTTTCCAGTACGCATCAGCGACGCTTCGGGAGCACGACCGCCGACACACCACCCGCTCCTTTCCGGATGTTCCGTGTTCTCCGAATCAAGATTTCCGGTTTCAAATCTCATACGGCACACAAAGGGTGTCTATCCTTACCCGCGCTGCTGTCCGTGACACTTCTTATATTTCTTCCCGCTCCCGCCTGCCTTCGCACGAGGCTTCGGCGTGGCTCCGCTTACTTGCGATGATACGGAGCGTTGATCATACCGCATTTCTTGTACTTGTATACTTCGCCGGTAGTCGGATTCACCGCTCCGCACGGACACGGGTCATTTCGACCGACGGTATGTTCGGCGCGCATCGGTTCCTGTTTGGCCACCTCACCTTTGTCGCTCTCGGCGGCACCGAATTGTGCCGGGGAATCGGATGCCCCGGAAAGTACCATGGTACGTTCAGCCGGAGCCGTCATCGGGGCCGCGACCGTGGCTTCGATCTTGAGTATGGTCAGAAGATAGGTCTTCCTGACGGCATCCAGGAGACCGGTGAACAGATTGAACGCCTCCCGCTTGTATTCGACAAGCGGATCACGCTGTCCGTATCCACGGAGTCCGATGCCCTGCCGCAAGTATTCGATCTCGTCGAGATGGTTCATCCACAGCTGATCGAGCGCCTGCACATAGAGAATCCGTTGTATCTTATCCCACGTTTCCGGAGGAATCGCCTTCGCCTTCGCCTCAAGGACGTTAGCGCCCTCCTTCGAAAGATATTCGCGTATGAGCTCCTTCTTTTCGGATTCGTCCTTTGACCGGTCCTCGCGGATTTCCTCGAATGTAGCGAGCGTGGCCTTCTCGTCGAGCACCGGGAAGAGCCCGTTCGCCTCGACGGCGATCTCACCGAGCGCCCATTCGGCCTCGTGCCCCGCGCAGTGGAAAGCGACCATCTTGTCGAACTCTTCCTCAAGAAGCGAACGCGTCATCTCATCCATGGACTCCGCACCGAGCGCCTCGCGCCGCCTCCGGTACGTGACTTCGCGCTGACGGTTCATCACGTCGTCGTATTCGAGCACGTGCTTGCGTATGTCGAAGTTGAATCCTTCGATCTTGGTCTGGGCGCTCTCGATCATCTTGGAAATGGCTCCGCTCTCGATAGGCTCGTCGTCGGGAAGTCCCATCGTATTCATCATGTTCTTGAGCCGATCGCCCGCGAAACGGCGCATCAGTTCGTCCTCGAGCGAGATGAAGAAACGCGTTTCTCCGGGATCCCCCTGCCGCCCCGCCCGACCGCGCAGCTGATTGTCGATACGGCGCGCCTCGTGTCGCTCCGTACCGATGATCACCAGGCCGCCAAGCTCACGGACCCCTTCGCCGAGCTTGATGTCGGTTCCGCGGCCGGCCATGTTCGTCGCGATCGTCACGGCACCCTTCTGTCCGGCGCCCGCGATGATGGGCGCTTCCCGTTCATGTTGTTTGGCGTTCAAGACATTGTGCTTCACCCCTTCACGCTCCAACAGGGCCGACAGGTACTCGGACTTTTCGATCGCGATCGTTCCGATCAGGATCGGCTGTCCCTCGGCACTGATACGTTTCACTTCCTCGGCTATCTTCTGAAACTTCACCTCTTCCGTCTTGTAGATGATATCGGGCAAGTCCTTCCGGATGAGCGTCTTGTTGGTCGGAATGGTCACGACATCGAGCTTGTATACCTTGGAAAATTCCTCGGCGGACGTGGACGCGGTTCCCGTCATGCCGGCGAGTTTCTTATACAGGCGGAAGTAGTTCTGGAAGGTGATCGTCGCAAGCGTGCGCGATTCGCGCTGGACCGCCACCCCCTCCTTCGCCTCGAGCGCCTGATGCAGACCCTCGCTGTACCGTCGGCCATGCATGATGCGGCCCGTGAAGTCGTCCACGATGAGCACCTCTCCGTCGCGCACGACATAATCCCGGTCCAGATGGAAAACGAACTGTGCCTTGAGCGACTGTTCGAGGTGATGCACGTATTGGATATTCCCCTGATCGTAGAGGTTCGGCATACCAAGGAGCTCCTCGACACGGGTGATACCCTGATCGGTCAGCGTGACCGTACGGAACTTCTCATCGAGGACGAAATCCTCTTCGGGTCGGAGTCTCGGGACGATCTTCGCGAACCGTTCATACAGTTTGGTGGATTCCGCGTCCGGCGCCGAAATGATGAGCGGGGTCCGGGCCTCGTCGATCAGGATCGAGTCGACCTCGTCGACGATCGCGAAATGAAGCTCGCGCTGGACCATATCGGACAACTCCCCGACCATGTTGTCGCGCAGATAGTCGAAACCGAACTCGTTGTTCGTTCCGTAGGTGATATCGGCCGCATACGCCTCGCGACGCGTCACCGGAATCAGGTTCTCGTGTTCGACCGACACCTCGTTCGAATCGGTCACGTTCGGCTCGTACCGATACGATATCCCCTGCTGCAGGATGCACGCGGTCGAAAGTCCGAGGAAGTGGAATACGCGACCCATCCAGTTCGAATCACGAGACGCGAGATAATCGTTCACGGTGACGACATGTACGCCTTTCCCGGACAAGGCATTGAGGTAGATCGGCAATGTCGACGTCAGCGTTTTTCCCTCACCGGTCTTCATCTCCGCGATCTTTCCCTGATGAAGCACGGCACCGCCCATCAGCTGGACATCGTAGTGCCGATCGCCGATCGTACGACGGGCCGCCTCACGCACGACCGCGAACGCTTCCGGCAGGATATCGTCTACCGTCTCGTCTCTGGACAACCGCACGCGGAATTCTTCGGTTTTCGCACGAAGCTCGCTGTCGGAAAGTTTCCCGATCGATTCGGAAAACACGTTCACGGAATCGACGACCGGCTGCAGCGAACCGACGACCCGCTCGTTCGATCCGAAAATATTCTTGAGAAAATCCATAGGTACGTCAATAACCAATGATCAGTATCCGATAATCAACACGCGATCGGAGCACACGACTATCGAACAGAGAATGATTTCGGAAAACGGCTATAAACCGAATGCTGTCCTCCGCTGTCTGATTCCTGTTCCCTGTTCACCGTTATCTGTTGACTGTGCTTCTTCCCATTGTAGAAGCAAAAACCCTCCCCGTCAAAGGCCGGGAAAGGCCGATGCAAAGAGGGAGGGCCGCTGAAAACAGTCGCTAAAAACGGGCGGATTCGTCTATCACGAGACCCTTTTTGATGGAACGGCCTCCGCGCTCCTTGAGATCGCGCCGCTTGTCCTTCTCCTTGACTATCTGCACGCGGAGCTTGTCGATGACCATATCGATCGAGCCCTCGACGCTTTTGCTCGTCTCTTCCGCCCGGATGAGGTCCCGCGCATCGCTGACATTCACCTCGACACGGAAAAACCCTTTCTTATCCATCGCGACTTCGATCTCGTACAGGGAATTCTCCTCGAACAGATCCTCGATTTCCGATAATCGCTTCTCGATATACTCCTGTTCGCTCTCCCGTATCCGACAGTCCTTCGCCAGGAACTTCGTTTTCATACTCTTTCCCTTACGGATTATCCAGAATCATTATACCACCGCGTGTCTACTACGAACGAAACGACCGGACGCTTTCAAGACGGCCACGAAAAGTCGTTTTCGCCCTTTTCACGCCTCGTTTTGACTTCCTCGTGACCGAATCCGACGAGTTGTACCTCCTCTTGCAGTTGTATGTTCAGCTCGTCGCGAACCTTCTGTTTGACGATCGAAACGAGGGTCAGCACCTCCTCGGCGGTCGCGCCTCCCGTGTTCACGATATAGTTCGGGTGTTGTTCGCTCACCTTCGCGTGACCGATCGTCCGTCCGCGGAGCCCCACCTGGTCGATGACCCAGCCGGCCGGGAGTCGCTCTCCCTTCGGCTCCTTTCCCGAGTCGTGACGGAACTCCTCCCTCAGATGCTCGTCAGTGACCGTCGGGTTCATGAAGAACGATCCCGCGCAGAACGCGTCTTGGGGATGTTTCGCCTCACGCTCTTCTATCGTTTTTGTCGCGATTGATCTTAAGGCGACCGGATCCGATCCGGAAGCAAGTCTGAATTCGACCGACACGATGATCAGCTCCGGATGTTTCTTGAACAGGCTCATCCGATACCCGAATGCACATGCGTCCTTCCCGTATTCCTTTACCATTCCCGTTTTATGGTTCAACACCTTCACGGAGACTATATGATCAGCTATTTCGGAACCGAACGCCCCCGCATTCCCACGCACCGCACCACCGACCGATCCGGGAATACCGGCGAGCTTCTCCATTCCAGACAATCCAGCCTGACAACAGGCAAGGATCACATCAAGCAACGTCTTTCCGGCACCGACCGAAACCCTGCCATTATCAAGGATCCTGAATCCACCGTCCGTCAGCCGCATGACGAGCCCAGGAAATCCCTTGTCCGAAAACAATATATTGCTTCCGCCGGACATTATATACACCGGAAGCCGTTCTGATGCGGCGCGTTCATACCCGAGCGAAAGCTCGTTCGCGTCCGAAACTTCCGCGAACAGCTTCGCCGGCCCTCCTATCTTAAAGGTCGTATAGTGCGCAAGTATCTCGTTTTCTCTGAATTCCATAGAATGGCAACTGACAACTGTTAGCTTCTAAGAATCGACCTCAAATCTCATGTCGAGAGGAAATGCCGAAATTTCGGTATTTCCTCCGGCAAGCGGAGTTTTCGGCTTATTTATAGCGTTGAGATTTGAGAGAGATTCTAACTTACAAAAAAGCGGGGAGAACCTTTCGCTTCTCAGTATAGCACAGCATGTAAAAGTATCCTTAACCGGAATAACCCGGATTTTCAACGCTGACTTCCCCTTTCCGTATGGCCGTACCGCGTCTGGTACGTTCCATAATCCCTAGTATCTCTTCGTCCGACGGAATGACCGTCTCCGGATCAATGTCATACTCGCCGAGATAGTCGTAAAAGAACGAATCTATACGGTCCGGATTGTCGGTCGTCCGAGCGAAGGCGAGCTTGGCGATATGCCGAACGACTTCTGGCCAGTCGGGATGCTCGAGGTCCCACGCGAGTATTTCAGCGAACTTATGATACGAGATAAGCTCGGGAAAAGTCCGCAAAACTACTTCCATGGCGTACTCCGGATAACGGAGAAAGAACGACTTGTTCGAGAGATGCGCCGACCCTTCGAAATCAAGGATCGGACCTGTGCTGATTTTCCCGTCCGCCATCAGCCTGCCGATAAGGTGCAGCTTGACGGCCGAGAGCGCATCGGAAAAAAGAATTCGGCTGAATTCGAGCCCTTCGGGATCCAGAACATACTCGAAATCGCTTCCGACCGCCCTACGGGCACAATATGTTCGACCATCATGCGATACCTCCTTATCAGGTTTTCCGGTCAATTGCAAAAGGAGAAGCTTCCGGAATCGATCTTCCGAGCCTATCTCGGCATACAAAGCCGGATGTTCCCTGCGGATATACGCCAGATATTTCTCATAAAAATCATCCATGAACGGGAACGGATTTCTCTCGTTTATTTCCATAAGATCCTCCCAATCATCGCGAGTATCTCTCGCATCCACTTCGGCGAACAGACCTTTGAAACCCGCTCGCACGGCCCGATGCATGAGTCTGTCGTAATGACCAGCTCCCTTGCCATTCCCCTGATAGTGCTCTTCATTCTTTTCCCCATACGGAACATCCGAATACCCCTCAATAGCGATAACCGACGCATTCCTTGAGATCCGCTCCAGGTAATCACCATGGATTTCCTGATATTTTGACGTATGCGTATAGCCGATACTCAGAAGGTCGACGCCTCCTGGGAGCCTGAAATAGTTTTCTTGCCGCAAAGCAATCTCTCCATCTTCAGTATCTCCGTACAGCTCTTTCATCTCCGCGGCATGCTCGTACCGCGCTTCGAACATCTCCACAATCCGCGAATCGAGGTGTTGTTTGAGTTCTTCCGGCAGGCCGTCCGGATAAAGGTCGAGGATATCGGATGAGGAGATATGCTCCGGCAATATTTCGACGCCGGCCCTGTTGGTCAGTCTCTCCGCGATGACCTCGTCCGTTTCCGAATCGGTCCGGACCGCCGCCTCGGTCGATGTCAGCGCGGATACCTGCCCCGACGGGATACCAAGCGCACGGATAATCGCATGAGCGCGTATCTGCATCGGAATAGGATCCTCGCCGAAGCGCTCATAGATCTTCGTGATCACTCGGAACCAGAAATCATCCGGGAGTCGTCCGATCTCGAAATCATCTTTCACCTCATCCTCTTCTCCTTCAAATGCGCAGCCGGACACACCGAGAACCGCCGCCCCACCGAGAAAAGCGACAAGTGTTTTCAGGAATTCCCGTCGCGTCCACGTTTCCCGACTCAAGTCGCTTTCATGACCCTGTTCGATTTCAGACCTTTGGACAGGCGGAACATTCGAGGAATCTGTAGGATTTTGAGTTTCCCTTTCCCGAACCCGCTTCGGCATGATCAGATTTTCGAATATTTCTTTCATATTTTCGAAGCTTCATTTTTTCTCCATCATTCCTTCCGCGACCCTATACACGTCTCCGGCGCCGAAGGTCACAAGCAGATCGCCCGGCTCAAGCGTTTCGCGGAGCACTTCGATCGCTTTCGATATGGTCGGGACATATTCCGCCTTGTCATGGACGTATTTGTTGATTTCGCGCACCAAATCAGCGGACGAGACGCCCCCCGCGGTTTCCCGCGCACTGCCATAAATGTCGAGTACCAGGACCCGCGACGCGTCGTCGAAACTCTGCGCGAATTCCGTCAGCAATGCCGCGGTCCGGGTGAACGTATGCGGATGAAAGACCGCGACCAGTCTCCGATCGGGATATGCGTCACGAAACGATGCGATGGTCGCCCGCAGTTCCTCGGGATGATGGGCGTAGTCGTCGTATACCGGCACACCCGCGTATTCTCCCTTGTATTCGCTTCGGCGGGTCGTGCCGGTAAACGTGGAGAGGCATTCGCGGACCGCTTCCATATCGAGTCGTAGAAACGAACAAAGCGCTATCACGGCGGCGGCGTTCTGAGCGTTGTGACGCCCCGGAAGACGCAGCGAGAACGTACCGAGCGATCCGTCTTTCGTCTCGATACCGAACCGTTGACGCACACCCTCCGGCCCGGACTCCGACGCGGGCACCGATGTGCGATCGATAATCCGCACGTCGGCCCGCCCGTCGAACCCGTAGGAAATCCGCCGGCACTTCGCCTCGGCCGCGACGGAGAGCACGGTTGCGGAGTCCGATGAATACACGAGTACGCCATGCATGGGGATGCGACGGACGAACTTCCGGAACGTTTCCCGATATGCCGCGGCATCGGGAAAAAAGTCCGGATGATCCCAATCGACGCTCGTGAGGATGGCTGCGAACGGAAGATAGTGGGACAGCTTGTCCTGATATTCGTCCGCCTCCAAGACCAGCATGTCCCCTCCTCCGACCAACGCGTTGCCGTTCCAGGAACGGACCCGGCTCCCGATGACGGCTGACGGGTCTTTCCCCCCGGCCCGAAGCACCTCGGCCAACATGGCCGAGGTCGTGGTCTTCCCATGTGTTCCGGTCACGAGGAGGCTCATCTTTTCCCGGGTAAGTTCCCCGATCGCCTCCGGGTACGACAGGACGCGGATGCCGAGTTCCCGCGCGCGATCGAGCTCCACGTTATTCGAAAACGCGGTCGAATGGACGACCAGCCCGCAATCGGATGGTATGTGGTCGGGATGGAACGAATCATGGACCAAGATTCCCTCCTTTTCGAGCACGGACGCGTAAAACCGGTCACCGTCATCCGATCCGGTCACCTCGTTCCCCTGACGGCGATACAACGTGGCCAACGCCGACGTGCCCGCCCCCTCGATACCGACGATATGGATTTTTTGCGTCATGCGGCAAGATCGTGAACGGTTGCTAAGAATCTATCTCAAATCTCACCGCGGTGATAAGCCGAAAAGTCCGCTTGCCGGATGAAATCCTGAAATTTCGGCTGCAAACGCTTCAAGCCTCGTCAGGTTACATGAGTAGCCTTCCTCGACTTTCCGCGTTTTCGCTCGAAATTTCAGGATTTCCTCTCGACATGAGATTTGGGATAGATTCTAAGACAATCCTATGATACCGTCGGCAATCATGTCAGCGGCGGCCGGATTATAGAACGCACGGATCTTTTCCGACATGTCCGAACGGAGCATCGGGTCGCGGAGCAGCAGGTCGACTTTTCCGGAAAGGATATGCTCACCGAGATTCGCCTCCTCGAGGACGATCGCGCCGCCGAGACGGGCGACCTCGTACGCGTTCATACGCTGCTCATCGTTCGCGGCCGTTGGAAGCGGCACGAGAATCGAAGGCTTTCCGCACGCGGCCAGTTCGGTGACAGAACTCGCACCTGCCCGGGAAATGACGACGTCCGCCCGGGCAAGTGCGTCCGAGAGCTCCTGTCCGTTCAGAAACGGCGTCACGACATATCCGTCACGACCCGCCTTGATGCCATACTCTCCGGCCACCGAGACGGTATCGCGATAGTTCTTCTCGCCGGTCTGATGAAGCACCTGCGTCTCGCGTATGATATCCGGCAGCATGCGCGCGACGGCAAGATTGAGTGCCCGGGCCCCAAGACTGCCGCCGAGAACGAGTACGACCGGTCGCTCCGCTGAAAATCCGAAATACGCGTTCGCCCGCGACGCGTCCCCCGAAAGGAGCTCCGATCGGACGGGGTTTCCGGTGATCGCCGTCTTTTCCGACGGAAAGAACGACATGGCGGCAGGATATGCGATCGCTATGCGCGTCGCGAATTTCGCGAGAAACAGGTTCGCCCTGCCGGCAACCGCATCGGAATCATGGATGACGAACGGGATCCGAAGCGCCCATGCGGCCATGCAGACCGGAACACTGACGGAGCCGCCCTTCGCGAATACCACGTCCGGCATGAAGACCAGGAGATGCCAAACCGCCTGCAGAAATCCGATCGGCACTTTGAACGGGTCCAACGCGTTCTGAAACGAGAAATACCGGCGCATCTTTCCGGACAGGACCGTCCGCGTCGGGATTCCCTCGGCTTTCATGACGTCTCGTTCTATTTTTCCGCCGGAACCGATATACAGCACGCTGACGGGTACGGCCGAACGGGACGCAAGGGATCGCGACACGGCGATTAGTGGAAACGTATGCCCTCCCGTGAGTCCGCCCGTAAGCGCTACCCGAAGCTCCGTTGGATTGCTTTTTTGAGCCATAATTCGTGATGAGATATCTACCCTATTTTAGGACGTTTGGAGATGTTGAGCAATATGCCGATGGCTCCGAGGATGGCCGCAAGCGACGTGCCTCCGTAACTGATGAAGGGAAGCGGCACACCGGTCAGCGGCATAAGACCCGTGATGGCGAAGATATTGATGAACGCCTGAAAGACGATCCAGGACACGATACCCACCGCCAGTAAACGCCCGAACTCGTCGGGTGCCTTCTGAGCGATCCGGAACCCGCGATATGCGAAAAACAGGAATAAGGCGATGACTACTGCACACCCCACGAAACCGAGTTCTTCACCAAGCACCGCGAAAATCGAATCGGTCATGGGTTCGGGAAGATAGAGGAACTTCTGACGGCTGTGCCCCAGCCCCACCCCCAGAAACCCGCCGGAGCCGAGAGCGATAAGCGCCTGCCGGATCTGATATCCGGCACCGCTCGGATCATGATCCGGGTCGAGAAATACGAGCAATCGCTTCATCCGATACGGCGCAAGCAGTATGAGTACGCCCAGTCCGACAAGGCCGGCCCCGAACAGGAGACCGATATGCGAAAGTCGGGCGCCAGCGGAAAAAAACATGGCCAAGGCGATGACAAAGAGGATTCCCAATGTTCCGGTGTCCGGCTGCTTCATGACAAGGAAGGCGATGATTCCGAGCATAAGGAGAAACGGTACCACCCCCTCGAAGAAATCGGTCTTGCGAAGCAGATCTTTTCCCGAGAACCACGCCGAGAAATACACGACGAGCGCGAGCTTCATGACTTCGGATGGCTGAAACGGCGGGATCGGCCCGAGCTGGATCCAACGTGCCGCCCCATAGGCCGACGTGCCGATACCCGGTATCAGGACGAGAATCAAAAGACCGATCGCTCCGAAGAACATCGGGATGGCGACCTTGCGCCAGAACTGGTACTGTATGCGCTGAAAAACGAACAAGGCGACAAGGCCCACGGCGACACCGAAAAGTTGCCGCTTGAAAAAGAACGCCCCGTCCTCGAAACGCAGGTTTCCATACGCCACACCGGCACTCGCCACCATGACGAGTCCGATACCAAGGAGCATAAACACCGAAATCAACAGGGGCCGGTCGAATGACGACGCCCTCTCGTCCACACTTTGCTTTCGCATGGTTTTTCCGTTGTTCGCCATGTCGTTTCAATTTTCGCCGCTCCTTTTCCTCGACATCCCGTCCCTCCACTTCGCTATTTCACCGTGATGTCCGGACAGGAGCGTTTCGGGCACCTTCCATCCGCGGAATTCCTCCGGCTTCGTATACTGCGGATGTTCAAGCACGCCCTCTTCGGTATGCGATTCCGTCTCGGCGCTTTCCGCGTTGCCGAGCACGCCGGGAATGAGTCTCGTCACCGCATCCGCGACGATCATCGCCGGCAGTTCGCCGCCCGTCAGCACGTACTCCCCTATCGAAAGCTCCTCGTCCGCCAAATGTTCCGCTACACGCTCGTCCACGCCTTCGTACCGTCCACAGACGAAAATCAGTCGGTCATAGTCCGCCACGAACCTGCGTGCGTCCTTCTGTGAGAACCTTTTCCCTTTCGCCGAAAAAAGGATGATTCTCGTCCGTTCCCGTGGTACGTCCCCTTTCGTGAGCACGTCCTCCACGCATGCGAAAATCGGCTCCGCCTTCATGACCATCCCCGCTCCGCCGCCGTATGGCGTATCGTCCACGGTCCGATGCCTGTCCGCCGTATAATCGCGCGGATTCGCGAACGAAAACGAAACCAACCCGTCCTCTTTGGCACGGTTCAGCATGGATACGCCGAGGTACGATGCGAAACATTCGGGAAACAGGGACACGAAATCGAAAACCATAGCGGAGAACAATTAGCATGGAACAGTAAGCACGGAACGAGATCGGGAACCGGATACAAAAAAAGAAAAGAAGCAGCGGTCGCACACGACGTCTTCACACGCGAACCCTATCCCAGTAACGGGCGGGAAGGACACGGGAAAATGACATTCAATATCCGGAGCCTCAAACAGTCGCACTACCGAGCGTATGCTCCGGCCGGATCACTTTTGACCTGCTCCTCCTTGCCATTCTACCCCGAAAAGACGGCAAAAGGAAGGAAAATAATTCAGCCGCGGCGACACTTGACAGTGGCCACGGCTGAAACCGGTGTTTCCCGGTGTTTCCCTTCAGAACGGAGGGAGTCGGCATAAGAATGCGTCCCAGAAGACCTTGAAGTCCTCACTGGCATCAAACGCGACCGGCTCCCCCATCCGCTCAAGGGAAACCTCGACGAGACAATACTCGTCACCCTCGACGATCGGACCGAGTAAAATCCGCAAGTTCTGCGCCTCATCGACGATATGTGCTTCACATAAACTGGCTTGTCGACATCGGCAATCCTGCGCGAACATGCCATCTTTGAAATAAAACGTGTCGACGTTATACGAAGGTTCGTCGGCGACCCGAGTCGGCTTATCGACGATCCAACCGCACGTCCTTGCCGCATCAGTGAACGCCTTTACCACTTCTTCCGCACTGTATGGCCCCCTTTCCCCGAGTGCGATTCTTGATACTTTCCCTTCTTTCATCTCGCTTTTTGATTTATTATGGTTATCAATAATTTTTACACTCACATTTGGCGCGCGTGGACGCTCTATAACAGCTCCTCAATGATTGCTGCCATAAGGCTTTTCACCTCTTCGGAAGCGCCCTCCAATGACACCTCCTGGTCGTCATTGTATACTGCCACCTGTAATTTTCCTTCGTGATAGTCAAGATCCGGACCAAGAATCACGCGCTGACGCCCGCAGTCAAATTCATACCTTTCCTTTCCGGGAAGGCGATAGGAAAAATAGATCTTGTTTTCAGTCGCGTTCATCCTGTACACTTCGACCTCGCCTGATTCACGCTTCAATGACCACCCCGTTCTTCTTGCCGCGATCATCAACCTCGCGTAAAGATTTCGCAGGTCTTTTCCCGTTTCGAACAATGTCATGTTGATAACCTTCTTTAAACCGCTTTGGCTAGCGGTCTTGTTTCAAGATTTTTTGTCGTCTTCCAAAATTTTTTTCGGGACTAGCCGAGCGCTTTCCAGAAACACACCAGGAAATCATCCACCCGAGTGCGAGCCACCTGTTGAACCTCGGCATAATGAATATCCGAAACCGGCAACGAGCACGAAATCTCGTATACGATTTCATCATATTCGGAATCCGCCGACGCGCTTCCTATTGGAGCCTTCTTCAGATAGATATGCAGTGACAGCAAGACACTCTCGGCCCTCTCAATGACGACAGGACAGCTGAGCGAAAAACATTCGTGCTCCCGGCTCACATGCAAAATGCGAATATCCGAACCTGCATCGTCGGTTATCAGCGTTACGATCTCTTTCTCGTGGGGTCCCAACGCGGAATACCGGTAATCACTCCAGGTCGAACCCGCGAATGCCGACTCGGCCGCAGCGAAAATCTCACTGAGGCGATATTTCTTTCCCAGTGGCAACGTATAGTACATGGCGTACCTCCATCCGTATGTTTATTCGTTATGGTAATGTTCTTATGACCAACGCAAGAAAGACGAGCGGCTCGTATTCCTTGCGCCGGCGGAAACGGTATTCCAAAACGCCTCGCGCGTCTTCCGTTTCCTGTCAGCCGTTTCATGTCCAATGCAGGCTGTTCCCTGTTCTCTGTTCCCTGCCCACCCGTCGTAGCAAGCGGGTCCGCGCACTCCGTCATACGGAATGAGAACGGGTTCCCCGTTATCTGTTATCTGTTATCTGCTATCTGTTTTCTGATTTGCTCAATACGAAATCCCGATCAAGCACGATACTTTTTTCGGTCCTGTTCCCGTCCTTGCCGAGTATCGAAATCGACACCGGATTGTCACCCGTTCCGGCCTGACGCGCAATCTTAAGGTCGTAAAAATCACGATCGATTCCGGAGGGAAGGTCGTATTCCAAAACGATATCTTTCGATTCGCCGAGCTTCACCTGTATCAGCGCGCCGACATATTTCTTTCCCATGAAGGCCCCATAGACCGGCTCGGTAGCAACGCCGTCCATGCTTCGGACGAAGCTCCCCCCGGGAACGTAGACCCGAAGGAACGTCTGGTAATCCTTTACCATGAAGGTCTTCTCCGTACCGGTATTTTCGTAATGAATCGTCAGCCTCGCCTTCGCGGTCTCACCGGAAAGGTCCACGTCGTAGTGCATCGAGCGCTTCATCACGGAATCGGTCTTCCACGCGTTCAGGTTCGCATCAACAGCCATCAGGAAGTCATCTTGCCACTTGGAATCGAACGCGCCACCCCACCCCGCGGCAAGGACCGATGATTCGAGGGTTTCGTCCGAAAACGAAAGCTGTATATCCTTGCGATTCAGGTCCCCGATCATGACCTTGAACAGTGTCAGGAGATCCTGCGGCGGGAGCGATTTCACCCGCTCGAGAATCTGCCCACCGAGGAGCCCGAGCACGGACTTGCGCTCACCGAAATCGATTCCCTGATCGATGTAGGACTTCTCCACCTGTTTCTCCAAGTCGAGAATGGCATTGTCGGAACCGTACGAACCCGGGAAACCCGGCACCTCGACCGGTCCGGTAACCGCAAGCACCGAAGAAAGCACGTCAGCGGTTATCCCGATGACACCGTCGAAATGTTCCTCGCCGCCACCCATCTCGTAGAACTCCGTCGCCTTGTCCGCATCCGTCTTGAAATCCGGTTCCCAGTTCGAATCACGGAGTTTCCACGAAGAAATCTTCAACGTTTCCTTCATGGGGTATGGCGGCGCGACCGTATCCGGAATGCGGCCGTCGAAGTTGCCGGTATCATGCGTCTGAAAATCAGTCACGTGCCCGTCACGGACTTTAAGGATGCCGAACGAACCTATGAACCCGCCGCCCGGACGAAGTTCGAGGTTGTTTTGAAACAGTATGAGAAACGTCTTCTCCTTGCCGCCCGTCCGAAGCACGGAATCGGCAAGATATCCGAGCGCCTGCGTATCGTTCTTCATATCGGACGGAAATGGCAGCTTTCCCGCAATCTCTCCCACGGAACCGAATCCCTGGTTCCGCGCCTCCCAATAGAAAAACCAGCCGGTAAGAAACAGCGCCGAAAGGATCGCGACGATCGTCCCCGTACGATACGGGTGTTTTCGATCCGGTTTGACTACGGTATCCATATGATTCGTATTGTAATCCGAACGGTAACGATCAACCACGAAGCAGCTCGTTCAAACGTCGCTGATAATCCGATTTCGTCGGAGAAGGATGATTTTCTTCAACCGAAGGAAGCTCTTCCGACCGCGACGGCTCTTCCGAAACCGACGTGGCCGATTCCTCAACGACTATCGGCATGGCAGTTTCCTCGATATCCTCATCGCCGGTCCCATCGTGCGATTTTCCATCCCCTTCGAACTCTTCGAACGTGAATTCCTTCAGGAACCGCTCCTCCTCTTCGGAATACGTCGGGATATCCATCGGCGCAGGGGCCTGTTTCGCGGCGGTTACGGGCGCCGATTTCAGCGCCGGAAGATCGCTCCTACGAGTCGCCTCCACTCTCATTGCGGGCTCAGGCTCGAAAAATGCGTCGTCCTTCAAGGTCGCAGGCGACCCATCGATTTCTTCCGATACCTCCGTCATCCCGGAATCGATGACCGGCATTTCCCGGGAAGCCGAATCGGAAAGTAAGGGCGAAACCGGGCGCTTCGGCTCGAAGATATCCGCACTGAACGGATTGATCGGAAGAGGCATCTTTCGACGGCCGCTCATGGCCGGCAAGTTCCGTATCGCGGATGATATGAAAAATATCGCTCCGGTGACGGCTATGCCGATCGCGGCGCTCCCGAAAAACAAAAGGAAACCATTCGGCAATCGGGACGAGACCGACGGACCGTCGACGATCCGGAAGTCCGCCTCCCCGTCCACATCATAGTACGCCGAAGCGTATCGGAACAGCGCAAGCGTCGCAGTCCTCGCGATGTCCTTCGCGTCGTCCGGGTCGTTCGCGAATGCCCGAACCGAAATCGTGCTTCCGGTTCCGGTCGGCACTATCGAGATCATGGATTCGAACGACGCTCGCATCGCATCGCCGGACAGTTCCGAAACGTCCGCTGTCGCCATCAGTCCCGGGACGGATTCCGAATCCTTGAAAAACAATTCACGGAATTTCGCGGTCCGCGACAGGAATACGACGTTCTCGACGATATCCTTGGACGAGGCGGTCGACTTTTCGCCGGGTATCACGAGCACGGAAAGATCCGCCTGATAGCCGCGGTTCCCTTCCGAAAGCGCGATAAACGATACGAGCGTTATGAACAGGACCGTCCCCGTGAAGGTACCGCCGTATCTGCCCCAAAAGGATTCCCGCATCTTTTTCATCCGCGGCCCATTGACGTTGTCCGATGCCATATCGTTATTCGTTGCGGAGACGGACCGTCTCCTCGTACAATTCCGCGGTCTGTCGCGCGATCGCCTCCCAGCCGTAGTGATCCTCCGCGCGCTTGTGCGCGAGCCGTCCGTATTCCGCCATCGCGGCCGGCCGATTGAGCAGTTTCGCGAGTTCAGCCTTGAGCGATTCGACGTCTTTGGCATCGAAATACTCTCCGGCATCACCAAGTGCCTCTTCATTGCCCGGTATGTGGCTCGCAATGATCGGCAACCCGTAGCTCATCGCCTCCAGGAGCGCGATTGACAATCCTTCATCCTCGGACGGCTGCACGAAGACTGCCGCGCTGGTGAACAGTTCGGCAAGCGCCTCTCCCGACTGTTCGCCGAGAAAAAGTACGCTCTCGCGGCCTTCGCTCATTTTGCGGAGATGTCGCTCATAGCCCGGCGTTTCCGCATGCGTCCCGACAATGGCAAGTTTGAAATTGTTCGGAAGCCGTCCCGTATCCTCGAGGTCGAGGAACGCCTTGATGAGATGGTGGATTCCCTTGTGGGCGACCAGGCGGGAGACGGCAAGCACATACCGCCTTTCCTTGAGTCCGAATGCGGAAAGCATATCCGACGACTTGGCCGGGACCGCTTCCGCTCCGTTCGGTATATAGACGATTTCACGACCGTACCGCTTCTTGGCATACTCCGCCATCCCCCGGGACACCGCGATGGTCCGATTCGGAAACGAACAGGTAAGCCGTTCCGCGAAACGCAGGCACGCTTTGGCGAACGCCCCCCATTTTCCATGGAAATAGTCCCGACTGTGAAACGTGGCGACGACATCCGTCTTCCGAAGCAGCATACGGGGAATGAACGAAAGGGCGGAGGGACCGATCGACTGGTAATGGATGATATCGTAACGACCGAAGAACGCATGCACCGTCGCGATCACGGTATGCGTTATCGCATCAAGATGCTTCGTCGGAATGCTCGGAAGCGACACGATGCGGACACCCTGATACCGCGTCACGGCAGGATCGGCATAGTGCGGACGCGAATAGACCGTCACCTCGTGTCCGAGGGCGGCCAATCGCACGGCAAGATGTTCGACATGCGTTTCCACGCCGCCGGATTTCGCCGGAATCCCTTTTTGTCCGATGAATGCAATTTTCATGATGTCGACGTTTCCCGCGTTACGACCGACTCCCGCTTAGAACGCGCGGACGACCGGCGAGACATTCCCGAGTCGGTTGCCCCAAGACGAGTTCTTCTCGAAATAGACGTTCTTCCACATTCCCATGGCGGCACCGTTGCGAGCCAAAAGAGCGATTCCCCACCGACCGTTGTCCACCGTCTTCGAGGACTTCACCCCGAACTTCCCGGCGCCTCCGAAGCTTTCCACCTCGACGCCCTCACGTCCGTTCCTGCGGAACTGGTTGTCACGCGACCAGATTTCTGCACCGTCGACGACGGCCTTCCAGCCGCTGCCGCGGTTGTCGTTCGATCGGACATCCTCGAGCCAGGCCTTTACGCCGGCGATGAAATCGATGCCGTCGGTCCCGTTGTCATGGATGTCGCAGTTCACGAGTACGACGTAGCGCTTTTCGGAAAAGATACCTGCCTTTCCGCTTCCCTTCACTTCCACCTTCTCCGCATAGAGTCGGCGATCCTTGTCCCGCGGCGCGGACTCGGCACGGATGCCGTCACGATCCGCTCCCTTCACGACGAGGTCGAACAGCTTCACTTTCGCGTCTTCCTCGACGCGGATTCCGTTCCGTCCGTCCTGGATCGTCACGTGATTGAGTTCGGACTTGTGCTTCATCGTCACGGTCGGCTTGTCGCTGTCACCGTCGATGACCACTTTTCCGCGGTCCTTGCCATTCCCGCTCACCGTCACACCCTTCGGTATCGTGACATTCTCCTTGTACGTGCCGCCATGGACATACACTTCGTCGCCCTCTTTCGCGTTCTTCAACGCATCGGAAATTTTCCGATACGGATGGGCACCGCTTCCGTCTTGAACGCCGGACGCGTCCTTATCCACGATAATCGTCCGCGAATTTCCGAACGCCACCACCGGGACAATGATGGCGACGGCGAGCGCGGCCACGATAAACCCGTATTTTGCCCTTGAAAACGTCTGAAAAGACATAGTTCACCCGGTCAATGATTAACGGAATATGATAACAAACAAGTCTTTTTTTGTCAATAAGCGGAATCCGGGCTACAATAAGGGAAAAGAAACCTCAAACTCCTATGAATCGTGAATCTCTTGAACGGCTGTTTTCACCCCGGTCCATCGCCTTGGTCGGCGCCTCGACCAAGCTCGGAACGGTCGGAAACGACCTCGCGAAAAATCTCATCCTCGGCTCCTTCGGCGGAACGGTGTTTCCGGTGAATCCGAAGGCCGACGAGCTGTACGGTGTCCGATGTTTCCCGAACGTAGCGGCCATCGGTTCCGTTTCGGATCTTGCCATCATCGCGGTTCCGGCAGCCGCCGTCGTGGACGTTCTCAAACAGTGCACGGATATCGGCATCCGTGCCGGCGTCGTCATTTCCGCAGGCTTTCGGGAAACGGGGCCCGAAGGCGCCGCGCGGGAAACGGAACTCGCCGATATCGCGAGAAAGGCGGGCATGGCGCTTCTGGGACCGAACTGCCTCGGCTTTCTTCATCCGGCGCTTCGCCTGAACGCATCCTTCGCACCGCGATTGCCTCGCCGCGGTCCGGTAGGTTTCCTTTCGCAAAGCGGCGCACTCCTGACCGCCGTCCTGGATCTTTCGGAAGGAAGACTGGGCTTCTCCAAAACCATCAGCACGGGAAATACCGCGGTTCTCGATGAGAAGACACTGATCGGATACCTTTCTTCCGATCCGGATACGCGGGTCATCTCCTTTTATGCCGAAGGTCTTTCCGACGCGCCGGCGTTCGTGACCCTCGGCCGCGAGTTGCTATCCCTTCCGGAAGCGAAGCCGGTGATCGCACTCAAATCCGGACGCACCGAATCGGGTATGCGGGCCTCCGGTTCACATACCGGATCGCTTGCCGGTACGGATGCGGCCTATGACGCGCTGTTCCGCCAGTCACGCATCCTTCGTGCCGATTCCGTCCGGGAGTTCCTCGACACCGCATCGGCGTTTTCGCTCAATCCGCTCCCGCACGGACCTCGCGTCGCCATCATCACGAATGCCGGCGGTCTCGGGGTCATCGCCGCCGACTCTGCCACGAAGGCCGGTCTCACCATTTCCCCCCTTTCCGAGAAAACCGCAGACGCCCTTCGGCCACTTCTTCCTCCCGCGGCAAGCGTCGGAAATCCGATCGACGTTCTCGGGGACGCGAAAAGCGACCGCTACCGGATCGCGCTCGACCTCGCCGCCAAGGATCCCGATATTGACTCTCTGATCGTCATCGTGACCCCGCAATCCATGACGGAAGCCGACGAGACCGCGCACGTCATTATCGAGGCGAAGCGGACGTACGGGAAGCCGATACTGGCCGTTTTTTCCGGAGGCCACGCGTTCGAACGCGGCATAGGCTTGCTTCGCGAGGCCAACGTCTCCGTCTTCACATATCCGGAAGACGCCGCGAAAACGCTGGGGATGATGGCCCAGGTATCCTCATGGCGAACGGGTCGCTTTTCGTCGAAGCGCCCGTTCGCCGGAATCGATCGCAAACGCGCGGCAGCAGCCATAGCAACAGCGAAGACTGAGGGAAGGACCAAGCTCACCGAAATGGAAATAGGCGAGATCCTTCGCGCATACGGCTTCCCGATGCTTCAGAGCCGCTTCGCCGCGACGCCCGAAGAGGCAGCCGACATAGCGCGGTCCTTCGGAAAGCCGGTCGCACTCAAGATCTCTTCGCCCGACATCATCCACAAGACGGATACGGGCGGTGTCATGCTCGATATCGCCCCGGAACATGTCGCGGAGAAATATTCCGAGCTGCTCGATCGCGTGCGGATGAAACGCCCCGATGCGAAGCTCGACGGTGTCACGGTCATGGAAATGGGCGCTCCGGACGGCAAGGAACTCATACTCGGCGTGAAGGACGAACCGAGGCTTGGATCACTCATCCTGGTCGGCATGGGCGGTATTTACACCGAAACGCTACGAGACGTATCGTTCCGGTTCGCACCGCTCATGCCCGAAGACGCGACGGAGATGCTCGCCGAACTACACGGGTTTCAGATGCTCAAGGGAGTCCGCGGCGAGTCCGGCATAGACACCGGGCTCGTGACCGAGTGTCTGCAGCGACTCTCACGACTGGTCGAGGACTTCCCGGAAATCTCCGAGCTCGATATCAATCCGCTGTCCGCACACTCGGACCCGTCGCTTACCCGTATTCTCGACGCGCGCATCTCTATCAAGTGACGTTTCACCGATGAAAAACCCCGTCGGAGAACGGAGTATCCCACAAAAATCAATCCGGGCGATTTCAGGTATTTTTTGTTTCGACAAGCTTCGAGTACAGAGCTGTCAGTTCCGCGCCATGCCGTTCGGCGACCAAGTCTGACACGCTTTCCCGGGCACGCTCACGAGTCTCACGAAGGTCGGCGACATCCAGAGTACGGATGGCCTGGGCCAGATCCGCCGAATCTCCCAGCCTGAAGAGAAATCCGTTCACACCGTTTTCGATACGTTCGGTCATTCCACCGATGTCCGACGCGATGACGACCCTTCCTCGGGCAAGCGATTCAAGCAGCACGTACGGCATGTTCTCGTACCACACGGACGGGATGACGACCGCGTTCGCCTCACGTATTTCGGCATCGAGATCATGGCCATACTTCGGACCGGTAAAGGCGATGGATGCCGAAAGCCCGAGGTCCAAAACCTTCCGTCTCAGACTCTCCACATAAGTTTCCTCTCCGGATCCCACTATACGGACATCGTGCTTGTTCCAAAGTAATCCGATCGCCTCGATCAGCACTTCGATCCCCTTCTCCGGCGATATCCTGCCGTAGCAGAGGATACGATCCTTCCGGATACCCGAATCATCCATGCGCTCCGGAAACGGAACCAAGGGTTGCGATATGAGGGATATCGGGTGGCGAAATCCGAATTCGGAAAACTTTTCCGCAAGAAACCGACTCGGTGCGATGAACGCATCGACAAGGGAATAACAGCGCATCAGTGCATGCAGCCACCTTTCCGCCACGCAGACGAGGCTTTTCGCAAACGAGTCCTTCACGCAGCGGTCGACGATACACCGGAATCCGGATGCATGATTCCAGATCTTTCCGCGGACGAACAGGCTGTAATTCGGCGACACGAGTTTATAGTCGTGCAACGTCATGACCATGGGTACGTGACGACGATGCAAGGTCCGGATGACGGAAGGCGAAAGCTGATGATAGATATTGTGCAGATGCGCGACGTCCGGCCGAAAATCGTCGATCAATCGGTCAAGGTTCCGGGCCGCCTCCCGATTCCAGAGGATATTTCCCACGAGCCGGAGTTTCTCGACTATCGACTGTCCGCTCTCGCCGTATTCCGCGCCGCGAATGAAATACGCGTCCCATTCGGTCGGGAAGTTCTTCGTGTCCCGCGTAGAAAAGAACGCGACCTCGTGACCGGCATCCGTCAGGACCTTTGCCGCATCGAAATAGGCACGTTCCGCGCCTCCTTTGAGAAAGTGATATTTGTTGATAAGTAGAATCCGCATATCCTTTATATAGGCAAACGATTACTCCGCCGATGCATTGACAAAACGTGCTTCTTTTCGTATATTATGCTATAAATAAATTCATATGTCAATTATAGGAAACGCCATAGAAAAAACCGCCTATACCGTCTCTCAAAAGAGTCGAAAACATAAGTTCGACCAGTTCTTCGCGCTGCTCGCTCCTACCGATCAAGAGACGATAGCGGACGTCGGTGTGAACGTCGTCGAATATTCCGACAGCGACAACTATCTTGAACGTCATTATCCGCATCCGGAAAAGATTACCGCGGTCGGAACGGACGATACGACCGCTTTTTCAGATCGATATCCGAACGTCCGGTACGTACCCGCGGATGGTCGGAAACTTCCGTTCAACGACGATGCGTTCGACATCTTCCATTCGAACGCCGTCATCGAGCATGTCGGGTCTCGGCAGGATCAGGAAGCGTTCGTTCGGGAAGCGATACGCATCGCCAGACGAGGATTCATGACGACACCGAATCGGTACTTTCCGATAGAGACCCATACGAGGATTCCCCTCCTTCACCTGATCCTTCCGAAACGCTTCTTCGACGCGTTTCTTCGACTGATAGGAAAGGGCTGGGCCACCGGAACCTATATGAATCTCCTTTCAAAACGGGACGTGCAGGCACTGTTCGAAGCCTCCGGCGTAGAAGACTTCGTTATTCTGGAGAACCGTCTTTTCGGGATTCCCATGACGTTCACGGCGGTCTGGCATAAGCATTCTGAACCAATACGATGAGACAGCGAATAATCGAGGTCATTCGGGAATCACGAAAAAACCGCGGTATCGCCGCCGCAGGTCTGTTGTTCCTCCTTTCGGGGATCGCCGCGCTCGTCGGTGTCTTCGCGGGATCGTTCTTTCTTCCGTTATTGGTCGCGTTCTCGGTCGGAGCCGTCATACTGTTTTTTATCCGACCCGACCTGTTCCTCTTCCTGTTCCTGATAATCCGCATGTCATTGGACTATTCGTCCCAATACATCACCATAACGCTGTTCGATGTCACGATGTCGTTCTCGCAGGTATTCGGCATCGCCATAGCGGCGATGGGGCTACTCCTAGTGATACGGGAAGGAAAACGACTCCGGACTTTCCCACTCCTATCGCCGTTCCTCATCATCGCCGTCTGGGGAATCGCCTCAACGATCGGCTCCATCGCCGTGCCCTCAAGCGCCCAAGAGATACTGAGGATTTTCGACCTCTTCGTGATCGCCTTTTTTTCATACTCCGTCATACGGACAGAAACCGCGTTCCGAAGACTGCTCATCGCGTCCACTTTAGCGTTCATCGTGCCGATCGGTGTCGGCATCTATCAGCTCGCAAACGGAATCGGGTTCCAGGACGAAGCCGTCGATATTCCCCGCATCTACGGAACGTTCGCCCATCCGAACGTATTCAGTCTTTCCCTCGTCGCCGCTTTCGCCGTCCAAACCACGTTCCTGCTGTCATACGCACGGAACCGGATGGAAAAAACCCTTTCAACGGTCGCGCTCCTCATCATCGGTATCGCCCTTCTCCTCACGTACTCCCGCGTCGCCTGGGTCGCATTGGCGATATTCCTTTTTCTCCTCGCGTTGGCACGGTTCCGAAAACTGCTGATTCCCCTCATCCTGCTCCCACTCATGCTGATCGCCGTCTCGAGCACGATGCGCGACCGCGTCCTCGAATCGTTTAACCCGAAGCCGGACAGCTCCATCGTCTGGCGACAGACATTGTGGAACGACGTCACCAAGAAGACATACCTCGACGGTCGGGAGTGGTACGGGTACGGCATAAGCACGTTCCCGAAGGTATCCGAGGATCTGCGCGGCATCCGACTCGGATCGAACGACGCCCATAACGACTACGTGAAGTTCTTCATCGACGGCGGCTATACCGGTCTCATCGCGTTCCTCGCGTATATCGTCCTCATCCTGTTCTCCATGCTCGATCGGTATCGACCCATGACTGCCGGCCCCTTGAAGGACACGCTCGGTATACTCCTTCTGCTCTTCCTGTCGTTGGAAGCGTCCGCGTTCTCGGACAATGTCTTCAAGAATACCCCGCTCTGGTTCCTCTTCTTCGCCATCCTTGGAGCCGCCTTCGGCCAAGCGAAGGGTCTCAGGCGAGAACAAAATTGATTGCCTAGTCGCGTACGTTTCGCGTGTTTGATTTCTTGTATGAAAAGCAAAGAGACCGTCAGTTTGATCTGATCGGTCTCTGCTGCCTAAGGTTACTTAGGACTTTTTCAGTTGCCCGGCACGGGGAGGTTCGCCTTGATGGCCGCCTTCACCGTTTCAGGAGCGGGTGCTCCGAGGTTCGCGGTTCCGGCGCCCCACACATTGACGGGGTTCCCCTTGGCGTCATAGGCCTCGTAGGAGGCATGCGGCCAGACTTTTGAAGCCCAGGCCCACGAACCATCCCCGAAAACGACCTTGCCGGTGCTGAGCTGCCAGCCATTCTCTCCAACGTACGGCAGGGCGACGGCGGTCTGACCGGCATGGATTACCGACCCGTCCGCAGCATTGAGCACCTGCCCCCACTCCGAACCGACGCCCAGGATCTGCAACTGAGCGCCATCAAGCGCAGAGCCAGACACCAGCCAGACATTCCCCCCTCTTCCATGGGAATCGGGTTTCTTGACTGCTGACGACAGTAATGCGGCCGGCGGCTCGGACGTAAAGACAGCAACAATGCCGCTTACCTCCATGACGTAGAGCCCCTGGCTCCTGCCGTCATGAAATGTCGCAGACGTCGCAGACGTAGATCCACCCGATGCAACGGGGCCGCCAAGACCGGCAATGACCGGAGCGGCGGAAGTAGTTGCTGAAACGACGGGGTTTGCAACCAGTACGGCTGCAAGAGCGAGTAATGCAAAGCGTGAGTTCTTCACTGTTTATCCTCCAGGATAGTTATGTAAGACGATGATTTAAAAAACAGTTATCAGCATCTTCCGATCTTGCTAAACCAAGCGCAAGTTCTCGAGATTATCTGACTCCCTATTATACATGGTTCCATCTCCTCTGTCAATAGTCAAAAGGTTCCTTATATAAGCCAGAAACGACTACAGGGTTTCCTTGTTAGAGGAAACCCTGTCGACCGACTTGATTCGTGCTTTCTGAAGGACATGGGCTGCGTCGTTGCGCGCCCTATCGGTACTCATGCACATGTAAACGTCTTAGAAGGGAAGACTTGCCCAGACTCCGACTGCCGGCTGAATACCACCGGTTACGAAATCCTTATCAAGTCCGATATGCGCACCGACGGTACGATCGACTGCAAGGCCGACACGCACACCACCGCTTTTCGAACTCGGACTTTCCAGCAAGAGATTCACCTGACCATACACCGCCAGGTCTCCGCTTTTTTTCCCTACCTCAAGAACATATTCCCTCGCGGCAGCCTGAACATAATAGTTCATTTTCTTCAGGTCGCTCGTATCGGCAATCTGCTTGCCGTCGTACGAGTGCTGCGCGGAAACTGAAACGGGAACAGCGACTGTTGCCGAAGCAGAGAACTCGCTGAACAACTTCTCGCCACGCTCGCGCCTGGCGTAATTGTTATACGATGTCTCTACACCGACTAAAGTGAACGAACGTCCACTCTGATAGCGATCATCCGTAGATGCGTAGTTCTCCTTGAGAGAGAACACCATCGGCGAAATGACCGCGTTCCAGCCCTTGTCGCTTACGCGCTTGTAGGAAGGGCCAACGCCATACAGATGGCCATCGAATCTTCCATCACTGTTCTTGCCATCCCACATGGAACCACGTACCGCGATTCCGTACCCGTTCGAACCTTTTTCCTGACTGTCGCGCTTCGTACAATACAGCGCGGCGGACAGATACTCGGCACCGACCTTGCCCGGCTCGGTCTCGTAACCGATTACCGCGTCAGGATCAAGCCTGCAGGCCTTCTTTACCTCTTTTGCAGGAGGCGGCGGTTCGATCGGCATCGGCTTCGGTGTCGGCTCTTCGGACGGAGGAATCGGCGTCGGCCGCTTCCCTATGCCCGAATGAAGATTGTTGCAGACATGGATGTATACGACATCCTTGCCATCAAATTGCATAACGGTCACGCGGTCGTCACTGAGAACCGACCGGCTGTTGAGTACGACCGGACCACTATGGCTAATCGCCGTATTGGCTCCGATCATGATGCCACCATCCAGAGACACTTCGCCACCTTCATCAAGGGATACGTAGTACGCGCCTTCACGGAGCGCAAGGCGACCGTTGCCGCCCTTGGCAGCACCTTCGCGAAGCTGCTCCCACAGGACTTTCGCCTCCTGCTTTGGCAGCTCAGGAAAAAGTCGACGCAACGCATCCGGCCCTTTCCATGACTTTGCGGAAAGCGGATCGCCAACTGGGCGCCACGCGAGTGTTTCTACCTTCCTTTCCTTGAATGACGCGGATACTTCGACGGCAGACTGCCCATCGATAACCAGCGTCTGTTTTGGAAAAATTACGTACGGCTTTGCGATGCCGTTTCGTTTTGCAAGTGCAAGATATCCCATCTTGTACTTGGCAGCGATTCCCGAAAGGGTCTCGCCGCGGCTAACCCGATGTTCCAAAGCGTTCGCCGTAAGCGAAACGTTCAGAAACACGAGTAGCATTCCGATTGCTTTCAACAGTGTTTTCACCGCTCTATCCTCCTTTTATCGACATTACATGAAATGAATACAAATTTTTAATACTACGACCCGAGAACAAGATACTCACGAAGCATCCTGTTCCCGAGGAACCTTTCCGGGTGGAAAGATTTCGGGAGAAAGACCGCCTTACCGCATCACGATCGCCGTACCGCGATTATCCGATTTCTTTCGACTTCCATAAAATCCTATCAATAGTCCGAACGCGCCGCCACAGACAAACGAAGCGGAAAGGATGAATACCAGCTTACCGATTTCAGGGGTCGGCTTCACGATAGGACCGGAAAGCAGTCGGACTTCGACGCTTTTCTCGTCACCGCCACGAAACATCGCGTTCTGTTCGGTGAACACCTGCGTCACCGCCTGCATCGTCTTGTATGCCTCACGGTCATTCTTTCCTTTCACTTCGAAAGAGATCATACCGAGACTCTCGTCGCGACTGACGGATACCAGCCGCCTCCAGGCGGTCAGTCGGTCCGACTTGTTCGCGGCGGACGGCAGGACACTCTCGTCCATCTTGCCGGAATCGATCGCGGCCTGCATGAAGCGTTCGCTCCGGACGGCTTCGCCTAAAACCTTGCTCAGATATTCCGCCGATTTGAACGACGTGTAGAAATCCTGGTTCGACGCGTTCGGCTGCACCAACAGGAAGTCCGCCTTCGCGACCGATCCGCGATCAAAGACCGTGAGCGCCAGGAATCCGACCGCGGCGAAGATGAGACCGACGAGCATCGCGGTTCCGATATTTTTTCGCATGAATGAAACAAGCGAATGATCCATAACGATATCAAATCATGATTACCGTCGACCACGAAAGAATCGCTTTGAGGCGCGGTTCCCCGTATACGGTCAGACAGAGAATAGTAACGCAAAAAAGGCAATTTGTCAATAGCCACCTCATGATGCCGATCAAAATCCTGACTCGTTCGGAGTGAAATCATATATTTATAAGAAAAGTCCCTTATATAAGGGACTTTTCTTGGACGAACTTTCAAGAACCGTCACGAGAACAGGTTACCGATCTTTTCAAGAATCCGGAATTGGGAGAAGTCCCGCACCGTGACGAAAATCATCAGGAGCAACAGGAGAAAGAATCCGACCTGATGAAACCGCTGCTCGATAATTTCCCGTACCGGGGTTCCCTTGAACTTTTCGATGATGACGAAGAGGATGCGCCCCCCGTCGAGCGCCGGTATCGGCAGTATGTTGAATATCGCAAGATTCACCGAGAGTATCGCGGCAAACTGGATGAGATACGCGATGCCGAGCTCGCTCATCTGCTTGGTCGCATACACGATTCCCACCGGGCCGGTCACGTCGATTCCCGCGCCGTGACCCATGAACAACCCCTTCACCATTCCCGCGAGTGTGAGAAATATGGAAGCGGTCACGTTCCAGGTCGCCTGCGCCCCTCGGAACGGCGCCTCATACCAGGCGTATCGTATGGAACCGGTTTCCGCGAACGAGATACCGAGCGCACCCTCGTTTGCCGGCGCATTCTGACGAGGCGTGCCATGAAGCGTGAGCGTCTCTCCACCGCGTCCGACGGAAATTTTCGTGTCGCTGCCGAGGCGGGCATCGATCGCCCGTTTGGCCTCCGCAAGACCGGAAATCGTCACGCCTTCGACGGCGAGTATGCGGTCTCCGGGTCGAAGCCCCATGATTTCCGCCGGCGAGCCCTTGGCGACCGAGAAAATCTGCACCGATACGTCGCTCGCGATGCTCCGATTCTCGTCCGTCACCGGCTGCGGGAATCCGACCGCATACAGGGACGAAATCAAAATCCAGGCGAGCAGGAAATTCATCACGACCCCGGCGGCGAGTACCGCCACCCGCGTTCCCACGGACTTCGAGGCGAAACTGTCCGAGTCGAGCAGCGCGTTCGAATCCTCGCCTTTCATCCGGACGAACCCACCGAACGGGATCCAGTTGAGGGAGTAAATCGTATGCTCGGATGTCACGTCCGTATCGCCGAGCAGTATCCGTCTTTTGCCGGTCTTCGAATCCTTCACGATCCCGAGCAGGCGCGGCGGGAAACCGAACCCGAATTCTTCGGCCTTGATACCGCTTCTGATCGCCACGATGAAATGACCAAGCTCATGAGCCAGTATGAGCACCCCGAGCAGCAGAAAAAAAATGAGGAACGTCGCGAACGTCATGGCGTTTCTTCGTTTGAGATCGGATTATACCGTGAGGATTTCCTCTTCCTTGCGCTTTCGTACGGATTCGAGCTCCGCGTTCCATTTGTCCACCTCCTTCTGAAGCTCGTCCTTTCCCGAGAACTTCTCGTCTTCCCCGATCAGGCCTTCTTTTTCCAGCGACAGGATCTCCTTCCATATCTCCTCCCTGATATTACGCACGGAAACGCGCGCGTCTTCCATCCTGGCGTTCAGAGTCCTGACAAGCTCCTTTCGACGGTCCTCCGTAAGCGGAGGAAGCGACAGACGGATGATGTGACCGTCGTCCGCGGGATTGAGGCCGAGATCGGAGGTCCGGATCGCATCGGCGACCGCCTGGAGACTCGACTGATCCCATGGTTGGATGACCAGCATCCGCGGCTCCGGAACCGTGACGCTCGCTATCTGCTTGATCGGCGTGCGCGAACCGTAATACTCGACCATGACATCCTCGACGAGGGACGGATGCGCCCTGCCTGTCCGCAACTTCGCCGCCTCCATCTGAAAATGCTCCGATGCCGCTCGGAAACGGCTTTCGTTGCCCGAGATGATTCCTTTCACTTCGCTCATACTGATTGATAACTGGTTATCCGGATATGTGAGACCGACAAGACATCACTTGAAATTCCGCAGACCGACGAACAGATACCTGGAGTCGAACGGGTCGTACGAGACGACGGAGGCGGAACGATCCGAGTTAAGCGCGGTGACCGACCACGTCGCCCCTTCGTTCGTCGACCGATAGAATGTCTTTCCCGCGACGAAAACGATATTCTTCGAATCCCGAGGATCGACCGCGACCGACCGGATGGGAAATTTCTCCGCGCTCTCGATGATATTGAGCTTGGTCCAATTCTTCCCGTCGTCGGTACTCCGATATATTCCCGAATCCGACGTACCCGCATACAGGACACCCGATCGCGAAGGATCGGCGACCAGGGTCAGCATCTGACCGGGCGCATCCGTCGCGTTTGCAGCCGACTGATCGATTCCTTTTCCCTGGAGTGCACGCGCCCTCGCCTCTTCCGCCTTCACGGTCTTCCAGTCGATCCACGTGTTTCCCCCGTCGAACGAGTGGTACATGCCCTGTCCATACGTTATGAAGGATATCGAATCGTGACGTTTCGCATCGAAGGTGATATTCGAGATGATCCCGTACTCCGTTTTGCTGCCGAGATTCTTCCACGTCGCCCCCGCGTCGAGCGACTTCAACAGCGTTCCGGCATTCGTTCCCGCATAGATGACCTCCGCGTTCCACGGATCCTGCGCAAGCGAGGAAACGAACGTTTCGTTCCCCGGTTCCGTATAGACCTCGGTCCAATTGGATCCGTTGTCATCCGTCCGGAAAATCTTTCCGCGGCCGTTCACGACGCCGGAAACGAACATCCTGTTATCGGGATCCCTCCGATCGACGATGAAGCTGTAGATGCGTTTCGGCGGAAACGGGATAGGTAGCCAGGTCTCCCCGCCGTTATCCGTCTTGAACACCCCGTCATCGACGGTGCCGAGTACGATCGACTTCGGCTTGGTAGGGTGAAAAGCGATGGACAGTATGTCCGCCTTATCGATCATCCGGTTCGCATCAACGGTCGAACGGACCTGGAACGTAAGACCGGCATCCTCGCTTTTCCACACGCTGCCCTTCTCGTTCTTCGATACGAGCCCGCCCGGAACAGGCAATTGCAACTGACCGGTCGACGATGGTTGGGTACCGACCGAGCATCCCGACAACACTACCGCCATAAGCGGCACGAGAAACTGTATCGTTTTTTTCATATTTGGGAGTTTTCCCGTGGGTTCCTGTTTTTTCAGTATATCAGAAGGACCCGAAAAGCAAAGTGGCGATTGACTCCCGACTTCGTACAAGCTATACTTCCCTTGTTTCCATTTTATGCCGGGTCGTTAGCTCACCCGAACGAAAGGCTTTACATAGCAATACGGGCAGGGTTGGTAAATCCGCCAACTGGCGGAATTTCAGGTTAGCCTGATGAATATGGATTCTCTGACGAGATACTCCATATATGTAATACAAAACGAAGCCGGTAAAAGATATATCGGATATACTTCTGATTTAGAAAAGCGGCTCAAGCGGCATAATGGGGATTTACCGAACAAAACGACGTCCTATACGCGGAAGAATCGAGGACACTGGACATTGAAATACAAAGAGGAGTACGCTAGTAGACAGGAGGCATTACGGAGGGAAAAGGAATTGAAAAGTTGCCAAGGCAGAAAGTTTATCACAGAGATACTCTCGGGTCGTTAGCTCAGTTGGTAGAGCAGTGGCCTTTTAAGCCAACGGTCGCTGGTTCGAATCCAGCACGACCCACACCGAGAAAACATGCTCCATATCGATCAGTTGGTAGATCCGCCGGCTGGCGGACTGTTAAGCCAACGGTCGCTGGTTCGAATCCAGCACGACCCACCCCGAGAATAGACGCTCTATATCTATCAGTTGTCCGAAATCCGCATTTGCCCTAGTGCTAAAATTAACAATTCAACAATATGACAACGAATAGATGTATCATAATTCATGGATGCCCCTCTGATTCTGAAAAAGAGATGGATCCTGAAACAAGGACCTATGACAAGCACTGGATTCCGTGGTTAAAAAGAAATCTTATTGCAAAAAATATTGAAACGGAAACTCCCCTCATGCCATCGCCCTGGCAACCTGATTATGAAAAAATCAAAGCTGAGTTTGAAAAATATACTGTTGATGAAAACACAATCTTAGTGGGTCATAGTTGCGGTTGTGCCTTCTTGGTTCGATGGCTTGGTGAAACTAAGACCAAAATTTTTAAACTTTTTTTAGTCGCGCCTTGGAAAATTCCGCAAGAGAAAAGGAATGGTGCTGATGTAAATTTCTATACATATCAGATTGACCAGTCTATCAAGGACAGGATAAGTCAAATAGTTATGTTTACTGCGGACGATGAGGAGGAAGACGGAAAAAAAAGTTTAAAAATTTTTCATGATGTACTTGGTGGCGAGATTATCGAGCTAAAAGGGCGAGGGCATTACTGTTTGGACGATATGAAAACCGAGGAGCTTCCTGAGCTATTGGAAAAGATTTTGCAATAAGATTTCGAGGCATCCATTTCTTGCTAACAAGGACGGGCAAATGCGGACACCGCACAACACTTCATATCCGGTTCAGGAATTTTTCACATTTATGATTCAAGGTAGGGAAAATTCCTTCTCCCAAATTTTTGTTCCGCTATCGCTGCACAAAAAATTCGGATGATGCCGAAACGTTGGTAGATCCGCCGGCTGGCGGACTGTTAAGCCAACGGTCGCTGGTTCGAATCCAGCACGACCCACCGAAAACGAAAAGCCGCCATAGGGCGGTTTTTCGCTTGTGTCGGTCGAAGGCGAAGAAACGGGCACTTGACTGACACTCATTCACTTATGGTTTTCCTCATCGGTATCAATAGCAATCGGCGTCCCTCAAGTGGCTCCTTCGCAAGGACATCGACCGGCTCGACAGAGCTCCACCCGTTCGCCCTGAAAAATTCCACTGCGTTCGGCTCCGCACTCAGCAGCGCGGTCCGCTTTCCTCGTACCCGCAAACGCGCCTCCAATTTCGAAAGAATCTGTGTGCCGAGTCCCTGCAGACGATATTCCGGCCGCACGAACACATGCGTAACCCAACCGTCCTTCCGTGCCCGTCCGAATCCGGCGAATCGGTCGTTTTCCCAGGCGGTCAGGAACAGATCGCCTTCCCACGTGCGTATCTCATCCTCGGCAGGATCGTCAAACGCGACTTCGGATGCCGCATCGTCCACGTGCAAAAGGTCGACGATATCTTTCGCGCTGGCCGAACCGAAACCGTCACACATTGAAAAGTTCGATCCGTTCATGCGATTTCTGTCTTATTGTCCGGACGCAACATCCTTGCCAGTGAACTCTTCGCTTCGAATATCCTCTTCGTCGCCTCGTATTTGGCCGCGTATTCGATATTGATCTTTATCCCGAACGCCCCGTTTTTTATATCACCGTCGAACATTTTCTTTCCCAGCTGCTGCCCCCACTTGCTGTTTCCATGCGCTACACATATTTCTTTCCGAATCTCTTCCGCCCGCCCACTCATATACGCTAAGAAGCCTGCCATAGTCGGCGCGGCGCCACTTCCCTCTTTTTCGATGCTTATCAGATATTTTCGGAAAAAGGTCGCATTATACCTGAGGACTCCGAATTTCTCCACGTCATCAGATTCGGAATATTCGCTCACTTCCTTGATGATCTCGGCGAACAGTTTCGCCGCACCCTTGGCAGATCCACCGATAGTCTTGGGATTGACATTGAACCGTCCCGCCGCCCACGGAGTCAGCTGAAAAGGCCCGCCCTTCCCCCACGTCTCGTTGTTCCAGAAAGACTCATACATGGATACCAACGCGAATGTCCTCGGAACGCTTTCCTTATCGAACTCATGCGATACGGTGCTCCAGTTTTGTCGGAGGCCGTCAATAGCGGAATCGAAATCGCCCGCGAAATCACCCTCCGTATACTGCCAAACCCAATAATCGACCATTTTTTCAAACTCTTCCATTCCGATCTCTTTCACGCCTTTCTCATAAGAGAACATCTCGTCCATGGGGTTTTCATGAACGTTTTCGGATTCAACGGATTCCGGTTCCTCCTGAGCTTTTCCGCGACCTTCGACGACCTCTTGTTCCTTTTTTCCATCGACCAGCAATTCATGGAGCGCACCTGCCCCTACCGCGGTCCCGGCCAGCACTATTCCCGCATCCCGAAGAAACTTTCTTCTGCCTGGATCCGCCTCCGCGGGACGTCCCGCCTTTCTATCCGCAGCGCCTCCGACCGTTGGTTTTTCGAATCCGAACGCCATATCCGTATCTGAATCAGTACGTATCAACAATATTGTACACCAAAAGGAAAACTGGAACGACCGGCCCTCGTATAGTATACTGCATTCACTCCATGTTTACGGAAAAAATCCCTATGAACCGAGACCATCCGGCCATCAAATATCACCTCGAAAGTCGCGGAAAGATCGAAACGTCCCTCAAATCCCCCTTACGTTCAGCAGAAGATCTCTCACTCGCGTATACCCCGGGAGTGGCGGAAGTATGCAGGACCATCGCGGCGGAACCCGAAACCGTGGAAACACTCACGAATCGCGGAAATACGGTCGCGATCGTGACTGATGGGACCGCCATTCTCGGGCTCGGCGATATAGGCCCCTCTGCCGGTCTTCCGGTCATGGAAGGGAAAGCCATGCTGTTCAAGAAAACGGCGGACGTCGATGCCGTACCGCTCTGCATCTCGGCGAACGGCACGGAGGACGTAGTCCGATTCTGCAAACAGATCGAACCGTCGTTCGGAGGCATCAACCTCGAGGATATCGCGGCTCCGGAATGTTTTGAAATTCTTGAAAGACTTGAAAAGGAACTTTCAATTCCCGTGTTTCATGACGATCAGGACGGTACCGCCATCGTGGTCACGGCAGCGCTCATAAACGCTTCCAAGGTACGCGGCAGCGACATCACATCGCTTCGGGCCGTCATAAACGGATCAGGAGCGGCCGGCATAGCGATCGCGAGACTCCTGATTTCAAAAGGTGTCGAAGACGTCGTACTCGTCGACAGCAAGGGCATCCTGAACCTCGAACGGGCGGACCTTAACGATTCGAAGCGGGAAATAGCGTCGCGATCGAATCCTCGCGCGCTTTCCGGGAATCTCGCAACCGCCTTATCGAATGCGGACGTATTCATCGGCGTCTCCAAAGGAAATATCCTCGACCGCGACGACATACGGACGATGGCCGAACGGCCCATCGTGTTCGCGATGGCGAATCCGGAACCCGAAATTCTTCCCGACGAGGCGACCGCGGGCGGAGCATTCATCGTCGGCACCGGTCGTTCCGATTTCCCCAATCAGATAAACAACGCGCTTGTTTTTCCCGGACTGTTCCGGGGACTCCTCGACGCGCGCGCCGCGGATTCTTCCCGCTCCGTTTCAAAGGTGACGGACTCCCTGAAACTCGCCGTCGCGAACGCTCTGGCGGGAACGGTCGAACCGACCGTCGACCGCATCCTCCCGGCCGTCATGGACCCTTCCGTCGTCCCGGCTGTCCGCGCAGCCGTTCTTGCATGGGACGCTTCATAATCGGCATTTCAAGGCCCTGTCGAACCCAACACAAAAAGACGCCCTGTCTCCGGGGCGTCTTTTTGAACCGATCATCTTCGTGAAATCTTATACCGCGACAAGCCGGTCTTTCCCGACGTACGGACGCAGGACTTCCGGCACGACGACGGAACCGTCGGCTTGCTGGAAATTCTCAAGAATGGCGATAAGCGGACGGATGCTGGTAAGAGCGGTATTGTTGAGCATATAGACCGGGATCTTCTTCCCCGTTTCCGGATCACGATATTTCACATCGAGGCGTCGAGCCTGCCAATCGGTGAAGTTCGAGGAGCTCCCAAGCTCGCCCCAGCGGCTGAGACCCGGCATCCAGGCTTCCAGGTCGAATGCCTTGTATTTTCCGGTTCCCATATCACCCGCACAAATGCGTATTTTTCGATACGGAAGTCCGAGTTCGGACAGTATTTCTTCCGTGATGGACAGCATCTCCGACTGCAGCGTTTCGGCCATATCGATATCGGCGGGAACAAGCACGACCTGCTCGACCTTCATGAACTCATGCACGCGATACAGACCCTTCGTATCCTTTCCATAGGAGCCGATCTCACTCCGATAGCACTGGCTGAATCCGGCATATCGGATCGGCAGATCGGCCGCTTCGAGCGTTTCACCGGAATGAAAAGCGAGGAGTGACGGCTCGGAAGTTCCCACAAGGAATTTCTTTTCCTTCGATTCGCTCCCGTCCGTTTCCTTGTCCGATGACGCGACCTGATAGATCTCGTCCACCTCCCCGTCGTATTCGAGTCCCTTGAAATAGCCGCTGCCGAAAAGCGGAAATCCTTTCACCAATGTCGGCGGAATCATAGGAAGATATCCCTTTGCCGACATCTTGGACAGGGCATATGACATGAGTCCGAGGGCAAGAAGCGCTCCGTCCCCCTTGAGATAATATCCGCGGTACCCGGCGACCTTCGTTCCCCGCTCGAGGTCGAACAGTCCGAGCGATTCGCCAAGCGCGATATGATCCTTCGGTTCGAACCCGAATTCACGGATCTCGCCGTTGCGCGACACCTCCACGTTGTCTTCGTCACTCTGTCCTTCCGGCGTGTCCTCCGCAACGATGTTCGGTACGAGCGCCATCAGCGCATCGAAACGCGCTTTCGTTTCACGAGCCATCGGCTCAAGCGATTCGATCTTCTCCTTGATGGCTCTCCCTTCGGCGATGGCCTCCTGCCGTTCCTCGTCCGACTTCGCCTGCGCGATTTTTTGGTTCAGGCCGTTCTTCTCCGCCTGGGCGGACTCCAAGGCCTGTGCCGCCTCGATCCGCGCCCGGTCCGCCTCAAAAAGCGCCTCGATATCGAAAGTAAGCTTCTTGCTTTTCGCCGCCTTGGCGATCTCGTCCCTATGATCACGGATGAACTGAATGTCGAGCATAATCGGGAACTGACAACCTATAACTGACAACTTATAACCGTCCACATAATCAGTGGCTGAGATTTCTTGTTGTAAGTTGTTTGTTGTAAGTTATTCGTTTAATGACGTTGTGGTCGCTGGTGGACTCGAACCACCGACCCCTGCAATGTGAATGCAGTGCTCTAACCAACTGAGCTAAGCGACCCCTCTCTACTCCGCTTATCCTAGCCGAAACGGCGAAAATTGTCCAACCGTTCACATGTTTCTTTCAACTATTCGACATTCACCCCATCATTTCTTTCAAAGCATCCAGGCATGGCGGCAGTTCGAACCATCCCGCCGAAGTGTTGAGATGCTTACCGCCCTGAACGACGGTTAATTCGGCGGATAGTTCCGAGGACAGGCGTTCCGCGTCTTTCATGGGCACATAGGGATCGTCATCTCCCTGAATGACGGCGAAGCGACCGCATTTTGAAGAGATGGTCGAAAAATCGAATCCGTCTTCCAAAAAATTATCTATCGTTCTATTGTCATTCTTGGATATCGGCCCGGCAACGAGTACGGCCCCTTGGATGGGATGCACATTGTCATTCTCCAGGTACCGCAATATCGCCGTTGCACCCAAGGAATGACCTACGAGGTACACCTCGTCGCCGACAGACCATTCTACGGCTCTTTCTATCTCGCCGACCCACTCAGAACACAGCGGCCACTCCGGATCCGGCATGGGCAGCGCACAGGCATAGATATCCTTCTTCTCGAGTTCCGCCATGAGCCACGGCCGCCACCCGCCGTTCGGCGTCCCCTGAAAGCCATGGATGATAAAGACCTTTTTCATAGACTATTCTCCGCCAACAATTCCCGTACGATCCCCTTTTCCTCCAGCAGCAAGGCCTCTTCCTCGCACCACTCCGAATAGGTCCCGGGATGCTCGCGGATCTCGGCTAGGAAGTCGTCCCAATCCGCCCACCGTGTCGCCTCGACCTCGTCAGCGGCCGGATTCGGTTCGACGGATGCGATTCCGATAAAAACCGGGCAGATCTCGTTTTCCGTCACGCCCTCCCTGGTGAACTTGTACCGGTATGGCATGCCGAACCGGAGTATATCCGCCTTCATGCCGAGCTCGCGGTCCAGCCGTCGCGCAACCGCATCGATACGTTCCTCGCCGGGACCGGGATGACCGCAACAGCTGTTCGACCAGACCAACGGCCAAACTTTCTTCACATGACTTCGCTGCTGCAGGAGTAGCTTTCCATCAGATTTTCGGAACAGGAAACAGGAAAACGCCCGATGAAGCGGCGTCTCCAACCCGTGGACCTCCGATTTCGGCATCGTGCCGATCTCGGTATCGTTTTCGTCTATCAGGACGACCAGTTCGACTTCGGACATAGTCAGTGAACAGTTAACATGGAACAGATAACAGGGAGCACGAACCGCACCCCCCCCGGCTCCTCTTCCAGAGAGGCGCTGCTGAGTCGTCGAAGGTGAGGGATAGGAGGCTCAACCTTCAATATACAAATCTACTTGGCTGCCGATGTATCAGCGGCTTCCATATCAGCCGGTTTCAGCTTCGAAAAGAAAAAGATGTAGATAATCTCGAGCAGACCGATCGTATTGAGCACCAGCAACACGACAAACCAGGCTTTCTGGCCGTTCCGTGCCGCCCTCCAGAGCGCGACCCCTTTCCAGGCAAGCGACCAGATAAGTACCGGCACGAGAATCGCCAGAGCCTGCGGGACAAGATTCGGATTCATAGGATTTTTATTATCATTATATGCACGATTATATCATATCGCCTCCCGACCCGCCCCTTTCGATCATCCATCGGATTTCGACAGAGTGACATCAGCATTTCCCCTCCACTTCCTTCCAGAACTGAGTGAAAAAATCCTTCATAAAATCGCTCCTTTCCCGTGCGATCGTTTTTCCGGTCTTCGTCAGCAATCGGTCCTTGAGATGCTTCAGATGCTTTTCGTACTCGAGAAAAACCGAGTCCTCATTCGTATACGAATAGTCCTTGTCATGCTTCGCAAGTTCCTTCTCGTTTCCCGTATAGAGTGTCTTGGAACCCGCCATCCCGGCAAAAAGAAACGCCCGCCCCACGCCTATCGCGCCGAGCGAATCCAGCTTGTCCGCATCGAACAGTATCTTCGCTTCCAGGCTCTCCGGGATGTTCTTCCCGCGTTTCCGGTGCGTCCGGATGCAATGCGTCACCCGGTCGATAAAATCCGGTTCGCAACCGAGTCGGACGAGAATGTTTCGAGCTTCTTCTGCTCCGTGCTCCGCGTGGCAGAATCCTCCACCCTTTCGCATCTCCTCGCCGCGAGACACGTCATGCAAAAGCGCTGCCGCCGCGAGCACGTGCAAATCCGCGTCCTCGGCCTTGCCGATCCGACCAGCCAGTGCCCGCACCCGCTCGACGTGTGTCCAATCATGACACCCCGAAGCATCGACGAAGTATTTCTTCGCCTCAATCTCAATCGCTTCGAGAAGCTGTTTCTTTGTCATAGCCGAAATTTCATATGCGACCAAGCTCACATCCTGTCATTCCGGCCTCCGAGCCGGAATCTATTTCCTGGATCCCGGGTCAACCAGCATACGCCGGTCAAAAGCCCGGGATGACAGTAGCAAACGACGATTCTTCTTTCGTTGTTACCTGTTCAATGTTATCTGCTCCCTGGCTACTCCCGACTCCGCATCGGCGGGAAGATGACGGTTTCGCGGATGGAACGGTCCATAAGGACGGCGAAGAGCCGTTCGCTCATGCCGAAACCGAACGCCGGCGGCATGCCGTATTCGAGCGCCTCGAGGAAGTCCTCGTCGAGCATCATGCCCTCTGCATCGCCAGCCTCACGAAGTCTCATCTGCTCCTCGAAGCGGCGGCGCTGGTCGGCCGGGTCATTGAGTTCCGAAAACCCGTTCCCAAGCTCGCTCATGGCCGCGATAGGCTGCATACGCAGTACGCGCCGCGGATTCGTCGGGTCTGACTTTGCCAAAGGCGACACCTCGATAGGATGACCGACGAGAAAGCATGGCTGCACCAGTTTCTGCCGCACGGTCTTCTTGTAGATCGTGTCGATAAGTCGGCCCTTCCCGGCCGCCGGATCATATTTGATACCACGCTCCTCCGCCTTGGCGCGAAGCATATCGACGGTAACGTCTTCCGAGAGGTCGATACCCGTTTCCTTTTCGAATTCCGTGAAATAATCCACACGCGGAAACGGCTTTGACCAGTCGAGCTCAGCGCCTTCATAGACCGTCGTGAGTTTCCCATCGTTCACGACACGTACGATCTCACGATACAGCCGCTCGGTCATTTCCATGCCCTGTTCCAGATCGAGGTATGCGGCATAGAATTCGACATCGTCGTATTCCTGCAGATGGTCGCGGTCGACACCTTCGTTCCTAAACAGTCTGCCGATCTCGAACACGCGCTCATAACCACCCACGAGAAGCCGTTTCAAGGCAAGTTCGAGAGAGATGCGGAGATAGAAGTCCTGATCAAGGGCGTTGTGATGCGTTATGAACGGCTCCGCTTCCGCACCTCCGGGAATATGCTCCAAAACGGGGGTCTGCACCTCGAGGAATCCCTCGCCGGCAAGAAACGTGCGCACGGTCTGCCAGAACTGGTTCTTCTTCCGAAACATTTCACGCGTCTCGGGATTCGTAAGCAGATCAAGATACCTGCGACGAAGCAGCTCTTCCTTGTCCTCAATGCCGAAGTGATCCGTCGGAATCGGACGCATGGATTTTCCGAGTATTCTCCACGACTTCACGGCAATCGTTTTCTCTTCCTTTTTCGTGAGAAACATCGTTCCGTGCACGTTCACGAAATCGCCCATTTCGATCGTATCGGAAAACAACTTGAACGCCTCCGAACCCAAATCCGCTTCGGAGAGAAATATCTGTATGCGACCGCTTCCGTCCTCAAGGTGCGCAAACGCGATCTTACCCATCGTCCGGACGGAACGGATCCTGCCGGCAACGATGATTTCTGCTCCGGATTCCGACAGCACCTGAAACGAAGAGGCCGCTTCAGACGCGGTGTGGGTTCGCTCCGTCTTCTCGGGGTACGCCGTACCGTACGATTCGGTCAGTCTTGCAAGTTTCTCCGCTTTCGCTGCCAGTATGTCTTCGCGCATAGGTATGTGTTGATTCAGATCGATCATCCCCACTCTACCGGGTTTTCGGCCCGAAGACAAGCAAAAAGGCTCCCGTAAGGGAGCCCTGGACTGATACCGGCAATAGCCGCTATGCCACCGACGTGATTACGCACTTGAGTTTCCCTGCCGGCACTTCGATCTCGACATGCTCGTCCTTAGATCGGCCCATGAGGGCGCGCCCGAACGGCGAATCGCTCGAGATGAGTCCTTCCGCGGGGTTCACCTCGTTCGTCCCGACGATGGTAAAACGCATCTCCTTCCCTTTGCAGTCGAGAATCACCGAGGAACCTATCTGGACGGACAAGGAGCCGGTCGTCTTCTCGACGACGGTCGCCTCTTTCAGTGTCGCTTCCAGCTCCATGATGCGGGTCTCGTTCTCGTTCTGCTGATGCTTTGCCTCGCTATACTCGGCATTCTCCGAAAGATCACCCTGTTCCTTCGCCTCCTTGATGGCGGACGCGATCTCCTGCCGGAGTCTGATTTTCCGGTCTTCGAGTTCCTCCTGCAGTTTTATCATTCCCTCGCGGGTAAGTATCTTGGCCATGGTTTCTTTCTGATGTGTTACCTCAAATGTCGCCCGAAGTATCGGGCATGGGAACCCGGACGGTTCCCTCGGACAAAAAAGTGCTTCCAATGGTAGCACGGATGAATCCGATGTCAAGAGTCAGTTTTTCTGGCTTTTATAAGGCATAAATCTGACTATTGACCGCCCGCATCGCCGCCGGACAGACGCTCGCGAAAATACCAGTCATAAATGTCCTTCGTCACCGGCACCGTATTGTACGTCTCATCCCCTTCCTGCCCCTCAACCAGGACAATGAGCGCGATTTTCGGATTGTCGTACGGGGCGAAAGAAACGAACCATCCGTGGGTCCTTCCGTTTGTCCCGAACTGGGCGGTTCCGGTCTTTCCGGCCACGGGAAAAGATAACGTCTTCAGGGACTGGGCCGTCCCGTCGGTCACCGTCTCGCGCATGCCCTCCCGGACGATGCGGAGTATATCCTTGCCGATAAATCCTTCCCGTATGACCTTCGGCGGGTTTTGGACGGTCTTTCCGTCGACTCCGCGTATCTGTGATACCACCCGCGGCTCGTACAGGGCGCCTCCGTTGGCGATGGCAGCTATCGAATTCACAATCTGCAAGGGAGTCGCCGTGATGAATCCCTGACCGATGGACGAGTGATAATCATCTCCGATATACCACGGCTCACCGGTCGTCGACTTTTTCCATTCCTGATCCGGCAAGAACCCGTCCGCTTCGCCCGGCAGGTCGATTCCGGACGGCGATCCGTATCCGAACAGGGTGGCATACTTCTTTATCCGCGAAATACCGAGTCCCGAGATATTCCCATAGCCTCCTCCTACGGTATAGAAGAAGACGTCGCTCGATACGGCGATCGCCCGGCGTATATCCGTGAAGCCGTGCGCCTTCCAATCTCCGAAGAAGAAGCTCCCTACCGAAATACCGCCTTTCGATTCAATTTCGGTGCGCTCGTCGACGACGCCTTCGGACAACGCGGCGGAAGCCATGACCGGCTTGAACGTCGAACCCGGCGCATATTCCCCGGCAATCGCACGGTTGAAAAGCGGTTTCGCATCATCCGAAAGCAGGGATTTGTACGCATCGTTCGAAATCCCTTCGGAAAACAGGTTGTTATCGAATCCGGGCACCGAAACCAATGCGAGCACGGCGCCGTCTTGCGGGTCGATCGCGACGGCCGCACCGCGGGAAAGCCCCCGCTCATCCAGTATCGCCTGCAGAGAATCGTACGTCTTCTTTTCGAGTTCGGCATCGATGTTGAGAATAAGGTCGTTTCCCGGCTTCGCGGCGACGGATCCAAGCAGCTTCTTCGGTCGGCCGAGCGCGTCCACCTCGACCCGTTCATATCCCCGTTCACCGCGGAGCGCATCCTCGTAACCTTTCTCGACCCCCTGCTTTCCGATCATTTCCGTCGGCAGATAATCCGACCCTTCGGAAAGCTCGGTTTCGGTGATTTTCCCCTCGTAACCGATCAGATGGGAAAAAATGACGCTGTCCGAATATTCACGATAGGCCGATTTGAACAGACTGACACCGGGAAACTCCTTCTGACGGGCGGCAAAGGAAATCATTTCTTCCTGAGTGAGTTTCGGCTTGATGAGAATCGGAGAAACCCGAGCAACGTCCTCTCGGACCGCCAAAACCGCGTCGACCGTGACGGGGTCCGCGTGCAGGACGGAGAGGATCGCGTTGCGAAGGCGCTCCCGATCGGCATCGTCTTTCGGGAGGTCGACCGGGACTATTGCCGCGCCGATACTCGGGACATTGCCCACCAGCGGCTTTCCATACCGATCGTAAATTATGCCGCGCGGAGCCGTCCGAGGTATCTGCCTGACGCTGTTCCGTTCCGCCATCGCACCGTACTTCCCCCCCTGAAAAACGTTCATGAATACGACACGGCCGAAAAGAACGGCGAGCAGACCGGCGGACACTGCGAAATACCCCTTCGCCCATTTTCGGCGGAGCGGCCACTCGACCTTCGCGGCTTCCCTCTGCGTGATGGTCAGCACCGCGTCATCGATCTCGTTCCCTCTTCCTTTGGGCATTTTTCCGAACATAGACGATAGGACGTTATATTCCGGCTCCGTCCGATAGACGGTCAGGTTCCGAATCAGACCGTATCTCAAAAGGCATTGGGGGAATCGAAGTACGCAAGCCAGTCCTCGACCCGGCGCAGGACGACCGATATGATCGGGAACATCAGGATTCCGATTCCGAACGTCACCGCAACGGTACCCCACGATATGATGCCGGGCTCGCGTCCAAAGGCATTGCCATCGAACCACGGAGCCACCATCAGGAATCCGAGAGCACCACCTCCCACGATGACGCCCGCGGACAGATGCATCATGATCCCATGTTCGACCGCGAAACGACGGGACAGGAAACTAACGGTGTACGCCAGGCCGGCACAAAACGCGGCCAGAAGCCCCAACCGGCCAAGCGAGGCTATATCGCATACGAGCCCGATGACGATTACGGCCGGAAGGGCGCGCATGAAACCGTGGGTCAAGGAAAGCGACACCGCCACGCAAAAGAGGACGATCGGAAACAGCATGGGAACGTCCGGATATGCGACGTTCAGAACGGACGCTCCGAACAACGCGAGAAGCACGACAAGAATGATACGGATCAGGAACGCGTTCATATGCATCAATCGTACGACGAACCGGCTGCCTGCACCGGATAACTCGGGTGACGCGAATCGGGCAAGGCCACCATGCCTAACTACCGTATCAGAAACAGGAATCGAAGTTTTCCGAAATCGACCGGAGACAACACGCTCGCCTCCCGAAACAGCCGATCGCCGGAATCCCGGACGGAACTCACCGTCCCGATCAATAATCCCGACGGCACCGTCCCACCGACGCCGGACGTCACGACCCGGTCCCCCTGCGCGAGCGGAGCGGACTGAAGGACGTTGACATACGAAATCCCAAGATTCCTGTCTCCCCGAACGACCCCCTGCGTCCCGTTCACCAGAGTGATTCCCCCGAGAGCGCTGTCGGAATCGGTAACGAGTGCGATCCGCGCACTCGCGGGATACGTTTCCTCCACGATGCCCACCAAGACGCCCTCTCCGACAATGGCCGGCATCCCGCTCCGGACGCCGTGCATCGAACCGCGGTTTATGACGACGGATCCGCGCTCGTTCACACCGCCCGAAGCGATCACTTCGCCTGCGAGCAGGTCGAATTTTTCGCGCGCTTCCAATCCTATCGATTTCCGGAGTGTCTCGTTCTCGTCCCGCATCGAGAGCAATCCGGAATTCTCCGCCAACAGACGGACGTTCTCCTCGGTCAGCCGTTCGTTCTCACGCTTCATGTCGCCGACAGAGGTCAGAAAGTCCCGAGCGTCGACGAACGAGTGGGAAATCGCGGAAAGCAGGCGCTCAACGGGAAGGAATATCGTATGAAAGCTGCCTCTCAGGAATGATCCGACCGGTGTCGGATTCCACGAAGCGAGACCGAAAAGCATGAAAAGCGAGACGAGTATCCGAAACAGTTTCGAATGTGAGAATCCTCTCGGGTTCATATGATATCGTTCTGATAGGACACACGCCTTTTTCGAACGCCCGTCGCGACCGTTCGAAGTTTATCGGAGCGAACCGGCCGATCCCGATTCGATGAGCACTTCCTGCAGATGCTCCATATCGTCAAGCACCACACCGGTCCCGCGAGCGACCGCGGTAAGCGGATCTTCCATCAGCCGGACCGGGATTCCGGTCTGGTTCGCGAAGAGCTTGTCGATTCCGCGTATAAGACTCCCACCGCCCGCCAAAATGATGCCGCGACCCATGATATCCGCGATAAGCTCGGGCGGCGTTTCCTCGACGATCGTCTTGATGGTGTTCGTGATGACGCGTATCGAATGCGAAAGCGCTTCGCGGACGTGCTCGTCGTTCATGATGATTTCCTTCGGCAGCCCGGATACGAGATCGCGACCCCGAACCGGCATCGTCATCTTTTCCCTCATGGGATACGCGCTTCCGATGGCGATTTTCGCCTCCTCGGCGGTGCGTTCACCGATCAGGAGATTGAATTCGTCCCGGCAATACCGGACGATATCCTGATTCATCTTGTCTCCCGCGATCCGAAGACTGCGCGATATGACAACGCCACCGAGCGAAATGACTGCGATTTCCGTGGTGCCGCCGCCGATGTCGACTACCATGTTTCCCGCTGCTTCCGTAACCGGGAGCCTCGCCCCGATAGCGGCAGCCATAGGCTCATCGATCAGGAACGCCTGTCGGGCACCCGCGTTCTGTGCGGCTTCGACGACGGCACGCTTCTCCACTTCGGTGACGCCGGACGGGATACCGATCAACACCCGGGGTCGCCTGAGAAACATCATGTTACCCTGATGAACCTTGCTGATGAAATACCGGAGCATCTGTTGCGTCACTTCGAAATCGGAAACCACACCATTGACCAGAGGGCGGGTCACCGTAATATGTCCAGGGGTTTTCCCGACCATCCGCTTGGCATTCTTCCCGATAGCAAGAATCTGCCCGGTCCGCTTGTTCACCGCGACGACTGACGGTTCGTTTATGACGATTCCCCGACCACGGACGAAAACCAACGTATTCGCCGTACCGAGATCGATTCCGATATCCTGGGAAAAACGCCCAAAAATGCTTTCAATGAAGTTTTTTTTCAGTGTGCCAAAAAATGTTTCGATCGAAGACATAGGGTACGCCGAAAAAAAAGGGCGGAATAGGTCACTCCCCATTCTATCCCATATACTGGAAAACTTCCAGTGCGGGCACATACGACTTTCGCAATTCGAAAAGTGTGAGCGCCGGGAGCCGAAACCGGTGCCGAGTCCCCTATCGAAGTCCTATATGTACATCCCTCAGCTGCTTTTCGCCGATCGCACCCGGGCTCTCCATCATGAGGTCCCGTCCGGAACCGTCCTTCGGAAACGCATAGATATCCCGGATGGAATCCAAATCCGAAAGCACCATAAGGATACGGTCGATACCGGGAGCGTTTCCGCCGTGTGGCGGCGCGCCGTATTTGAAGGCGTTGATAAGCGCACCGAAACGATTATCCACCTCCGTCTTGGAATATCCGGCTATCTCGAACGCCTTGTACATGATTTCGGGATCATGATTCCGTATCGCACCGCTCGAGGCCTCGAAACCGTTCAGGACCATGTCGTACTGATAGGCAAGGATATCGAGCGGATTCTGCTCCTGCAGCGCCTTCAAACCGCCCTGGGGCATGGAAAACGGATTGTGCTCGAAGTCCACTCTGCCGGGTTCGATCTCGGAATAGGAATACATCGGAAAATCGACGACCCAGCACCACGCGGCTTTCGAATCATCCTTCAGACCCAATCGTGAACCGCATTCGCTCCGAACCGCTCCGAGACTCTTGCAGACGACTTCCCACGTATCTGCTCCGAAGAAGACGATATCCCCTACCTTCGCTCCGAGCTCTGAAACGAGTTCGGCGGCAAAGTCGTTCCCGAGAAATTTCACGATGGGCGATTGTAGCTCTCCTCCCTCACGCACGATCACGTACGCGAGACCTTTCGCGCCCTTGCTCTTGGCGATTTCGACCAGCTCGTCGATTTCCTTGCGCGAAAATTTCGCACCGCTCTCGACCCGCATAGCATGAACGACGTTGCCGCCCGCAACCGCATCGGCGAAGACCGAGAACCCGCATCCGGCTACTTTTTCCGTAACAGGAACGATTTCCATCCCGAACCGCAGGTCGGGCTTGTCGGATCCGTATCGGGTCATCGCCTCGCGCCACGGAATTTTCCGGAACCGCCCTTCGGCATCGAGATTCACGACCTTCTTCTTGGAAAACTTTTCCGTCAGCTCGAGCATCAATGGCTCCATGATGGCGAACACGTCGTCTTGGGTCACGAAGCTCATCTCCATATCGAGCTGATAGAATTCGCCGTAATGACGGTCCATCCGAGGATCTTCGTCTCGGAAACAAGGTGCGATCTGGAAGTAGCGGTCCAGCCCCCCGACCATGAGGAGTTGCTTGAACTGCTGTGGTGCCTGCGGAAGCGCATAGAATTTCCCGGGATGCAGTCGGGACGGGATGACGAAATCCCGTGCGCCCTCGGGTGAGGAATTCGCCAAAATCGGCGTCTGCACCTCGAGGAATCCACGAATATGGAAATACTCCCGCATGTGTCGGATATATTCGGCCTTCAAACGGAGAAGCTCCTGCAGCTCCGATCGGCGAAGATCCACAAACCGGTACTGCAGCCGCAGGCCTTCATTCGTTTCGGAAGCCTGCTTTCCACTGATTTCGAACGGCGGCGTTTCGGATTCGTTCAACACTTCGAGGCTTCGCACCTCGATCTCGATCGCGCCGGTCGCAATTTCGGTATTCACCATCGCATCCGGTCGAGCCACGACCTTTCCCATAACCGAAACCACCCATTCGCTCCGAAGTGAATCGGCCTTCTCCCACATATCCTCCCCGACGTTCGGATGGAATGTGATCTGCGTAAGGCCGTATCGGTCCCGAAGATCGATGAATATTATTCCGCCGTGATCCCTCCGGCGATGCACCCAACCGGCGAGCGTCACTTCCCTCCCGACGGATGTCGCGTCGAGCTCCCCACACGTATGCGTCCTCATCATAAATTCCGTCCGATAAGCTGCGATTCCGAATCTCCCGGGAAATACCACGGATCCGATCGTATAAATTAGTAGGTCGACGAGTCCTTAAGATCTTTTCTTGAACACATCATTGACCGCATACGCCAGTTCGCTCGGCGTGATTCGCGTCTTCGAAAAAGCCCGATCGACCGCCGAACCCTCGGCAATTTCGGAAAGTTGCTCATCCTCGAGTGAGGCTGAGAGAAGGATGATCGGGATATTCTTTCCGAAATCAGTCTGTCGAAGCCGGGAAACTATCTCATGTCCGCCCACACCCGGCATCATGATATCCGTGATCAGCATATCAAACCCGCCGGCCATCGCGACATCAAGACCGGAAACGCCTTCGCCTTTCAGTACAACGTCATATCCTTCATCTCGAAGTCGTTTCCCAAACATCTCGATAAACACCGATTCGTCTTCCAAGAAAAGAATTTTTTTTCCGCGTCTTCCGAGACCGCCCTCGAACCCCGAGGCCGACTCGCGAATACCGTTTCGTTCCTGTTCTTCGAACTGTCTCAAAAAGCGTTGGATCTCTTCCACAACTTCCGACGGAGTGTATTCCGTCTTCGAAATGAAGCCGTTCGCACCGAGTTGAAGGCACTCATCGCGATCCTCAGCGCTGCTCAGGTTGCTGAAGACGACGATTTTCAGGTTCTTGTCATATTCGTCGTTGGTCCGGAGCTCCTTCAGGACCTCCTTCCCGCTCATTTCCGGAATGACCAGATCGAGCAGCACGAGATCGTACGAATCTCCCTTCACGGCACGAAGAACGGCCTTTCCGGTGCCTACATTGTCGGCATCCAAGCCGGACGTCTCGAATTTCTTCTTGTAGATCTCCGCGATGAACTGATCGTCCTCGACAAACAGTATTTTCGGCATAATCGGTACGGTTAGAGGGGTACCTGAAAACAGTCTATCCGAAACCATGGCTGAAATCAAGGGAAAAGCCTATTTCTCTCCCTCTTCGCCGCTCCCGTTCTCCATGGGCGCCTTCGGATTGACCACCGGTAGTTCTATATAAAACCGGGAACCCTTCCCCAGGCCATCGGATTCTGCCCACATCCGGCCGCCGTGGGCCTCCACGAAGCTCTTTCCGACGAAAAGCCCAAGACCGGTCCCGGATACGTATACTTTGGTCGTTTCCTGAGTTCGCACGAACTTCCCGAACAGTTTCGCGCCGTCCTCCTCGCGGAATCCGATCCCTGTGTCCTCCACCAGAATCCGCACCGCCTCATCCCGAACCAGTTCGACACTGACGATCACAGAGCCCTTTTCCGTGTATTTTATGGAATTGTCAACCAAGTTCGAGACCGCCTCGCGCATCTTGCTTGGGTCGATCATCATCTTGGGCAACGCCTTCTTCGGCAAACGTAGTCCGAGCTCTATCCCCCGGTCCCTCGCGATGGGCATGAACATGTCCACGCGCTCCGCCACCAACGTTTCAAGCTGCGTCGGTTCGAACGAATATTTGATGCGCCCCGCATCGATACGTGACACGTTCAAAAGATCCTCGACGAGTTGTATCAGGTTCCGATTCACGAGATTGACCTTCTCGAGCACGTCCATAACCTCGGCCGAAACCGCCCCATAAGAGCCCTCCAGGAGCAACGACAGGTATCCCTTGATCGCCGTAAGCGGCGTCCGCAGCTGATGCGAAGCGATGGAAATGAATTCCGTCTTCGTATTGTCAAGTTCCCGCAGCCGCTCATTCGCCTTGGCCAACGAATCGGAAATTCGTTGTAATTCTTCTTTTCGCCGCATTTCTTCGCGAACCGATCGCATCAGGGCGATCCCGAAGATCACGACGAGAATGAACGTCGCGAATATGAGAATTTTGCTTGTCAGGTTCTGGACGAAAAGCAGCTGCGACCCGACAAGAATCCATATGACGACGGTGAATATATTCGTAGCCGCAATTTTTACATCGAACAGCCGGCGTCTCAACATCGCGTATGTCAACATCCCAATAAATATCAGAATCCCAGCCGGCATTATCTGGGACAATTCGTCACCTAGTCCCGTTGAAACCGTATAATCGATAAGGAACGGGAAGAGGGCGAACCAGCATACGGAAAATATCATCGCTACGACTATGAGAACTATCTGTTTCCGAATATTCTGTTCCCTGGACTGTTTTCGGGCCTGAATGAGCATCCATACCGAGCGGGCTATGTAAACGAAAGAAAAAAATGAAAAATAGTAATAGAGTATCCCCGTCTGAGTATTGCAGTCCTCGGGATTGATTTGAATATTGAGATTCGAAAAAATAAACAGGCATCCGAAAATAAAGGGCGCGAGCAACAGGAGCGTCTGTTTCATTCCCGGAATCCTCCCGAGAAATGACATCGCGAAGAGAAGAAAGAAGGGCATCGCCATGAAGCCAAGAATCGATATCCTGGAAACAAACAGGTTCATCGCGACGTCATGAATGACCCATTGCGCTACGAGATCGAGCAACCAGAGAGAAAATATTATAAACGTGATCGCGAGATGCCTAATCACCCAGCTCCGTGCATCAACCGAAAAGAGAAAGAATATCGCCAACAACGAAAACAACAGCACGGGGATATGCGTGTACCAGAGAAGCATCGGCGTTTGGAAAATGCACTGCATAACTTTGTTCTTTTTATCACTTCAACCATCCCCATTCACGAAGTTTTGGAAGATCTCTCGTCATGAACCTGAGACCGATGTCTGTCCGGTAGAACATTTTCGGAATGATTATCTTTTTAATCAGCCCATACGCGTTTTCCCTCGCCATCTCGATGGTATCCCCGATTCCGCTCACGTGCAAAACCTGTCCACCTTCTCCTGAGACATAATAGTTACCGTCTTCGGAACGTGATACTTCCTGAAAATGAATCCGGTTCCATTCGTCCTCCGTCAGTTTTTCACGAAAAAATATATCCAAATCCTGCCGTTCTATCTTTCTCCCTAGAATGGAAAACGGAAATGGCGGGATCGCCACCAGGATGACGACGCCATATTTTCCCTTTTCATATTTGAAATCGTATGGCCGCCCATCGGCCACAGCCTTCAAAAACTCACCCCAAGGCGAGGATGACAGTGCCATCTGTAACTGAAGTGCCGGGAACCCGAACCGGGCGGTAAACTCCAAAGGGAAAACTCCCCGTTCGTTCACAATACAGTTAATATCAACATCGCCGTGAAACTTCGCACTTCGAAGAAAGTCCGCAACCTTGGCAAGAGTCTCCTTGTAGAGCGGATTCTCTTCATCATCATCGTACCATGTCAGGGTCCCCATTTCGAACGTTTTCGGTCCGAGATCGCCATCGCAGAGGTCCTTATGTTCAACATTCATTTCGATGGGTCCGACCCAATCATTCCCGTTAAAATACCTTCCTATCCCTATCTCCACGCCATAAATCCGCTCCTGCAACTCTATGTTGACTATGTGCTTCTTTTTCTGATGTTCGCGATAATGTCCAAGCACGTTTATGACATCACTCCCATCCGACATGCTTCCCACATAATTGAAAATCTTTGAAGCGTTCCCATTCTGTTTGATCACCCACTTTCGAGGATGCTTTTTAACAAAATCAATGGCCTCATCAAGCGAACTAAAATCCACAGATGTTACAATCCGCACACCACTCGCCCAAAGTATCGTCTGCCCATACGCCCGGTCTTCTTCACTCCGATCCCCAAGTTCGCTTCCGCCGGTCACAGAATATCCCTTTTTCCTGAGTTGGTCCTGGATATCCCCCCAACCAGTGCCGTCAAACAGAATCAATCCATCTTTCCCGACCCAGCGCAACTCCCTCTTCCAATCGCGCACTTTCACGATCATTCTTTCCAAATCGACCGACTGTCTCTTATCGGAGACGAAGACTTTGACATCATGCCCCTCTTTCATGAGTCGGATACACAAATCTCCGGCTGACAAATCATTCGATACCATCAAGATGTTCATATCGTACGCATCCGCAATTGTTAATCAGTATCGGTGCCCCACTTCGCGGTCAAATCCTCGGCTTCTATATACATCGTCGGCTCATCGTTCTCATAGAACGGCCAATGCTCGATCAGCCTCTTCTCCTTGACCTCGGAAATTCTCTCAAGATAACGTAACGTCGCGGCAGCGAGCCCACCTTCGACCCTGGCATGCATAGAAACCGTGGTCACGTTTCTTCGACGGCACTCTTCCCGCAAACCGATGAGAAGCTTCAAAAAGCCGGTTCCCTTCCTATACGACTCGATAAGCTCGGCCGTTTCCACATAATATGCCTTTTGGCCGGAGACATCCCGAAACTCCGGATCCGCATCCCGAAGCTCATCATCTGAAAGCGCCTCGCTCCGGGGGATCGCAAGAAGATAACCGACTGCCTTCTCTCCCGCCTTGAGAAAAATGTTCAAATTTTCGGGGTCTCCAAGCCGGCCGCCGTAGTATTCCTCCGCGTCTTCATACTGGGCACCCTCACCGAACGCCGCCTTTTCCAAATCCAAAATATCTTGTAACGCCTTCGCGTCGAAACGATCTATTGAAACGGCCGCAAGTTTCCCTTCCTCCGACTTCTCCGGATGGGGAAGAAACGTCTTATCTCCGAGCATATGTTTTTCGAAATATGTTGCGGAACCGTGTAAAAAAAAATCGAGGGTCTGTAACGCAATGTTAACAGACCCTCAATGAAAGAACAAGTGGCGGAAGAGATCGGAAAAGTTGTCATAACCGAGCCCATAGAGCACGGTCCAGACGGCCATCTGGATCGCTGACGCCATCACGAAGACAACGGCCAGGAGTCGGAAATTCGGAATTCTCCTCTTCAGGAAAATCACGAATTGGTCCGCACCGTCCCAAAGCAGCAGTCTGATAAGAACTACAGACTCCAGCATCAGTCCGGTAACCCTCGATTTCTCTATTGCGGCGTCTATCAGCCGCCGAAGCGCTTCCATAAGCGTCAAATCCAATGACGTCTTTTCTGCAGCGATAACGACCGATGCCGACAGCGCCATATTCGTCACCCAGAGGATGAGAAAGATTCCCCATTCGGGAAATCCTTGGTTTTTTAGGAATCCGACCGCAGTGGCCGTCGCCCCAACCAGCACCCAGTCAACCCACTTGATAGCAGGTACCGCAGCAGAGAGTACCAGACCCTTCTTCTTCATCTCTTCGGGACTGTCAACGCCGAAGAAAATCAGAAGTCCCTTTCTGAACATTTCTTTTAGCATTGTCGTCCTTAAATATATGATTGTTGATGAACTAAATCATAGTATATTATCATATTTTGTTATTCTTGTCAATAATAATATAAAAAGCCCACAGTGTGGGCTTTTTTGATTCGTTTCCTATTTTTCCCGATGAGTGGTGATCTTGAACGGCGAATAGAGTGGGCAGGAACGGAAGGTTCCCGTCGCAAGCATGATAAGCCCCAAAATACCCCACAATGACTCGTAATAGATGGCGACCGACAGGATCAGAACTCCGAGGACGATCCGGGCGATGCGATCGAGCCCGCCGACGTTCTTCTCAAACATAGAAGGGTGGTTAGTGGCGATCCGTCAGCCGAACCGCAATATCTCTATTCCTATCCTAGCACATCCGAGACCTCTGGTGAAGCCGCGGTGTCGAACAACCGGGATACGCGCTTCGCCGCGGCGTCCCATGAGAACGTCTTGGACCTGGCGATACCGCGCTCACGGAGCGTCGTTCTGAATTTGCGGTCCAGGAGGACCGACTCGAGCGCCCGGAATATCTCGTCGGGACGATGCGGGTCGACCAGGACGCCGGCATCCCCGACCACCTCCGGCAACGATGATGAGTTCGACGCGATGACCGGTGCCCCGCAGGCCAACGCTTCGAGTGCCGGAAACCCGAACCCCTCGTAAACGGAAGGATAGACGAACGCACTCGCAAGATTGAAAAAAGCCGGCTTGTCCGCATCCTCCACGAATCCGGTAAGGATAATGTTCCCGCGATAGGGCGAATGTTCGACCTCTCGCGATATGACGCCCCCCTTCCATCCCGAAACGCCGGCCAGAACGAGCGCCGTTTTCTCGAGCTCTGGGTGCTTCGCCCGACGAAGCGCATTGTATGCGCGAACGATGGCATCGATATTCTTTCGCGGTTCGAACGCCCCGAGGAATAATATGAACGAATATGGCAATTCGTATTTCTCCTTCACGGCGGACATCTTCGGGTCGTTCCGGTCATAGGCATGGAAACGGGCATCGATTCCGCTTGGCACGACCGTGATCTTTTCCGACTCGATCCCGTACCGGAATACGAGATCGTCTCGCGTGGATTTCGACACCGCGATGACGCGATACGCCCGTTTGAACAGACCCTTTGGGTCCACGAACGCGTGCCACATCCGCTGTTTCCACGAGAAGGTCTCCGGACAGATGCGGAACGACAGGTCATGTGCCGTCACGAACAGCTTCGCTTCGGCGGACACGGCACAGAAATTGATATTCGGCATGAAATAGGCATCAACGCCGCCGATCAGCCGATCGAGTTTCGGATAGCGGAGATACCACAGCGAGAGATTGAGCAGCTTATTCGGAATCCGGAACTTCCGAATAGAGACGTTCGAAAAACCTTCGGCCCACGAAAGGTCGATGGCCTCCCTATGCCACTCGTTCAGAAAGAGTATGTAGTCATTCTCGCTGTCGGTCCGAAAGAGGGCCGAAAGCAATCCTACCGCGTATTCCTCCACCCCGCTCCGTCGTCCGCTCGCGAGGCATCGAAGGTCGATTCCGATTCTCATATCCTTGGTTCGCGGCGCCCCTCCGAAACCGTCTTCTTATCATTCAAATCACTTGGCCTTCCCCGCCCCGACTTTTCCATCCCCCGTTCCCCGAAAATACCAATCGATGAGGACGATCCAGAATCCGAAAAACGCGCCGAGCGCCACGCCGAGGAGAAGCAGGAACCGAAGTGGAATCCGTGCATCGCGCACCACCGGATCGTCCGCCACGACCGCAAACCAGTCCGCATCTTTCGAACGCTCGTTCAATTTCCCGGCTTCGCGGTTCAACACTTCGGGAACGGCCTTCGACATGTCGCCGAAACCGTTCCGGACACCCGACACATAGGTCACCGCGATCATCTGCGACGACAGCCGTTTTGCCGAAATCGAATCCGTCACCGCCGCCGATACCCCGGACACTTTCATGACATCCGTCCGGATAGACGGGGCGGCAAGCCACCTGACGACCGTGTCGGCGAATCGTTCGTCCGCCTGAAGACGATAGAACTGATCGTACGTATAGTCCTGCGTCTCGTGCATGCCCGACCGAGAGACGTTCAACGTGAGGCTCGTTTCGAATCGTGCCGGCTGAAATCGAAACACGAGCAGCGCCACGGCGATAGAGGCGAAAAAGACGCCTGCGAACAGGTTCCGACGATACGCGAATATGAGACAAAAGTCGCGAAATTCCATAGATTCAACAACCGGTTAACGGTGAGCGGATAACAGAGGAGCGGATGAGCCGACATACCGGATGAAACATAAAGGGTGCATTTTTTTATCGTTCCCCGTTCCCGGTTCCATGTTCCCCGTTATCTGTTATTTGATTTCCGTTTTTCGGCCAGCGCAGCCTCAACATACTCCCTTATTCTCCTCTTAAATACCTCCTTGTCAAACGGAACCGCCCTTTCCCTGATCCGATCCGGATTAAATGTCGCATCATTGAAACCAGAAACGGCATCCACGATCGCCTCCGGTGTCTGCTCTTCGAAAAATATCCCGGATACCCCCTCCTCGATACGCTCCTCCACATCCCCTCCCCGATAGGCGATGACCGGCCGCCCCGACGCCAGGGCCTCCATGGCCACGATGCCGAAATCCTCCTCCTGAGGAAAGATGAAGGCGCGACATTCGGCATAGAGCCGGGCCAATTCGTCGTCGGGAACACGTCCGAGAAACGTCACGTTCGGGCCGGCCATCTTCCGAAGACGCCTCAGCTCCGGTCCGCGACCGGCGATCTTGAGCGGAATGCCGAGCCGGGTGAATGCCTCGACGGCGATATCGAAACGTTTGTACGTGATCAGACGTCCCACCATGAGGAAATAATCACCACGCTTTTCCGAAGGCCGAAACCGGGTCGTATCGACCGGCGGCGGCACGACTTTCGCCTCTCGCCCGTAATATTTTCTGATGCGCCGCGAGACGAACCCCGAATTCGCCAAAATGAGATCCGGCCGATCGGCGCTCGCCTTGTCCCACAGTCGAAGCGGATTCATGAAAAACGGTACCGCATGACGTATGATCCTCGGAAAGCCGAAGTCCTCGGTATATTTCTGACAGTCGTCCCACGCGTACCGCATGGGAGTATGGATATACGAGATGTGCAACGTTTCCGGCCTCGTGAGGGCCCCCTTCGCGAAACTCGCCGAATCGGACAACACGACGTCGTATCCGGAAAAATCGAACTGCTCGATGGCTCCGGGCATCAGGAGCGGAAAGATTCGATGCGACCGTCGTGCGCCCGGAAGGCGTTGCAGAAAGGACGTATACACCCGGGCATCGTCAAAACACCCATGCACCGACTCGCGGTCATGGATAAGCGTATAGATCGGGGCGTCGGGATAGACTTCCCGAAACGCCTGCAGCACCTGCTCCGCCCCGCCGTATTGCACCAGATAGTCGTGAACCAGGGCGATTTTCATAGCCGTATGGGCATTATAGCAGACATGCCCGAGAAGCTACTCTTTTTCGTTCCTCCCGAACCGGTCCAGAATGCCCTTCACGACCGAACCGACGATCGACATGACAAGTGACCCGAGAAGCGCGGCCGCAAACGAATCGACGGTAAATCCGACGATCACATGACCGAGCCACGCGAACAACGCCGCGTTTATGACGAAAATGAACAGGCCGAACGTGACGATCGTCACCGGCAAGGTAAGAACGACGAGAATCGGCCGGACGATGAGCCCGAGGATGCCCCAGATCGCCGCAAGCAGTATCGCCGTCATGAAGCCGTCGACATGCACACCCGGGACGAACCGGGCCGCCACGAAGAACCCGACCGCGACCGCGAACCATCGGATAATGAGTTTCATAGGAGTGTCCGAATGATGTTACGTTCCGCTCCGTGAATATATCATCCTCACGGCCTTCCCTTCAAGCCGCACAGGATCGAGTACCGGTCAGCCAGGATACGATTCCGCATCCGGATGACGTTCACTGAGCGAATACCTGCATCCGCAATAATCCTGACGATAGATGTTCCGGTCACAGACCATCTTTCTGGCCATTTCCTGCCTACCACCCTTTTTCCAATCCTCGGCAAGATATCGTATACCGAACGCCTCGGCTGCTTCTTGCGCAACGGGATCGATTATCGCAGCCGACTTGTTTCGCCCGCTCGAAAGCGTCGTCCCGAATATCGAAAATCCCAATTCCGAGGCGATTTTCGCGACTCGGAACAACCGGAACCGAAAACACGCCGCGCAGCGCTTTCCACCTTCCGGTTCGCTCTCAAGCCCCCTCACCGCATCGTCCCATGCGGCGACATCGTAGTCCTCGTCGATCATCGGAACACCCCATTCCTCACAGAGGCGGACGACCTCTTGCTTCCGCTTCAGATATTCCCCTTCCGGATGGATGTTCGGATTGTAAAACAGTACCCACAGATCATACGACTTCCTGAGTTCGTCGATTACCGCGATTCCGCACGGCGCACAGCAGGTATGGAGAAGAAATCGCTCGTGCATGTTGTTATTATGATACTCAATATTTTCCCAGACATAGAGACGAGACATGCCTCGTCTCTACAAGAACCATATCAGTTCCGCCGCCGCGCGATTAGGGATCCTGCCGTCTTGAAACAAATGCCGATATCGAGCCACAGCGACCAGTTCTCTATGTAGAACACGTCAAGACGGTATTCGTCCTCGAACGCGAGGTCGGAACGGCCGGACACCTGCGCCATGCCGGTAAGGCCCGGCTTGATGGTCAGCAGACGACGGTGATATTCGCGGTATTTCTCCACCTCACGCTTCTGGTGCGGACGCGGTCCGACCAGACTCATCTCGCCGCGGAACACGTTGAAAAACTGCGGGAACTCGTCGATCGAATACTTCTCGATAAACGCGCCGACTTTGGTCTTTCGGGGATCGTCCTTGATCTTGTAGAGCGGGCCTTTGCGGATGCTCCGTTCCTCGATAAGCTGTTTCTCGAACGCGAGCGCCTCGTCGAAGTCGGGATTGTCATGCGTCACGCAGTACTTCCATTTCATGTACCGGAACTTGTACACGAAGAATTTCTTTCCGTTCTCGCCGACGCGTTCGTTCTTGTAGACGATCGGCCCCGAACCGTCCTCGAGCTTGATGAGGAGCGCGACGATCCCCATGACCGGCGAAAAAAACGCGATCAAGGCAGCCGATGCCAACACGTCGAAGATCCGCTTCAACACGCGACCCCATCCGTCGAGCGGCGTATGCAGGAACTCTATGAGCGGTTCTCCGTTCATGACCCGCATGGCGAACCGAGATGTCTGCAGCGTGGTGGGGAAATACTTGAACGAGATGTTGTGGATCTGGCAATAGTCGAGGATCTTTTCCTGCTCGTCGTCGGTGATCGACTGGTCGCAGACGATGATCTCGTCGATCCCCTTCTCTTCGCGGATCACATCGATGCGGTGCAGGCTCGCGGATTCCATGATGTCCACCGCCTTATAGCCGAATTCCGGATGCTTGGTGAACATTTTCGCGAACCGCCTGACGCGCCCGTTCCCGCCGATCAGCAGCACGCGATAGACCCCGACGCCTTTTTTCACGAGATAATATCGTTGAATCTTCCGCAGAAGAAGCCGCGCGATGGAAACGTAAATCGCGACCGCGAACCAGCCGGCGACGATGATGAACCGGGACGAGAACCAGTCCCGCTCGAGGAAGACCGCGATGATTATGACGACGACACCGAGGGATGTCGCCTTGAACACCTGGAACGATTCCTTCCAGAACGAACGCATGGACCGGATGGCATAGAGCCCCTCGATCGCGTATGTGATAAGGAAGAGCGGCGCGACAACGAGCGACAGCTCGAAAAACGGCTGGAAGGTCATGGAATAGACCTTCGGATTGATGATATCCGAAATCTGCGGCAGGATATCGCGGAGCAGAAATACCGAAACCGCCGCGAGGACGATCATGAGATAATCCACCGGCACCTGCACCACACTGAAGATGATTTCCGACCGTTTCATATCGTCTATGGATCACGAGTTCATATTCTTTCGCTCCCGAAACAGGCTCATAAGCCGGATTCTGTTTGAATCATCATTTATCTGGGACCGTCGTTACCGACGACCTCGAGCGGCACTTCCCGGCTTTCGCCGGGACACGGCCTTGCACACGGATAAGGGTTTAGCCGTTTCACCCCGCGCGTTTCCGCACGGACTCATCCCGCACCTATTTCGCACCCCGCTTTCGCGAACCGGATTTTTTCCGTTCAGAAATATTCCGGCCCTCAGAAATGGATAGGATGTGGAATAGGTGCGGGATGTCCTGCCCTTTCGGGCTGGGACGTCTCTGCTCGCACCTCGCGCCTCGCGGCGGACGGGTATTACCCGCTACCTGGTCCTCGGCTTGCGCCGATTCATGTGTCCGGACTTTCCTCTCAAACGCCGCAAGCGGCGACTGAGCGATGATCCGACCTGTTTCGGGAATGAAGGAACACGAAAAAACACCCTCCACCTACTATTTAAAGATTATATCATATTTTTTATATTTAGTCAATTTTTGTCTTGTTTCAGATAAAAATCACGAGGCTCGATCGCCACGGAAAGCCGCCCGAACGGAGCCGAGGACAGCTTCTACGGCCGCATCGGTTTCCTCGCCCGTAACGGTCCTATCGTCGTGTCCGAAGGTCAGATGAAAGGCTACGTTCTTCGTATCCCCCTTTTCGAATATGTCGAACACCTCCGCCTTGCGTAACAGCGGTGAGGAATCACGGATCACACGTTCGATTTCCCCGATCGTTGTCCGCTTCGGAACTTCGATCGAGAGATCGCGTACCGAATACGGGAACCGCGGAAGCGGAACAAACGTCCGAACCGTGCCGTACGCCGACCGAAGAACGTCGAAATCGATCTGTGCCGAGACGACCGCCCCACGCAAATCGTACGCGGCGGTTGCCGAGGGAGAAATCTCCCCGGCCTCGCCAAGTACCTTCCCGCTCACCGAAAGCAGACCGACGCGCGTCGGATGAAACATAGGGAACTCGTCGACCGCCCTCTCGAACGGAATCGGTTCCCAGGCGATTTCGCCAAGCCCCGCGAATGCGGACAGTTTCGAAATAAGACCCTTGAGCGCAGCGAAGGAATCCTCCCCTTTCTTCGCGACCAGCACGAGGGACAACATCGCGTTTTCGATCGGCTTCCCTCCTTCGCCGACCCTATACCGGTCGCCGACTTCGAAAAATCCGAACGAATCGAAATATCGTATGTTTTCACCCGCCTTGCGAAGCGATGACGGGAGCAGGCTTGCCCGAAGCAGCGCCTGATCCGGATTCATCGGATTCGCGAGACGCAGATGCCTGTCCGACATTCCCGGACCAAGCCGTTTCCCGTCGGTTTCCGAATAGAAGGAATAGGTCCTGATCTCGTCCAGACCGGAAGCGGCAAGGAACTCGCGCAACTCGCGGGCGAACATTCCCGCTTCGTTTTTTTCAGGAGCGCAAAGCGGAACCAGCGGAGTCGTCGAAGGGAAATGATCGTATCCGAGCATGCGGCCGATCTCCTCCGCGAAATCCCACCCGTCCCGGATATCGGGCCGGAAGGCGGGGACACGAACACTCCATTCCTCATCACCCTCGGTCACCGTCATACCCAGATGTCCGAGTTTTTCCTTCGCGTCCGCCAGGTCTATGTCGGCACCGAACATATCTTTAAACACGGATGGTGAAAACGATACGGAGACCGGTTCATCCGCTCGGGTCACTATGTCGACCGCGCCGACCACGTGAGCACCCGCCTCGGTGACGAAGAGATTCACCGCATCGATGGCGGATGCGGTCGCCCGATCGGTATCGACGTTCCTTTCGTACCGATACGACGCGTCGGTCGGCAACCGATGCCTGACGACCGTCTTCCGGATCGATGCGGGATCGAACGTGGCAACCTCGAGAAAAACGCGTTTCGTGTGCTCGGTAATACCGGTACGGTTCCCTCCCATCACTCCCGCAAGCGCGAGCGGACGGCTTTTGTCCGCGATGACCAGGTCTTCGACGGAAAGGCTCACGGTCTTGCCGTCGAGCAATTCCAACGTCTCCCCGTCCTTCGCCTGCCGCACCACGATGCCCCCTTCCACGGTATCCGCGTCGAACGCATGCATCGGCTGTCCGAAGACCAGGAGCGAGTAGTTCGTGATATCGACCGCCATGGAAATCGGTCGGAATCCTGACCGGAGCAGCACGGATCGCAGCCACAGAGGAGATGAACCCGAAGTCACTCCCTCGAACGCGATACCGAGATACCGCCGACATCGGTCTGATTCGATCGACACCGGAACCGAGAATTCGGGATACGACGGGAGCGGTGACGATTCAAGATCGAACGTGGCAGAGCGGCCTTCAAGCGCCGAGATTTCCCGCGCCATCCCACGATACGAGACCGCATCGCACCCGCGATTCGGGAGGATATTCACGTCGAGAATCATATCCTCGAGGCCGACATATGTCGCGAACGGTGTTCCAATCGGCGCATCCTCCGGAAGGACAAGGATGCCCTCGTGACCGGTACCGATGCCAAGCTCGTCTTCCGCACAGATCATGCCCGACGATGCCACGCCACGAATGACGGTTTCCTTTATAACGATACCGCCGGGGAGCGAGGCTTGAGGCAAAGCGACAGCGACTTTCTGGCCGACCGCCACGTTCGGCGCCCCACAGACGATGGTCCTCGCAGGATTACCTTCCTCGGTCACGACCGTCGTCACGCGCAGACGATCGGCATCGGGATGCTGTACGACCGATTCCACCCGGCCGACCACGACACCCTCGAGTCCGTGTGCGAACGGCTCGACGGATTCGACCTCGAACGAATGAAACATGATGAGCTCCGCGAGCTGTTCGGCGGTCTTCTCGGTTCCGGACAACTGTCTAAGCAGGTTGTAGGAAAATTTCATAAATGCGCGTCATTAGCTTCATTAGCTTCGTCAAGCTTCTTAAGCTTCCTCCGATTTCGGATTAAGTTTTCTGATCATACTTCTGAGCATTCGGCCGGTTTCCGATAGAAGACACTCCGACCTCTTGAAATCGAGCTTCTTCGTCTTCGGGAGCATCTTCGCGATTTCCACTTGTGTTTCCAATTCTCCGGTCGAACCGAGCGCTATCCTTAAGAACTGGATGAATTCTTTTTTCGTCCCCCGGTACCTCCCCTCCGCGATATTGGACGGAATGGATACTGCGGCCCGACGCATCTGCGATACCAACCCGTACACCTCCTCTTTCGGAAACTCTTCCGTCACATCATATGTCTCAGTGACCAATTCCATAGCTCTCTGCCAGACGATCAACTCCTTGTAACTGTGTAACATATCAAGCCTCATTAGCTTTTTTAAAGCTTCGCGTGCTTCATAAATTTTCTCTTAGGAAGCTTTTGCAGCTTCCGAAGATTCTGCAGCTTTTCTTCTTCCCCGTTCCCTTAAGCTATCGAAGCTCTCGCAACTTATTCAGCTTCCGAAGCTCATCTAAAATTGCCTTATAAATCGGAGGTCGCCGCTCATGAACATGCGAGTATCTGGAATACGGTTCTTCATCATCGAAAGTCGTTCCAGACCGAACCCCCACGCGAATCCCTGATATTTTCCGCGCGGATAGCCGGCCGCCTCGAACACCTTCTGCTGCACCATCCCCGCCCCTCCGATCTCCAGCCATCCGATCCCCTTACATGCCGGACACCCCTTCCCGCCGCAGAACACGCACGAGATGTCGAATTCGAAACCCGGCTCGACAAACGGGAAATAACTCGGACGAAGCCGAACGGTGATCGAACGGCCGAAAAACTCGGAAAAGAACGTCTCCGCGACATGCTTGAGATGTCCCACGGTCACGCTTCCGGTCTCGCCGACGACCAGGCTCTCGAACTGATGGAACGTATGTTCGTGCACGGCATCCGTCGACTCGCACCGGAACGTACGCCCCGGAACGATGATACGGAACGGCGGTGTATGCGTTTCCATATACCTGACCTGCACCGGGGACGTGTGCGTACGAAGCACGTAGCGGGTATCCAACCCGTCGCTGTCCACCCAGAAGGTGTCCTGCATATCACGCGCCGGATGATCGGCGGGAAAGTTCAACGCCTCGAAATTATAGAAATCACTTTCGACATCCGGACCGTCGGCGATCCCGAATCCCATTCCCGTGAATATGTCCTCGATCTCGTGGATCAACGTGGTGATCGGATGCAGATGACCCATCGGGGTCGGAACGCCGGGTGCCGTCACGTCGATCCGCTCGGCCTCCCAATCGCGGCCTTCGTGTGCGATGCGCTCAGCCGCCGCCGAGAACGCCTCCGAAAGTGCCGCACGGACACCCTGTACGAGCGGACCGACCGTCCGCTTCTCTTCAGCATCGAGATCTTTGAGTCCCTTCAGGATTCCCGTAAGCTCGCTCTTTCTCCCCAAAAACCGAACCTCGAGCTCGCGAAGCGATTCTTCGGAGTCCGCTTCCGCGAACGCTTTCTTCCCTTCCTCCTCGATAGCCCTGATTCGTTCGGTATCCATAAGAAAAGCGCATTAAAACGCTTTTATGGTATCACCGAACCGCCCGCGGGTCAAAAAGGCCAGTGAACCATAATCGGTTTGCAAAGAGCACATAACATATGACGGGGAATCCCGGACTCGCTTCCCGACTACAGGCTGACGCGTTCACATTCTTGTATCCCAACTTCTTATCCGTATTCCCTGCCACCTGTTATCTGTTCCATGTAACAACCCCTGTTCCCGCTCCCTTCTACCTGCCACCTGTTATCTGTTATTTGTTGTCTGTCTTTGTGTTATACTGTTTTCGAAGACCTCCAGAACGGGGCGTTGAATACAATGAAACCCACCTGGCCTTTCAGGGAAAAGCATTTTTTTCCGACAATCGCTTATCATGGGATTCATACGCGCCCCCGCATTGGGGGTTTTTCGTTTTCAAAAACTGCCCCCTCCGATTCCGACGCACACAGGAGGCGACTCATCCGGCCTCCGCAACGGGGTTTTTCGTATAAAAAAATTCGTCGGAAAAATCAGCACCATTCAGGCTCCATACTGCCCCCACAACGAGGTTTTTCGTTTTTTGGAAAAACTGCAGCTTTAAACGACAAGGATGGAGCTGCTTTTGTTTAATCGTCCACATATCCACTTGCTATCCTTTGGGAAAAATGGTATGAAGGACTGTTCATTTTGAACACCAACTTAACAATAAGGCAGAACATGGATACTCAAGCAGATCCCTTAACGAAGGCACCTTCGGGTGCCTGGCCGATATCGGCCCTGGAGTCCGGCCCGAGCGGGCGGACTGTCTTGCATTACGTTTCACAAAACGGAATGGGCCAGTTCATCGATATGGTGTCTGGCGCGCCGCTTTTCGACTTCTCCGAGCGTTATAGCCGGATGAAATACGGAAGCGTCCCCGACATCGAATGGATGGGGGCGAAGATCGCCAGGTCATTTATCGGACGCCTGAACGACCCCGCGGACAACCTAATTCGACTGTTTCAGAACGCCGAGTGCGCCGGAGAATTCGTGACGGTCATCTCCCCCGCTTCCCGTAACGTCGAGTCGGCACAGAAGCGCATGGTCGAGATAGCCGTCAGGCACATCGATATCTGGCTCGCCCTCCACGGCCTCCCGACGATGATACTCGCCAAATTATCGCGCTTCCGGTCGGGAACGACCGACTACGCAAGAATGTCCTATAGTGAACGGATAAAGGACAATACGGATCCCGGGGTCAACAGGCAGTATCTTCCGGAACCGGATTTCTTCGCAGCCGGCACGCACGTCTTTTTTTTCGACGACATCCATGTCACCGGCGCTTCGGCGGAGCAGATAGGGAGAATCGCCATGGCGCGGGGAGCGAAATCGTTCTCGACGGTCTTCTGCGTCGCGCTCGATCCCAAGATCGTCGCCGAAAATCCGGGCGTCGAGGACCGTCTCAACCGCTCTTTCATTCACGGATGTCTTGACGAACATGTCGCCGCTATCTTGAACCAGGACGGCTTCATGCCGGTTCAAAAAATGCTCCGCTTGCTACTCGACGGAAAAAATCGAACCACGCTCGCGGCGTTCCTGCGGAGCAGCATCCACGACGACGCCCTGCTGAAACTCTATGCATCCTGCCTCGGAAACGACTACCTCCGGGATTCACGCTTCACCGATTCGGTGTTCATACTCATGAACACTCTCAAAGAATCGGGTCTCATCGGCACGGATGGCCTACCGCACCTTGATCGCATGAAAACCTGAAACCGGTACCCCCATCGACAACGTTGCTCACGCGACAAAACAAGAAACGCCATCCGTGCAATGCGGATGGTCGTTTTTTTGCCACATCTGGCGCGTCAATATGATCAGCCACTGTAACGGCAGCAAAACATATTCAACCGGCCGCACCGTTATCGACTATTCACGTCCGTTCTGTTCCCCAACGCAAGATCCTGGTGCGCCAAGATCGACCCCGGGATGAGTGGGATCCATAAAGTAAGGCCGCGAAGCAGGAGCGTTCCGGTAAGCGCCCCTTCGAACGGGACGCCGAGTCCGACGAGCGTCGATACCGCACCCACTTCGAAGACCCCTACACCGCCGGGAATGAACAGGACGGTGCCGGCGACCATCGCTATCACATACGCGGAAAACGTTATCGGCAAAGAGGTATGTATGCCCACGGCACGCAGCGTCATCCAAAGCGTAGCCCCGTCGAGGACGAATATGGCCAGTTGGAAAAATGACGCCTTGAAGAAAATGTCCCACGCAAGAATCCGTTCCGAGGAAACCGCGGAGACGGCCCGTATCAGCCGATCCACCATTTTACGACGTGTGATCCATGCCGGTATGTTCTTGATCCAGTCCCGATTCAACAGGAAGGCGATCGTTCCGCCGAATACCACGATGGAGATGGCGGCGAACGCGCCGAGACTCAGCAACACGATCGGCGTGACCTCGTGATGGAACGAAAGGACGGCGAAAGCGGCAAGCGCGGCGGACGCGTACGCGGCATAGTGCGACAAGAGATCCACGAAGAGCGCTTCCATGGCGACCGGCGTCGGCACCCCGAAGTGCCGCAATGCCTGCAACGTACCGACGTGCCCGGCAACTCCGGCACTCGGCATGAACTGATCGATGGTCAGACGTTCGATGGCAAGGCGCGCCAGTATTCGGGAACGGAGCGGGTGCTTGGCCGCTCGCACCGCGACATTCCACACCTCGCCCGCCGACACGTACGTCAGCATCTGAAGCACGACCGCGGCGACCAGCCACCAGGGCTCGGCCTGGCGCGCGGTCCGGAGAAACTTCTCGAAATCACCGAAACGCGCGAACACCGCTACCGACAATCCCAGTATCAGAATAAAACTGACCACGACCGTGCGTATCGGAAACGCACGAAACGATTGAACGGTCCCGTTGACGGTGCCACCCTTCTTTTCTTCACTCATAGGCAAGGAATACCATGCCTCATATCGTATCATATTTTCCGTTTCCCGGGCTGGGAGTCAAGCACCGAGTATTCGTTTTTTCATTCACACATTAATCGAAATCTCTCTTTTTACAACCAAAAACGAATACTACGCCCCTTTTACACTGCGCCCGTATAAACGCGCCAGGAGACGGTAATGACCGCTAAAAAGAAAAAAATCACCGACAAAGTGATAAACAGCCTATGAGTTTTCTTGACCATATCCGGTTCGTTTCAGTGTTATGCCGAACACGAAACAGTATACGCCAAATCATTCATATTGAACAGCGCTACGAAAACCTCCGGTCGCCATTCCGATTTATTTACATGCAACGCGCACCCTCATGTGGCCGTCTTTGAGAGCTCGTACCCCGCATATGCCGGAGCGCCGATCCGGCGCCATAGACTCAGACCTGGACCGCCACGCCCGACTCTCGCGAGGTCGGAACTCGCGGAGACACGAAAAAATGAGCTCATGAAGCAGCATAACAACAGCAGCTATCCCTCCGAAATGACCGCCTCAAGCTTTTCGACAAGCTCGGGAAAGCTCGCGACCGCGAAGTGACCGTAATCCCCCACGACGATCGCTTCGGCACCCGAAAGCGCATGGGAATATTTTTCCAGTTCCGAAAACGGCACCACCGGATCATCCTTGGAATAGCAGAGCAGTATCTGCCCGGCCTGACGGGCGATACCGTCGAGATTCCCCGGGAGGCGGAAGTCGCCGAGCGTATAGTCGGATTCGTCGTCGAACGGGGCCGCGATAAGCACCAGGAGCCGGACCTTCACGGGAAGTATCCTGGTCGAAAGATATTTTGCCAGGAACATGCCGCCAAGGCTGCTTCCGACCAGGATGACACCGTCGCGAAAAAGCGGCACATACCGGTCGAACCACGCCTCCCACTCCGTATACCGCGAATCCATCTTGTTCGGCATCTCGGGAATGAAGATCTCGGCCCGGTCGAAAAATTGTCGTGCGATGTCCTCACGCCAATGCGGCTTAGGCTCCGGCGTCCACACAGGATTTCTCAGTTCTCGACCGTTACGCAGATATGCCAGAACATCCTTCCGATCGGCGAACACCTCTCCTCCGTGCACGAACACGATCTGCGGTTTCTCGATTGGCTTCATATCGTCATTACTTGCATTCATACCCGATACGACTATAGTAACACGATACCGGATTTCGGGATACGAATACGAAAAGAGCACCTCCGGTTATTGGTGGTGCTCGTTTCATTTTCGTTTCCCGACCTCGCATCAGGGAATGATGGCGCGTTCGGGAAGATGTTCCGACGTGATCAGGGAATGGAATATCGCAGGCACGTCGTGATACTCGATCTCTCGTGGCTGAGCGGAAAGCTTTACGCCCTCCGGCTCATCCCGCCGTTTCGACCGGCAGAAACCCGAAGCATAGCGATCGTGTCTCGTATACACGAAGTATTTCAACACACGTTCTTCCGCACATCCACCATGGCCGGCATAGATAACAGTGTAATTCAGCTCCACTGTTACCTCCCCCTTGATGTACTTTGCGGGTTCATCCGAGTCCTTCCTGATGATGCTCATCTCCGACATCATGCCCTCAAGCGTATGCGGCGTCACCCCCCGCCAGAGCAGGGTGTACAGAATGGTATAGACCTCATACTCATTGTTGATAATAAGATGACGGTCCTTCACTTCCCCTTTCCTGTTGGCCTGTTCTTCGCGATAAATTTCGAGCCTCATCGGTCCGGCTACATCAGGTTTCTTGATCACATACCTCGTCCCCTTGATAGTGACGATAACTTCAGTGTGGGTGGTTTTTTCCACCACGGCTTTCGGAGCGACTGCTGCTGCTTGCATGGTTGAATGGGTCTTGGATTATTAAAACTACAACTACGAGAACAACGTAATATACCGCAAAAAGGCGTCTATGTCAAGACACCTTTAAAAAAGCCTTGGTAAAGGGTTATCCGCCCAATCCGACAAGAATGGCGCCGGAAATCATGATGATCGTGCCCAAAAGCTTCCGGAAAGCGTCCCTTCGCTCATGGAAGACGAAGTATCCCAGGAAGAAGGCGAAGATCGGCATCGTCCGTTTGAGACTCATCACTCCGCCCACGCTCGCGCCCGAAAGGGCGAAATGCGTGCTCAGGTTTCCATAAGCGGTAACGACAGCCGCGATAGCGATCGCCGCAACAAACGCCTTCGTATGAAACGACTGTCTGACGAGTTCGAAGTCACGATATTTTGGACGCAGGAGCAGTGAGATCAGGAACACTATCCCGATGCCGAGATGAATGATATACGATGCAAACATCGGCTCCGTGGCCGTGATCGCGAGCTTCTCCCCGGTCGGCGAGATGCTGTAAAAGATCATCGCGCAGAAAAAGTATCCGAGCGCCTTGCGGTTCCGTGCCCGATCGGCATGTTCCTGCTTGGTCAGGATTCGTTTCCGTCCGACTTTCCCCTCCAGAACGAGCGCGCCGATGATGATGACAATCATACCCGAAACCTCGGACAAGGTCGGCACCTCGTGAAGGAACAGATAGGCGGGAATGAAATAGAGCACGGTCGCGACCACGGAATACGGCGACACCGCCGAAAGGTCCCCGAGATCGAGAGAACGATAGGAAAACAGGACGCCGAGCGTACCGAACACGACCGCCATCACGACACCGCCCCAGAACTGAAGCGGGATCGGACCGTCATAGAGCGGAGTTCCGAACGAGATGGAACGGGTCACGAACAAAACGACTCCGGCACCCAAAAAAATACACGCCGCGACAAGACCGTTCGCCCCGCTTACGCGGATGGCGTGCTTCTTGAGCGCGAGCCCGACCGCTTGTAGGAATGCGCCGGTAAGCGCGAGTAGGAACCAAGGCGGCATGATCATAGAATGTGTGTATCGGTTCGGATAAGTGCAAAGTCCCGAAGCCTGGCAAGCAGATCCTCATGAAGAATGCCGTTACTCGCAAGGGTGAGTGCGGAAAACCGTTCGTCGGGCACGAGATAGTCGAGCGGTGCACCGTCGAACCCGGTGATGCATCCGCCCGCTTCCTCGAGGATGACCTGTGCCGCGCAGAAATCCCACTTCATGGCTCGCGGATTCGAGTTGAACACCGCATCGGCGATACCTTCCGCCACATATGCGATTTTAAGACCAGTGCTCGCCCCGGAAATACGTTTCCCGATCCCGAGCGTCTCCACCAACCGATCGATCGGCCGGTCCTCTCCCTTGCTTGTCCGCTCGACAAGCGTCATCCCCTCGACCTGTCCGGTCCGCGATACGAAAAGCCTCTGCGCCGGTCCGTCGCCGTTTTTTCGGAACGCCCCTTCACCGCGCTTCGCGAAATACGTCGCGTCGAGGACCGGATCATGTACGATGCCTATCTCCGGGCGACCGTCGATCGCCAGACCGATCATGACCGAGAATCCGTCGCTCCCCTCGACGAAGTGTCGGGTACCGTCCAATGGGTCGATCATCCAGACACGACCGTGATAGTCGGTCGGACGAAGTTCGGTCTCTTCCGTCAATATCGCATCGCCTGGAAACCGTTCACGGATGGCGGCGGACAGGAACCGATCGCTCTCGCGGTCCGCATCCGTCACGTAATCAAGCGCGTCCGCCTTCGTGCCGACGGAAAAACCGTCACGACGATACGCCATGACGATCTTTCCGGCTTCCCGGACCACGGAAATGAGTTCGACAATATCTTCGGTCATACGTACGCCCGGCCCGATCAGTTCCAATTGATCCGAACGAAACCGGTCTTGCCGATCTTCATCACTTTCCCGTGATGCGTGTCCTTTTCGAGAACGAGCGCCCAATCGGCGACCTTCTCGTCCCCGATCGAAACGCCACCCTGTTCGATCTTCCGACGCGCATCGGATTTGCTGACTGCATTACCGGAGCGGACCACGAAGTCGACGACGGATTCCGATTCTCCGTCGACGAACACTTCCGGGATATCTTGCGGGATTTCGCGCCTTGAGAACGCCGTGACAAAATATTCCTCCGCCTCCGAAGCGGCGTTTTCGGAGTGGTACATGCGAACGATTTCCTTGGCAAGCCGCATCTTCGCGTCACGCGGATTCAGGTCGCCGCCGTTCATAGACTCCCGCATCACATCGATTTCCCCCATCGGGATACGCGTCGCATGAACGAGATACGTATCGATCAGCTCATCGGGAACGCTCATCACTTTCCCGTACATCTCATTCGGTTCGTCGGAAAGATTGATCGTATTCCCCCAGCTCGAGCTCATCTTCCGTCCGTCGATTCCGGGAATCAGGTTGACGGTGACGATATCCTGGGCCTCCTGTCCGTATTTCGACTGCAGCGACCGGCCGGCAAGGATATTGAACCGCTGGTCCGTACCGCCGATCTCGACATCGGCTCTCACCTGCACGCTGTCATATCCCTGCATCAGGGGGTACAGCACTTCGCGGAGCGACACCCGTTTCCCGGCGTCGAGTCGCTTCTTGATATTCTCGCGCGAGATGAATTCGTGGACCGAAAACGCGTCCGCCTGTTCCCCGATTTCGAGATACCCGAGCTCCCGCAACCATTCGGCGTTGAAATGACGCTCGGCGGAACCCATGTCGACGATCTTCGCGGCCTGGTCGAAGTACGAACCCATGTTGAACTCGACCGTCGCCTGGTCGAGCATCGGCCGTTCTGCGTCCTTGTCGCTCGTATCCCCGATGAGTCCGGTGAAGTTACCGACGATGAGCACGACCTGACACCCGAGATCCTGGAAGTCACGAAGTTTCAATAGCACGACGGACCGGCCAAGATGGATGTTCGGACTTGTCGGATCGATACCGAGTTTCACCCGAAGTTTTTCGCCGGCCAGAAGACGCTTTTTCAGATGCTCCCGGTCGATGACCTCGGCCACACCGCGCGTGAGCAGCTCTTCGATTTTCGCTTCGCGTTCGTTCATAGCGTTCGGTTAGATACGGATATTTTCGCCTCCATTGTACCATGGAATGCGGATGCGAAGATTCCCGCTGCCCTGCCCGCATCGATAAGAAGCGTTGCAGGCGGGCGCGGGAATGACAGAGGAAATCGACTCTCCTTGCTCCGACTTTAGACCCCGTAAAAACCTCTTCGCCGGCCGACGAATCGGTCACGGGACGTACTTTTTTGACGTTCCAGTCCCGTTCCCCTGTTATCTGCTCAATGTTCCGCCGTTCTCTGACTATTTGATTCCGTACTTGCGCTTCATGAGGCGATACTGGTCATCGGAAATCATCCTGTTCCGTTTCATCTCGTCGAGCGAAGCGACTATCTGTGACTTGTTCTTTTCGAGTTCCTCAGGCTTCATTTTCTTCATAGCCTTCTCAGCAGCCTTCTTCTGTTCCTCGGGACTCATTTTGAGAAACTGTTTCATCGCGACCTTCTCGTGCCACTTCATATCCTCAAGCTTCGGCGCGCCTGGAAACGCCGCGAGCTGTTCCTCGAGGGTCTTCTCGTCAGACTGTTTCGAATCCTTCTTCTTTCCCGGAAAGATGTTCAACATAATCGAAGCGGAGTAATGAATGAAGAATCAGGAATAAAGAATACGGCCTCAGAAATCAAAACTGGAACATGCGTACCGTATCGACTTTCGACTTTTCACTTTCGACTCGACACTATCGCGTTCTCATCTTGTACCGCGACACAAGCAGCGCCGAGGCGACGAATATCGAAGAGTAGGTTCCGAAAGAGACACCGAGGAGCAGCGCGATAGCGAACCAACGGATTCCTTCGCCACCGAAGGCCGCCACCGCGGCGAGCACGATAAGCACGGTCAGCGAAGTATTGATCGAGCGCGACATCGTCTCGTTCACGGAACGGTTCACGATCACCTCGAAGTCGGACTTGGCACGGGACCGAAGCAGATTCTCGCGGATACGATCATACACTACGATCGTATCGTTCACGGAATACCCGAGAATGGTCAAAAGCGCCGCGATAAACGGCACGCCGACCTCGACTCCCAGGAACTTCCCGAAGAAAGCGAAAAAGCCGGTCGTGATAAGCAGGTCATGCGCGAGCGCGATGACCGCCCCCCATCCGTAATCCCACGAACCGATCGGATGCGATACCTTGCGGAACGCGAACGCGATATAGGCGGCGATAGCGATGACGGAAAGCAACGTCCCCCAGATGGCGTTCTTGCGGATATCGCCCGACACGGAAGCGCCGATGAAATCGGTCCGTAGGACCGAAAGGTCCGGATCGGTCTTTTTCAGCTCCTCGAGCGCCTTGTCGTTCACGGTTTCATCTGAAGCGAGAAAGCGTATGATCGCGCCATTATCTCCCGTTGCCTGGACCGTGAGACTCCGCAGATCGAGCGTGGCGAGCGCATCCTGAACTTCGGAGACCTGTGGCGCCGGAGTCTTCGCGAAACGGATTTCGATCATGGTCCCGCCCTTGAAGTCGAGCCCGAGACGGAGCCCGAAGACGGCGATCGCCGCTACCGAGAACACGGCGAGCGCGCCAGAGATCCAATACGTATATTTTCGTTTCTGGATGATGTCGATCATAGAACTGACGTACAACTGACAACTTACAACTGAGACGTTGGAACCGGAGCATTGTAGCTATCTCTTCCTATGCTTCGACTTTTTCTTTTTCACTGTTTTCACTTTCCCCTCATTCTTGATTGCCGATTCCGTATTCTTGATTTCCTTTTTGATCACCGATTCCACATGCTTCTCACCTGCTTCCCCGTCTTCCGGTGGCGCCTTCGGCGCGACGAGAATCGCCTTGTGTCCCTCGGCCCAATTACCGACGACGAAGCGAAGCCAGGTATGAACGAGGACGACGGCGGTGAACAGCGAAAGAAGAACTCCGAGCGCAAGTATGACCGCGAACCCCTTCACGAATCCGGTACCAAGAATCATCAGTACGACCGTCGTGATCAGAGTCGACACGTGCCCGTCCCGGATACTCGGCCAGGCGCGATGGAATCCTTCTTCAAGGGACTTGGCGACGGTCTTCCCATATGAGAGTTCTTCCCGGGTACGTTCGAATATGAGCACGTTCGCGTCGACCGCGATACCGATGGAAAGGATGAACCCGGCGATTCCGGAAAGCGTTAGCGTGATCGGGAAGGGCGTATAACCGGAAAGGCGGAAGATCGCGAGCAACATCGCCGAATAGATGAGCAATGCGAACACCGCGCCGAGACCGAGAAACCGGTAATAGAGAACCATGAACACGGATACGGCGAGAAGCCCTATCAGGCCCGCGAAAATGCTCTGACGCAGCGCGCCCTCTCCGAGCGACGCGTCGATCGACTGTTGGCCGACGAGCGTGATCGGAACCGGAAGGGCGCCTTCGTTCAACCGTTTCACGAGATTCTTCACTTCCTCGAGCGTGAAGTTGCCGGTGATGACCGCACGGCCATCGGGAATCTCGCTTTGCACCGTCGGCGCGCTCACCACCTCTCCGTCGAGAAAAATGGCTATCGGCTTGCCGATACTGCGTTTTGTCAGATCGGCGAACAGCTTGGCACCCTCCGCATCGAACTGGAGTGCCACCTGCGGCATGCCGAATCCCTGCCCCTGATAATCCACGGAGGCATTCTTGAGGTTCTTGCCGGAAAGACCGGTCACCTTGTATTTGTACGAGTCCGGCACCATGTCGATGGACTGCTTCGGCAACAGGACATGTGCCGCACGTACTTCCTTCGCGTCGCCCTCGCCACGCTCGTCGAGCTTCTTGATGATGTGCCAACCGTACTGACTCTCGACGAGTTCCGGATAGACGGTTCCCGTCCTGAAGTCATCCTTGAAAATGACCGCGTCGAACTCCGGAACGAACATCCCCTTCTTCGCAAAGTCGAGATCGCCACCTTTGTCCTTGGAGCCCGGATCCTGGCTGTACGTTTTCGCGAGCGTCGCAAAATCCTCGCCACCCTTTGCTTTGGAAAGAACGTCCTCGGCCAGCTTCTTCGATTCCTCGTTCGCTTGGGCGATCTGGGCGGCAAGTTCGGATTCGTTCGATTCACGGAACTCGAGGAACGGCGTCTCCTTGAGCATCTTCTTCGCCTCTTCCACGTCCTTCACTCCCGGAAGCTCGACGATGATCCGATCCTCGGAACCTGATTTGGAGAGCTGGATGACCGACTCTCCGACACCGAACGCGTTCACGCGCCGCTCCACGACCGAAAGTGCCGCCTGAAGGGCTTCGGTCTTCTTGCCGACCGGCACCTGCGACGTGTCCGCCGCGTATTCGAGATGGATACCGCCCTGGAGGTCGAGCCCGAGGTTGACCTTGAGCTTCTGCTCGATACCGGCCGCATTCAGAAACGGAAGATACGAAAACACCTTCGGATACGCGATGATACCCGAAACGAGAGCCAATCCCAACACTCCGGCGAATTGCCAGCGGATCTTTTCTTTCTGCTTCATGATGAAATCGTTATAGAGGCAGTATAGACGCAATCGTTTCAGTTGGAAAGGGTTGACGGGAGCTACGTATTTATTTGTAATATCATATTGATCGGAAGCTGATATTCCGGAGTTCCAAGACCTCATCGGCCACAGGATTGAATCACGCGTACGCCATTATCAGCACAGAAGATCGGTTCGTTTAAAACCCACCGGAACAACAAACGAGACAGAGCGGGCTCGCCGCCATGTCTCGTGAGCATTCGCATCAGGAAATGCCCCATCGCTACATATGCTGTCCGGCATCCTGCACGGCTTTCTTCAGATAGGTATCGTAATCCTTTTCGACGAACAGTTTTCCGTCATCGACGGAGAGAACCTGCGAGAAGACTCGGTTCTGCAGGAACGCGCGATCGTGCGAGACGAGGATGACGGTTCCTGGAAACAGGTCCACCGCCTCGGAAAGCGCCGACACGGCTTCGAGATCGAGGTGATTCGTCGGCTCGTCCAGGATGAGCACGTTCGATCGCGTCGCCATCAGAAATGCCAATGAAAGCCGCATGCGCTCTCCCGGGGACAGTTCACCCATCCGAAACGACGCCACGTCTCCTATAAGCAGGAATTTCCTCAGGAATCGTATGATCTCGTTCTCATCTTTGATCTCGGTCTCCTGTTCGAACCATTCCAACGCGGATTTCTCCTTCGGTATGATATCGTTCTCCTGGGTAAGAATGCCAAGCTTCACATCCTCGCCGAGCGAGACCGTTCCGGACTTGAGCGGTAATGTTCCGGCGATCATCCGCAGTATGGTGGATTTGCCCGAACCGTTCCGGCCGAACAGTCCGACATGCGCACCATACGGGATGGCAAGATCGACGGGCCCGGCGGAAAACGCATCCCCATATCCTGTGACGGCTCCGACCAAAGCGATGTCGCGTCCCTCCCCTTCCGACGGTTCGAAATAGATCGCAAGCGGATCACGGACCGCGGCAATCGATACCCGCTTCACCTGGTCGGCCCGGGTGGTGAGCGCATGTGCCGCCGCGCCGAACTTCCGTTCCGCCCGGTCGCGATGGTATCCCTGTGACATACGGTCCTTGTCCGGCATCATCTGCGCCCCGCCGATCTTCGCCCACTCGCGCTTCTCGTCCGCCGTTTCATATAATCGGACACGTTCACTTTCCGAGCGTTCATATTCCTCGCGATCTCGACGAAGCTCCTCCGCCTTTTCCTTGAAGTAGAGACTGTAATTCCCCGTCCAGATGCGCGTCGTACGGAAGTGCCAATCGATTTCGAGTACCTTGTCCGCGACCGAATCCAGAAACGCCCGGTCATGCGATGCGACGATGACGGCCGAGGCGCTTTTTTTCAGGTACGATTCGAGCCACAGGATCGCGGACAGATCAAGGTCGTTCGTCGGCTCATCCAGAAGCAGCAGGTCCGCGCCGGAAAGCAGCGAAGCCGCGAGCGCCACGCGCCGCCTTTCCCCGCCGCTTATCCCCGAAAGATTCCTGTTCAAAAAATCGCCGCGTAAACCGAGTCCGGAAAGGGCTGCAGCCGCTTTCTCGTCGAAAGAGTACCCGTCCATCCTGTCATAGCGGTCTCGAAGATCACCGTACCGTTCGAGCGACTCCTCATCGGTAAGTTTCGATTCGAGCTCCGTCATCTCCATCTCGAGCTCGGCGATACCCGAGACGCGACGCAGATAACCAAGCGCCGTATCATCGGACGCCTCGTCGGACACTTCCTGGGGAAGATACGAGATGCTGGCACGACGTTCGCGCACGACTTCGCCCCGGTCCTCCTTCTCCACGCCTGCGATGATACGAAGCAGCGTCGTTTTTCCGACCCCGTTCGCGCCGACGAGCGCGACCTTCTGCCCGCGTGAAACCGAAAACTCCGCGCCGAGAAGAACCCGGATCGGACCATAACGTTTGAAGAGTTTTCGGACGGTCAACATAGCAAAAGAATCAAGAATGAAGAATATGAAATCAAGAATCCAAAACGGGGAATCAGGCTCTTTTCCCCCTGTTCCCTGCTATCTGCCCGCTCGTCCTTGCGAGCGGGTCCGTTCACTCCGCTTTGCGGAGATGTAGCGGATTATCTGACTATCGTCGCTTCGATTTCAGGCCAGCGACCCTCGAGATCGCTTTCGATGGTCTGCAGATCCTCATTGACATCAAACACACCCTCGTTCAGCTTCTCCTGGAGCAGTTCCTGAACAAGTTCCTTGAACTCTCCGTACGTGTCCGTCCCCTCCTCCCTCACACGTTCGCGAAGCTCCTGGAACAGTGATTGAACGGAGTCCTCATGGAATGCCGGTTTTCGATCTTTCATAGCCTTCTTTACTGGTTTCTCCCCATTATCCCTTATTTCAAGCTTTCCGTCAATGCTGACTGCTCGGCCATATCCAGAACCCGTCGTGCGTTCTCAAAGGTCAGCTTTTTCCGCGCTTCCCCATATGGCAACCATTCAAAACCGATGTGCTCGTCGGAAATCGTCACGTCCGACCGGGTCGTTTCCGCCGGTCGAAAATGGACCGCCTTGAATATCCACAATCCGCGTCCATCGCGTTTTCGCCATCCGGCCTCCTCCCCTTTTGCCGTATAGAAATATCGGATGCTCGTACGCCCACGCAGGATTCGGAGATCGTCGATTCCCGTCTCCTCCCGAGTCTCGCGCCTGAGCGCTTCCTCTTCGGTCTCACCTTCCTCGACATGCCCTTTCGGAAAATCGAAATGACCGCTTGGATACCGGAGAACGAGATAAAGTCTTTGTCCGTTTTCTACCCGAAAAACGGCCGAACCGGCCGACACCTCCCACGCCACCGGGGCGCCGAAGAGTCGAAAGAGGAGATACAGGGGCTTCCAAACAGGAGGTTTCATATGCATTCACTTTCTCGCAAATACGCGTTTCGCGCAAGCGAAATCCCGGCTGCGAACCGGGATTATATATGACTCGCTTATTTCCGTTCCTCCAAGGTCGCCTTCACGTCCTTTTCCTCGCCCTTGTGCCAGACCTTGAGCGTCACGACATCGCCTGATCGGTGATCGGCGACGACATTGCCAAGCGGATGTTCGGTATCGATTTTCGTCCCTTCGATCTCTAGGATGATATCGTTCTCGACGATACCGGCCTTATCGGCAGGCGACCCCGGAATGACGGCGAACTCCGTCGGCTTCGTACCCCGGACGACGACCGCGCCGTAGTTATACGGAAGACCGTTTTCTTTCTGGGCAGCCTCATCGATGACCGCGTATCGAACACCCAGATACGGTGTCGATATCTTCCCGGTCGTCTTCACGTCATCGATGACACGCTTGACCTGGTCGATCGGAATGGCGAAACCGATGTTCTCCGCACCCTGCGCCACCGCGACGTTTATACCGATCACGTTCCCCCCGATATCGAGCAACGGACCACCGGAATTCCCGGGGTTGATGGCCGCATCCGTCTGAATGATATCGGACAGGGTCTCGGCATCGCCGAAAGCGCTTCCGGCGGTGACGTTCCGGTTGAGACCGGAAATTATTCCGCGACTGACCGAATTCGGGAATTCTCCAAGCGGATTGCCGATCGCGATCGCCGTCTGACCGACCCGGAGCGAACCGGAGTCACCGAGCGGGAGCGACGGAAAGTCGGATCCGTCTATCTTGAGCACGGCGATGTCCTGATTCGGCGAAACTGCCAGCACTTTCGCGGAATACTCCTTCCCGCCCGAAAGGACTACCGTATAATCGGCGGTCTGGTCGGAAACGACGTGCTTGTTCGTCACCACGAGGCCGTCGGATGACACGAAAAAGCCGGTCCCGCTTCCGACCTTCTGTTTTTCCGGAGCTCCCTGGTCCGTCCGATTCCGCCCGTCATTCCCGTTGGTACCGATACCGAACCCGAACGGACCGAAAGAAAACGGGAGACTGCCGAAACCGCCACGCACCTGGGAAACTTCCTTCGTCACGACGACGGAAACGACGGAAGAGGACGAGCGTTCGACGATACCGACAAGAGCCTCATCGGAAGGATCCGCCAAGACCGCAGAAGCAGCCGTACCGGATTTCCTTTCTTCCGACCCGCCGTTCCCCTTCGAAAACAGTGAGGCAAACGGTATCTTCGCGACGTACCCGGGCAGCCAACGTTCAAAAACGGAACCAGCCATACCGGCCGCGAACGAAAACATCAAAACGGCAAGAAAAAGAACGAGTCTGCAGAAACACCGTCGGGACCCATGTCCGCACGCGGATTTTCCCGGGCAGCACGTATCCTTTACCAGCGAATCCGTCACGATGGTATCGTTTTCCATATTCGTTTGACAGTTCTTTTTATACGCACCGAAAAAATATCATGCACTTCTACGAATGTGTCACGAAACAGTTTTCAAAAAGTTTGCAGAGGAAAACGTCAAAACATCACCGAAGCATCCCCTTCGGAGTTCTGTAACAAATTCGTCTCGAACTGGCGAAGTTCCGGATCACGGAAGTCTACCCGCGCCGCATCCCGGTTCCATTCATATTCGGGCGCCAATACGCGGACGGACGCACTCTTCATCTCCTCCGCCAGCCAGTCACCGAACGTCTGCTTCCTGACGAAAATCTGGCTCAGATCGACCAGATCTTTCCCGTTTTCCGTTTTTCGGTCATTCACGAGAATGATATGGAATCCGAGTTCGCTTTCGATCACGTTTCCAGAAACGCCGATCTTTTGCCCCTTCGCGGCGCCCTGGAGGGCCGTATCCAGATCGTCGTACGAGAACCATCCCATTTCTCCGCCTTTTTCGGCCGTGCGACCGTCGGAAAGCTCGGCTGCGACATCGGAAAAGGTGCGGCCATCATCAAGACGCTTCTTCGCCTCCTCGATCTTTTTCTTCGAATCCGCGAACCTCGATAAATCCGCCTCGAAACGTTTTCGCAGTTCCTCCTCGTAGAGCGACGGAAGGACGATCTTCTCCGTGAATTGCGGTATGGTCCATCCGTACAGCTGCGAAAGCCGTCTCTCAACTCCCTTCACGTCGTTTCCCTCCGTATTCAACTGTTCGGATACGGCCTTTTTCGCCTGATCCGACGAGATCACGATGCCCTCATGCTTCGCCGCCTTCCGGATAATCTCGTTTTCCAGCATCCGATTGATGATTTCCCGTTCCCGAATCTTCAGACGCTTCTTCCCATCCTCGGTCGAGAAATCGACACGCAGACCGACCGCCGAAAAATCCTGATTTTCATAAAAACTTTTTACCGATGAAAGATTGTCGGCGACATCGCCGAAGGATGCGGCATCCCGGAACCCTACCATGACCATCGGGAACGGCAGGCGTGCACGGACAGACTTGGTAACCGACCATGAACCCGGAGCAAGATACGCGAAAACCAGGCCGAACATGACCGCCACGAGCAGCGCGACCACCACACCGAGCAACCAGGACCCCAACCGCCACTCATCCCATATCCTTCGTACGTTCTCGATTCGTATCATATTTTTTCGTTTATCCCCGTTACCTGTTTATTCCGAAATACACGGCCCATTTCCGGTAATTCGGCGACTCGACACCGACCCGGGAACCATTCACATCGACAGCTTCCGACCCGGACGATTCGGCTCCAAGCACCGATCCGGTATCCAGCACGACCACCTCCTCGTCGCGCTTCTTCATGCCAAGTTTTTCCTTCGCTTCACGCTCCTCGAAAGGTTCCGTCGAAAAGAAAGCGATTTTTTCCTCGATAGTCCGGTTTTCGCCCCGGATGCGGTCCGCCTCCCGACGCAGGGAATCCACCTCCGCTTCGATGCGTTTGGAGCGTTCCATCTCTTTCCATCCGGAAGAGAGCACGGCTCCGGTCCCCACTATCAATACCGCAAGCATCAATTTCGCAAACAAAGGAATCTTCATAATGCGATTCCGCCCTATCTGGAATAGAATATCGGCGCCAGAAGGAACGCCACCATCGATACCGCGACGATGAGCGAGGATATCATCCAGAACAGATAGAGCTTTTTGTGACGTTTTCTGAATTCCATACGATATTTTTCACTATTATACCAGAAAAGGGTTTCCGCCGGAAACACTTTCCGGATCGGGTCCCGACCGGCTCATCCGACGGACTCATCATTCAATTCGTTTTCCCGAGCCGGTCTCGCGGCTCCGATGATATTCCGTACGGCCCCCAAGTCGGGCGCGGGCCGCTCCCGCAAGGAACGGAATTTTTTCGGTGAAACCAAGGCGGCTCTCGAAAGGGAAATCGGGGCTTCTTCCGGCACGTACGTCCTGGCCGTCCTGACCGGCTGAGAACGGACCGACTCGCTCCTCTTCGGCTGGACCGGCCGACGCGGAGGTGCGGACGCGGCATGCGGTTGCGGCGGCAGGCTTTCCCTTGCCTTCACGACGGCACGCTGGTGATTCTTGAAACAATCGCGACAGAACGTCGGCCGTTTCCCATCCGGTTGGAACGGGACACGGATTTCCGTTCCGCAGGTGTCGCAGATCGCCGGGAAGGTCGGACGATCGTCATACGATTCCTTCGGCGGTTTCACGGGACGGGTCGCGGCCGCGAGGAGAAGTTCCTCGTCCTCATCCGCGATAGAAATCGGCACTTTCCGACGTGACGTCATGGGAGCGGAAGACGTGGAATCGGACAGCGTCGGCAGGCCGGCAGGAACGGATTCCGGAACCGGCTCCCGTTCCGATCGTTCTTCGATCGCGGGACGAGCGATATCCGCGGTGCCCGTCATCGGAGCTACGGGTCCGAAAGATTGCGAATCCAACGAGGAAACCGTTTCCAGTCGGGGCGGTTTTTGAACGGACGGACGTTCGGAGACGGCGGCACGTGAAGCGGCGTCGTTCCCGATTGCCGCGCTACTTGATTCCGTCCGCGCGCTCACCACCTGACGTTGCGCGGGACGGATCGTCTCCGCCACCGGCGTCGGCGCGGGCACCGGAGGAGCGACGGTCACTGCTTGAGGCGGTATCAATCCCCGTTTCTGCAACAGCTCGGCACGCTCCTCGTCGGTCAGCATGCCGCTCCATCTCCGTATCTTGTCCTCGACCTCCTTCTTCGACGACGCATATCGCTCCCTCGATACGCGGATCACCTTCTCCTCGTTTTCGATCGTCCCCTCGAGCGAGATCGGCGGAAGCACCGTCGCGGAGAACGCGTCCCCGGCGATGCCATCGATCATGAGCTTGAGATAGACATTGTATTTCGGAAGGTTCACGATATCGTTCATCATGAAAACCGGCTCGAATTCCTTCTCGAGCGCTTCGGCATCCGCCGCCCCCACACGGAACGAGATAATCGTTCCCGCGTTTCCGAAAATCGCGTCGGCTACCTTCTCGTCAAGTTGGGTTATGTATTGGTTCGCGAGAATCAGGTTCAGATGGTATTTCCGAGCCTCGGAAAGGATGTTCGCGAACGACTCCGTCGCGAAGTTCTGGAACTCATCCACATAGAGATAGAAATCGGCGCGGTCGTCTTCCGGTATGTCCACGCGTTCCATCGCGGCAAGCTGGATCTTGGTGATCATCATAGCGCCGATCAAGGCGCTCGCATCCTCTCCGACACGACCCTTGGAAAGGTTCATGATGAGGATCTTCCGATTATCCATGATATCGCGCACATCGAACGACGAGACGGTCTGGCCGACGATGTTTCGGATGAGCGACGTGGAAAGGAACTGACCGACCTTGTTCTGGATAGGCGAGATGACTTCCTGAAGAACGCGATCGTTCCATTTCGAAAACTCGTCCACCCAGAACGCCCGCACCACCGGGTCCGTCACTTTGGCGACGACCCGCTCACGGTAATCCTTATCGACAAGAATTCGGGTGACGCCGAGGAGCGTCGACCCCGGATATTCGAGCAGCGCCAGAATGGCGTTCCGGAGGATGTATTCGAGCCGCGGACCCCAGGAATCCGCCCAGAGTTTCTTGAAGACCCCGACAAGTCCGGATGCGACGAGGTGCTTGTATTCAGGATCGACACTCTCCATCACGTTGAAAGCGATCGGAAAATCCTGGTCGGCGGGATTGAAATAAATGACATCGTTGATGCGATCCGCGGGAATCGCCTTGATGAGCTTTTCGGCCGTATCGCCGTGCGGATCGATAAACGCTACTCCCTTGCCATGCTTGATATCCTGGATTGCGAGGTTTTCCAGAAGGTTCGTCTTGCCCATACCCGTCTTGCCGATCACATACATGTGCCGGCGACGATCGTCCGTCTTGATACCGAAAATCCGTTCCTGATTCCGGAAGTTCGTCTTGGCAAAGAAACTGATCTCATTCTTTTCTGGCATACGCGTTTTCAATCTTCAAGTACAGGCAGGTTAGACGGAGCGGTACCTCGTTTGGCCGATACCCGGGTAAGCGCAGGAGCCATGACGGCGAGATCCGGCGGATGGAACACCGTCGCCAATTCCTCGACCGACAGATGGAACTGTTTCGAAAACGGCGTCCGGTCACGCGTCACGTACCGGCTGTAAATCCTCCGCTGCATGAATCGCAGACGCTCGGTCACGAACAGGAAGTCGGCCTGCGTCTTCGAAAAACCCTCGGGTTTGAAACCGTTCAGGTTGTTGTCTGAGAACTGCTTGATAACGCCCATGAACATCGAAACGAACGTCTTCGTGAACCCTTCGCGGAGTCCGAAGTACACCATGCGCATCTTCACCGTGAACATCTGCTTTCCAAGATTGCTTTCGAGCGCCTTCAGGACCTCCTTCTCGCCGGGCGACAAGCGGAATTCGAGCGGCTGTTCCTGCTTGTCGTCCTTCTTCGCCTTCGAGAATTCGGGTTCCGAAAGGAACGCCTTGAGGAGATTCCGAAGGATGTCCATGATATCGGCGAAAAGTCCCGCCTCGACCTTTTTCGTCTTGCCGAGAAACGCGTCGACGGTGGAACGCCCCTTTTCCTTATGCCAGTTATCCTTCGAGGGCGCGATGATCATCTGAAGCCACATCGTCTGTCCCGGAGGCAGCTTTCCCATCATTTCGATCATTCCGGCCAACGGATCGATCATCTTCCCCGTCACGTCCTCCTCGAAGAATTTGTAGGTCTTTATGGGATAGAGATCGTCCTTCGCTAAAACGAAATCCGACCCCCACAGTTCGTACTTGTCATTGGGAATGGTCGCCGGGGCGTTCTTGACATAGTCCGGCACTTCCACGATTTCCATGTCCGGATACTGCGCGAAGAAATTCGCCTCGACAAGGTTCCGGAACACCGCCGCCGTGCGGATGTAAAAATGCACGGCACCGTTATCGCTTGCTATCTCGAGACTGAGCGGCGGCACGAACATACCCTCGACATAGACCTCGTACGTATTGTAGTTTTTCTGGATTCCCGCCAGACCGGAGAAAACCGTCTCCATCAGTTTCGGGCTCTTCTCGACTTCCCGGGGAGGAATCAGCTCAAGCAGGATGTATTTCGTCCCACCTATATACCGGCCCTGCATGTGATCGAGCCAGATATCGAGGAACACCCAATAGAAAGCGGGCGGAAGGACCAGAAACCACACTTCGCCGAACAGCGAGAACGCGCGGCCGATACTATGGAACAGGTCCGCCAATGAGAGAAGAAGGACGTTCATGGTTGTCTGGGAGCCGGATCGCGTCGTTGCGCGTCATCCGTTCCGTTTTTCCGTTTTTTATCGTTCCGGTCGAAAACAAGACCGCAAGAGGGCCCTCCGGGGACGAATCTATTTCACAGTATACCTGTCTTTCCCGACCTTGCCAAAAAAGGCGTTCAGATTGATGACGATGGTCGAACGCTTCACCTTCCGGACACGAAGCACCTCCTCGATGATCTCATCGCGGGTCATGGATGCGTTTCCCTTTCGAAGCACGGAGTCGATCACTTCCCGGACCGTCCCCTTCTCGAAACCCCATTCCGAGAGCGCGTACAATCCGCGACCCACGAGTACGAATTTCTTGTCCTTGATAAGTTCGTTGTGAACCGTCTGCGGATGCGTAGCCCGACCCCGCTTCTGCAGCCCGGACTCGTCGATCCGCTTGGCAATCTCCTTGAAGTGCATCGGGGAACCGTTCATCTTGAGAACGAGATATGCCTTCTCCCGCGTACCGCGCGGGCTGATCTCATTCGAATCGGAAAGTCCCCACCGGCCGAACGGATTGCGCCGGATACGGGACGAGACGGAAAGGTATCCGAAAAAGGTTCCGCGATTGACGGTGATGCCCTTCTTTTTCGCCTTGGAATAAAAAGCATCCTCGGTCAACGCGTTCTCGACCGACTGCGCGATCTCGAGCGCGGCGGTGTGAACCGCCTCCCAGGCGTCGAAGTCGAATCCGGTGACAGCGAAGGCTCGAACGCGGTTTTTCGTCTCCCGCTCCTCCTTCACGCTCTTCACACACTCGAGGAAAAATGAAAGCGATCCGGCCTCCGTCTTCGAATCGGCCGCAAGTACGGCGAACAGCTCTTCCACGGAAACGATTCCGGAACGGTCCCGAACTGCGGATTCGATCTTCTCGGAAATCCAAACGAACGCCGGGTCTTCGCGACGCTGCTTCACTGACGCGAACGCTCCCGCCAGAATCTGCCGGACACGCTCCCTCGTGATCCCATAGGTCTTCCCGATTTCCTCGAGAGTCTTCGGTTTGGAGCCGGACAGTCCGAACCTGGCACGAACGATATCGTTCGTCCGCGGAAGGAATGCCTCGGAAAACATTTTCAGACGACCATAAAACATCGTCTCATCCGCTTCCTGTGCAGCAACCGTCGTTTTGACTGGTTTCACGTTCGCCATACTGAGATTATGCGTTAGTTCCCGAATCCGGCCTCCAGGCCCTTCCCTCCAGCGCGCCGGGGTAAGCCTCGTTTGGACGGCCAGATCCGTGCGATTTACGAATGAGTATACTATCGCATATTATAAAACTTTGTCAAGTATCGGTGCCGGGAAGTCGATCCTTCCATACTCTGGACAAACTTCCGCAAGCTTGTCGATTTTTGTCATTCCGTCTATAATGAAGACAATATAAAAAGTAGGGGGCGTATCGCGGCCATAAAAAGGACGCGTGTCGGTCCGAAACAAAAATATGACCACGGGGGATCATTCAGACGACTATTCGCAAGGCATCGCCGACAGCGCCGGAAAGGTTCAGGCACTGCGCGACATGATACTCAACGCCGAAAGGACCATTCAGGGAGCCAAGGCCATGCTCCTTCAGCTTGAAGGAAAGAAGAAGACCGGCCGGCCTCGGAAAAACGATTACGATGATGCGCAGGGTACCATCGTCCAAGGGACGTTTGACGGTCAGTTCATGCAAGGCGCGGACGGAAAGCAATATCCGATTCCGGCGAACTACGCCTCGAAATCGAAACTGGTCGAGGGAGACATGCTGAAATTGGCCATCACTCCCGACGGCTCGTTCATCTACAAACAGATCGGCCCGGTCGAAAGGAAGCATGCGATCGGCATCGTCACGCAGGATGAACACGGGAATTTCCTGATAGCCGCCGAAAACCGGATGTATCGAATCCTGTTCGCCTCGGTCACATACTTCAAACTCGAACCCGGTGACGAGGTGGCCATCCTGCTACCAAGGGACCTCCAGGCGAATTTCGCGGCGATCGAACACGTACTGCAAAAAGGTGCGCTCGTTGCCGAGGAGGCGCTCGCGATCGCCAAGGCGACTGCTTCGGCCGGAGAGGCGCGCATGGGCGACTGGAAAACGGATCTTAAGCCCGCATCGGAGACGCCCCACACACCGGCGTCATCCCTGATTGCCGATGCGCCCGGGCCGGAAAGCGACAGCGGCGTATTGGAAGAATGGATACGGGACATGGAAGCACTCGAAAAGGAAATCGAAGAACAGCAGAAGGCCGGAGTCGGGAAGTCGGAATAAGTCAATCGTTTTACGACAACGCTATGACAGCAAGCACGACTGCGGCTAACGGACCGGCGACAAAACGAGATTATGAGGCAAGCATCGCCGCAGGACTCCTGATAGGCTTCCTGGTGATACCGATTCTTGCGACGGCACTCCCCGATCTCTACAGCAAGATATGGCCCGCGGTAATGATTTTTTTCCTGGTCGCTTCGCCGGCCGGAATTTTCATCGCCTCGAAGCTCTACAACGTCATTCCGCTCATCTGGCAGGTGGCGAAGTTCGTGCTGATCGGCGGATTGAATACGTTGGTCGACATCGGTATCCTCGCCGCCCTCATGTCCTTCTTCAAGACCTCAGCCGGAATCGATCCTGATTCAGCCATCGTGAATGCCGGAATCCTGACGATAACGTTCTATTTCGTCTACAAGGCCACATCGTTCCTGTTCGCGAACGTCAACAGCTTCTTCTGGAACAAGTACTGGACATTCTCCGGCAATCCCGCCAAGAACAGCGGTCAGCAATTCGTTCAGTTTCTCATCGTCAGCGTGATCGGATTCCTCATCAACATTTTTTTCACCTCGTTCATATTCACGTCCGTCAGCCATATCGGGGCCATCAATCCCTCGCAGTGGGGACTGATCTGCGGAGCGATCGGCAGTATCGCCGGGCTGGCATGGAACTTCGTCGGATATAAGCTGTTTGTCTTCAAAAAATAGCGACTACGCAGGCGTTTTCGGATCGGAACGCTCCCCTTCCCGGGAGCGTTTTTGATTGGTATACTGGAGTCAGTAAACGGAGAGCAGATAACAATTAGCAGGGAACAAATAACGTTTTCCTTCGTAGTTATTGGTTATTAACCGCTCTCCCGTTCCCAGTCAACCGTTTAATGCGGAGTTATCAGTCATTGATCGTTCCCGTTCCATGCAACTATTGTCAGTGGTCAGTTATTAGTTGTCAGTCATCTGTTGTAGTTGTTAGTTATATTGCTATGCCCGCCTTCTATCGAACCTATCGTCCCTCGAGCTTCTCGGACATGGTCGGCCAGGAACATATCGTCCGGACACTCGAGAATTCCATCAAGGCCGATACCATTTCTCACGCCTATCTTTTTACCGGCCCGCGCGGCACGGGAAAGACCACCCTTGCACGCCTCCTCGCGAAAGCGGCCAACTGCACCGATCGCAAGGGAGCGGAGCCCTGCGGGAAATGCGAGAATTGTATCCTTATGGCCGAGGGGCGGTCGCTCGACCTGATCGAGTTCGATGCCGCGACACACACGCAGGTCGATAAGATGCGCGAGATCCTTGAAACCGTACCCACTCCGCCCGCCTCCGGACGATACAAGATCTATATCATCGACGAGGCACATATGCTCACGACCGGAGCATGGAACGCCTTTCTGAAGACCCTCGAGGAGCCACCGGCGCACGCCGTCTTCATACTCGCGACGACCGCGCTTCATAAGGTTCCCGAAACGATCGTCTCGCGCTGTCAACGTTTCGACCTGACCCGGTTTCCCGTGAAGGATCTGGTCGAAAAACTGTCCCGTATCGCAAAGAAGGAGAATTTGAAGATAGACGACGATGCACTTCGCATGATAGCGCTGGCGGCCGAGGGAGGCATGCGCGATGCCGAGTCCCTCCTCTCGCAGGTCGCGACGCTCCAGGAAAATCCTATCACCGAGGAAGACGCCTCACTCATCCTCGGCATCACAAGCCAGGCAAAGCTGGCCGGCCTTGCCCGACTGCTCTCGTCGGACGATCTTCCCGGGGCACTTGCCTACGTGCGCGATCTCTCCGAGAAGGGGGAGAATCTGAACGCGTTCGTTCCGTCCTTCCTAAGGTATCTCCGCGTACTCCTCCTGGCGTCGATCGGGCCAAAAACGGCGGAAACCGATCTCGAATCACTTACGAAAGAACGACGTCAGGAACTGCTCGCGATCGCGGCTTCGCTTCCGACCGCGAAAATCGTCGAGATAATCGGTTATTTCCGAACCGCGGAAACTGAAATGAGAAATTCTTCCCTCCCCGAACTTCCGATCGAAATAGCCATCGTTAAATCCTTGGCGGATTTCTCTCGACAAAAAGAATCCGTACGGGAGCTCAAGCGTGAGGAGGAGGAAGAAGAGGAAGAGGCTATCGATACCAGGCCAACTGTTCCCTACGATTCGCCGAAAGCAATTGTACGGCCCGAAGTCGCTGCAATTTCAGAAATATCGGATACGAACGTCGACAATGCGGTCGAAACAACCTCACCCGGAGATAGCGTCTCTGTAGCCGGCTCGTTCTCGCTTGTCGACGTGCAGGACCGATGGAAGGAAATCCTCCGGGAAGCCACCCGGGTCAACGCGTCGCTCACACTCGCCCTTTCGAATGCCCGCCCAAAAGAAGTCGTCGGTAACAAGATCACGATCGCCGTCCGTTTCCCCTTCCATAAGGACCGTCTCGCGGACCACGCAAACGCATTGACCCTTGCCCAGGCCTTTGATACCATACTTTCCACCAAGGTGAAGATCGCGATCGTCGTGGAAACGAAGGAGGAACAGGCCGGAAATCCGCTCGTTTCCCATGCGCTCTCGATGCTTGGAGGCGAAGTGGTGTAGGAACGAGTCACAAGTTACGAGTCGAAAGTCAGAACGGAAAGTCGGGTCAAAGAATCTGCCCGCTCCCCCGTCTGAGGGGAGCTGTCGAGTATTCGAGTCTGAAGGGTGGGTGAAGATTGGGGAGTCGCCAAGCGGTAAGGCAACAGGTTTTGGTCCTGTCATACGGGGGTTCGAATCCCTCCTCCCCAACACGAGCATAGCGAGGGTTGGGGAGGAGGGATTCGAACGGGCAGGAACGATCCGCCAGCTGGCGGAGAGCGTAGATGAATGCGAGCGAGCGCAGCATTCAACTCTGCCCTGGACAAGGAGCGAAGCGACGCGAAAATCCCTCATAACAGATTGCATAGTGAGCGTTGTTGGGGAGGAGGGATTCGAACGAGCAGAAGCGATCCGCCAGCTGGCGGAGAGCGTAGATGAATGCGAGCGAGCGCAGCATTCAACTCTGCCCTGGACAAGGAGCGAAGCGACGCGAAAATCCCTCCCCCGCTCTAGCATAGCGAGGGTTGGGGAGGAGGGATTCGAACCGGTGACAGCAAAGCAAGGTAGAGTCCAGCAGGACGATACCGCCACGTTCGCCGACAAATGCGACCTTAGAAGCATTTGGCGCCACCGTGGACAAGAAGCCTTCCGTAGGAAGGTGACGCGAAAATCCTTCCGCATATTCAAACACAGTGAGCGTTGTTGGGGAGGAGGGATTCGAACGAGCAGAAGCGACTACCCGGTTGAATATCGCGAATAAACCTAATACGGATATCATGCAAGACAGGATCGAGGCCATCGAGCAGGAATTAGCCGTCATACGCGAACGCAACGCCCGAGTAGAAGCGGACAAGGCTTGGGAGACCGGCCCGGTCCGCGTCGTTTCCGTCATGATTGTGACATACATGATCGCCGCCATAGTGCTTACGACCATCGGAAATGATGCGCCGATACGTAACGCACTAATTCCCACACTAGGTTATTATCTCTCGACACGATCGCTCAGAATCGTCCGTTCCGTATGGTCTAAAGATCAGCTCCGCTCGAATCTGAAGCGAATATAGCGTGTATTAAATCCACATCCAACCCGAAATGCTCCCCTCCTGGACTCTTCTCGCGTTTCTCGCCCCGCTCCTGTGGTCGCTTGTCGGCTTCTTGGACAAGTTCGTCATCTCGAAATACGTTCGGGACGATCAGGGTGCCGAGTCACTCGTCATCTTCACCGGACTCACCGGGTTCATCATGGCGACGGGAATTTTTCTCTTCGGCCATCCGGTGACCGGCATCCCCGTCCGCGACATCTTGTATATCATGATCGCGGGAATCATCTACGTCACAGCGTTCATTCCGTACCTGACGGCGATGAAGGAAGCCGACGCAAGCATCGTCGTCTCGCCCTACCAGCTTACGCCCATCTTCAGCTATGTTCTCGGCCTCGTGTTCCTCGGCGAACACCTCACCGCTCTGCAGATGCTCGCGGGGGTCCTTGTCATAGCCGGCGCCGTCTCACTTTCGTCCGATCCGAAAAAACCGTTCCGACCGACCGGAAAGATGTTCGGATTGATGGCTCTCTCATCGTTCGGACTGGCGACCAGCGCGCTCCTCTTCAAATATTTCGCGCTCGACTCGCTCGACCCGTGGGCGACGGCATTCTGGGAATACGTCGGCGGCGGAATATGTTCGCTTTTCCTCTTCGCCTTCATCGGATCGTATCGGAAGCCGTTCATCGTATTGCTTGAAACCGGCGGCGCGCGCATCGCCGCCCTCAACCTGTCCGGCAAAATCCTCACCGTTTTCGGAACGCTCGCGATGTCGTTCGCCTCGCTTTCCGCACCGCTCGCGGTCGTATCGATCATCAATGGGACCCAGCCGTTCATCATGCTGCTCATCGGAGGAATGTTCACTCTGTTCCTGCCGCATATCATCTCTGAACAGAACGGGCGCGCCAGCCTTGTCCATCGCATCGTTTCGAGTGCCGTCATTTTCGCGGGTGTCGTCTTTCTTTTTATCTGACGACCGCCGCTTGGGACGGAACGGGAAATGCTGTATAATGGCTTCCTAAGGCCATTCGAACGATATTTCATGCACGAATTTCTTGCTTTCATTTTCGAGGATACCGGCAGCGCCGGTTCGATCAGTCGATCGGCGGTATGGACGTTCGTTCTCGTAATCGTCGCGTACCTGCAGTTTCGGAAAGCCAACCACATTTCGAGCGCCGATTTCATCCATCGTCTCAAGAACGATTTCTTCGGCAAGGAGACCCGGGAACTCTTTTTTCTTTTCGAAAAGGACTATCTTCGATATGACGAGGAAAACGAGGTCTTCGAGGTCGTAAAGATCGATGAGAAAACCAAATCCGAACTTGGCATAACGAGAAAATTCTTCACGATTTATGAAGTCGACGACTTCATTCTCGGCGATGTGTATGATCTCGGCCTGTTCGAGCAAAAACGCATCGTCGACATCGACATGGTGTACGAAGAGTTCGGATATTACGTCGCCACGATATGGGAAAATAAGGCTATCCGTTACTACATCGAAAACCAGCGGAAAGACCCGAAACACAGGGACGTCTATAACAAACTCGACTACATCGGACTCAAATGCGAGCTGTATGCTTCGGCGAAACGGAAGAAAGACGCCCTGCTTCTCTTCCGGGTACGGCGATGTTTCACTAAACTCTGTCTCCGACGCCTGGAGAAGCGCTTTCGCGGCACGACGGAATGAGAAAGATCGCATATGACACACACCAACTTCACGGACGGTTCCCTGCAACGACTCCGACGGATATCCTGGGAGGAGGTTATGTCGATCTGGAAAGACGGAGAGGCATGGCAAGATTCGTGGAAACAGCATTGGGAAGAGCGGGGTTTCGGATCCTGGGAAGACTGGAGAATGCACTATCTTCAGCCATATCATCCCGAAACATTGGAATGGTCCCTCTATCGCATAACCGACCCCCTCGCGACCGTCCCCGACTTCTTCGGGGCGCCGTCGCGAAACTGGATAGAAAAGGCATACGGCGGAGAGATGACAAAACGACTCCGCGATGTCGTTCAGCTTCCGTTTGTCACCGAGAACGCGAAAATCAATGCCGTTCGCGGGCATTTCCCCAATAAGGTCATGCTGGTCGCATTCCTTCACGAGAAGCGGATAATTCTCATCGAGGGAATGCACCGCTCATGTGCGATGGCAACGTGGGACCCTGCCGTGCCGTTTCAAAGCGAAGTGACCATCGCCATCGCTCGGTGGGAAGGATCAGAACTCCTCATTTCCAACCGCAACCAATAATCTTAACTGACCATTCACGCTTATGGAAGAAGAACTCAAGACCCGACTCGACACGCAGGAGAAAAAAATCGACGCGATTTACAAGTCGGTCGAGAAGACACGTAAATATTTCCTCTGGACGCTCATCGCGACCGTCGTCGCGTTCGTCCTCCCGCTTCTCGCCGCCATAATCCTGGTCCCACTGATGCTCGGGCCGCTCATGTCCGCCTATTCGATCTGATACCGGCGGTCAGGAAATCTCGATAATTTTTTTCCTTGATGATGTTCCTGAAACGATGCGGATGCATGACGGCGCCACGTCGAAATGAGTCGCGAGCACCTTCGGGAGACGGGCATTCGCCTTCCCTTCCCGGGACGGCGCCTTCAGGGAAACGACAAGACTGCCGTCCGTCTTCGGGACGACCCCTTCTTTTTTTGCGTTCGGCTTTACGACCACGGAAATTTTCATGCTCATTTCTTCCCGGACAGTATAAGGTTCCATGCGTCCTCGTCGTCGCAAGAGAATCGATCATCTGGGGTATAAAAACGTTTCGCCGGACCGACACATCCGCCGTTATCCACATGCAGGCGTGAAAGGTACGGAAGCAGAAACCCGACCCCTTTTGAAGTGAAATATTCATGAAGTCGGGCCGTCGTCTCGTGGCGTTTTTCGGCGCTCATCCTGGTGAACACGCTCATGTCATCACCGATCTTTCCGCTCCAATCATAATGCACGAACACGTTCTTCGCCTTTTTCGAAAAACGGTCATTCCAGAGCAACCCCCAGCACCAATCCCCCTCTTTCTTCCACCAACGGGAAAAACACGGGCCGCTTTCCACGGTACCGTCCGAGGCTAATCCGACGCCGCCCTCGATGAAATCGAACTTCGAGAGGTATTTTTCGTCGGTGATATCGTTTGTCTGCGCGCCGACGAATATTTCCATACCATGATACGCTGCGTATTCGCGCATTTCGGCTATGACTTCGCTTATGGGCGACTTCGACAGATCGTTCGCATCCTGAAGATACACCTGTCCGAACATGAAGACTTGTACGCCACGATCCATGGCCCTCCGCGTTATATACCGAAGGTACGTGCGATATTCCCTGCTCATCAGATACGGCTTGCACGTATGTTCCCCCCAGAAGTTTTTCGATCCCGGACGACACATCCTGTCAAAATCGAAGTCGCGTCCCTCGAGCGGATAGGCGTAATTCGCCTTGGTATCGATCGCCTCGGCCAGGAACATGCCTACCGCGAACCCACCGCGAAGATCCTTCAGGTTCTTGTCGATCGCCTCGAAATCCGGCGGTTTCAACCACGTCTCAACCGCACGGTGCAGATAATAGCAGTCGGAGCGGTTGATAAGGCTCATCGTCTTTCCGTCGCCGGGAAAATCCCCGTTCAAAAGGCCGTCAGCCACACATCCCTGCTTTTTCATCCGATCCATGGAGGGCGCCGGAGGAGCAGGCGCGATATCCTCTCCCAGAAGACCGGTGATCTTTATCATCCCGTCCGTCGCTGAAACCGTCTGCTGAGCTTCCCTCGTCGACATATCGGCCTCTTGGACAGCTTCAGTACTTCCGTTGCGCCTCTCAAGGACCGTTCTAACCGTCAGGAACACCAAAACCACCCCGACGAGCAGGGCCGCCACGATTGCCGCCAGCCGCATGTTCGACGTCCGTAAGCTGTTCATACGTTCCTATCAGTATAACAGAAAACGGCTTCTCCGGTTTTCACCGTGGAAGCCGTTGATGGAATATCGTTCCCTATTGCGCCTTTTCCGACTGACCCCGCTTCATTTCCTGACGGTCACGATACAGATGATACACGCCCGGAAGAACCGAGACGACAATGATCACGAGCACGATCGGGAGCAGGTACTTGTCGATGTCCGGGATCCGAGTTCCGAGAAAGTAACCCAATACCGTGAGCCCGACGGCCCAGATGGCAGCCCCCGCGATATTGTACACCAGAAACACCATATACTTCATCTCCGCGACACCGGCAAGGATGGGAGCGAATGTGCGGACAATCGGTACGAACCGCGCGATCATGACGGTCTTGCCGCCATACTTGTCATAGAACTTTTTCGTTTTTGTCACGTGATCCTTCCGAAACAGGAGCGAGTCCTCACGTGAGAACAGCTTCGGCCCGACCCGACGTCCGAACTCGTATCCGACCATGTTCCCCGTAAACGCCGCAACAAACAGGATGACCGAAAGGAGCACGGGTCCGAAGAATCCCTGCGACGCGAGAAATCCCGCGACGAATATAAGGCTGTCCCCCGGCAGAAAGAAGCCCAGGAAAAGACCCGTCTCCGCGAATATGATTCCGAACAATCCCGCATATCCTGCCGTCTTGATCACCTCTATGAGATCGAATCCGAAGTATTCCATATCGAGTCGGAATAAGTGATTTACACAACGCCCATCCAGTCCAGTATATCGCGAAAATCAGACCTCGTCACGCAGCCAATGGCATCCGTAATCGATACATTCCGGGAATACGTAAACCCCGCCCTGTGCCGTATGGTACGGGGCGGGGTCGGACATGCAGTCGGAAAACTACTTGATGGTCACGGTCGCACCGGCGGCCTCAAGCTTCTTTTTCACCTCCTCGGCCTCGGCCTTCGCGATCTTCTCCTTCACGACCTTCGGGGCCGCATCGACGAGATCCTTCGCCTCCTTGAGACCCAGACCGGTCGCTTCACGAACCGCCTTGATGACGTTGATCTTCTGATCACCGACCGCGACGAGCTCTACGTCGAACTCGGTCTTCTCCTCGGCCTCCTCGGCCGCACCGCCGGCTGCCGGCATGGCACCCATCATCATCGGGGCCGCCGCAGAAACGCCGAACTTCTCCTCGAGAACCTTCACGAGCTCGGAAAGGTCGAGCACGCTCATCTTCTCGATTTCCGAAACGATCTTCTCGAACTTCTCCGGCACCACCACATCCTTCTTTTCCTCGGACATATGCTTTCGCTTACGATTGATTACTTATTCTATTGATTCCATTGCTACATCGGCGCATGACTGGATTCCGTCCAACCATCTGACAATGCAGCAATGAAACCATTTGAAACCTGTTCTACTTCTTGCTCTCCGCGACCGCGTTCAGCACGCGAACGAACCCTCCGTACGTCCCCGAAAGGGTCCGAACGAACGAGGAGATCGGCGCCTGGAGCGTGCCGGCGAGCTTGGCCCGCATCTCGTCCTTCGTCGGAAGCTTCGCCAACGCGTTCACCTCCGCTGCCGAGAGCTGCTTCCCTTCGAGTGCGCCTCCGACGATCGAAAGCTTCGTATCCTTGTTCGCCTTCACGAAATCGGCAATCGTCTTCGCCGCCGATACCTCGTCGGGCGCGAACGCCACGCCGACTTGTCCCTCGAGCTTCCGTGCATCGACGTCGATTCCCGCTTCACGAAGCGCGATATTGAGAATCGTCTTCTTGATGACCTTGAACCGGGTGCCACCCTTGCGGAGTTCCCCGCGCAGTGCGGAAAGCTGCTTCACACTCACCCCCTTATAGTCAGAGAAGACGATCGACTTCGCAGCCTTCGCTTCGGAGACCACCTCCTTCAGGAGAATATCCTTTTCCGATCGTTTCATCATACTCGTCTTCAGATAAAAAAATCCGCGGCTTTCACCGCAGAACAAAGTCGCCCCTGCGACCGGTTCCTCGTGAGGACTTATCGGTCGGCTTACGCCGTTCGTGCCTCATGTCTGCGGAATATATTCACTTGTGTTGCCTCAGTGTAGCCTTTTCGCGGACGGCTGTCAACTATTCGGCCGCGACCTCCTCCGCCTTTTCCTCGACTACCGCCTCCGTCTTCGCTTCGGCCGGGGTCTCCTCCGCCACCAGCTCTTCTTTCTTGGCCGGTCGTGCCATCTTGATGGCGGTCTTTTTTCCTTCGACCACACCCTCTTTCACCAGAAGATTGTGAACCGAATCCGATGCCTGAGCACCCATGCCGAGCCAATGGAGAATCCGTTCCTTCTTGAGAACGGCGACCTTGGAATGCGGATCGTAGCTTCCCAGAACTTCCACGTGCCGATGATTCGGGGCCTTGGCCTTCTCCTGCAGCGCGATACGGAACGACGCTCGGTTCTTCTTCCCGGTACGGTTGAAACGGATAGTAAGCATAGTGTCGGTAAAAACGAAAAAAGACGGTCATCGACTATCGAAAGTCATCATACCGCGGGATAACGGCCCTGTCAAGGCGCGACTTTCCCGCCTTTCCCCCGGAGCCGCTCGGCCTCCTCGAGATGCAAAGACAGTACCTGCGAGGCCCCGTCATCGCCCATCGTCACGCCATACAGAAGCTCGGCCTGCCGCATGGTCTCCCGGTTATGCGAGATGACGATGAACTGCGTCCGTTCGGAAAGCTCGGAAAGCACCTTGCTGAAACGTTTCGAATTGGCCTCATCGAGCGCTGCCTCCACCTCGTCGAGCACGGCGAATGGCGGCGGATTATGGGAGATGATTGCGAACAACAATGCCAGGGATGTCAGCGAACGCTCGCCACCGGAAAGGACGGAAAGGCTCGTTATCTTCTTTCCAGGCGGGCATGCGGATATCTCGATTCCTGCAACTTCTGGAATAGTGTCTTCCTCCAAGGTCTCGCCGTCCTCATCGGTCGCAACGGCCTTCGATTTTGGCTTTGTCCGAATGAGCTCTGCCTTTCCACCATTGAAGATAAGCGAGAAATAGTGTTCGAATTTCTTCGCGATTTCTTCGAACGCGTCCGAGAATTCCTTTTCGATGCGTTCGTCCATCTCCTTTACAACCGTCTCAAGCGAAACCATCGCGTTCCGAAGATCGGCCGATTCGGTTGTCAGGAATACAAACCGCTTCTCGGTTTCCTGATACTCCTCCGCTACCAACGGATCGATCGCCCCGATACGTTCCACCTCACCCTTGAGCCGTATGATGTCCCGCGTCAGCGCGTCGCGATCACGTGGCGACCCGTCCCACGACAATTCCCGTACATCCGTCCGGAGCTCCTCCCGGACTTCGTTTATCAGGTCTTCCTCGCGGACTTCGACACGTGCGAGGCGAACCTTCACGTCGTTCAAACGGTCCTTCGCGATCGACAGCTCCCGATCCTTTTCCCGCACCTGCCGTTCGATCAGGAAATACCGTTCACGGGCCTCCCGCCCCTTTTCCCGTTCGGCGCGAAGCGCCTCTTCCTTTTCCGTGATGTTTTTTCGGATCGTCTCCATCCGTTTTCCAAGTTCATCCTTTTCGGCGAGATACGACGAAAGACGGGCGTCGCTCTCCCGTTTCTCGTTCTCGGGCAACGATATGATCACTTTTTCGGTCACCTTTCCCGCCTCGACCTTGGTATCCAGATCGACGAGTTCCTGCCCGATAGCGCGGGCGAATTCACGGATATCCTGAATCTCCTCGAGTTTCTCAACGAGTCCAAGCCGCTCGAACAGGGTATTTTGATTTTTCCCGATCCGATCGAGCGATTTCCTGATATACCCGAGATCGACGGGTATGGTACGGATTTCCTCCCGATC
>JAAXXZ010000030.1 GCA_013334245.1 Candidatus Moraniibacteriota bacterium
CGAAGCTGAAGATCGATGTATGGCGAGATGACCGGGATAGCCATGAGCTGGGAATGCGGATGAGCGATTGACGCGCCGGCTTCCTTCCCGTGATTGTGGAAGATCTGTATGTATTTCACCGTCTTTTTCGTCATGAGCGCCAGGTATCGTTCCTGGTATGCGTCGATGACTTCGACAACCTGCCATAATTCGAGCCCGGCGATACTCTTCTTCGGATCCCTCGTGATGACGACCTCATGATAACCGACGCCGTTCATTGCGAAATACGGTCCCTCCGAGAGGTCTTTCGGCATCCGACCACTCACGAACGCCGGATATAGATTCGGAATCACCTGGAGACTCCAATCCCCGTCCGGCTTGCGATACAGGAGCACCGGCTCTTTCTGTCCGCTCGCTGCGGGATCGATGAACGGGTCGAATGCGTTCACCTCCTCATGGGCGCGATTGTGCTTGGCGAAATCGTCCGGGCGTTTCGCCCGTCCGGTCGCGATGACGACCCAATCCCCCGTAATGATGTCCTGACGGAGCTCGGACTGGGAATCGACCGGTTTCGTCTCGGCCTTCTTGTCCGCCTCGTCCCGTATTGTTATGTTCACGACGTTTGTGTTTGCCTCCTATTACCGGCCCGACCCCGACCTACAATTTTTCTTTGAGACGATATTCCCCTTTCCAAAGCCGCACCCGCGTTTTCCAGAGGTCGATCAGCACCTGTGTGAATCCGTTCTTTCCGGTCAGTGACACGGTCGATCCCTCCTCGTTCATCCACCGGACCGGCATCTGCTTCACCTTGTAACCGAGCCGCTCAGCAAGCGTCACGAGCTCGAAATCGAATCCGAATCGATCAACGACCATGCGCTTCGCGATCGCTTCCGCCGCCTCGCCGGACAATGCCTTGAACCCACACTGCGTATCCGGATACTTCCATAGGCCGAGTGCGATCCGGATGAGCCAGTTTCCCATGTTTCCCATGATGATCCGGTACTTCGGCTGCGGAACCTGAATGAAGGACTCCTTGAGGTCGCGGGAACCGATCACGACGTCGAACCCCTTCGAGAACTCCGGCTCGAACGCGTCCCAATGCGTTATGGACGTCGAACCGTCGGCATCGAGAAACACACGATACTTCCCTTTCGCCTCGAGCAACCCCTGTCGGACGACATAGCCCTTTCCATGGTTTTCGGGATTGTCGATGACCCGGAGATTCGGGACCTGAAGTCCGTAGTTACGAGCCACCTCCGCCGTATTGTCCGGGGAACCGTCGACGACGACCACGATCTCGTATGAAAAATCCTTCGCTTTCAGATATTTGTCGATCTCGAGCAGATTCCGTCCGATACGCTCCCCTTCGCGGTATGAAGGAATGATGATAGAAAGATATGGCGCGTTTTCTGTCATAAATGGGAACCTATTGGATTACCTTACCGTCGATTATAGCATGAAATTACCCTTATCGGAAAGGACGTCCGATGACGTTCATTCGGGAAGAATCCTGGAAACGATCTGGTCGAGTTCCTCGTCGGAATAGTATTCTACGACAATGCGACCGCCCCGTCCGGCAGGCTTGACCGCGACCTTGGTTCCGAGCACCGACGACATCCGCTCCGCCTTCTCCGCTATTTCCGGCGCGAGCGAGGCAATGCGACGCACATGCGGACGGACCTGCGTTTCCCGGGCTTTCGCTTCCGCCTCGCGGACCGTCATGCCCGTTTTCACGATCATCTCGAAAAGTGCCCGCTGCTTCTCCGGATTCAGAAGCGACAAAAGCGCCTTCGCATGGCCTTCGGAAATCCGCCCTTCCGACAGTGCGCGCTGAATCTCCACCGGGAGAACCAGCAGCCTGACCGCATTGGCGACGGCACTCCGGCTCTTTCCCATCTTCTTTGCGGCCTCCTCCTGAGTCAGACCGAATTCGTCTATAAGTCGGGCATACGCCTTAGCCTCTTCGATCGGGTTCAGGTCGTGACGCTGGATGTTCTCGATAATGGCCAGTTCCAACTTCTCCTGCTCCTCCGCCTCCCGTATCACGACCGGAACTTTCGAAAGCCCGGCCAGTCTCGATGCCTGAAGACGGCGCTCACCCGCGATAAGTTCGTACGTGCCGTCCGATTTCGGCGATACGACCAGCGACTGAAGCACTCCGTGCTCACGGATGGAATCCGCGAGCTCACGAAGTTTCGACTCGTCAAAATGCAACCGCGGCTGATGCGGATTCGGGACGATGTCGGATACCGAAACCTCCGCCGGACTGGACGCATGGACTTCCGATGGACGAATCGGAGGGACCGGAGTCGGAACGGGCTCGCCCGACGGACTCTTCGCGGATTCGGGAATCTCGACCGCCGGAAAGGACTCCGTCACCGGACGAGTGCCTGACAGATCCACGCCTTGTGCCGCCATGGTCCGAAGCACGACTTCCTTGAACGGAGCGGATTGGTCGTCCTTCTTCGGAGGTATGAGGGACGAGAGCCCCCTTCCGAGTCCGTGTTGCTGTGCCATAATCGTTAGACGAATCAAAAGTATACGGAATCACGAATCAAGCAAAGACCCTGACTCATCGTTTACAGCCGATTCCTTATTCTTCATTCCTTATGCTTCTTTCGTTATTCCCGATTCACCGTCACCGCCTCGTTTCCTTCACGGGAAACGATTTCTCTGGCGACCGATTTGTACGCCCGAGCTCCCTTCGACAACGAATCGAAATCGAGGATGGACTTGCCATAGCTGGGCGCTTCGGCAAGCCGGACGGAACGAGGGATGACCGTCTCGAAGACGGGACCGGGGAAATGCGCCCGCACTTCATTCACGACCTGCTGGGCAAGCCGATTTCGCCTGTCGAACAATGTCAGGAGCGCGCCCATAATCTTGAGATTCGGCTGGAGACGTTCTCGGACAAGCTCGACGGTTCCGAGCAGCTGTGAAAGCCCTTCGAGAGCGTAGTATTCCGTCTGTACGGGAATGACCACCTCATCGCTCGCAACCAATCCGTTCACCGTCAGAAGGCCGAGGCTTGGCGGACTGTCGATCAGGATATAGTCGTAGAAAGACCGAAGTTGGCGAAGGACGGAGTAGAGACGGAACTCGCGAGCATCGATATGGACCATCTCGATTTCGGCTCCGGCAAGATCCTGTGCCGCGGGAATGATATGCAGGTTCGGCGTATTCGTTGAAAGGACGATTTCTCGCGGAGATGCCGTTCCGATCATCGCGTGATACAGATTTTTCTCGAGTCCTCGCGGGTCGATCCCGAGTCCCGAAGAGGCGTTCCCCTGCGGGTCGAGGTCGACGAGCAGCACCTTCTTCCCGAGGTCGGCGAGACACCGGGCCACGTTTATCGTCGAAGTGGTCTTTCCCACTCCGCCTTTCTGATTCACGAACGCGACGATCTTGGACATAGTAGAAGTCACTGACAACACACAACTAACAACCGATAACAGAAGTCACAGAGAGAACTTACAAGTCACAACAGACAACCGACAGCATCTGACCGCTTCTTACGACTTTCTCTTCCCCGTTGTAAGTTGTTCGTTGCCAGTCGTGAGTCTACCCTATTATATTCCATTGACACTATCTTATCAATCGCCTATCGTAGGCTTTGTACGGGGCCGAAAACGACTATCCGGGCGGATGGCGAAACTGGCAGACGCGCTGGACTCAAAATCCAGTGATGGCAACATCGTGAGGGTTCGACCCCCTCTCCGCCCACCATAAAATCATCGTGTAACTCAAAATCCCGGTTGGCAACATCATGAGAGTTCGAGTCTCTCCCGCGGCACCACATACGAACGTCACGCTATGGCCGAATACGACCCGACAACCGGGGATGGGAAGTGCCTGTTCTGCGAAATCGTCGCAGGACGGTTTGAGACGCCCGGCATTTTCTGGCAGGACGACGAATTCATGGCCTGGCTTGCCATAGATCCGAACACGGAGGGATTTTCCATCGTCGTCCCGAAACGTCACTACGGAAGTGACGTACTCCGGATGCCGGATGACGTCCTTTCACGATTCGTCCTCGCCGCCAAGAAAGTCGCGGGAATCCTTGAAGATTGCCTTGAGGATGTCGGCCGCGTCGGGCTCATCATGGAAGGTACCGGAATCGACCACGCGCATATCAAACTGGTTCCCATGCACGGCACCGCCCACATGAAGGAAGGAGCCTGGAAGCAGATGCCGAGCGGACAGGAACAATATTTCGAACGCTACGAAGGATGGATTTCGTCCTCCGGTGGACCGATGGCCGATCCGGCGGATCTGAGAAACCTCGCGAAGCGGTTGGGGAAGACGGTACGAGCAACCTGAATGCTGACTCCATACGCAGGACGATCTTTGGGGGTATGGAAAAAACGACGTGTTACCCACGTCGTTTCCCTATTTCCACGACATGCCTTACATCGCCAGCATCGCCGTACGGCGGAGAAGGCAGGCGACCGTGACAGGACCGACGCCCCCGGGGACAGGCGTGAGAAAGATACCGGCATCATCCCCCTCCGAACCGACGTCCCCGCGAACTCTCCCGTCCGATTCCGAAATGCCGCCATCGATGATAATCGCGCCCGGCTTGAAGATACTCCGCGAAAACAGCTCCGGCCGGCCGACGGCAGTGACGACGAGATCCGCCGCCGACAGCTCGTCGATACGGGAATCGGCTTCCGAGGCCGGAATGACCGTCGGCATTATCCCCTCGTGTTCAAACGCCTTCCGTATGATATTGCCGAACAGTTCCGAGTTCGCGACCACGACCCCCTTTTTTCCGGAAAGATCCGAGCCGGTCGATTTCGCCAGTTCCATGATTGCCGACGGAAAGACCGGAATGGAATCCCGGTCGCCGAAAAGGAATGTCCGCACCGTTTCCGGATGGAACCCGTCAGCGTCCTTCCCGGGGGCGATCGCCGCAATAATCCGGTCCGTATCAAGTCCTGCCGGAAGCGGCAGCTGCACGATGATTCCGTGTATGGAGGGATCAGCATTCATGTTATCGATGACCGCGATGATGTCGTCCTCCGTCGCAATCGACGACATTGATTCTTTGCGAAATACGAAACCGAGTTGTTCCGCGCGTCGTTCCTTTATGCCGACATACAGTCGCGACGCGGGATCGTCCCCGACCAACACCACGCCCAACCCCGGACGCACCCCCAGACCGGAGACGATCATCTTCGTCTCCTCGAATATCCGCTCCGCGACATGTGTTCCAGAAATTATCATAATTCTGCTATACAAAAGAAAACGAAATCCCTCCCCTCGAAGACTCGGTACTCCCTTTTCCTAAGAGAGAAAGACAGCTTCTGCCGCTTATGTTGAAATGTATCGCTCCCTTTCTGAAAGGGAGTCCCCGGTAATCCCGGGGAGGGATTTTCCCCACGTACACGTTCCGCGTTGTAAGTTATGAGTTCCCTATTCCCCATCCCCGCCTCATTCCTCACTTCTCACTTCTATTCCTTGTTTCCCGCCTTGCCACGTCGGAGCCTTTGGCGGAGGCAGGTTCCCTTTTTCCTGTTGTTAGTTGTAAGCTGTCCGTTCCCTACTACCGTATCACCAAGAGATAAAACAGTATCGCTGCAACGATACGATAGATACCGAACGAAGTAAAGGAGTGGGTCTTCACGAAGGAAAGAAACGATTTCACCGCCACCCAGGCGACGATGAATGAGACGACGAAACCGACCACGAGTACCGGCAGGTCGCCGGAAACGAAACTATGTGCGCTCTTCAGCAGGTCGTATCCGGTCGCCGCCGCCATGGTCGGAACGGCAAGCAAGAACGAAAATTCGGTTATCGCGGTCCGGGACAAACCGAGAGCAAGCCCGCCGACGATTGTGGCCCCGGCGCGAGACACCCCCGGAATCACGGCGACGGACTGCGCCATGCCGATCAGAAACGCCTGCTTATAGGTCATGGTCGCGCCGGTCGGCCCCTCGTCCGCGGTCCCGCGGCGCTTCAGCCACGACTCAAACAGGATGATGACGACCCCGCCGAGAAACAGCGTGACCACGACCGTCATGGACGATTCGAAGAGACTTTTGATGAACCGATACAATACGAGCCCCACGAATGCCGTCGGAAGGAACGCGATCACGAGACGCTTCATCGTTTCCCGATCCGTCAGCAACCGTCCCG
>JAAXXZ010000002.1 GCA_013334245.1 Candidatus Moraniibacteriota bacterium
TTCCTGATCTGAGCATCTTCACGGCTTGCCAGCGCACCTTCGGGATATTCGGATTCGAGGTGTATGCCATATCTTTGCATTAAACAGGTCAGTCTAGCAGGTGATGCAAAGGTATTGAAACATTACGAAGTATTGACAGTAACTTACAAGTATGCTATATTGTACCGTTGCGACTGAGAAAGATTCGGACGTAACTCAAGCTGGCGGGCTTGGATAAGCACTATTCTTACAATATGAGTGGTAAACGTCTGGCGTTCGTCCTTCCCGTTATTCTGTTCTGGACGAACGCCGCGCATGCCGAAACGACGACCGTTCAGGCGATCGACGTCCATTACGAGATATTCAGAAGTACCGCGACTGACAAAAGCGTTATTGGGCGAAATCTGTTCTCACTTGAGGGTATTCGCTCAACACTTTCGACAAGCGATTCGATGTCGAAGGACGAAGGGGTGAAAAGTGCGGAGGACATCATCCTCGAGCGCTGGAAAGAGAAGCAGATCGAACGTTGGAACGGTCTCCCGGAAGGGAAATTCGAGATCAACGCGTCCGCATATACCGCCTCGGCAGATGAATGCGGAAATTCCAGAGGCATAACGGCCTCGGGACTCAAGGTTGCTGCCAACAGGACGCTGGCATGTCCCCCGGCCTACCCGTTCGGCGCCAAGATCGCAATCGAGGGATTCGGTACATTCCGATGCGAGGACCGAGGAGGTGCCATCAAGGGCAACCACTTCGATGTCTACATGGAAACGAAAAAAGAGGCGTTCGCCTTCGGACGTCGTAACCTGATAGCGGAGGTGGTTACCGACTGATCAGGATGAGACTGAAAACGTCCCGAGCGATCGGGGCGTTTTCTTCGTTTACCTTGAAGGTGCCGCAGGCGGGAGTCGAACCCGCATAGCTTTTGGGCTGGGAGATTTTAAGTCTCCTGTGTCTACCAGTTCCACCACCGCGGCGTTTTTTTGAGCAAATCGTTCACGCGAATTCGCGGAACGGAGCGTATAAGAGATCTTGCTGAGGTCCGAGGCGGAATTGAACCGCCGTAAAGGGTTTTGCAGACCCGTGCCTAACCACTCGGCCATCGGACCGTCTTTCGTGTCATGCCGCTCCGTGTGGGATGACCATTCGCTTGAAATTCACTGAACGAAAGTACTCCCAAGGTATCAGAATCCGCAAAGAGCGTCAACAAAAACGGCAGAAATCAGGCATTTTGCGAGTTGTCCTCGACTTATGCACCACTTCGTAACTTTTCGAGTACCTTGGGGATGCGCAAGAAATCCTGTTTCAACGTATCTCTCATGCCGCCGTTGTAGAGTGCTGCCGCAGGATGATACAGGGTATAGAACACCTGGCTACGGCCCGCGGGAAATTCGCGTCGATATGCGTTTCCGTGAGCTTCAGTTATCTTCTTATCGGGAAAGAAGTGGTTCATCGCGTGCCGACCGAGCGTTACGATGAGCAAGGGGTCTATGATGCCGATCTGTTCGTGAAGCCACTCGGCGCAGTCCTCTATTTCCTGCGGAAGCGGGTCACGATTATTCGGTGGGCGGTATTTTATGATATTGGTGATATAGATGTCCTTTCTATCAAGCCCGATGGAAGCGAGCATCTCATCAAGAAACTTGCCGGCCGCCCCTACGAAAGGAACTCCCTGGAGATCTTCGTTCTTTCCGGGAGCCTCACCGATAAGAAGAATAGTCGCGCAGGCAGACCCATCTCCCGGGACCGGCCGCGTGGCAGTTTCCTTCAAAGCGCATGTGCACTCGGTTGACATGCGCTCGTTAAGGTCTGAAAGCAGCGATTCTTTGATGCTTCGGATCGGATCGTGCATAATCGGTGCAAAACGACGATTTATCGGACTTCCCAGCCCTCGGCCGTCTCTATGATCCGTCCGGAAATCTCGAAGCCGCTCGCGTACTTATGCCCTCCCCCTCCGAGTGACTGCGCAATGTTCGAGACGTCGACTCCCTTATGCGGCTCGGTGCGTAAGCTTCCGCGTACGGAATCGGGCGAAATCTGATAGAACAGCAGTGAAAATTTGGCATCGGGTACATTGTTCAGGAGCGCCGATGCGATATACAGATCCTCCGTGGAAGGATTCCCAAGCTCGATGATGTCCTTCTCCGTTATCGCGGAGTATATCATTCCGTTGCTCGGGTTTATCTTTGCCCGTGATAACGCCCTGCCCCACAGCTTCAGTGTGGATATTGAGTTGTTGGAAAAGACGCTCGTCGTAATCTTCGGCAGTTGGGCGCCGCTGCGGATGAGAGATGCGGCTGCCGCGAACGTTTCGGGCGTCGTGGATGAATGTTGAAGATTCCCCGTATCTCCGAGTATGCCGAGTAACAGTGCCGTTGCCATCCGATGGCTAAGTTTCGTTTTGGTGCTCTTTATGAACTGATACACGATTTCGGCCGCGGAAGAGAAGCCGGTATCGATGATGACGATGTCCCCTTCAGGATCTTCGATCGGATGATGATCGATCAATGCCACGATCTTTTCCGAAGATATGCGATCACGAACGGTATTAAAGCCGCGATTGACGCTGTCTGACGCGATATATGCGTCATATGAGTTGAAATCGAGCGCAGAAGGAGCGTTGAAGGTGGAGCCAGGAAATAGCGCTTTCGCAAATTCCGGAAATGCATCGACACAGCAGATGTCGGCTTGTTTTCCCTGCATTTCGATGAACTCCTGCAGCGCGATATTTGCCCCAACCGTGTCGGAATCGGGGCGGGTGTGCGCAAACAGTAAAAACCTGTCCGCATTGCGGATTACGTAGTTCAGGTTTCTGAATTCCGACGAGTAATCGCGCATAACCTGTGTATAACTTCGAACAATCCCTTATTTCAGCTCCATGAGGATTCGTTCGATTACGTCGGCATTTTGTTCTGTCGGATCTGCGCGAAAAGAAAGTATGGGAAGGGGTTTCATGTGAAGCTTTCCATGAAGAGACTTTTGGATCCTCCCCTTTTCATGAGAAAGTGTTCCGATAGCGTACCCCGTCTCACTTTCCGGAAATATGCTGATCGATACGCGCGAGTGGCGCAGGTCCGGCGTGGTGTCGACTTTCGAGATAGTTACCAGTATTCCAGACTTAAAACTGACCTCTCGGAGAAGTATTTCTCCGAGGTGCTCGCGTATGAGTTCGTTTATCTGTAGTATTCGGTGAGACATGTTTCAGAATGAATCATTTCATTGTGGCTTAGTCCAGCGCATTTGTCAAAGGTCGTTATCCGGTGGTCGTCGCGCCCCTTTTTCTGGTCTGGCATCTCGGGGTGCTCTGTGTTCTATGTGCCCCGACTAGGAATCGAACCTAGATCTCATCCTTAGGACGGATTCGCTCTATCCATTGAGCTATCGAGGCATTATGGGCACACTTATGAAAAATGAGCTTTATGAAAGCGTCATTTCGTGTATTCGATATGCTTGTGGACCTGAGGAGACTCGAACTCCTGACCTCCTCCATGCCATGGAGGCGCTCTACCAACTAAGCTACAGGCCCGCATCATCACGTAAATGATATAGGTAATACTATTTTGCGTCAAACAGGTATTAAATTTTAATTGCTTATACCACAGCACGAAAAGTTAGGAAAGTCAATATTTGTTCCACGTGGAACACGATTTGAATTTTTACTGCTAATCGAACTTTCTGCTCCATTTGAACCACTTGAATGTCTGTGTCGATTCAGTTTACTGTTTCACGTGGAACACTGTTTCTCATGTGTCATTATTTCCTGCTTTCCGGTGTTCCACGTGAAACAGCATATTCGTCGAAGTTACTTAAGAGAACCCGATCTGTTCCACGTGAAACTAATTGAAGGAATTCAGAATGAGTAAAAATATGAGTTGTTTCACGTGGAACATTAAAATTTCGATGAATTTGTTCCATGTGGAACAGTAACCGTAACATGTTTCAGTAGTGATAATTTAAAAATGCTTCATTAGAAAACTATGAAAAGAGCAATATAAAAGATTGGACAAAATAATGGCATTGCGTTAACGCTAGTTCCACGTGAAACAGTTAGCATACGAGAGTTTAAGTGAATATAATGTTCCACGTGAAACAGAACAGTAAGGTGATAAAAAATACAACCAACAATCGGATCAAGCAATGTTCGACGTGTAACAAATCAATTATGAACCAAAATCACACAAAAAATAAACGATTCACTGTTTCACGTGGAACAATAATTGAAGTATTGACATATAAGTACAAATATTGCATTGTAAATACGCGATCAAATATAAAAGGAAATTCTCAACGTTTCAGGGAAATACGTAGCAGAATCGTTCTGATCAAATCTTTACAAAAATTGTACCGATACAAAAAAAATGATATAATAGTGAAAACAAAATTTCTATGCGAAACGTGATGAGAAAAAACGCACAAGGCGGTCTCAAAAAGGACTTCGCTCTTTTGTTCGTGCTCCTTTTTGTCGGTTACAGATTTTTTATTTCTTCCGCGCAGGAGATGATCGGGCAAAATATCGTTGACGATCCCGATCAGGATGGACTTACGACCGCCGAGGAGCGTCTTTATGGGACCGACCCGTCGAATAAGGACACGGATGGAGATGGATACACTGACGGCGTGGAGGTGCGAGGTGGATACAACCCGCTGAAGAAAGCGCCTGGCGACAAGATAGTTCCGGAAGTCGGTGCCGGATCTGAAAATGTTGCTAACGGAAAAGGCGGAGATAACCTTACTGAAGCGGTATCGGAAAAACTGGCAGCCATCGTCCAAAACTCTCAAACAAACGCGGACGGCATGTCCGAGGTTTCGCTTGAAGAGCTTAACGGTATCGTTCAGGACGTTTCCGGCGGAGATTCTGAAGAAATCATTCTTCCGGATATAGACATGAGTCTTATCAAGATGAAGGATCAATCCTACGCCGGGCTTTCGAAGTCAAAACGCGAAGCGCGAATAAAAGAGGACATAGTTGAATATCTTACGACCATTTCGTACATTTTTGCGAGCAACTCGCCGAAGCAATTCAAAACGGAGGACGAATTGAAGGTTGTATCGGAGGGATTCGCCGATGAGGCCATACTTGCCGTGTCGATGGGGGATCTTTCCAAAATCGATTCCTACGTCGAATGCGGTTCGAAAATGCTCGAACAGGTGAACGAAGTCGAGGTTCCTGAGGCGATGCTGGACACTCATGTGAAAGCGCTGAAAATCGTGACATATCTCTCGCAGATGAAGGAAGAGGTCGGCGCATCATCGGCAGACGATCCGATCAAGACGATTAGGTCGCTGTCTCGCATTCAGGGATTGCTGAACGTGGTCGGAAGTTTCGTTCTCGATGTGCAGACGAAACTATCCAAGTATGAGATAACGAATATCCCGTTGGATCTTTAGTTCGATACGCATATCCGCAGCCTCGTATGAAAAGCATGAAAATCAAACGGTTGTACTCGCTGGTAGCCCTAATTGCGGTTTCGTACTGCACGCTGGTTCCGTCGTTCGTTCATGCCGGCGCATGGGGCGAGGACTTCGAGGCTGCCATTCTGAAACAGATGCTGGAAAAGATACAGAAGCAGATAGAAGGCCAGCTTCTTGGCGTGCTGAAGTCGACTGCCATATCGTTGCTGAATACCCGTGTTGCGAGTCTCGTGGGAGGTTCATCGACAAGCGCATCTCTGGTCATATCCGACTGGAGAGCATACCTCTATCAGGAGCCGGGACAGAAAGCGCTCCTTGCGTATGATGGATTCAAATCGGCCACTTTGAAGGGCCGCTCAAGCGGATTTTCATCGGCATCCGGAGGTCGTTCGTATGAGTCCGACTTGGAAAAATTTGCGGATAACCACGTGCTGAAATCCGATCTTGCCGGTTCATCGTCTACCCTGCTAAGCGAATTGAGTTCGGATCCGATTAAATCGGTGGACAATGGGGACTTTAGGGTCATATCGGCGATGTATTCCTCGCAAAGTGATCCGATCGGTTATGCTCTCCGTGCGGAAAGATTTAAAATGATCGCGCAGTCGCAGTATCAGACCGAGGCCCAATTGAAGGCGACGTCGTCGGGATATAAAGGAGTTCAGGATAAGGCGGGTAATACGATTTTACCTGGTAGCACCATCGGTCAGATGGTTGCGGATGTGCAAGACATCGGCAACAAGGTCATTGCCGCCGCTCAGAACCCGACGGAATTGGTCGGTGGAGTCATTACGACACTGGCGAACAGGATGATAACGAACTTGATTCAGAGTGGTCTCGGAAAAGTTCAGGCATCGATTCAGCGAGAAATTTCGAGTGTCGACAGTCAGATTATGAGCCAGGTCGACGTCGTGAACAGACAATTGGGAAGGGGGGCGGCGTATACGTCAGGCGTGAGGCAGCAGGTGAACGTGAATCTTAATGCGGCCGGTTCTGGCGCCGCAATGCCGATCCTGTCAGGAAATTGAAATGGGTTAGATAAGAAGAAAAACGGCCTATGGCCGTTTTTCGTTTCATCCGTGAATTGAGTCATTTTACACGATCCGTCTTCGTGTTTCTTCGGAAATTCGTGGGCGACACAAGATTCGAACTTGTGACCTCCACAATGTCAATGTGGCGCTCTAACCAACTGAGCTAGCCGCCCACGAATTTCCCAATATGACGATTACGGTCGTTGTCGAAATCCTATCCGATTTCCGGTACTTCCTTTTGTATCACCTTTTCGACATTTTGTGAAGTCTCCGGCTCGTGAGTCGTCTGCGGAGGCGTGTTGATGAACGTGAAGAATGAGAGCAGTGCGAATGTTCGGAGAAAGAGGAGCGTCGACTGCATGAGGACGATGATTGCCGATAAAAGCGATTCACGGAGGAGTGAGGCAGGAAAGAAGACGTTTGCCGCGTATAGGAGTACCTCCGTCGATACCGAAAAGAGGAGTACTATCGCGAACGATACCAGAGTGAATATGAGGCTCGTCGACATCCTTTTGACAAAGAGCGAATACCCGAGTTTCAGTGAGGATGAAAATGACGTTTCCGAAGTTATGACGAATAAGGAGGCATATGTCTCTGAAAATATGAGAATGACGAAGATAATGAGAAACAGCGCGATGCCGGACAGTGATAGGATTCGGGCGAGAGACGGGTTCTTCCCGATAGCAATAAATCCTGGCAGGCTGAGTACCGACAGACATACCAGCGCGGCGGAAACCAACGCGAGCTTCAGTGAGAGCAGTCTTGGAAAAATTCGTCCGCACTTTCGAAACACGATTCCGAATGACGGCTTGCTTTCCGATCTGAAAGCCGTAGTCAGAGCGGCCGTAAAGAATAGGACGATCGAGATTGAGATCGGTACCAGCAGGAACAGAAAGGGATGGGAAGCGAATGCGGACGATGCGTACGGCGCCCACGAATTGAGGGGGAAACCCTCCTGGAAAAGACCCGGTATGGTCGTTCCGAACAGCGTTCCCATGAACGCCATAAATACGGCTGAGACGCTTTTGGGAAACCGACGTGCCGCTTCAACATAATATCCGAAAAACAGGCGTAGTTCGTCCATATGATTCTCATCGTCTTTGACGATGACGTGTCAAATACGAGCGTCGTCTATTCGGCGTCCGAGCTTGCTTTTGTGGAAACGGAAACCGACTCGTCGAACGGTAAAATCGGCTTTCCCGCTATCATCGCGTCGAAGTCGTCCTTCTCGATGGTTTCCCTGGTCAGCAACGCATCCGCCAACGACTTCAGCAGGCCCCGTTTTTCAGTCAGAATCGCCGAAGAGCGCGCGAGGGCATCCTCAATCAGTTTGGCGACCTCGTTGTCGATCATTTTCGCGGTCTCATCCGAGTAGTTCCGTTCCTCATGAAGCTCCTTTCCGAGAAAAACAAGTTCCTCCTTGTGCCCGAATGTCCTGGCGCCAAGGCGACTCATCCCGTAGCGGGTCACCATTCCCCGAGCGAGTGCCGTCGCTCGCTCGAGATCGTTGGACGGCCCCGTCGTCGTGTCTCCGAAGGTGAGGCGTTCCGCGGAATACCCGCCAAGGAGAACGGACAGCTCATCGATGAAATATGCGGAGGAGTGCAGGCTCTTGTCCTCAGTGGGAACCGCGAGCGTGTAGCCGCCGGCATGTCCGCGGGAAATGATCGATATTTTTTGAACGGGATCGGCATTCGGAAGGCTCGCTGCCACGAGTGCGTGACCGGCTTCGTGGTAGGCAATGATCTCCTTCTCCTTCTGGCTTATGACACGGCTCCTGCGCTCGGGACCGAGGATGACCTTCTCGATCGATTCCGCGAGTTCCGCCATGCCGATTTCTTTCTTTGACCTCCTGGTGGCAAGAATAGCTGCCTCGTTGACGAGATTCGCGAGGTCGGCACCCGAAAAGCCGGGAGTCCGTTCGGCAAGGCGTCTGACATTCACCTCCTTGGAAAGGGGTTTGCCTTTGAGATGGATATTCAAAATAGCCTCACGATCGTTGATATCGGGCAAATCCATGGTTACCCGGCGATCAAAGCGGCCAGGGCGAAGGAGGGCCGGATCCAGGACGTCCGGACGGTTCGTCGCGGCGATGACGATAACGTTCGTTTCCGTCTCGAAGCCGTCCATTTCGACCAGGATCTGATTCAGGGTCTGTTCGCGTTCATCATGACCTCCGCCGAGGCCTGCGCCGCGGTGTCGGCCGACCGCATCGATTTCATCGATAAAAACGATGGCTGGAGCGCTTTTCTTCGCCTGTTTGAAGAGGTCACGAACTCGACTCGCGCCGACGCCGACGAACATCTCAACGAATTCGGAGCCTGAAATATTGAAGAACGGAACGCCTGCCTCGCCAGCAACGGCCTTGGCAATAAGTGTTTTACCCGTTCCAGGTGACCCGAGGAGCAGTACTCCTTTCGGAATTTTGGCGCCCATCGCGACAAACTTTTTTGGATGCTTCAAGAATTCCACGATTTCCCGGAGCTCTTCCTTCGCTTCCTTGGAACCGGCGACGTCGGCAAACGTGATGCGCTTGTTCTTGTTTTTCGGATCGAGAATTCTGGCCCGTGAAAGGCCAAAGTTCATTGCTTGCGAGTTTCCACGTTGAGCCTGTCGCATCATGAACCATACGAAGCCGCCGACGAGCAGAAAAGGCAGAAGAAAGGGGAGTATCGCGGTCGCCCAAAAAGAGGTGCCAGATTCCTTCTTTATATCTACGGATACCGCCGCGAGTTTTCCAGCGTCGACGCCGTAGTTCTTCAGGGTCTCTGTCAAAGACGACTCCGCTTCTTTCTGGCTTTTCTCGGTTTTTCCATCCACGAGTTCGATGGACAGATCGTTTGCCGAGACGTCGATCTTCTTTACCTGACCATCGTTAATCTGGGAGACAAGGGCCGAAAGAGAGACCGTTTCTGGCCGAGGAGCGCTGTCTTGGGAAAGGATAAGAATGCCTGAAACGACAAAAAAGACGATTACAATCGTCACGATGTTTTTCATGAATTTGTCCATAGGAAGCGTCTTCACGATTTAGAACGGAAAAAAACCTGTACAATGGCCACTCTATCACCTCTCGCCTCGATTTTCAACCGTCCGGAGCGGTATATCCTCACCTTGTTCTTCCTGCTGGTGATGAGTCTGACCGCCTCCCTGACAAACGATTCCGCAGGATACAGCCCTGTTCCGGAGATGATCTGGTACAATCTGCGGAGCTCGTGGGCTCGGTCGGCGTTCGAAAGTGCCAAGAAGTCCGTGACCCCGAAAGAGACTCCTCCCGGAATAATTTCGGTCGCGAGATAGTGCCGGTGTTCGTCCGCTGATGGAAAAGAATCCAGAATCCGGGCAGTTCGGGCGAGAACGGCTACTATGCCCGGACGATAATCGCTATCAAGGAGCGGAATCAGTTCGTGTCGGATGCGGTTTCGGAGGATTGTCATGTCGCGATTCGTCGAATCGACTCTGAATCGGATGTTTTCTTTCGATAGAAATTCCAGGAGTTCCGCTTTCGTGATATCGAGCAGGGGTCTGATGATGCGATCGTGGGCGGGACGCATTGCGGACAGCCCATCCGGTCCCGCTCCTCGGAGCAATCGGATGAGTACCGTTTCAGCCTGATCATCCCGGGTATGGGCTACCGAAACGACATCGAAACGCTCTCGTCGAAGTACCGTTCTGAAAAAAGCATACCGCACATCCCGCAGAACCTGCTCGTTCATTCCCTGTACGCGACGTGGATGATACGTGTAGAAAGGGATGTCGTATGCGACACAAAGCCTCCGGACCAGCGATTCGTCCTCATTCGCGTCGAGCCCCCTGATTCCGTAGTTGACGTGCGCTACACCGAGCCGAAGGCTCAGTTTTGAGCGCAACGCCAAAAGGATATGCAACAAGGCGACACTGTCCGGCCCTCCGGAACAACCGACCAAAATCGCGGCGTTTCGGGCCAAAAGTCCGTATTCGACGTCGTTATTCCGGACGCGTTTGATGAGCGTGCGTCCGTACGAGGAAGTCGGCAAAAAAACCTTAGGACCTTTCTGAGAGTCTTGCATGTCTACGGATGATAGTTTCCGCTTGGTCGACGGCTTTTTCGAGCTCGCCGTCGCGATTTTCGATCGTGTAGTCATAGATATCGGTATGGGTCATCCATTCCCTGGTATATTCCATCCGTTCCGCCAGATACGCTTCCGAAAGATTGTCCCGTTTCCGTATCCGAGCCTCGATACTTTCAAGCGGTGCCGATATGAGAATGCAAATTATGCCAGGAAATATCCGTTTTGCCGTTAAGACGCCTTTCCATTCGATTTTCCAAATCCCGATCTTATCGGAAGACGACACCCGTATCAGTTCCTTGCGCGTGACACCGTACAGGTTGCCATTATATTCCTCAGCCCACTCCGCAAGCGAATCGGTGGCGATCATCGCGTCGAAAGTGGCGCGCGATACGAAATAGTAGGGGTTCCCCTGGGTTTCGCCGGGACGGGAATCCCGAGTCGTGGTCGTGACGACGCGCTCCACAGGAAGTCGTTGGGAAAGCGCGTTTATGATGGAATCTTCTCCGGCTCCGGACGGACCGGAAAGAATGAAAAGGCTTTGCGTGTTCATGAATTTTTATTACGGTACGGGTAAGAAAAGTCCCGCGCGCGGCGGGACTTTCGGGGCTTATTTCTCGTCCTTTTCTTCGACGTCCTTCTTCTTTTTCGCCCCGTCCTTGATGGGGAGGAGCCCCATCCGATGCGCCTTCGGTTCGATGGAGAGTATCTTCCAGTCATAGGTTTCCCCGACCTTGAAAATGTCTTCCATCTTTCGTCCCGGGTAGACATCGTGGAACTCGGATACGTGGGCGAGGCCATGAATGTCCTTGTCGAGGTATACGAACGCTCCGAAGTGGTTGATTTTGTCGATCTTCCCGGAAACGGTCTGGTTGACCGCGTAGCGTTCCGCGACCTTGGTCCACGGATCTTCCTTGAGAGCCTTCATGGAAAGCGAAATGCGGGTATCCTCGATGCCGATGATCTTCGCTTTCACGTGATCGCCGGTCTTCACGATCTCACGCGGATCATCGATGAGCTGCCAGGCAAGCTCCGAGATGTGCACCAGTCCTTCGAGCTTCTGGCTCGACTTCTTGCCGTCCTTGTCAGTCGGAGCATCGAATTTGACGAATGCGCCGAAGTCGACGACGCCGGATACCTCGCCCTCGATCTCATCGCCTGCACGAAGCCGATTGATGAGTTCGCGATCGCGTTCGCTTTGAGCTGCCTTTTCACTGACGATCAGCTTCTCGTTCTCGCGGTCGGTATCAAGAATGCGGACATTGATAGTGACACCGATAAGGGCTTTTAAGAGCTCCAAAATCTTGTTCTTGTCGCCATCCTCTACACGAGGATAGTGTTCGTTGGCAAGCTGGGAGACCGGAAGGAAACCCATGATGCCGTTGAGTTCCACCATGAGGCCGCCTTTGTTCGCATCGAGCACCTTCGTATCGACGACGACCTTGTTCTCGAGTTTCTCCTGGAGATCCTCCCACGACTTCTCGTAGGAGGCTTCGCGGATGGAAATCTCGATATCGCCATCCTCGTTCTCGAGGCTTGTCAGCGTCGCGCTGATTTCCTCGCCTACGAACAGTTTGGCGTTGCCCCCGAGGCCGCTCTTCATCTCCTTTCCAAGGACGACGCCCGTCCCGAGGGGGCCGAGGTCGACGAGTGCATGGTTCGAAGAGACATTGATTACCACGCCGGTGACGACGTCGCCAACCGCCGGGATCATCACCGAATCTTCCGTCAGAAGGGTCGAAAGATCCTTCTCGGTTATTGCTTTTGTCATATCACGTATTGTCCGGGGCTTGGCGCTGTCCCCGATTATCGATTATTGCGCCACTTTCAGGTCCTCCGGGTCACCCCGGGAAACGTACGAGAAAGGATACATCGTTTTCCGATAAATGGCAAGTCTGACAGCCATTTAACGCTTGGCAGGACGGCTTGTTTCATGCTAGACTTCATTTCGCCACAGGGCCTTTTCTTTTTTGAACGACCGTCATGAACATACAGTACTACGGGGACTATTGCTTCAAGATAACCACAAAGCCGGCCGGCCGGGCCACGGAGGACGTGGTAATCTGGACCGATCTTCCCGAGCGGAAAACGGGAATCCGATCTCCTTTCGGCCACGCGGATATCGTGCTGTTGTCGCATCTTGATCCGTCCGACGAGTCGCTCGGGGGGCTGAAGGATGATCCGGTCATCATTCATACGCCGGGGGAATATGCGGCGAAAGGCGTCGGTATTCTCGGTTTTCCGAGCTTTCGTGATTCGGAAGGGGGCGCGAGCCGTGGTCAGAATACCATTTACGTATTCGATTCCGAGGAGGTTCGCCTTGCGTTTCTCGGGGCGGTCGGCCATGAGCTTGACAGCAATACCGTCGGCAAGATCGGGGATGTCGACATACTGTTCGTCCCGGTCGGGGGCGGTGACTCGATTCCGACGAAGAAAGTCGACGAGCTGATCCGGGCGATCGAACCGAAGATCATCATCCCGATGCACTATCGGACGGACGGTGTGACTATCGATGCAGAGGGGCCGGAGTCGTTTTGCAGGGAGACGGGTTGCAAGGTGAGCGAAGAACTGCCGAAACTCAATTTCAAAAAGAAGGATCTTGACGGGAAAAACATGGAGGTGGTATTTCTGCAGAAATGCTAGTCATATGAAGGAACTCATCGGTCGGAAAATAGACGAGATTCGGGGGGAACCGGAACACGTACGGGTAAGGTATGTATGGGGATCCGTGCTGATAGTCATGGTGCTCTTGTTCTCGTTCTGGATTATGACGCTTCGGAGCGGGCTGCGGGCTATGGCGCCGGCCGATACGAAGGCGATTCAGCAGTCGATACCGTCGTCAATAAGGGAGATCGAGAACCAGGGGCAGTCAATCACGCAGATGATTGAGTCCACGACGCTCACGGACGAGGGCGTTCCCGGCTCAGCGCAGGATTCCGCCCGATAGTATCGGGGGAGTAAGGCAATAAGTATACATACCGTATGGCCCAGGAACAGCAGGACATCGATGTGAACGGAAGGATCGAAGAGCGTCAGATTACCGACGAGGTGCGACAGTCGTATCTTGACTATGCGATGAGCGTGATTGTCTCCCGGGCGCTCCCGGACGTACGTGACGGTATGAAGCCGGTTCATCGTCGCATATTGTATTCCATGTGGTCGACCGGCCTCCGATCGACGGCGAAGTTCCGCAAGTCGGCTACGGTGGTCGGCGAGGTGCTTGGAAAGTGGCATCCGCACGGAGATACGGCCGTGTACGATACCATGGTCCGCATGGCACAGGATTTTTCCCTGCGATATCCGCTTGTCTGGGGTCAGGGAAACTTCGGCTCCATGGACGGTGACAGTCCGGCGGCATACCGCTATACCGAGGCGAAGCTTGCGCCGATCGCGGAGGAAATGCTGTTGGATATAGAAAAGGATACGGTCGATTTCGTCCCGAACTTCGACGGGGTGCACATGGAGCCGACGGTGCTTCCGGCGAAGCTCCCGCAACTTCTTTTGAACGGAACCGTCGGCATCGCCGTCGGTATGGCGACGAATATCCCGCCGCACAATCTCGAGGAGCTTGCCGACGGAATCTGTCACCTGATTGACAATCCGGATGCGACCGTTGACGACCTCATGCAGTTCATTAAGGGCCCCGATTTCCCTACGGGAGGGTTCGTATATGGATCCTCGGATATCCGGGAGGCGTACGCTACCGGCAGAGGGAAGATCGCGATGCGGGCAAAGGCGGAAATCGTCGAGACGAAGGCTGGTACGTTCCAGATCATCGTCACCGAGATGACATACCAGACGAACAAGGCGACGTTGATCGAGAAGTTGGCCGATCTCGTGAAGGAAGGAAGGATTCTCGGTATCCGCGATCTGCGCGATGAGAGCGACAAGGATGGTGTGCGCGTCGTCATCGAGCTCAAGAAAGATGCCTATCCGCAGAAGGTCCTGAACCAGCTCTACACCCTCACCGATCTGCAGAAGAATTTCGGGGTAAACATGCTGGCTCTCGTGGACGGCATCGATCCGCAGATCCTCTCGCTGAAATCCATCCTGGAGCACTACATCGCGCATCGACAGATAGTGGTGAAGCGCCGGGCAGAATACGAACTTGCCAAGGCCAAGGACCGCGCGCATATCCTTGAGGGTCTCAAGAAGGCGCTCGATCATATCGACGAGATCATCGCGACCATCAAGAAGTCGAAGACGAAGGAGGAGGCGCACCAGAACCTCATGAAGAACTTCCGTCTCTCCGATCGGCAGACGACCGCGATCCTCGAAATGCGCTTGCAGACACTTTCCGGATTGGAACGCAAGAAGATCGAGGATGAACTCGATGAGAAGATGAAGCTCATAGCCACGCTCGAAGACCTGCTCTCGAGCCGTGAGAAGATGCTCGGCGTGGTGAAGACCGAGCTCCTGGAGCTGCGCGAGAAGTACGGTGATGCCCGCAAGACGCGGGTCGTCCGGAACGGTATAGGCGAATTCAAGCAGGAGGATCTCATCCCGAACGAGGACGCGATCATCACGCTCTCCGAGGACGGGTATATCAAGCGCATGAATCCGGACGCATATCGCGTGCAGAAACGAGGCGGCAAGGGCGTGATCGGCGCAGTCACCAAGGAAGAGGACAAGATCGCGATGGTGCTCTCGCTCGAGACGCATGCCGACCTCATGTTCTTCACGAATACCGGAAAGGTCTTCCAACTGAAGGCCTACGAGATTCCGGAATCGTCCCGTACCGCGAAGGGGGCGGCGATCGTAAACTTCATCCAGATCAGTCCCGAGGAGAAGATAACCGAGCTCGTCGCGCGCAAACAGGGCGATGACACGAAGTATCTCTTCATGGCGACCCGCAACGGAACGGTGAAGAAGACGAAGATAGGGGAATTCGAGAACGTGCGACGGTCGGGTCTCATCGCGATCAATCTCGACAAGGGCGATCTCCTGAGCTGGGTGCGGCCGACCGACGGAGGCGACGACATCATCATGACGACACAGGACGGACAAGCGATCCGCTTCAAGGAAACCGACGTGCGTGCCATGGGACGATCGGCCGCCGGTGTCCGTGGCATACGTCTCGGCGATGGCGACGAGGTTGTCGCGATGGACGTCATCAATAAGGGTGAGAAGGGGCTTGAGCTCCTGATCCTTTCCCAGAACGGCCAAGGAAAGCGGTCGGACCTCAAGCACTACAAGGTTCAGAAGCGCGGCGGATCCGGCATCAAGACGATGAAGGTCACCGATAAGACCGGCAAGCTCGTCGGTGCGGCGATCACCTCCATGGCCAATATCGAGGATGACCTCATACTGACCTCGGAAAAGGGGACGATCATCCGGATTCCGTTCAAGTCCGTGCCGCTCCTCTCCCGAGTCACACAGGGCGTCCGCGTCATGAAGCCCCAGGCCGGCGACAAGGTCGGAGCGTTTACGATGCTCTGATATCGGGGAACTTACAACTTACAACTGACAACTGACAACGAACAACGGACAACGGGGAACGCAACGAAAGAAAGATGAAAGCCCGCCGAAAGGCGGGTTTTTGGTATCCGGAGGTAAAACAGTCCGTAATCAGTCATCGAGTTCCGGAATGTGCTTCGGGAGGGTTTTCCAGAGGAGCTCGAAGGTCAGTCTCTGTAGGTCCGCCAGTTCTTTCGACTCTATGATGATCGCCATCTTCTCATTCCATGACGCGATGAGCATCTTGTCGTTGTAGACGTTCACTTCAGGGGAGAATGACATCTCTTTCTCGGGGAGAAATCGGATGGAACGCATCTCCTCTTGGTCGTGAAGGGAACGCTCATGGGAGAGGACGTTTTGCGGGACGATTGCCTTTATGAAGATTCCCTGCTTTGCGCGGCGTCGGTAGTATTCGGGGAAAAAGTCGGGAAGTCCTTCATGCATCGTCTGAACGTTGGCATAGGCAAGAATGGTTTCTTTGGCGGTGAGAGTATCTTCATACGCCTCTCGCATCCCCTTTTCTCCCTCAAAAAATCGAACCTTCGGCTTCCCTGATGCGTAGATATCCTGCATGGACACGAGTTGTGGCAAAATGTCCGTGATTCGGCTCTTCTGTCGATTAACGAGTTTCTGCCGCTCCTCCGTCTCTCGGTCGAGATAGGTCAGAAGCCGATCGGGTTCCAGGGCATTGAAATACGATGCTCCGCCCTTTTTGTATCGGCTGACAAGCCCTTTTTGTGTCAGTGATTCGAGAATATCGTAAATACTCGTCCGGTTGAGCCGCGTTTTTCGTGAAATTCCCTGCACCTTACCTGAACCGATTTCAAGCAGGGTCAGATAGACGGAGACCTCCTTTTCCGAAAGTCCAATTTCTTTAAGCGCTTCATAAATCATAATGTTGTGGAAACAACTTCGACAGAATAATACCACAGAATAGGTACGAATTAAATATTTCAGTAAGAAAAAACATAAGCGACAGACAGAGAATTGCAACGAGAGTATCATGCAATGTCGGTTCGTGATCGTTAACAAGTATGTCGAAAGGCGAGGTAGACCTTGTTAATCGTGTCTTCCGGCCGGAAACGCGATTGATAACAAAACAAGGAGAACTGAAATGAAAACGTACCCTTTACAACATGTGCCGATTCTCGTCGGGCCGGATGGACGCTTGAAGGTTAGAGTCAACCCTTCGCTTGAGGGCATAACCGTTACTGAAGATGATCTTCGTGGTAAAAATCTTCTCTCTCTCGAATTCTGCTGGCTCCCGGCGAATGTGGTCGAAGCATATAACACTGCCAAAACTGAGGAGGAACGCAGGCGAGTTCTCGTTGGGCGGGTCTATGGCAACTGCAGGTTGAACTGCAAAGGCTGCTATGCCAAGCAGGACGACCTATTTCGGGGACAAAAGTTGATCTATCCGGACCGGATTCTGGATTTGATCGAGGAGTCTGTAAGGGAGCTGGGAACGAGAGCCGTAAAATATCTTGGGCCGACGGAATTCTTTCGGGATCCGGACGTTTTCAAGTATCTCGACCGGTTCGAGCGGATGGGTATCGTTCTGGGCGTCTTTGCCAAGGATCCAATGTTCGGTGACGATGCGGAAGTAGAAACCCTCTTTGGAAGCCAGGGGATACGTACGGCAGATGTGCTGGTGGAGAAACTCGCGTCGTACCGGTGCTTGAGGATTCTCTTCAATTTCAGATCATTTGACGATGAAACCTCGAACGATCTCGTTCGCGGCGGCTATGCGGGGAAGTCCGATTATGCGGGGGACTACAAATCCGTCCAGAACCTGTCAGTCGGACGACTGTACGAGTATTTCGCAAAGCGAGAGTTTGATCGCGGGTTGTCGTCCAGATTGCTCATACTGAATGCGCCGGTGACGCCGGAAACCGTCGGTGAGGCGTCGGAGATCTTCCGATATTTCACCGATCGCGGTTTGCCGGTTATCTCGACATCATCCATGCGAAGCGGATGTGGCGCAGGCATCTATGCCGGAGCAGACGAGCGGTTTCTGAAAGAGCTTGCCAGGTTCTACGCGGAGGCCATGCGATTATCTGTTGAGCGTGGGTCGGTTGCCGCCGAGTATTTCGAAAGTAACGGTCCCAGCCCGTATGCCGGTATGATGCATTGTTTCCAACTTTGCAACGGATTGCTGATTCGGGAGACGGGGCAGTTGCTTCGCTGTCCCGGTGCCGATCATGCCGGGTGGCTAGATCGCATCTCTCCGGAAGAGCTCCTTCGTAATGGGATTGCGTGGGCCTGGCCGCATACGATGAATCATGATGAGCCGGCGAGACTGAACGTCGGATGTCTCGCAAAACCACGCATGTTCACTGCAGGGTTCAATTCGAGGGTGATGGCGATGTATCGTTCTTTGTGAGCGGTGGTTTCGGGGCGAGAAAGAATCTCGCCCCTATTATTTCGATGAAAGGCGTCCGGTGCTGGCGTACCGATCAAAACACAAAATGGAGGCAAAATGAATGCGTACTATCTTACGAAACTCCTGTTTCGTTTCGGATACCCGTGCAGGAAGAATGTCATCGACCGATTCGGAAAAGGGTACGTCGATGGAATCGAGGGCTGGCAGTTCCCGAGGGAGGCGATCGATGCGTATAACCGGGCGGGGAAACTGCTTACCATGGATCTCGATATCCCGTGCGGATGCGATCTTGACTGTTCGTACTGTTTCGCAAAGGAAAGCGCGTACTATCGTCCATTGGCTGGGGACAAGCCGCTCTCGATGCAGCGGATACGGGGGTATCTTCTTGAGGCAAAGAAACTGGGATTGCAAAGCGCGAAGATTATCGGATATGGAGAGCCGTTTACGAATCCGAAAATCTTCGACTTCATCGAATTCGCCTCCGGTCACGATATCCACCTGGTTATCTTTACCGCATGCTATACGCTGGGAGAGGAACGTTTCGGAGGGCGTAAAGAGCGGGTCGTCGATTTTCTTTTCCGGCACAAGGTTTCCCTCATGATCAAGTATCACACGCTTGACCGTTATCAGGAGGCTCGAATCGTCGGGAAAGAGTGGTATCCGGATCGAAGAGATGAGAATCTTCGGCTGTTACTCGAGCACGGAGGGTTTGCCTCCGTGACGCCGACACGTCTGGGGCTGGAAAACGTCATAGCGACCCGGAACGTGCAGGAACTTGCTGCGATCTACGAATACTTCAAGATCCGCCGTAATGTCCATGTCGATATCGATCCGCCTATTCCGGTAGGAAGAACTGCAACTAAGGAACAAAGTGAGCGCGTCGGACTCACCGAAGAAAGACTCATGGAACTCTATGAGAGAATCTACTGGATCAATCGAAGATATGGCATTCCATCACATGGAGTGTCACCCTTTATCGGGAATTCTCCCTGTTCACAACTGCCGAACGGTCTCTATCTAACGCTTTCAGGCAAGGTTATGAGTTGCTGCGGAGGAAATGAACAGTATGGGGACGTTAACGACGGGGAATCGGTATCAGAGATTTTTCCTCGTAATCCATACCGGCTCAAGGCAAAAACCGTGTATCACGATTGTCCGTATCGGGAGAGGGCCGGCATACTCTCCGCGGCATTTCTGAAACGGGTACGGAGCGAATTAGAGGGGAAATAGGGTACGCGTTGGCACATGGCTGTAGGAGCAAGGTGCTGAATCGAGAGCGGGAACCGATATCGGCCCGCTCTTTTCATATGGCGTGATTCATTTCCGGCTTGCCAACATTTCTCACCCGTGTTATCGTGTAGAGGTTAATTTCATAGGGTGAAGCGTACAGTGGTGCGGGTGGAAGCGCGAAAGCGCTTCGTGGCGGATTCGCCACGGCACGACGGTACGGCTTACGCAACAGTATGGCGCTCACGCATGCGCAGAAGGAGAAGGTGACGAAGGAGGTCAAGCGTCACGAGAAGGATACCGGTTCGCCGGAGTACCAGATCGCGATGTTCACGGAGAAGATCAAGAAGCTGACGGCGCATCTGAAGAAGAACAAGCAGGATTTCCATTCCCGCCGCGGACTTCTCAAGATGGTCGCCAAGCGGAAGAAGCTCTTCGCGTATCTCGAAAAGACGGACGAGAAGTCGGCGAAGGGATTGAAGAAGACACTCGGCCTGTAGCGCATGTGACCGCCCTTCGGGCGGTCCTTCTTTTTTCGACGTCAGGGGCGTATAGTGGAAAGAGAAACGATTTCTCGTTTTCGTTACGATGCATTTTCTCCATATGCCTGGGGTGGAGAATATCGACACGGGATCTCTCTACTCGCCGACTCGCTCGGGACGACGGTGAGTGATCGGAATTTGTTCATTGGTGCTTGATGATTGATTATTCATACTGATATGGCAAAATTAGCGGAACAACGGGTCGGTATACTGGTAGACGTTTCGAACCTCTATCACAGCGCGCGAGTCGTCTATAAGAAGAAGGTCAACTTCAAGAACGTGCTGACGGAGGCGGTCGCGGGAAGAAAGCTTATCCGTGCCATCGCATACGGCATCACGACGACCGAGGCGACGGAGGAAAAATTCTTCGAGACGATCGGGACGTACGGATACGACGTGAAGACGAAAGAACTGCAGATTTTCCCCGACGGGGCGAAAAAAGGGGATTGGGATGTCGGTATCACGGTCGATGCCATAAAGATGGCGCCCAAGCTCGACGTGATCATTCTTGCGTCCGGCGATGGGGATTATATCCCGCTTGTCGAATATCTTCAGGGAACTTTCGGCTGCCGTGTCGAAGTCGTCGGATTCGCCGAGTCGGCAAGCTCGAAGCTTGTCGAGACGGCAGACGAGTTTCTCAATCTTTCGTCCGACAGGAAAACGTTCCTGCTTGGGGGGAGATAGGATGGCGAATCGGAAAAGGTCGTCTATGGACGACCTTTTCCTTTCGGATTGACTTTGCGTCGGATTCTCCGTACAGTATGGGGGAAGGTAATCATTGATATCGCTTTCCGAAGAGCGTGCGCGACTCAAATCTCAAAAACGAGGAAAGAACGGCTTTCTTGTCTCATTTTTGCGCTTTGGGTCCCGGGACGCCTTTCGGGAGCACAAGGCTATGCAGGAATTGAAGAGTTGGGCGCTCCAGTTGGGCGGCCGCGAGCTCCGCGTATCCACGGGGCTTTTGGCGCAGCAGGCGAGCGGTGCGGTCACGGTCCGATATGGCGAAACGGTCGTTCTCGCGACCGCTGTCATGTCGAAGCAGGCGGGACAGTCGCGCGGGTATTTCCCGCTGATGGTGGATTACGAAGAGCGGTATTATGCCGCAGGCAAGATCAAGGGATCGCGCTTCATCAAGCGCGAGGGCCGTCCTTCGGACGACGCCATCCTTTCGGGGCGGGCGGTGGACCGTACGGTGCGACCGCTGTTCGACGGACGTATGAGAAGCGAGGTGCAGGTCGTTACGACCGTGCTTTCGTTCGACGGTGAGAACGATCCGGATCTCGTGGCGATCATCGCGGCCTCGGCGGCGCTCGCGATTTCCGATATTCCATGGAACGGTCCGGTCGGGGCGGTTCGGGTCGGACGGATCAACGGCGGCGATTTCATCCTGAATCCGACGACCGAAGAGCGCGAGAGTTCGCAGAATGCGCTTGACCTCATGATTTCCGGAACCAAGGACAAGATCAACATGATCGAGGCGGGAGCCAACGAGATTCCCGAGTCTGAGATGGCGGAGGCTTTCAAGTTCGGTTTCGAGAGCGTTCAGAAGATCGCCACCTTCATAGAGGGTATCCGCGCCGAAATCGGAAAGCCGAAGTCGGAAGCCATCATGCTCGCCGGCCCGGAAGGATTCGACGAGGATTTGAAAGCGTTCCTTCGAAAGGAAGGACTTTCCGAAGCCCTTTTCGCCTTGGGGAAGAAAGAGGAAAAGGAAGCTCGCTTCAATGAGATCGCGAAGAAAATGAAGGAATACATCGCCGAAAAGTATCCGGAACAGGCATCCGGGTTGGGCGAGGTTTCTTCCTTGGTCATGGACGAGGTTTCCGACGAGATATTGCACGAGAAAATCCTGAAGGAGGGTATCCGACCGGACGGACGCAAACTCGATGAGATACGGACCATCACGTCGCATGTCGGCGTGCTGCCGCGTACGCATGGGACCGGTCTCTTTACCCGTGGCGAGACGCAGGCGCTGACCGTGACGACCCTCGGCGCTCCCGGCGATCAGATGATCGTGGACACGATGGAGGTCGACATGAAAAAACGGTACATGCATTTCTACAATTTCCCGCCGTATTCGGTGGGAGAGGTAAGGCCGATGCGCGGCCCTGGGCGGCGCGAAGTCGGACATGGAGCACTCGCGGAGAAGGCCCTTTTGCCGGTGTTGCCGCCGTTTGAGACATTCCCGTACACCATCCTGCTCGTTTCGGAGGTACTTTCCTCGAACGGCTCTTCGTCCATGGCGTCCACCTGCGGATCGACACTGTCGCTCATGGACGCGGGTGTTCCGATCAGGAAGCCGGTCGCGGGCATCGCGATGGGCATAGTCGAGGGTGACGGCGAGTACCGCGTACTGTCGGATATACAGGGACTCGAGGATCACTTCGGCGACATGGACTTCAAGGTCGCTGGGACCGCGGACGGTATTACGGCCATGCAGATGGACGTCAAGATAGACGGACTTACGCCGGAGACGCTGGCAGAAGCGCTGAAACAGGCGAAGGAAAGCCGCCTCTTCATCCTCGGAAAGATGCTCGAGACGATAGCCGAGCCGAGACAGCAGATGTCGGCGTATGCGCCGCGCATCATCACCCTGCACATCAACCCGGAGAAGATTCGCGACGTCATCGGTCCGGGTGGCAAGATGATCAATAGGATCATCGATGAGACCGGAGTTTCCATCGATATAGAGGACGATGGATCGGTTTTCATCACCTCGACCGACGAGACAAGCGCCAAGACCGCCGTCGAATGGATCAATAACCTGACGCGTGAGGTGAAGGCCGGGGAGCTTTTCCAGGGTCGCATCACGAGACTGATGAACTTCGGAGCGTTCGCGGAAGTGCTGCCGAATCAGGAAGGGCTTATCCATATCTCCGAACTGGCGGACTACCGTGTCGAGAAGGTGGAAGACGTCGTCAAGGTCGGTGATGTCATTCCGGTTGTCGTCAAGGAGATCGACAGTCAGGGACGAATCAACCTTTCGCACAAGGCGGCCGTCCGAAGACTCGAGTCGGAGGGTCAGGCGAGCGCCGAGTAATCTTGGAAAACAAAGCGTAGAAAGCGACCCGGACGTCCCGGGTCGCTTTTTTTACGCCGGATTCAATGTTATACTTGAACCGTTCCAAAAAATACCGATCCATTCACGCAGTATGAGTGATCTCAAGGAAATGTTCGCAAAACGGGAGGGACAGGAGGAACACGCCGACATAACGCCGGAGGAATATAAACATATTCATGTCATGCAGGACGATCTGGATGAACTTTCCGGAAAAAACACTGAAAAGCCCGTCGAACGGAACACGGAGGAGACGTCGATCGCGGCGGGAGGCAATCCGTTTCTCGGCGATGTTTCGGGCGCTGGCGCCGTTTCTCCGCAAGAATTGGGCGGTCCTTCGGAAACCAATGCGAAAACAAAGCTTCGGTCACTGAAAATCGATAGGAAAATACTGATCGTTTCCGGCGTAATCGTGCTCGTCATACTGATAGTCGCGGCCGTATTCGTAATCGTTGGTAGAAGTGCCCCGCCTCAGGATGTGCCTACCGGCGAAGATCTTTCGTCGAAAGCCGCCGTGACCCCGACCGTTTCGGAGAGTCTTTCCACTCCGGTCGATACGACGGAAAAGCCTTTCGTCGAGACCGGAGCGAATTACCTGCAGCTGAATACCGATTCGACGGATACGACGACAGATGACATCGTCTCGATCCTTGACGAAACGGCATCTAAGATGAGCGTCATGGATACATCTGTTCCGGTCGAGTTCCTTGTCCGGGATATGAACAATAACCCGATCGCGTTCTCGCGCTTCGCCTATCTTCTCGGACTGAAGCTTCCGGAGGAGCTGCTCGCGAACGTGAATGAGTCGTTTTCGCTGTATTTCGTGCGCGAACCGATCGGTGTCCGCAGGGCGCTTGTCATCCAGGTAAAAGATGCCGAAAAGCTGAGCGCCACGATCGTGAAGAGCGAATCTTCTCTCCCGGCGTCGTTCAGTGCGTTATTGTATGGCAAGGGAGTCGTCGTTTCGTCCGCGCAGTCTTTTCGGGACGGCTCGTTCGGAACGATGCACACGAGGTTTTCCATCGTGAGTGCGGAAGCGGGACTTTCATTCGATCACGTGGTATTGGAAAAACGCTGGATCATCGGTACGAGCAAAGATTCGTTTGGTTCGGTCCTGGGCGGCGTGCTGCAAAAGATTTCAAAATAAGCCTTGTCCAAGACAAAAGAAAAAAGTGACCGCATTTATTTTTGCGGTCACTTTTTTCGATCACGTGCTCGTGAAGGCCAGAGTGATCAAGTATTCGCGAGTTGAAGCGAAAACGGAAAGACATGATTGACCGCGCGATAAAAAAATGCTATACTACGGAAGTAAAGAACATTTAAAACGAAGTTGGTGAACGGAGAAAGAAGTTTCAGCCACGAACTCCCCCTGATCGTGACTGAAACCTCTTTCACTGTTCAAACGCATCAGGTTGAACTCTTCCTGGTGCAACCTCGGATCTGACCCGGGGACCAAAACAAAAATAAACAAGCCGAAAAATAATATAATCGGCATGTTTGAAACAAAAAGAAAAAGAGAAAACAGTTCTTTCAAGAAAGGCTATATGCCAGAGAACGGTGAAAGGAAGTCGTCATAGCAGTCAGACAGACGGCAAAAACGGTATGTATGTTCACAAACTACATGCGGCAGAATGGACTATGAGACATCTTCACACCCGGGGATGTGTAGTAGCCTCGCCACATGTTGGGACATGCAGTCGGGCGCTTCAGCCACATTATTTATATATTGGGCGCACGAAGCGCCCGACACCAACAATCTTTATCTCTGATTGTGATGTCGGGCGGTGGCGGATGGCGGTGGATGCCCTGATGGGGCGTTTTTTTATTGCTTAAACGTGGTGGGAGGGTTATTCTATCGACATGAAGGCTATCAGGCGCTTCCATCTCAAAAATCCTTTGGGAAATCGCGGAGAGAATGATGCCGCGACTTTCTTGCGGTCGCTCGGGTACAAGATCCTCGATAGGAATTACAGGAACGCTGTCGGAAAAGCGCTCGGTGAGATCGATATCGTCGCCAAAGACGGCGACGAGATCGTGTTTGTCGAGGTGAAAGCTCGGACCGCATCGGAACGCTCATCCGTTCTTCCCGAGGAAAGCATAACGTTTGGAAAACTGAGAAAACTGGAAAGAATATCGTCGGCATATCTCCGGGAAAAATCCGTGCTCTCGGCGCAGTATCGCTTCGATGCCGTGCTTGTGATGTATGGCGACTCTCCACACGGAAGTGAGATACGCCACTTCAAAAGTATTTTTCTTTGAATCCCTATGTCTGAGGAAGTGAAAGATATCGCTTAAACGAAGCCAAAACGACGTTGCGTGACTTTACTTTCACATGCCTTCGTCGTACAATTGACTCGTATAATCCTGTATTCAAACGTATGACTGTCAGCAGCGAATTCCTGGAAGAGATGAAGGAGGCTCTTCTGTTGGAGAAGTCCCGGATGGAGGCGGAGCTTGGCCGATTTGCGGATAGGACGGATATTCCCGGTGATTACGAGACCCGCTTCGAGGATATCGGAAACGACCGGGATGATAATGCGACCGAAGTCGAGCAATACGCGGATAATATCGCTCTTGAGGAGAATCTGGAAGGCCAGCTGTCCGAGGTAAACGAGGCCATTTCAAGGATTGATGCCGGCACATACGGCGTATGTGTCAGTTGCGGTGCCGATATCGAAGAGGGCAGACTTCGGGCATATCCGGCCGCGAAGGAATGCATGGCCTGTTTGAAGAAATAAGTAGATGCTTTCTTGTATTGAAAAAATTCACGTGAAAGGCCGCGAAATGTTATTGTTCGCGGTCTTGTTGTTTGCGGACCTGTCAGTGAAGAGCTTGTTCGAAGATTCTTCTCGTGCTTATTGTAATCCGGACGGTCCATGGGGGTGGCGAATCGGTATCGGAATGATGACCGTCTTGGTGATTTTTGCGTTGGCTGGAATCGTGACCGCCTTCGTTCGAAACAGGTCGATGTCGTTCCGTATCGTTCTTATCGTGATTTTGGCAGGTGGGACGGGCAATCTTCTGGATAGGGCACTGCTCGGTTGCGTGCGTGATTACACGATCGTACCATGGTTTCCCGCATTCAATTTGGCTGACATGATGATTACCGCGGGCGCGGTACTGGCGCTATGGTTTGCAGGTATCCGTCGTTCCGACGGACACGTGTGATATAGTTGAAGCACCTATCGAATCAATATGCCTGCACGAATATTTTCCGTCGCCACGGTCGGACTCGACGGGGTGACGGTCGAGGCCGAAGTGGATGTCCTGAATCAGGGATTGCATGCGTTTACGCTCGTCGGACTGCCGGATACCTCGGTGAAGGAATCCCGTGAGCGCGTCAGTTCTTCGATCAAGAACAGCGGTTTCAAGCCGCCACACCAGAACGGTCGCATCACCGTCAATCTGGCCCCGGCGGATTTGCCGAAACAAGGGCCCGTGTACGATCTTCCGATAGCGCTCGGCTATCTTCGTGCTACCGGACAGTTGGATTTCGAACCCGCGGGAAAGCTGTTTCTTGGGGAACTCGCGCTCGATGGCGCCGTACGACGCGTAAATGGCGTGATTTCGGCGGCCGTATTGGCACGTGACGCCGGTTTCCCGGAGTTGTACGTACCTGCGGAGAATGCGGCGGAGGCGTCGCTTATTCCGGGCATAACCGTCTATCCCGTACGGAATCTCTTGTCACTCGTGTCCCATCTGTTGGGTCGCGAGCGTATCGAGGCCTTCGTGTCCGAAGAGACGCCGTTTGTCGAAGACTCGAAGGATGTTCTCGATATGTCGGAGGTGCGCGGTCAGGAGCATGCGAAGCGCGCGCTTGAAATCGCGGCTTCCGGGGGTCACAATGCGATTTTGGTCGGCCCGCCGGGATCGGGAAAGACATTGCTTGCGCGAGCTCTTCCGACCATTCTTCCCGCGTTGTCCCTTTCGGAAAGCCTGGAAGTGACCAAGATTTTTTCGGTCGCCGGAAAGCTGTCGGCGGAAAAGTCGCTCGTACGTCGTCGTCCGTTCCGATCACCGCACCATAGCGCATCGGCGATTTCGCTTGTGGGAGGAGGGACCGTTCCGCGGCCTGGAGAAGTGAGTCTGGCACATCGTGGCGTGCTGTTTCTCGACGAATTTGCGGAGTTTCCGAAGTCCGTGCTGGAGAACCTTCGTCAGCCGCTTGAGGATGGCCATGTGTCGGTTTCCCGCATCAAGGGAACAAGCACGTTTCCTGCCAGGTTTACTCTGGTCGCGGCCATGAACCCGTGTCCGTGCGGGTACGCCGGGGATCCGGAACGTATGTGCTCCTGTTCGCCGTTTCATGTGCTCCGATACAGGGAAAAGATATCCGGGCCGATACTCGACCGCATCGATCTTCAGGTATCCGTTCCGCGACCGAAAATAGAGAAACTCGAGGAAACCGGACGGGGAGAGTCGAGCGCCGATATACGGGAACGGGTGGAGGCTGCCAGGGCGCGGCAGGAGCGTCGTTTCGAAGGCAAGACGATTCATACCAACAGCGAGATGGGTCCGGAGATGATACGGGAGTACTGCAGACTTGATGAGGATTCGAAACAGTTGCTTCGCGGAGCCGTTTCAGAGTTGAAATTATCCGCCAGAAGCTATCATCGCATCCTGAAAGTCTCCCGGACGATCGCCGACCTTGCCGGATCGGAAGATATCCTGATGGGCCATGTCGCGGAAGCACTGCAGTTCCGATTCCGCAGCGAGTAAGGTGTCCTGGAAATCTTGAGAGAAACGAGTATTCCGTATCCCGAGCGCCGATGGCGGCGAGTGGAAAGCATTTCGTAAGCGTGATAACGATGTTCTGGCATGAGCAGAAAAAGAACCACTATTATCAGCGCCGTCATTCTTGGAAGCGTAGCCATCGCCTCCTTTTTTATCATGTCGCAAAAAACCGCCCACATATATGGTTCATCCGCGCCGAAATTCGTTTCCGTGGTCGTCGACGGGTTTCCCATGTCGTACCCTTCGGTGACGGAATTGACTGTCGGGGGCTTTATTGACGGTCTTGGCATGGACATATCGTCGCGAGACGACGTTTTCCCTTCTCGGGACGTTTTGCTTTCATCGGGTATGAACATCATCGTGAACCGCCTGAAGACCGTCTCGATCCGCGCGGACGGGGAAACGCGGGAAATTAAAACGAATGCGCGGACCTCGGGGGAAGCGCTTATGGAGACGGATATTACGCTCCGTGAAGAGGATTTGGTCGCTCCGGCACGGGAAGCGCTGCTGTCCCGAAGCGAAAAAATCACCGTGACCCGCGTCGAGATTCGGGAAGAATCGACGGAGAAAAAAATCGCATTCGAGACGAAAACCAAGGAAGATGATACGCTGAGCTGGAGGAAGAAGGTCACCGAACAGAAAGGCGAATACGGGATACGGACCTACCGGTATCGTGTGAGCTATCATGATGGAAAGGAGGTCTCCCGAAAGCTGTTGGGCAGCGAGGTGACCAAGGAGCCGGTTACGGAGATCGTCGTGCAGGGGACGTATGTCAAAACAGGGAAAGCGGTCCGAGGGATGGGAACGTGGTATTCGTATACCGGAAAGCGTGCGGCGGCAAGCCTTTCCTTGCCCCTGGGCAGTTATGCCAGGGTCACGAATCCGGCGAACGGAAAGTCGGTCATTGTCGTCATCAATGACAGGGGTCCGTACGGAAAAGGAAGGATTATCGATCTGGACAAGGTAGCCTTTGAGGAGATAGCATCACTCGGGGCGGGGGTCATCGATGTGAAAGTGGAGCTGGTACTGAACTAGCGGGAAACGAAAAGAAAAGTGAAAAAAGGAAGGACGGGAATATTCGTATCACATTCACCTTCCGTTCGTTTCATCCCATGAAGATTCTGCACAATATATACTACAGATATGGAACAAGTGAAGGCGAAAAAATCACTCGGACAGAACTTCCTCCGCGATGTCGATATCATCGACGGGATTTTGGAAATCGCGGACCTCGGATCGGAAGATCGGGTGCTTGAGATAGGTCCGGGAACGGGTGCTCTCACATCTCATCTGCTCGCGCACGTGGCGTCCGTGACCGCCGTCGAGATCGATCACGACATGATCGTCCGTCTCGGAGAGACCTTTTGCGAATCCAAGGGCTTGTCTTTATTGGAAGCGAATATCCTCGACATGGATCTCGGCACCTATCTTCGCGACGCCGGTTTCGAGGATGGAAAGTACAAGATCATCGCGAATATCCCCTATTACATAACCGCTCCGATCATCCGTCTCCTCTTGTCTTTGGCGATACGTCCGGAGAGGATGGTGCTCATGGTGCAAGAAGAGGTAGCCGATCGACTTTCCGCGGCGCCAGGCGACATGAGTCTCCTCTCGCTTATGGCACAGTACTATGCCGACGTTTCGAAGGAACTGTTTGTGCCCCGATCCGCCTTCATTCCCGAGCCGAAGGTTGACAGCGCGGTGATCAGGCTCGTTCCAAAACGTCCGTATTCGAAGGATACGGATAGGATTCTTTTCCGCACGGCGAGAGCTGGATTCGCCGCGAGGAGAAAGACCCTCGCGAACAATCTGTCATCCGCTTTTCATATCGAGCGGAAACAAGCCGAAGAAATGATCGTCGGAATCGGGCTTGGTCGCCTGGTCCGTGCGCAGGAACTGTCGGTCGAGAACTGGATCACGCTTTCAGAGGAGGTCGAGGCTATGCGGAACGAAACCGGAAATTGACATCCGGCGGACCGTCGAAAAAACCTCAGTAAAAAAGCCGGCCTGAGCCGGCTTTTGCGGTCGATACGCCTATCGTTTTGTCCTTCACGAAAGAAGGATGAGTGCGACGCAGATGCCGTACAGGGCGATGAAAAGCATATTCCATGCCGGAAGTGAGCGGAAAGAACCCCAACGGGAACTCTTTTTCCCCGCGCGCCGAATACTCATGAACGCGAGTGATCCGAAGAGAAAGGCCGGCAAGAACAGGCCGGCATCATGCAGCGCGATTGGGCTGCCGACATAGCATGCGAATAGGACGCTGCCGAGAAAAAGCCGGGCTTTTTCTTCGCCGAGTATGACGGGAATGGTGAATACCCCGTCTTGTCTGTCTCCCTTCATGTCTTTGAAGTCTTTGAGCGGTATGGTGGCCGCATAACAGACGAAAAGGAACGCGAGCAGAGGAAGCGGAACCGGGCTGATCGTGGGAACAGGTGCGATGACGGAGTAGCCGGCAAGCATGACGGCGATTCCTGCCGCCGCCGAGAGCGCCGTCGCGACGACGGGTATCCGCTTGAGACGGAGTGGGGGCATGGAGTATATCCATGCAATCGCCTGATAGGCCAGGAGGAACAGCATGCTTTTAATGCTGACAATCGAGGAAAACAGGATGGAGGTGAAAAAGAACAGTATTCCGATATGACGGTATCGGTACTCCGATATGGAGCGAACCGGCAACGGGCGGGACGGATTGGTAATCGCGTCGATATGGCGGTCCGTCAGGTCGTTGCCGATCACGGAGGCAAGCCACGCGCTTTCGACGGCTATGACCATGACGATGACGGAAAGGATTTCGAAGAGTCTGAAGTCGGGTTCCGCACCGGCATAGATCATGGCGAGGCATCCGCCGAGAAGGAGGAGGCCTCCATGCCAGAAGACCTGTGGCCATCGTACGTTTCCGAGGAGGGCGAGGAATGTCTTTCTGAACGAATGAAAAAGGAGTATGCCGACGGAAAGAACTGACAAAATGGCGTATACGAGACTCATGCGATAGCCGAGCGACATTCGGGGATCTGCCATCTCCATCCCGAAAAACTTTTTGGTGGAGAGCATGTACCCGGCGATATCCGCGCCCGTGACGTGGAACAGTCCCTGCCGGGAAGCCAGGGCGCCGATCGCGATATAGGAGGGAAACGTGCCGAGAATGTAGAACACGAGATACGACAAGAAGACGATTCCGACGGAGCGGAGCGGTTTACGGGTGCGGAATAACGAATACAGACCGAGAGCGATGCTCATGGCGGCGACTTCGAACCGGACCCCGTATGTGATTCCTATGTCCGGTCTGCCTCCGAAAAAGTGGAAAAAACCGGAGAAAAGTCCCGAAAGTCCGTCGAGCTGGTAGAAGCTCCAGAACGCCTGGTCGCCGAAAATCATCTTGTCGATAATCGGCGGTGTCCAGATGATGAGAAATCCGGCGAGGAGCAGATTCGTGGCGCGAGACCATGATGTGGCTCCGGCAAGTCGCGCGACAGGTAAGAAAAGGAGGAACGCGAAGAGAAAGAACAAAAACGTATGTGAGAACTCGTAGAGCATGTAGTTCAGCGGCTCAGAGCCGAAAAGATTCGTCCCGAGCTCGATCAGGATTCGGACGATAATGATGGCGAAGAACGCCGTCGCAAAACCTCCGAGGGTGAGGGGCGCCGCTTCTATCGCCTCAAAAAGATCGGTAATTGCCTTATTGAGTCGTTTTAGCGCTCGACGAAGGGTTGATTTGTTGCTCATAAATCTAAATGTGACTTATAACTTTCTTATTATAGACGGTTTTCATAAATTTGAAGACTTCTTTCTGAAATTGGACCCATTGCGTTTCCCTGGTATACTGTACCCGTGGGGTTATCCGATACATGAACCATATGATCATATTTGCCATCGTTGCTATTGTTGTCGTGTTGTGGGGGGTAGTCGTTTATAACCGTCTGGTCACGCTCAAGAACCGGACCGACGAGTCATGGAGCGATATCGATGTGCAGCTCAAGCGCCGGTACGACTTGATTCCGAATCTCGTGAACACGGTGAAGGGGTATGCCGCTCATGAAAGCGGGGTATTCGAGAAGGTGACCGAGGCACGGACTCGCGCGATGGACGCTGGGAGTCAGCAGGAGAAAGCGGAAGCGGAGAACGCTCTTGCCGGCACGCTGAAAAGCCTGTTTGCTGTCGCGGAGAACTATCCCGATCTCAAGGCGAATCAGAACTTCCTCGAATTGCAGCGTGAGCTGTCCGATACGGAAAACAAGATTCAGTCCGCCCGCCGCTTTTACAATGCGAATGTTAGGGATTTCAACACGCAGATACAGTCATTCCCGACGAATCTGGTCGCATCGGGACTCGGTTTTCCGAAGCGGGACTTCTTCGAGCTCGATGAAGAGGCGGCAAAGAAGCCGGTCGAGGTCGCATTCTAAGGGCTTCACCCTGGAAAATACTCTCATTTTCGAGTATAAAGAAGAGGCGACTACCCGCCTCTTTTCCTATTCTTCACCTATTTCGCACGTATGCCATCCATTTATACCAGCTTCGATCGGAACAGTCGTCTCACCTGGGTCTATCTTACCGGATTTCTCGTCATCGTAATCGGCGCGGGATATGTGTTCGCGCAGGCACTCGATATGCCGAGTATCCTTCCGATAGCGGTCCTTTTCTCGGTCATCATGAGTTTCGGCTCATACTGGTGGAGCGACAAGATCGTGCTTTCCATGAGCGGCGCGAGGCAGATCGGTCCCGAAGACGATAAGGAGTTGTTTCGGGTCGTGGAAAACTTGTCCATCACGGCCGGGCTTCCCATGCCACGGATCTATGTCATCGACGATACGGCGATGAATGCGTTCGCGACCGGCCGCGATCCGGAACATGGGGTGATCTGTTTCACGACGGGCATCCTTTCAAGGCTTGAAAAAGCCGAGGTCGAGGGCGTGGCTGCTCATGAACTCTCCCATATAGGTAATCGGGACACGCTCATTTCGACGGTTGTCGTCATTTTGGTCGGCTTCATCGCACTTCTTGCGGACTGGTTTCGAAATTCGCTCTGGTTCGGCCGGGATCGCGACGATGACAACGGAAATGGCCAGCTCCAGGTGATATTCTTTGTCCTAGCGATCATTCTGTCCATTTTGGCCCCGCTTGCCGCGACACTCATACAGCTGGCCATATCACGTAAGCGCGAATTCGTCGCTGACGCCTCGGGAGTTCTTCTGACCCGCTATCCGGAAGGTCTTGCCTCCGCATTACGGAAGATTTCCGCGGATTCGGAACCGCTCGAGGCGGCGAATCGTGCCACGGCACACCTCTATATCGCCAATCCGTTCAAGGGAGGGAAGGGAGCGAAACTTTTTATGACCCATCCGCCGATCGAAGAGCGAATCGCGGCACTTCTTGGTGAACATGCAACTGACCACTGATAACTGACAACTTACGACGTTCGGCTGTCATTGTATGTATATCGATACGTTTTCGTTGATAGTCGTCGGTTGTAAGTTGTGAGTAGATGATATGCCGAACCATCAGGATTTTCTCAAGATGGCCCGGGAGCGGCACGGAAAATTGTGCGGCGCCCCGAACCGTACGGTTCGGGGAGGCGTGTCGTTCACGCGCCATGCCGAATACAAGATGAAGCAGTACGGTTTGTCGGCGCAGCGGGTCCGAACGGTCATGCGGAACCCGAAGCGCATACAAGAGGGTGTTGCCAAGGATACGGTAGCCGTGATGCAACCGGTATCCACGCGGCGAAAGGATGGAAAGGAAACGTGGAGCCAGGAAATATGGGTGATGTACGTTCAACAGAAATCAGTTAACACGAAACAGAAAGCAGAAAACTCAGCATCCGGGGATTCCCGTTATCTGTTATCTGCTAACGGCTCTCTGCGAGTCATCAGCGCCTGGCGGTATCCCGGGGTAAGCCCTGCCGGGAACCCGATACCGGAGGATATTTTGCGTGAAATCGAGGAAGGGAGTATCTTTGAGGAAGAGGGAATAATCGGATAATAAACGAAATATGACCGAAGAAGTGAAGCAGGAGCCGAAGGCGGAAGAGACGAAGACCGGAGCGGCATCGGATGCGAAGAATATCCTCGCCCAGCTCGAGGCGATCCTCGACGAATATATGGTGACGAAGGCCCCGTTCACGATTCCGGCGAACGGAAAGGAGCTGATCGTGAAGATCGCTCCGTATCTCGTGATTCTGAGCGCCATCATCGCGGTGCCCGCCATTCTTGCGGGGATCGGGCTGTCCGCATTTCTCGCTCCGTTCGCGATGCTCGCCGGGCATGTCGGCATAGCGGCATTCATCTCGCTCATCTTTGCGGCCGTCTCGCTCGTAATCGATATCATGGCCATCCCGGGCCTTTTCGGTCGGACGAAGAAGGGTTGGAGACTTACGTACTATGCGACCGTCGTGAGTCTTGTCGGCAATGTCCTTTCCTTCAACATCATCGGAGGAATCATCAGTGCCATCATCGGGTGGTTCATCCTCTTCCAGGTCAAGGACAAGTACGTGAACTAGCAGTTCATGTCGGTTCGAAAGCCGCTCCATATCGGAGCGGTTTTCTTTATCAGGCGGTTGTTCTTGACGGGAACGAGAATAGCATGTATAATGCGATTTCCTTAATATTATATACTTTTCTCAACCACTATCTCTACGGGAGTGTAAACCATGGGCACTATCGAACAGCTATTTACCGCGATCGGCAAAATGCTGGACGCAATTTTCGGAATTTTTAAAGGACAGGAAGTGCATGAGCCGCCCGTGCCTGTTTCGAAAGAGAAGGAGAGATCGGGTCCGGTTCGCTTTAAAAACGAGCCATTCATGGCGAATTATGACAAATTTGGCGCTGAGCCGGTTAGGCTGACACCGATTGTCTACGATGAGGATTACAATTGCGGTGTGGGCATTGTCGGCCCTGACGGAAGCGGGTCAGTCTGGGGGCTCGTTGCTCCGCGAGATCTTGTTGCATCATGGAGAGCTACGGAAATACTCAGGAAGCTCAGTATCATCGAACATGGGACACTGTGTGCTTCATACTATGCGGGCCGACGAAATCCTCACGAAAGTGATCGTAAACGTTACGTCGAGCCGATAATCGGAATAATCGGCAGCGAGACCTATGACAGTATCATGGCGATGCCGGTTCCCGAGCAGATTATCAGGGCTATTCTTGATTACCAGGACGCAGAGTTTTCGCCGAGCCTGTATCCGATAACCGAGGAAATCAAGGCAGGGACGATCAAGTGGCGTCAAGAGTTCGCTGATGCGGGAATCAATCATCCGGATGATGTTGAGATCGAGGAAGAAAGGAAGGCGGGAGTCATCGCCCGGTACGAACAGCTATTATGCGATTACGCGGAGCGACGTAAGCTTCCACGCGAGTGTCTGGGGATGAACCATGTCGAGGGCGCACTGCTGACGCTTTTAGATAAGGGGTTCAAAGAATCTTCCTCGCATTCGGACCGCACCCTTGTTGCTCTGTCTGGTATCGTCGGAGAGATTGCAAGCTTTGAGTTCTCAATGTTTATGCTTCCCTTCGGTCCGCCGGAGGATTATCACGAAACGAAGAAAAAAGAAGCAATTGAGTTTTCCGCAAACTGGCTCTCAGAAGATGGAGAGATGCGAAGAGAAGACGCGGAATGTTTTCTGGTCCTGCTGCTTGACGAATACTTCCCTACAGAGGAGATAGCCGGCTGAGATAACCCAAAATGAAAATCTGCCACCAGTCTAACGACTCGTGGCGGTTTTTCATTTCATCGGTGACGGGCTATACTGGAATCATCGAAAAACAGTCAATCATAAACGGATACGGATATGAAAAACACCAAGATTGTCACGACTATCGGCCCGGCATCGGAATCCAAAGAGATGCTCCGGGCGCTCGCGGAGGCCGGAATGAACGTCGTCCGTCTCAACTTCTCGCACAACGAACATGCGTGGCATCGCGATGTCATAAACCGTGTCCGGGAGATATCGCAGGAGCTGAATCAGCCGATAGGCATACTGGCGGATCTGCAGGGACCCCGCATCCGCATCGGGAACGATGCGGAAGTCGCGGTAGCGGCTGGACAGTCGGTCCGTGTCAGCGATATCGGACATAAGGAGACGCTTTCCGCTTCGGATCTTGCGACCGTCTTCCTCGATATAGCCGGCATATCCGATCCGCTCGAGGCGGGACATCAGGTGCTCATCGAGGACGGTACGATCCGACTCTCCGTCACGGGCCGGGAGGAAAGGTGTGCCATCGCGACGGTGGAGACCGATGGACTGATACGGCCTCGCAAGGGCGTGAATCTGCCTGATTCCAAACTCGATCTGCCGATTCTTTCCGAAAAGGACCGAAAAGACCTGTCGTTCGTCCTTAAGGAAGGAGTCGATTTCGTCGGTCTTTCGTTTGTCGGGTCGGCCCAAGACATCGAGAGCGCCCGTGAAGTCATGCGGGCCGAGCTGCCCGAAGGGGCGCGTCTGCCGGATATCGTTTCCAAGATCGAGCGCAAGGAGGCGATCAAGAACATCGACGCGATCATCAAGGCGACGGATGCGGTCATGGTGGCTCGCGGCGACCTCGGTATCGAAATGCCGGAGTCCGAGGTGACACTTCTGCAAAAGGATATCATCCGCCGAAGCCTTATGGCGGTGAAGCCGGTCATAGTAGCGACGCAGATGATGAAAAGTATGACGGAACAGCCGATCCCGACACGCGCCGAGGTGAGCGATGTGACGAATGCGGTCGTGGATCATGCGGATGCCGTGATGCTTTCCGAAGAGTCGGCTATGGGCAAGTATCCTGCGGAGACCGTTTCCATGATGCGCGAAATCATCACAAGGACCGAAGAGTCGCCGTTTGACGACGTGTATGACGCCTTGGACCTGAATATCCATTCCGAATACGCCACATTGATCCGGAGCGTGTACGAGCTGGCCAAGAGTTTCGAGACCAAGGCGATCCTGCTGCTTTCCATGAGTGGATTCACCGCCAAGCTCGCATCCCATTTCCGACCGGATACGGGTATCTTGGTCGCGACGAACGACCGTCGAACCTATGATCGCATGGCGCTTGTCTGGGGTGTGCGCCCGTACCTGTTCGATGGGGACAAGGATCTCGACAGCTTTATCGACAAGATGGTCGATTCGGCCAAGGAAGACGGAATCCTCGCGGCCGGTGATCAGACGGTCGTATTCCTCGGCCGCGTGCCCGGCAACCGCGATATGATGCGCCTTGTCGGAATCCGGGAAATCGGTTAATGGATCGGTATGGAAATGGAATTCGGAGACGCTTCATCGGGAGAGGCACGGGAACAGGAGCGAAGTCGAAGGAGACGTGTTTTTCTCGACTCTTGCGCACAGCGACTTCAGACGCTCGAACAGGACGGGGTGTTTCCGAGCGATTATATCGAGGCTCGGTTTGCGGCGGCAAAACTTTCATCTGGTGATTTCAAGAATCCAGAGGCCGAAGGCGAGTCGTTCGCGAGTCTTGGCGTGAAAGAACGGAAACGGTTTCTCAGCGCGATCGACACGTTGGTCGAAACCGTCCGTCCTGCGATTGTGAGGATAACAGGGAGGTTGGACGGGCTGGAGCTGAAGAAACTTTCTGGAATAATCTGGGGAGAAGCCTTACCGGTCAGCGTACATGATATCCGGAAATATCTTGAGCGGCCGTGGGAGGAGTTTCGGGATGCCGTGCGTTGCTGGAAAGAAGATCAGCTCTCTCTGCTTTTTGCAGTCGAAAATCCCGATTTGGACAGGCTTACCAGCGCCTATGGAGAGATGTTCGCGTGGAAGGACTCGTTATCGGATTCGCATGACGGATTAGATGAAGATGACCTTACAACACCTCCCTCGGTCCGTATGTCGGAGGACGGATTGGAAAAACTCTTCTCGTTCGCCGAGGATCGACTGCTACGGAAGGCGGACGATTTTCGCGGACGGATAGAGGATATATTGGAGCTGAAGGAATCCGAAATTCTGCTCCTGCCGGAATTCGAAGAGTCGCTGTATGCGGAATACAGGAAGCTGAGTGACAAGATGGATACCTTTCATGAGGATTCGGCGAAAGTGCGAAAGTGGTTCAGAATACTGGATCAGCTGACGGAAGATTCCCGATGGGATGACGTATTCAAGGCATTCGATCGGGCGATCGCGAGGGCTGCTCGACGCGGTTCGGGAGAAGAGCCTGTTTAGGAGTCTTGCCGCGGGTAGAAAACCTGCTCTTGCTCGACGAGGAAAAATACGATAGGCTGTCTTTCTGGGGAGTCAGGGTATTTTGTTCGAAAAGCGCTTTTCTCCGGTGTAATTGGAGAGGTGGCCGAGCCCTGTATCGTACGGTACAGGGCCGAGTGGTTGCCCGTTCGTCACAGCGAACGGGTCCGCGCACTCCGCAAGGCGGAGATGTCGCAGAAAGGTGCACGCCTGTCCGAATTCAGAAGTCGTCAGTTGTTCGTTGTCAGTCGTCAGTTACTATTGGAGAGGTGGCCGAGTGGTTGAAGGCGCGCGCTTGGAAAGCGCGTTAGGGGCAACTCTACGCAGGTTCGAATCCTGTCCTCTCCGCCTTCGCTACGCTGAAGCGTAGCTACGGCGTGACACAGTCCGCCGTAGAAACGCGAAAGCGAGGTTCGCAAGAGATACACGATATGTATTACGTGTATAGTCTCAAATGCAAGGACGGGTATTATGTCGGGTGCACCGACGATTTGAAGGAACGCCTGAGCCGGCACCAGAACGGGTATGTTCCGGCGACCAAGAACCGTCTTCCGGTCGAATTGGATTTTTACGTCGCGATCCAAGAGAAATACAAGGCATTTGAATTCGAGAAATATCTCAAGTCCGGATCTGGTAGGGCATTCGTAATGAAGCATCTTCTTTAGAAATACGGCTCCCCTTAACGGGGAGTCGTATTTATTCGGTATTTGTGCAAGGATAGGATTCGAAAGCCGGACCGTCAGAAGGCGGGAGGCGGGGTCGCGACCCCGAACGAGGTCTTCCGAGACCTAGCGTTCGGGAGTTGTGACAGAATCCTGTCCTCTCCGCAGTGAAAGGAGTGCGGAGTTCCGAGGGGCACTCATGGCTATGAAATCGGATACGAAAATACGAAAAGAGGCGCTACCATTTCTGATAGCGCCTCGGTTTGAATAGGATCGGCCTATCTGGCCTTCAACTTTTCCAGCGCGGCCTTTATCTGCACGATGAGCGTGTCTCCCTTGAGGAGTACGCTTTCGTATGTGAACCAGCCGCCACGAAGGGTGAAGAGGTGTAGCCATTGGCCAAACTTCTTGATAATCCGCTGAATAAGCTTTCTGGGGGGATTCGACCGATAGACGTCGGCCGCGATGCGGATTCGGCCGCTTTCCGCTTCCTTGAACATGGCACCTTCGTCGACCAGGCGTCCCGCACTCGTGTTGACGAAGATACTACCATCTTGAATGAGAGACAATTCTTCTCTCCCGATGATGGGTCGGCCGTATTCCTTGATATACTGTGACATCCGGTCATCGATCGAGATGCGGCCTTCTTGATCGACATTCGCGTATGGGGAAACATGGAGCGTGACGATGTCGGAAGTACGGAGAAGTGTCTCCAGGTCGGCGTAGCCGACGTGCTCATTTTCCAGTTCTTCCTTACGGTGCAGCGAGTAGTACAGGGCGTTCATGCCGTATCCCGTAGCGATACGTGCCACTCTCTGTCCGATCCGGCCGAACCCGATGATACCGATCGTCTTTCCTTCGAACGTGTGGTACGGGATGGCATCCATCTTCGGCACGAAGAGCGATGTCTTCAGGAGTTCGTATACCCACTTCCCGCTTGCGACGTCTTTTGCCTGCCTTGAAGGCATCCTGTAGAGCGTATGAAGCAGTGAAAACACGTATTCGGCGACGGCGGTGGTTCCGTAGTCGGGAAGGGAGGTGACCTCTATTCCCATCTCCTTCGCCAGTTCCAGGTTGATCCGGTGATTTACCAGGTTCGTCCAGAATCCGATGTAGCGTATCTGCGGATTATTCCGGAGGACCTCGTCAGGAATGTTGGTCCAGCAGGTAACGACCGCATCCGCACCGGATAAACGCCGGTTGAGTTCCTGATTTGTCACCTCCTCCATGGCGAGAGCCGTGAAGCATACCGCTCCCGGGTCATGCGCCTGCTCATGCTGCAGTTTTTCGGTTACTTGCTGCGGCGTCAGGCCTGAATATTCCACGACCTCGTCCGCCAAGGAACGAAGTGTTTTCCACTGATCTTCCGACAGGATGATCCTGTCGAGAACGACCATTTTTTCGAACTTATCCATGATTGCCTCCGTTTGTTGTGCTGTTTGTGTGAATGCTGTAAGTAATAAGAATTAGAGAGTCAGATTCTTGAGATATCCTCCATCGACAGGAATTACTTTGCCCGTAATCCTTTCCTGGTTGCAAAGAGAATAGATTTCCCTCGCGACCTCGATCGGTTCCAGTATCCTGCTTCCCAGAGAGTGACTGAGAAATTCCTCGATATCGCATTCGCCGTAAGCCTCTTCGATCATCGGCGTTCTGACCAGGCTGGGAGCGACACAGTTTGTGATAACGCCCTCGAGACCGAGGATAGCCTCTTCCATTTCCCTCTGGCATCCTTTTTCGAACGATGGAACAAGGGAGTCTGGCATGAGCGTGAAGAGCGAGCTGACCGCGCAGACATGCGTGATTCGACCCGGGTCCTGTGCTATGAGGCGGCGAATCAGTTCCACTCCGCCCATTTTCGTCGCCCGGTACGCCTCACGGTATGCTTCGTCTGCCGATCCGTCGCGCCTGAATATTCCGGCGCAGTGCACGATTTTGCTGATACCGAGCGGCTCGAGTCGCGGCAACAGTCCGTCGATTTCCTTTAGGTCGCTTACATCGAAAGAAATCCTCAGGGATCCATATAATTCGGGATTCGCGGCTATCTTGTTGATGTTTCTTCCGATGATGATGACTTTGTGATCCTCTCTGAAGAGGAGGGCCGTCGCAAGGCCTATTCCCGATGTTCCTCCGATGATCAGAACCACTTTCATGTGCTGATCCGCCTCGTTCACGTGATGCATTGTCTTCTCCGATTGGTTATGAATGAACGTTCCAACGCAGAATGGTAGCATCATCAGAACGAAAAGTCAATAGGAAATGGCTTATAAGAAGCGCAATATTGACAACCGTATACAAAAGATATACACTAGGAATACGGAAATAGCCTGAATATGGCCGTATGAAGAAGAACGAAACGTACCAAAGTCTCTACACTTCGCTGAAAGAATTGGGTCTCGGGGACATGGAGGCCGATTTATACATGGTTTCGCTGAAGCTCGGACCGAGTCGGATTTCCGATATCGCCAAGCATTTGGGAATCTCCCGTCCCAATGTCTACAAGGTCATACGGTCGTTGGAAAAGCATGCCTTGGTCCGATATTCCGAAAAGGACAAGTACTCGAGGAGTTTCATGGTCGAGCCGCCGAGTCTTGTCTTGGAGGCTTTGAGAAAGAGAAAGAGTCGGCTATCCAAGATTGACGAGGGATTGGTCCTGGAGATGCCGGATCTGTTGGCGACGTATCATCAGGGCGAAGGATCTACCAAAATAAAGGTCCTGAAGGGAAAAGAACAGTACATCAAGATATTCAATCAGTCGGTCGAGGAGGAAGACAAAGAGATCCAGTTCTGCGGATCTTCCGGGGACTTCATCGACTTCATTTCCTGGGATGTGGAGAATGACTGGATCAAGAAACGGCTCAAACGGAATATATCGATCAAGGTCCTGACGGTGCCGGGGGTTATTCCCGATAACCTGAAATCGAGGGATGATCGGGAAAAGCGCGAGACACGAATCCTTCAGGTCGCGAATCCCTTCCGGTCGTCCTTCATGCTCTACGCCAACAAGATGATCATCTGGCAGCCGGAGGCTCCGCTCGCGGTCCTCGTCGAGGATATCTACATCGTCAGGATGATGAGGGAGTTGTTTGATGTGCTGTGGATTGGTTCCGAGCCCTGAACGGTAGCATTTCATCGATATTAATCCATAATCAGTAGAAATAAGTCCTATGCAGTCCAACAACGGGAAAATATTCCTAAATACGGTCTTCTGGGGATTCGTGCTCTGGCTCGTCGGCTATGTGCTGGGTATCGTTTTCTTCGCTCTTGTGCCCAAGGAGCAGATCGGGTACTTCGTCATGCCACTTGGTATAGCGTTCACCTTGTGGGTGTTGTGGAAGAAGATAGAGCGGGAGGAACTCATATGCTATTTCGGACTGGGCATTATCTGGACGATCATGGCGATCATTTTGGACTATCTTTTCAATGTGAAATTGTTTCACCTGACCGATTACTACAAGCCGGATGTGTATCTGTACTACGTCCTAACCTTTGTCTTGCCAGTTGCCTTCGGGTGGTATAGGTTCAAGGTGGATAAAGGGCAGTAGGGGAGATTATATGGTACTCGTCATTGGTCATCCCGGGCTAGACCCGGGATCCAGAGCATAGATTCCGGCTCAAAGTCCGGAATGACAGGAAAAAGAATTTCAACAGGTTTAAACCATTCATTTGTACGAATATGTCCAAGATTTGCAACGCGTGCGGGATGCCGCTTGAGAAGAAAGAGGATTTTGCGGGAGGGAACGAGGAGATGGATTATTGTCTTCATTGCGCGGATGAGAGCGGAAGCGTGCATTCGTGCGAGGAAATCTTTGAGGGAGGCGTTCAGTTTTTCATGGGGGCGACGGGTGCGGACCGCGCACTCGCGGAGCGCGTGACACGCAAGAATATGAAGGGGCTGCCATATTGGCAGGGGAAGACCTGCACCATACTCGAAGGGGAGGAAGCGACCGACGCCGAGTTCGCTGAGGCGCTCGCAAAGCTGTGAGAGAGGATATGACTACCAAATCGTACAAACTCGTCGTGTTCGTGCCGATCACGTATGCGGACGCGGTGCGGGAAGCGATGGGAAAGGTCGGGGCTGGGAAGATCGGAAACTATACGCACTGCTCGTTCAGTTCGCGTGGGACGGGGCGGTTCCTGCCCGGGGAAGGCGCGCATCCGTCGATCGGTGAAGTCGGAAAACCTGAGGAGGTCGAGGAGGAGCGGATCGAAGTCTTATGTACCGAGGAATCGATCGATGCGGTCATCGCCGTGATGAAATCAGCCCATCCGTACGAGGAAGTCGCGTACGATGTGTATCCGTTGGAGCTGCGGTAGAGTAGAGTGAGGCGGGGAAGGGGAAAACGGTCTTCGGACCGTTTTTCTTTGTCCGGAACCGTGATAGACTGTCGCGGTACCCGTCGTCCGATGATGCCAGCCGAATCCTATGAAAAAAATGTCGCCGAAATCACTCATCCTCTTTACCGTCTTTGTCGACGTGCTGGGTATCGGGGTGGTCATTCCGGTATTGCCGTTCTACATCGGCACGTTCAATTCGTCCCCGCAGGTCGTGACGTGGCTTATCGTCGCGTTCTCCTTCTTTTCGTTCCTTTCGGCGCCGCTGCTCGGGACCCTGTCCGACCGATTCGGACGGCGACCCGTTTTTCTTGTCAGCATCTTCAGTACGTTCCTTGGGTGGCTCGTCTTCGCGATGGGACAGAGTCTCTGGGTCCTGTTTCTCGGACGCATTATCGACGGACTCGCGGCAGGAAATATCTCGACGGCACAGAGCGCGCTTTCCGATATCGCCAAAGACCGCAATGAGCGGATGCACAACCTCGGTTCTATCGGCGCGATATTCGGCATCGGGTTCATCATCGGTCCGTTGGTGGGAGGATTTCTCGGGAGCATCGACCATCGGCTGCCGTTCCAGTTCGTCGCGGGGCTCGCGTTCGTCAACTTCGTTCTTGCGGTATTTCGTCTTCCCGAAACCAGGAAGGGCGATTTTTCCGGACAATTCGATATTTCGCTCGCGGATCCGACACTTCCGATCCGGAGCGCCTTCCGCGACCGTGCACTTCGACCGACGTTCCTCGCCTGGTTCCTGTTTGGAACGGCATTCGCCGCGCAGCAGTCCGTCTTCGCACTCTATATGGGGAGGCTGTTCGGATCCGGAGAGGTGGTCGTGGGACTTTTTATGACCGGCGTCGGGGTCATGATCGCGCTCAATCAGGGATTTCTGCTCAAAAAATTCTGGCTGAAGCGGTTCACGGAACATGCGCTCGAGCCCGTGCTGCTCGCGCTGCTTTCCATCGCGTTCCTGGTCATGGGACTTCCGTGGTTCTGGGCCTTTACGGCAGGAATCGTCCTTTTGTCCGCCGTCCAGCCGGTTATCCGTGTCATCATGAACGGCCGTTTCGCACACGAGGAATCCCGAAGAGGTGAGCTTCTCGGCATGTCTGCGTCCGTCATGTCGCTTTCGATGATCGTAGGACCTATCGTGGCCGGGTGGCTGTTCGATATCAGGCCGTTCCTCCCGTTCGTGTTCGCGGCCGCGGTCGTCGCGTTTACGCTCGCCTTGCTTCGGCGGAATCGTGGCGTTCTCGCGTGATCCGGGGTACAGTAGTGGCATGGATGCTCTCCGCCTTGAAGCGTCGGAAAGCGGGAGTGTGTGGACTCATGGTATACCGCTATGAACCGCGAACTGACCCCCGAAGAAGGGCGCGTGATCGTCGGCAAGGGGACGGAGCCTCCGTTCTTGGGGAAGTATGACGATTTCTTCGAATCGGGGACGTATCGTTGCCGGCGGTGCGGTGTCGCGCTCTATCGTTCCCGTGACAAGTTCCCTTCCGGTTGCGGCTGGCCGAGCTTCGACGACGAGATTGCCGGTGCGGTCACGCGCGTTCCCGATGCGGACGGGCGACGGACCGAGATTACCTGCTCGTCCTGCGGGGCGCATCTCGGACACGTGTTTACGGGTGAGGGGATGACGCCGAAGAATGTGCGACACTGCGTCAATTCGATCTCGCTTGAGTTTGAGAAAGAAAAGGAATAGCCTTCTGTCATCCCGGACTTGTCACAGTCGTTCTCGAACGACGTGACTTGATCCAGGATACAAGATGTGAGAGTGGGGAGGATGTGGATTCCGGGTCAACCCGCATACGCCGGTCGGAAGCCCGGAATGACATGTGGGAGCATCTTGATATCGACATACTGCGTTATTCAGAGTCAGGATGCCGATATTCTGATGATAAGTCGGAATAATCCGTAACTGAAAATCCTATGAATACGCGACAGACCGAAACAGCCTATTTCGCGGGAGGGTGCTTTTGGGGCGTCGAGTACTGGATGAAGCGGCTCGACGGCGTGTTATCGGTACGATCCGGGTATATGGGCGGAACGGTTCAAAATCCGACCTATGAGGAAGTGTGTACCGGGAAGACCGGACACGCGGAAACGGTTGAAGTCGTCTTTGACTCGAAACGGACATCATATCGCGACCTTGCAAAACGGTTCTTCGAAATTCATGATCCGACCGAGCTGAATCGGCAGGGTCCAGATATCGGTACGCAGTACCGGTCGGCAGTCTTTTATACGGACGAAGATAAGAAGCGGCTCACCGGGGAACTGATCGGCATTCTTCGCGACCGGGAATACGACGTACGGACGGAAGTCGTCCCTGCCGAGACCTTCTATAATGCGGAGGACTATCATCAGGAGTACTATGACAGGTCCGGAGGTGCGCCGTACTGCCATACTCCGGTCGACCGATTCGGGAAATCGACCGAGGGACGTTGACAAAACATCCGGGATAGGCAAGAATCACCAGTTGTCGTTTTCCAATAACAAAGAAGAGAAAAAAGGAGGTGCCGGTATGTCAAAGTCAATCGAGACGACCATACTCTGGACGGGAGGGAAAGATAAGGCTTTTTCCGGACAGAAGAACGAATTCGTTGCCGTTTTTGGCGGACTCTTCAGAGATCTGTTCGGAGTTCTTCCCGGTTTCCGTGTGCCGAAACGGGAAAGAGGGTGTCCGTTCGGGTATGTCGCTATTTTCGGAGAAAAAGAAGTCCTTCGTCTGGCGCATCCCGATCCGGACCGACCGTTTTCCCGTCGTCCGGATAAATCGCTCGAGAGCGAATTTCTGCTCTCGGTCGACATATCGGACATGTCGGAAGAGATACGTGATATGTTCCTGGACGCCCTGTTCCGGTTCCTGACCTACGGACGGGGGCATATAGGGAGAACGTCGAGGATATTTCAGGAGCGGTTGTTGGTGAACGGTACCTTCATACGGCTGCCGGACGTGATGCAGGAGTCGGTCGAGCCACAGTGCACAGAGTTTATGAAAGCCATCCTGAAGGAATAAGGGTGGCTTTTTGTTAGAGGAAAGTACGCGCATCTCCCGTATGCTATGATGCCGGTATCGATCCGTCATGTTTATGCGCGAGATTCCGAAATCCATTCCTATCCTTCTCACCGTCATGTTCCTGCTTTTCACGGCAGCCGTCGTTCTTTTTGGTAAGCCGTCCGAGCCAACGGTTCCGAATCAAACTCCGGTATCACCGGGTTCGACTTCGAATGTACGGATGAACGGCCTGTCGGAGTCGGATCAGGTTTCGTCGGTGACGTCGGAATCGGGGGACGGTTCAAACTTCGTCCCGCCGTTCGCGCTCGCGAACGAACGCGTGACGAAAAAGCCGTTCGGCATCTTTATCACGAAAGCCGCGTCGCCGGTTCAACCGGAACGGTTTTCGGGGTATCATACGGGAACGGATTTCGAAGTCTTTCCGGATGAGACGGATACTGACGTGGGCGTATCGGCAATCTGCGACGGCACACTGCTTATGAAACGCTCTGCAAGCGGTTACGGTGGCGTCGCGGTCCAATCGTGCGCATACGATGGGCGGCCGATAACGGTCGTATACGGTCATCTACGACTTTCAAGTATCCGGGTAAAGGTTGGGGAACCGATTGCCGCCGGTGATTTCCTAGGAAATCTTGGAGCGGGATACTCTTTGGAAACGGATGGGGAGCGGAAGCACCTCCATCTCGGAATACACAGGGGAGACATCGTCGACATACGCGGGTATGTGACGACCGTTCGACAGATGTCGGACTGGATGGATCCGTATGAACTGATACACTCTCAGCAATAATAATGGCTTATGGACAAGAAAGTGATCATATTCGATTTCGACGGGACGATAGCGGACACGTTTCCGGTTTTCGTCGAATTCGCCCGCAGTGAGGGCTTCGATTTCAGTCCGGAGGAAACCGAAGAACTTCGGAATTTTTCCATGCGCGACGTAATCGCGAAACTGGACATATCCATGTGGAAAGTCCTGTTTCTTGCGAGCAAGTTTCACGGATATTTCCAAAAAGCGTCTCCGCGGGTGCCCCTGTTCGAGGGAATCGTCGATGTGATCCGAGATCTCCGTGAGAGTGGACACACCCTGGCGATCGTGACGTCGAACAGTCGATCGAACGTGGAGAATCTCCTGAACCGTGACGGAATTTACGATTGTTTCGAAACAATACATTCCGAACGAAGCCTTTTCGGAAAAGCGAGACCGCTGCGAAACATCATGCGACAGCTGCGGGCACTGCCAAACGATGCATGGTACGTTGGCGACGAGGTTCGTGATGTGGAAGCCGCGCGCGGAGCCGGAATGAGATCGCTGGCCGTTTCCTGGGGGTTCAATTCCGAGTCGGCGTTACGGGCGTCGCATCCGGATAGTCTCGCCTTCGAGCCTTCCGAACTGTCCTCGCTTCTCAACTGATGTCATTCTATCGTATGAGTCCCGCCACCTTGCCGATCCTTGTCGGAGTAGCGCTGTCCTTCATCACCGTCGGGGCGGACTATCTTGTCAAAAGGTCTTCACAGGCACCTGGCTTTTGGGGATGGCGATCATTGTTGCTGGGCGCCACGATTTACGCGCTGACAGCGGTAGGCTGGTTCTTCGTCATGCGCTATGTGAAACTCTCGGTTCTCGGCGTGCTATACGCGGTAACCTGTGCCGTTCTCCTCGTCTTTCTCGGAGTGGCGCAATTCCATGAGCGACTCGTCTGGCAGGAGGTGATGGGGGTCGCATTCGCTCTCGTTTCATTGGTTCTCCTGTCGAGATTCGCATAAACGCGAACACAAAAAAAGACCCGCCGAAGCGGGTCTTTTTTTCCGACTACCGTATTAGTAGCGCGGGCGATCGTCGCGGCGCGGGCGATCCTCAAGCGGGCGGGCCTCGTTGACCACGAGCTCACGTCCGTCGAGTTCCTTTCCGTTCCACATGTCGATAGCCTTGTCGGCATCGGCATCTTCCATCTCGACAAAACCGAAACCGCGGGAGCGGCCCGTCATTTTGTCCATGATGACTGCAACCGAGACGACGGTTCCTGCCTGCTGGAAAGCGGCGCGGAGTCCCTCATCAGTCGTGTTGTAGGAAAGATTGCCAATGTAAAGCTTCTTTGCCATATCTTCGATAGAATCCTGAATTTACGCGTAAGACGACCTTCTTCTGGCGCGCCTCAGGTCGAATGGCCTTAACGCGCTCCCTTGCCGGCAAGCCGGGTGGGAAAAACCAAAAAGAAAACTTACAGGGCCATTATAGCGTAAAGGCGCGGAAAAGGCAAGTCCTGGCTGGAGACGGTCGAAAATCGGTCTTGAAGGGCATGGTATACTGAATCAATAATCCGTTCCGAAACCATATGACATATTTTTTGGGAAATATCGCCGATAAGACGCTTGGCAATGTCAATTATCGCGAAGTTCTCTATTCCGGTCCGAAAATGCAGCTCGTGGTTATGTCTCTCGAGCCTGGAGAAGAGATCGGGGAGGAGATTCACGCGGATCACGATCAACTTCTTCATTTTGAGGCTGGTGAGGGAAAGGCGGTTCTCGATGGCGTCCCACATGACGTCAAAGTGGGTGACGTAGTCATCGTTCCGGCGGGAATGCGGCACAACATCATCAACTCCTCGACCGATGCCATGATGAAGCTTCATACCGTGTACGCGCCGCCGGAGCACAAGCCGGGGACGATACAGCCGCGGAAACGCGACTCGATATCATGACGAACCATTTCGGATGCCATAGCGGCGTCCGATTTTTTTTACTTGCATCGTTTGTGGTATACTTGACGTATCGTTATCACGAATATGCAGAACGAAACGAACGAAAAGAAAAGTCCGGGAGTTTCCTCCGGAAGCGCCGCTTTGGTGCGCGTCGCGGTCGTTATCGGGATAGCGATACTCATAAATGTCTTTCTCGCGTACCTGGTGCGCGTATTCTATCTGGAACCGACGTATACGGATTTTTGTCCCGAGTCGCAGGTGGTGAAGCCCGTTTCGGATCAGGAATCCTGCCTGTCGATCGGTGGGCAGTGGAATGAATCGGGGACATCGGGGCCTGTTTTGGAGGGAAAGGGGTCCGATTCGGCGTACTGCAACGAGCAGTTCACCTGTTCGAAGGATTTCGAGACGGCGAATTCGCTCTACAATCGCAACCTGTTCATCGTCTTCGTCATTGCCGGCGCGGCATTGTTGCTTGGCAGTTCTTTTCTTACAGCCGCCCGAACGGTTTCCTCGGGATTGTCCCTGGGCGGTGTGATCGCGCTGATTTTCGGTTCTCTGCGATACTGGTCGGATATGGATGATCGGTTGCGGGTCGTCGTTTCCGGGGCGGCATTGCTCGCATTGCTCGCCATCGCATGGAGAAGGTTCAAGGACGAATAAACGTCGTACGGAATCATATGAAAAAGGGTGAGGAACAGATTGCGGCGGATACACGAAACACCGTCTCGAAACCGGGTATGTATCGGGAAAGCCGACGGGATGATTTACTCGGGAAGACCGTCATGTTCTCGGTGGCCGTCCTTGTTGTCGGCGTCGCGGCTTTTTTCGTGTATATCGCGTATCGCATGGCAGGCTCGGATGCGACGGAAGGCGCCTCGATAGCGTCTATCGCGAACGAGAATCAGACTCCCACAGACGCGAAGGAGACATCAAAAGCGGAAGAGGCGCCCATAACGGAAAAAAAGATCGAGGACGCGTCTTTCAAAAAAGACTCGGTTGCCATATCCGTACTCAATGGCGGTGCCCCGAAAGGTTCCGCGGCGATTATCGCCGACATCTTGAAGTCCGACGGGTTTTCGAGGACGACGACGGGCAACTCTTCTGGTGACTATTCTGGGTTGGTCGTGTATCGGAAAGAGGGGAATGAAGAGGCCGCCGAGGCGGTGAGAAAAACGCTTTCCGTGAAATATCCCTCTGTCAGCGTGAAAGCCGCCGATCTGAAAAACAGCGAGACGTCGGTAACTCCTGTCGTCGTCGTGTTCGGAAAATAAACGTTCGATAAGCGTCAATACACAACTATGAGGATCATCCGGAACAGGGTCTTTTTTTTGGTAAGTCTCATCGTTGCCGTGACGATGACGGTCATGTTCCTCGTGACCTCCTACTTTCTCATGAAGGGATTCGGACAGGAAGAGGTTTCCCGCGCAAACGAGGAAGCTAATCGCGCGACGGAGCTTCTTTCAAGCCAGATCGATCAGCTGAACCTGAAATTGGCCGATTGGGCCCAGTGGGACGACTCGTATGAGTTCATACAGGATTCGGATCCGGACTACATAAAGTCGAACGTGAACAACGAGGCGTTGAAGATTCTCGGCATCGAGTCGATGATCTTCGTCAATGATGAAGGGCGGATCGTCCAATCTCTCAGTATCGACCCCGAGACCGGGACCGAGATGTCGTTGCCGCGCGGCTTGGAGGAGCACCTTCGGAAGGGGGATTTCCTCGTCAGCCACGAGGATGTAAAGAGTGCGAAGAAGGGCGTGCTCAATCTCGATGATGGGCCCGTCATGGTCGCGTCTCAGCCTGTCGTGAAAAGCGACGGTGAGGGGCCTGCGAAGGGTACGATCGTTTTTGTCAGTTATCTTGATAAGAAGTGGCAGAAGGATTTTACGGGTATCATCCATTTTCCGTTTTCAGTCGCATCGTTCCGTGATCCGAGGCTTTCACGCGAATTTTCCCAGGCCAAAGCCGGGCTTTCCGCGGACCGGCCCGTAACGGTCACAGAGCTGAACGATGAGACTCTTGCCGTGTTCGGGCTGATGCCGGACGTATACGGTGAGCCGGGACTGCTGTTTCGGATGGAGATTTCCCGGGACATGCATCAGCAGGGTATGCGGACCTTGTACGTTTTCGCTTTCCTGCTCGCGGCGATAGGCCTGTTGTTTTTCTTCTCGCTCTCCTCGCTTCTGCGTCGTGAGGTCCTCGCGAGGCTTGAACAATTGTCGGAGGTCGTTTCCGAGATACGGCTTTCCGGAGGCTCGAAGATTCCCCATATTTCAATTTCTGGAGACGATGAGATCGCACAGCTGGCCGAAAAAATCAACGAGATGGTCGACGTATTGCGCAAGACGAAGTTGCGCGGCGAGGAGAGCGAACGGCGTTTTCAGACGATCGCCGATACGACCCCTATCATGATCTGGATGTCGGACAAAACAGGGCTGTTCACATATTTGAACAAGGGGTGGCTTGAATATACGGGAAGAGAGTTCGATGACGTGATCGGGGAGGGATATATGCAGGATATCCACATTCTCGATCGGGAGAAGGCCGTTGCCGCGTATCGTGAGGCATTCGAGAAGAGGCGGCCGTTCCGCACGGAGTTCCGATTGAGGCGGCATGATGGCGAATATCGGTACATGTTGGGAAACGGCGTGCCATACTATGCCGCACTCGGGGAGTTCCTCGGGTATGTGGGTGTGTGTTTTGATATACAGGACCGGCATGCCGTGGAGATGAAGCGTGAGGAGCGTATCGAGGAAGTCGAAAAACTGAACGCGGTCATGATCAGCCGCGAGCTTCGTATGGTCGAGCTCAAGGAGGAAGTGAAGCGTCTGCGCAAGGAGCTGGACGAAATGGGCGCGGCGATGTCACGTAAGAAGTCGGGAAGATCGGAAAAGTGAGCACTCATATGGAAACAGGAACGACAAAAGTCGGCGCTTCGGGGCGAAGGATGTCCCCCCGGTCGCTCGATGCCGTGTCTGTCGCAAAAAACTCAGACAAAAAATTGGTAATATCCGATGATGTGAACAGTGGCGATGTCGAGGACGTCGTATCGCTTGCTGAGCTGGAATCCCGCAACAGGACCCTTCGGAATACCGAGCGTGCCATCATGAATGTTCTGGAGGATACGCTTGAAATCCAGGAGAAATATCGGTACGAGGCCGAGGAGCTTCGGAAGTTCCGCATGGCTGTTGACAATAGTCCTATCCATACGGTGATAACGGATATCGACGGTCTTATCCTGTATGCCAACGATGCCGTCGAAAGGACAACGGGATATACCGCGGAGGAGATGTTCGGTGAGACGCCGCGACTGTGGGGGAAGCAGATGCCGATCGAATTCTATGAGGATCTCTGGAAAACCATAAAAACCCTCAAGAAGCCGTTTTTCAGCGAGATTACGAACAAACGGAAAAATGGACGGCAGTATATAGTGGACGCGGGAATTTTTCCGTTGCTCGATGAGAAGGGAGACGTGAGTTTTTTTGTCGGGGTCGAGCGGGACGTCACTCCCGAAAAGCGGTATCAGGAAGAGTTGCTTGCTCAGGCATCGGTTCTCGAAAAGACGAATATTGAAATCCTGAAGGAGAAGGAGCGCGCCGAAGGAGTGCTACGGTTCCTGCGCTCCATCGGCAGCGGGGTATTCGCGACCGATCGTGAAGGAAGAATCGTATTCATGAACAAGTCGGCGGAAGATCTGACGGGATATCCGGTGTCCGACACCGAAGGAAGCCATTATTCGAAGATATTCTGCTTTTCGTTCGAACATAATCGTACGCCGGGCTGTGCGAGAATAGTCGAGGAGGCTATCGATGAAAATCGGTCGGATCGGGGCGGCGCGACCCGTATCGTCATTACCCGTCGGGATGGGGAGGAAGTTCCCGTCACGTATACGGCCGCGCCGATACGCGATGCGGAGGGGGTGGCGATCGGCTGCATCGTGACGTTGGAAGACGCGAGCCGGGACCGGCAGACGGAAGCCCTCCGTGATGACTTTCTTTCGGTCGCGGCTCATCAGCTTCGTACTCCGCTTACCGGCATCCGCTGGGGACTCGAGTTGCTGCTCGAAGAGAAAGACGTTCCCGAATCCGTCCGGAAAGAGTTGACCAAGATCCACGAAAGCAGCCGTCAGATGTCGTACCTCATTGACGGACTTATCGATGAGTCAAGGTTGGACCAGGTGATCCGCACGGAAATGCCCGAGTGCGTCGATCCGGCCAATATCGTGGCGGAAGTGGTGGACGGCTTGCGTTCCGAGGCGAAACGGATCGGAACGAAAATGTCGTTGCATTCCGAGGGAAAGGGTGGGGCCATGGTCGTCCCACGCGCCGGATTGTTGGAGGTCGTGCGAAATATCGTTTCGAATGCCGTGAAATACAGTCGCAAGGGAGGGTCGGTGGAGATAGTGACGTCACGTAAGGACGGATATTTCCTCGTGAGCGTCGCAGACAGCGGCATAGGGATACCGAAGAGCGAACAGGACCGCGTATTCTCGAAATTCTTCCGGGCGACGAATGCCGTACTGAAGGAAAGCGAGGGTGCCGGAATCGGGCTTTCGGCGGTGAAGTCATTTCTTGACGGGATGGGCGGTCGGATCTGGTTTGAGAGCGAGGAGGGCGTCGGTACGACGTTTTACGTCGAGGTTCCCGATCTGTCGGCTTCGAAACATGGGAAGCGTAAGGCAAAATGAATCAAAGCGGTCTTTTCGTGGAAGGGTGAGTGAAGCGGCGCAAGGCGACAGGGCATAATTTTGTCGAAATAAGTATTCCAAGAACGCGTATGGCGTCAACGAAAGGAAATGTGTTAGTCGTCGAAGACGACGAGTTTATCTCTGCAATCTATGAGAAGAAGCTGACGACGGAGGGATATTCGGTCAGATTGGCGAAAAACGGCGAAGAGGCGCTTCGGATGATGCGCGAGGAACGGCCAGACGTCGTCTTGCTCGATATTATTATGCCGATAAAGGACGGGTTTGATACGTTGACGGAGATGCGGGCGGACGAACACCTGAAAGACATACGAGTGGCTGTGCTTTCGAATCTGAGCGATGACCGTGAAATGGGTCGTATGAAAGAGCTTCACGCGATAGACTACCTCGTCAAGGCGAACGTGTCGGTTCAGGAACTGGCTGGGAAGGTCGCGGCCTATATTGGCTGAATTGGCGACGGAAAAGGGAACGAGTATGTCTGAAGTATTCCATGTCAAACGCCGACAGATCGGCGCACTGTATCGGCTGTGTGCGTTGTTCGTATTCGTTTTCCCGGCGAGTGCGAATTATCAGCTGCAGGGATACGGATTCGGAAGCGGAGGGGAGGAGAATGCGACGTCGGCGAATTACGCGCTGGACGCCATGACCGGTGAGACCGGAGCGAGCAATCTGGTTGGAGCGAATTATTCTCTGGGCGCCGGGCTTTCGTTTGCCCAGCAGGCGGATGTGCCGGCTGCCCCGACGTTCACGAATCCGAGCAATTATTACAACAAGCTCCATCTCGTCATCAATACGTCCGGCAACGCGAGCGATGCACTCTTTGCGATCGCCATCAGCACGGACGGTTTTGCGACCACGAACTACGTGAAAAGCGACCATACGGTCGGTGCCACGCTCACGCTTTCCGACTATCAGACCTATGCGGCCTGGGGCGGCGCAACGGGTATCGATGTTATCGGACTCACCGCAAATACGACGTACCAGGTGAAGGCCAAGGCCATGCACGGCAAATTCACGGAAACCGGATACGGTCCGACTGCGAGCGCGGCCACCGTCAATCCGACGCTTTCCTTCGGTATCACGACCGATACGCAATCGAGCCCGCCGTTTTCCGTCGATTTCGGCGTCATGGTTCCCGGATCGGTCAATACGAGTCCTCATCAGGTCAACGTCACCATGAATACGAACGGGGCGAACGGGGGACAGGTATACCTATCCGGTGCTAATGCTGGTTTGCGGAGTGCCGGCGTCAGTTACACGATCGCCGCGGTGTCCGGAAACCTCTCGTCGCTGTCCGAAGGATTCGGCGCACAGGGGATTTCCGCGACCCAGACATCCGGTGGCCCGTTCACGATCGCGACGCTTTACAATCAGGGGAGTGATATCGTTGGCATCACCGATACGAACGTGCGGACCATTTTCACCAGCGCGGGACCTGTGGTCGGCGCAGCCGGATCGTTCAATTTCAAGGCGAAGCCGTCCTCGATCGCACCCGCCGCAAGCGATTATTCGGAAACGCTGACGATAGTGGCAGCGGGTAGTTTCTGATCGATGTGACTCAAATGATTCTTAGCGACGGTTTTGGACGCTTGTCGAAATAAGTGCTATAATTTCACCAAGATTTCCGAAACGCAAAGTCGCAAACGAGTATGGAATTCAAAGGAAAGAAAATCGTCTCGATAATCGGCGTGGTCGCCATCCTCGTGGCGATAGTGGCGCCGATCGTGATGATTCAGAACGCGAAAGCTTCCGGTCTTACGCAGGCATACGTACGTCTGGATCGACTGAAGACCGCGACCGCGACTACGGGTTTGGTGTGCGCGCGACCGACGACCGCAACGACAACGAATATTGATGTCGCAGTCACTTTTCCGACCGTTGCCGTTACGAATTATATCGTCAGTTCGACGGCATCGAAATGGGCGGCAACCGGTTCCAATATCCCAACAGGAACGACTGCATGGCCGGGAATAGCATCGGCCACGGTGACAGTTTCCGGGCAAAAGGTCACGTGGACCTATGCTGCACAGACGCTCAATACCGGTACGACATATTGCTTCACGTGGGCAGATTCGACGGCACTGACGACGTCAGCTGCCGGAGTGGATCAGTTGGGTCTTATCGAGCTGCATAATACCGGTCCGACGCTTACGGATTCCTCACAATATGCGCTTTCAATCATCGCCAACGATCAGGTATTGATTACCGGTACGGTAAATCCAACCTTTACCTTCAGTCTCTCACAGACTTCTACCTCGTTCTCCAGTATCGGTACATCCGTAGTCAATGCCAGTCCGACTCCCGTCGTCTCGGTTACGACCAATGCGAGGAACGGATATACGGCCTGGGTGCAGGACGCAAATAATGGAACGCTGAATTCGGCTGGTGCAAGTACCAATATTCCCGCTCCGGGCGCTGTCGGTTCGAATTACGATCTGGCGACACTGACGGCTAACGGCGCGTTCGGACTCGGTGTCACCGTAAGCGGCGGCAGTACGACTGCGGCTACGGAATACAACGGGGCTACGACGGGTCATGCCGGAGCATTGTCCACGTCTTTTCGACCGATGGCTTCCTCGACGACAGTTTCAGCAGGGGATACGATAACGATGATTCCACGAGCTATCGCGAAAAGCACACAGGCACCGGCCAACGACTATACGGATACGCTGACGGTAGTTGCTGCCGGACAATTCTAAAGCCTGAAGGCCTCTAAGGCCCCGGAGAAGTCCGGGGCTTTTTAATAACGAAAAATGGTGTATAATTGGGGCATTACAGATATCATCCCTATGATCCAAAACTTCTTCCGAAGAATCGGAACAGTCGGGGTTCTCGTTACGTCTCTTATTTGCTTCTACCCGATTGCCTCTCAGGCACAATCAACCGGCGAACTGCGTCTGACCACATCGCCATTGCCAATCAATCTGAAGGTGGCGCCGGGATCGTCGGTGTCCGCGCCTATCAAGATTAAGAATGACGGGAATCTGAACGAGAATCTCAAGGTGATTCTGATGAAGTTCAAGGCGGATTCGGATACCGGCGTAGCGCAGTTGGTGGAGCGCGGGCCTTCGGACAGCTATTTCGATTGGGTCACCTTTTCCGATCCGACGTTCACACTGACTCCGAACGAGTGGAAGACCGTCACCGCGACGTTCAATGTCCCGTCGACGGCGGCGTTCGACTATTACTACGCCATCGTCTTTTTCCGGGCGGATCAGCAGGTCGGTGCCGGAGATCGGCAAGCGGTTCTCAATGGGGGCACGGCAACGCTTGTATTGCTGACCGCCGACGTACCGAACGCGAAGAAGCAGTTGAATCTTGATTCGTTCTCCGTTGACAAGAACATCTTTGAGTTTCTGCCGGCGACATTCGATGTCCGAATCAGGAATACCGGTGATGTCCATGTGATTCCACACGGGAACATCTTCATCAGCGATCAGGGCGGGAAGGATGTCGCCACGCTCAACGTCAACGATACACAGGGCTCCATACTTCCGGACTCGCCGCGTGATTTTCAATCGGCTTGGAGTGACGGTTTCCCAAAATACGTTTTTAAGGAAGAGAACGGAGTGAAGACGAAAGATTCCAAAGGGAATCCGATTCAGGAACTGAACTGGAACTGGGCAGATGCCGCGAAACTGCGGTGGGGAAAATATACCGCGAAGATGGTCATGGTGTATGACGACGGCCGTCGGGACGTACCGATCGAAGCTGAGGCCTCCTTCTGGGTCATACCGTGGAGACTGATCGGTGGATCGCTGGTGATACTCCTGCTCGTCCTCATCGGATTGAGATCGGCCCTGCTCAATTTCTGGAACCGACTGCGGCGTGTTTCCGGCGGGAAGTCGGGCACCGGAAGCGGAACGGGACAGAAGAAGAAATAACACCGTGTAAGAGTCGTCGCGACACATCAGATCGGCTATCTACGTAGCCGATTTGATTGTCACTGGTATACTTGAAGATATCGACGCGGGGTGAACGGCGGATTCGGATCCGTACATGCGTCGAAGAATGATCAAACGATATGAAGCATGTATTTTCAGTGTCGGTACTGCTCGCAGGGCTTTTCCTTCCCCTTCCATTTTCAAGATGTTTCGCCGAGTCGGCTCCCGCATCCGGATTCACTATCAGTCCGTTCTATCGGGAAATAGACATCCAAAAGAGTCAGGAAAGGGTTTCCTTCGCGATCGACGTGACGAATAATTCCCAACAGATCGCGGAATTCCGCGTTTCAGTGCTCGATTTCGGCGCGCTCGACGAGACGGGCGGCGTCGCCTTTCTGGGATCATCGGATTCTTTGAAGTATGCACTCGCTTCCTGGGTGCAACTTGAGAACGATACGCTCCTTATCAAGGCCGGCGAGACCCAGACCGTCAGGGGGTATGTCGAAAACAGGGATTCCCTGTCACCCGGGGGTCATTACGGGGCGATTTATCTGAAATCCGAAGGGCCGGGTGTCTCCGCTGAAACGCGCCGGAATGTCGCCTTCGACCCGTCCATGGCATCGCTCCTGTTCGTCCGTAAAGTCGGCGGCGAGGTATACGATATGCGGCTTGATGGTCGGGAGTATCCGCAGTCGCTTTTCACACTTCCATCGTCGGTCACGCTTCGGTTTCAAAATATCGGAAACGTGCATGTCATACCGCGCGGAACGGTCAAGATCACAGATCCTCTCGGTCGTGTCGTGCGGAGCGGGGTTATCAATGAGCAGTCTGGTATCGTCCTGCCGGAGGCGTTCCGGAAGCTGTCGGCGAACCTGATGCGTGTGGAAACGCCTTTCATCCCCGGCCGATACACCGTGACGATCGGCTACCGGTATGACGGAAAGGATTCAACCGACAGCAATATATCGGATTATATCTACATACCGCCCATCTTCGCACTGGCAATGGCCGTCATTGTAGTACTATCCATGCTTACGTTCCGTTATCTGCGCGCAAAAAACGTATGAGCGAAGCAAACGTCAAGCCCGGTCGAGCAAAGCGTCTCGTGACCATTTTTCTGGTAGTTCTTTGTATTTGCGGTGCCGTCTTCCTCTACTTTTTTGCGAATCAGCCGTCGCGAGATACCAAAAAGAGCACATTGGCAACTTCGGATACCAAAACGGCGGTCCAAAAACCACAAGAAGAATTTGCAGGGAAGTACGTTTCGTTCACACATGGCGGTGATTACGTGGTCAAGACGCATGATACGGATGAGCGAGAGGGCGCCGTTATTTTGGAAAGCGCCTATCTGAGTGAAACGTCGGCATTATCAAAAAAAATCGGCTTGACGGTGCGATTTCTGCCCTCAAAGAGCGCGGATGCTGATCCGGACTATACCATGCGACGGCAGAATCCCGATCGTTACCGGATGGATTCGTTCGATTTTGACGGGATGCAGGGAACATCGTTCACGTCCGTCGACACGGGGACATTCGAGAAGACGTGCTTTATGCGACACGGGGACAAAATGGTTTCCCTTACGCTGGGTGCTCCCGGCGCGGAAGATGCAAAAGTCGATGCCGAGGCCGAAGCGCTCGTGCGGAGCATCCGATGGAACCAATAGGAACGTTCCATGAATACATAATTTTTTAAATGTGATGATGCGTTTTTGATACCGGAAATAATCTCTGATTCAAGCCAAATTTCGTCAGAAAAGGATTCAAAAAGAAGTAGACGCACTTTTTATGAATGCAAAAAGACTTTCTTCTGTCCGATTTGAGTAAGTCAACCTGATTTGAGGCTTGACCAAAGGATTTTTTTGCTGTATACTGTCTCTAGAGATATATGAACGGGTGGCCCGGATTCCTTTTCCGGGCACCCGTTTTCTTTTTGCGGCAGCTATGTTGGAGGGAAAAACAAAACACATTTCAAAAATTGCCTTGTATTCCGGAATTCTCGTGATTCTCGGGATTTTTTCGTTTTCTCAGGAGGCCTTGGCGGCTACTGGAATCAACAGTCAGATCAATTTTCAGGGCAAAGTGGTCAATACCGACGGCACGAACGTTGCGAACGGGAACTACAACATGATATTTCGCGTCTATACGGCCTCATCCGGCGGATCGGCGATCTGGACGGAGACATGGAACTCGGGCACGTCGCAGGTCGGCGTTACGGACGGCATATTCCAGGTCGCGCTCGGAACGCATACATCGTTTCCCGGGTCTATCGACTTCAACACGGACAACATCTACCTCACGGTCGAGTTTAACGGCAACGGCGAAATGAGCCCGCGTATCCGATTCACTGCCGTTCCCTATGCCTTCAACGCGGAAAAGGTTTCGGGACTGACCGTGACGGATACGACGGGAACGCTGACCGTCGCGAACGGGAAAACGGTCTCATTCGCCGACGCGTTCACGACTTCCGGAGCCTATCCCCTTACGCTGACAACGACCGCCTCGACCAGCCTTACGCTTCCGACGACGGGGACGCTGGCGACGCTCGCCGGATCGGAACAGCTCACGAACAAGACCATCGGCTCCACGGGACTGGTATTTTCCGGGGCAACGACGGATATTGATGCTGCAACCGGGGAAGGGCTTGCGATTCAGGGTCGCGCCGCGTCCTCGTTTTCGACGACGTCCGGGACATTGACGTTCGAGTCTGCCGGAACAGGAACAACGGGTATCGTGCAGGTAGGCTCGGGCGGATCCGGATCTGCGACACCGGACTATTTCGGTCTTGACGTGAAGTCGACGACTGGGGATCCCGCCGCCGGTTTCGAGGGAGCGATGTACTACAACACGTACGACAATAAATTCCGTTGTTATCAGGGTTCGGCCTGGGCGGATTGTATCGGGAGCGGATCGGGCGGCATGAGCATCGGTGGCACGATTACGAGCGCTACGCAGGGCTCAATCCTTTTCGCCGGATCGGCTGGTATTCTTGCTCAGGATAACGCGAACTTTTTTTGGGACGATGCGAATGATTCCCTTGGCCTTGGCACAGCCACCCCGGCTGCCACCCTCGATGTCATTGGCGACGCTCATTTTGGCGACGTCACGAACTATACGGGTATCGATGTTGACGGGGACCTTTCCTTTACCGGTACCGCTGACTATCTGGTCGGCGCTAATGACTATGCCTTTCGATATTCCGGAGACGAGGATTTCGGCATGTTCTTTAATGGCACCAGTGGGACGGTCGACTTACTCGGAGACGGACAGGCGCTCGCCCACCGGTTCAGTGTTGTTGGCGGCACATCATATATCAGCACGGCACTCGGCATCGGGACGACAGGACCGGATCATATGCTCGACGTCCTCGACGCGTCCAATCCGCAACTGCGCCTCACACATACCGATGGGACCGTCTATACCGACTTCCAGACGACCTCTGCCGGAGACCTCACGATCACGCCGTCGGGCGGAGATATGACACTTGTCGGCAATCTTCTCCCGGGAGGCACTTCCGGCACCTACAACCTCGGTTCCGATACCGCCCGATGGGGTGACCTCTACCTCGACGGCGACACGATCCATATCGGCGCCTCCACAACTGACGAAGGCACCATCGGTTACAATGCCTCGACGAACATTCTCTCTTTCGGCACCGATGCTACGACCAACGGCGACATCGCCTTCTTCACCGACGATCTGTATCTCGACAAGTCGAGCGGATATGTGGGGATCAATACCACCGCTCCATCCGACCGTTTTCACCTCAAGGGTGGCACGCTACGTGTGGATGCGCCGTCGAATCCCACACTGACAGGTACCTACAATACGAGCGGATATGCACAAGGTGTCGCCGTGTCCGGTCGCTATGCCTATGTCGCCGATTCTACCGCAGGCCTCCACATCATCGACATATCCAATCCCGCAAGCCCGTCCCTTGTCGGTACCTACAATACGAGTGGAACTGCATACAGTGTCGCCGTGTCCGGCCGTTATGCCTATGTTGACGACTCCGCTTCAGGCCTCCACATCATCGACATATCCAATCCCGCAAGTCCGTCCCTTGTCGGTACCTACGATACGAGCGGATATGCATACAGTGTCGCTGTCTCCGGCCGCTATGCCTATGTCGCCGATTCTACCGCAGGCCTCCACATCATCGACATATCCAATCCCGCAAGCCCGTCCCTTGTCGGTACCTACGATACGAGTGGAGACGCAATCGGCGTCGCCGTGTCCGGTCGCTATGCCTATGTTGCCGATCATAGCTCAGGCCTCCACATCATCGACATATCCAATCCCGCAAGCCCGTCCCTTGTCGGTACCTACAATACGAGTGGAACTGCATACAGTGTCGCCGTGTCCGGTCGCTATGCCTATGTTGCCGATGTGGGTTCCGGCCTCCACATCATCGACATATCCAATCCCGCAAGCCCGTCCCTTGTCGGTACCTACGATACGAGCGGATATGCACAAGGTGTCGCCGTGTCCGGCCGCTATGCCTATGTTTCTGATTCTACCGCAGGCCTCCAAGTCATCGACATATCCAATCCCGCAAGCCCGTCCCTTGTCGGTACCTATAATACGAGCGGAGAAGCAATCGGCATCGCCGTGTCCGGCCGCTATGCCTATGTTTCCGATTCTACCGCAGGCCTCCAAGTCATCGACATCGGCGGTACCGATACCCATGCCCTCGTCGCCGGCGAAACCGAGACCGGCTTCCTCTCCGTCAATGGCAATGCCCAAGTGGCGCAGAACCTCTCGGTGAACGGGGGACTGTCTGTCGGTCCGGGTGGTATTCTCTCGCAGGGAGCGGGATCGGTGTATGCCAACGGTGCCAATACCGCCTTTACAGTGACACAGTATGGTACTGGCGACATTCTCAATCTTTTCGACGGCGCGACCGAAGTATTGACCGTTCTTGACGGTGGCAACGCCGGTATTGGCACTTCCTCCCCCGACCGTCGTCTCGACGTCCTCGACACCTCCAATCCGCAACTGCGCCTCACCTATACCGACGGCTCGGTCTATACCGACTTCCAGACGACCTCTGGTGGAGACCTCACGATCACGCCGTCGGGTGGGGATACCCGCGTTGCGGGAACCCTGGGCATTCTCGAAGGTGGCACCACACCTAGCTACTACACGATCTTCCAGGGAGGGGACCAGAGTGCCGACATTACCTATACCCTCCCGACCGGAGCTCCGGCGTCGAACGGGTATGTGCTCTCGTCAACGACCGAGGGCGTGATGTCGTGGATTGCGGCGGGATCTGGCAGTACGACGCTTCAAACCGCTTATAATACCACTAGCGGTAACACCATAACGACGACGACCGGAAGGAACGTCATCTTCACGTTGGCGGAACTCGCGACAGCGACCTCGTTTACGATCGAGAACCAGGATACGGGCGGTGCGGCGGCGGAGAAGATTACGAACTCCATCGCGTCCGGCACGCTGACTAACGGACTCCAGTTCGAGCAGACCGGTGCAGGCACGGTTACGAATGCCATAAGCATCCTGAGAACGGCGGGGACCATCACGAAAGGCATCGACATTTCCGGCACCGTGGGAACGGGCATTTCGATCGGCTCGAGCGTTACGACCGGCATCGCCTTCGCCGGGACGACGAATACGATCGATATGAACAATGCCTCGAACAGTACGCTTTCCATAACAAACTCGGGGACCGGTGTCGCGTCGGTCTCTGTCGAGGCGGGAGGTTCCTATACCGGCGCGGGCGCGGTGACGCTCTCATCTGCCGCTGCGACGGGTCTGACGATCGACTCCGGTACGACGGGCAACCTTGATATCGGCACCGGTGCCAATGCCAAGACCGTTACGATCGGAAACGCCACCGGAGCAACCGCGGTGAACATCAGTTCTGGGACGGCCGGTATCAAACTGCAGGCAGCCGGAACCGGCACTACCGGAACCGTGCAGATCGGTGAGGGCGGCCTTACGGGGTCGACGACGCCCGATCTCCTGGCTTTCGATACGAAGAGTGACTCGGGAAATCCGGCCGGAGCGGAAGGAAAGATGTACTATAACCTGTACGATCACAAGTTCCGCTGCTATCAGAACTCAGACTGGACGGATTGCGTGGGTATCACGTCCATCAATACCACGTTGCCGGTGTTCCGTGCCGTGGGAACGTCGGCTACTGGAACCGGCGCGGTCAACCCGGGACTGCCTGCCGGGCACGTCGCGAACGATATCTTGATCTTGTTCGTGCAGTCCGACAACGAGGCGGTGACGGCACCGGCCGGATATACGCAGATCGGCCCACAGCACGGCAGCGGTACGAACGCGACCGCCCTCGGGAACCGTTTGGCCATGTTCTGGAAACGTGATTCCGGATCGGAAAGCGCCCCGACCGTCGCGGACTCCGGGGACCACACTTTCGCGGTCATAGCGGCGTTCAGCGGTTGTCCGACGACGGGCGATCCGTTCAAATATATCGCTGGCGGCGAGAAATCGACGGCGAGCGTGACGGGAACGGCTAGCGGCGGACAGACGACCATAGACAATTCGCTCGTCGTCGTGGCATTCGCCAACTCCGTCGACGGGGCGACATCGACGATGTATAGCGGTTGGACGAATGCGAGCCTTTCAAGTGTCACGGAAATATTCGATACGGGTGTCGCGGATGGAAACGGCGGCAGTATCGGTATCATGACAGGCGCGAAGGCATCGGCTGGATCGGTCAGTTCGACGACGGTGACGGAGACCAGTGCCGTAGACGCTTATACGACCATAGCCCTTCTTCCTGCCGATGAAAAACAGATCGGAGCCTCGAACGAGGGTGTCGAGATACAGGAATTCACCAATACCAACGCGACCGCGGATACGTGGGTCATGCCGTACGGCGCGCAGTCGGTGGAAATCATTGCAATCGGTGGCGGCGGTGCAGGAGGCCAGGGTATCGCTGCGACCGCCGCAGGCGGTGGTGGTGGTGGAGGTGGAGCCTATTCTAGAAAAGTTTTCGATGCATACGAATTGCCATCTACTCTGACGGTTACCGTCGGCAAAGGCGGTGTCGGCGGCGCGACCAAATCCGCCGCGACGGCGTCGACCGTGACGGGAGGCGGTAGGACGCTTGTCAGCGCGGGATTCGGCGTGATCGGAATCGCAGCTTCGTCTGGGAGCGGCGGCGGAGGCGGTGGCGGTGGTTCGGTGGGATCGCTGGCAGTCGCGGCAAACGGAAATCCCGGCGTACAGGGCCCTGGCGGCGGTGGCGCGGGCGGTGGAACGGGCGCGACGACCGGAGCTGTCGGAGGAAAAGGCTATGAAGGCGGTGGCGGTGGTGGAGGCGGAAAGAACGCCGCAGGAACGGGAACCGGTGGGACCTCGGAACACGGTGGTGGTGGTGGAGGAGGGGGAGGTTCCGTGACGAACGGAGCCGTCGGTGGTGTCGGCGGCGCGGGTCAGGCTGGCGGTAGCAACGCGGGTGGGTCCGCGACGGCAACCGGTATGTTCACGCTGGGAGGGTCCGGGGGAGGAGGAAACTTCAGCACGGGAACCGGCGGCAACGGCGCACAGCCGGGCGGTGGTGGCGGTGGAGGAGGTGCCACGACGAACAACGGTGGTAACGGCGCTGCCGGTGCGATCACAATCATCGTGCATTTCTAGACTCAGGTGATTTCGACCAAGAAAGATACATATGCGGAAAATGCAGTTCATCATCATCGGAATCGTTTTCGTTCTCCCGTTCCGTGCGGAGGCGGCGTATTTCACTCGGACGGAGGATAACCGGATCGAGGTATCCGGAGACTGTCGTTCGAACGGTGTCGACGTACTTATCCGGCTTTCGGAGGCAAGAAACGCATCGAAGACCGTCTATACGGCCGGTTCGTCGTGCGCGAACGGAAAATTCTTATTCAGCGACGACCTGACGAAGTGGCATTTTCCGGACGGACGGTATGTCGTGACGGTGAATGGCGAAAAGACCGGGAAAGCGGTGGAGAAAAAATCTGATGCCGTCGAAGTCCGTGATGATGCGGAGCCGTCCGAAACAAAACGACAGGATGCATCGTCGTCGGATGTCCCAGGTGTTGAGAGAGTCTCGGAACCGAAAGTGAATTTCTTGGAAGCATTCGCGACGCTTCAGCAATCCCTCGCGGATATGCGTTTGTGGCTTGCCGATTCCGAGTATCCGGAACCGATGAAAGTCGGCTTGGATGCGGCGATTGACGGGGTAGACCTCGCTGCCGGAAAGATCGCCGACCTTTTGTTCGCATCGGAAAGCGCACACGCTGCCACGACCGATGGAAGCGAGACGACAGGAAAGGTGCAGGCGACGGAAAACGCGACAATATCGCAGGGCGAGGCTTCCGGCACGGCGGACGCGACGACGACTTCGATACGTGAAGCGTCGGATCTTGCCACAACGTCGATCGATGCGGGAGGATTGCTGACCTCGGGCGGTCTGAGTGTTTCGCCTTAGGGAACGACGAATGTTCGTCCGGAGAGGTGGAGATGCCGTCTTCCGGGTAATGAACAATCAAAAGGAACGCGCCTTCCCGGCGCGTATTTTTCTTGCGTGTGATTTTCGTAATGGGTATAATGGTCTCAAAGAGAAATATAAACGGAACACGTATGCCGCAAAAGAAAAAAACGAATGCCATATCGGCGGAGGCGCCGCTTGAGTCGGAAACCGAACCGAAGAAAACGCTTGCCACGATGAAGACATTCCAGAAAAATGAATCCGTTCAGGTGGCTCCCGTCGCAGTGAAGACGAAGCCAGGTATCAAGATCACGAAAGTTTCGGATTCCGGTAAGACGAGCCGGAAAGACAAGACCGGGATGACGATGTGGTTCGTCGGTGCTGTCCTTCTGTTGGCCGCACTCGGAGCGGCGATCTATTTCTATATCGCGTACCGCCAGGCGATCGAAGCCAGACCGGCGGAAAGCGAGGTCGGACAGCTGATCGCCCGCATCTCTCGTTTTATGGAGCTCCCGGCCGGAGAGACGCCCACTTTGGCGACCGTCACCGATAAGGGAAAGTTGTCCGGTCAGGATTTTTTTGCGATCGCCGAAAACGGGGACAAGGTCCTGATCTACGAAAAGGCGGCGAAGGCGGTATTGTTCCGCCCATCGACCGGCAGGGTCATGAATGTCGCTCCTATAAATACGTCGGCGGAGACGGAGAAAACGTCGGCCGAACCCGCCACCCAGACGCTAGCCGAGTCTCCCTCGGAGAATGTGACGCCGACGGAGCCGGCGACGACGGATGGCGCTGCAGCGGCCCAGATTCAATCTGCGCCGGTCGGTAAGGCGAAGGTGGCGCTCTATAACGGCAGTACGACGGTCGGGATAACGACGAAGGTGGAAAAGGAGCTTGCAACGGGCTTGGCCGATTCGGTGGAAGTGGTCGCCAAGGACGCCGCTTCCAAGAAAGATTACGAGGGGGTGACGGTCGTTGATCTTTCGGGGGCGAGGTCGCAGGATGCGTCGTCCATAGCGGGTTTGCTCGGGGGGGCCGTCGCAACCGCTCTTCCAGACAGCGAGGCGACTCCGGAGGGGGCGGATATCGTCGTCATCATCGGCAACGTGAAAAAGTGAGGAGACTTTTCTTTCGGACTGAAAATCCCCTGAGAAGGGGATTTTTTTCTTTTTTATCCGCTTTTCCGTATAATGGAATCATGAAATCAAGGAAGCAAAAAAACAAGTGGAAGAAAGTCGCGGGAATCCATGTCCGTGTGTCCGTTTGGATGTTCGTCTCGTACCTCGTCCTTTCGGTCGCCTACAGCCCGGAGTTCCTGGTTTCCGATATCCGACATAAATGGAGCGCGCTTGCCGACGACACCATAACGATAACGGGTCGGGTATTGGGACCGCCGCAGAAGGCAGTCGTGACGGCTGATTCGGTATGTTCGGCCGGAACTCTTTCCGTGAGGCTGGATTGGGCGGATGACGAGAACTCCCAGTCGTTCGATGTGCTGCGCGATGGCGCTCCGCTTGTGACGGGGCTCGGGTCCTCTTCATATGTCGATACGACGGTCGTTGTCGGGGAAACGTACTCGTATGAGGTCGTTTCAAACGGCCCCATGAGCCCCGGCTCGGCGACATCGGATCCGGTTGCCGCGGTCATGCCGGACGAATGTGTCGTCGTGTTCGTGCCTTCCGTCGAGATAGTTTCTTTCCAAGGAAAGGCGATTTCCGATTACGTTGGCATCCCGAAGACGGACGCGAGGAAACCGACTATAACCGGGACGACGAATATCCCGTCCGCACAGGTCGATTTCCTCATAAACGATTCTGTGGTCGTATCGTCGCGCGTATTCGCGAATACGAACGGCTACTGGAGCTTCAGGGTTCCGACGAACCTGTCGTATGGGACGCATACAATATTCGTGACGGCTTCGGATCCCGCCAATCCCTCTGTTACCGTTTCAAAAAGTCTTACGTTCCGTATCGTGAAGAATAAGAGCGACGGCGATGACGATACGAAGACCGAGCCGGCGTTGCCGAGTACTCCCAAGCCGTCCGTTCCGGGTACCGCGCCCACCCTTTCTCTGGAACGACCGGCCACGACGTCCCCGGAATCGGTTCCGCTCGATTATACCCTCCGTCCGCTTTCGGAAGAGGTTTATCAGGGTCGCGACGTGTCTTTCGAAGTACGGATTATCCGACTTGATCCCGCATACGCCGGCACGTCGGCGGTGGCGAAATATTCGTTGATCGACCATGAGGGCAGAGTGGTCGCTACGTCCGTCGGTAACGTCGCGCTACGGTCAGGCGAATCGGTTTTCGATCGGATATATCTTCCACCATACGTGAGCGGGGGGCAGTACCGGCTGCGCGCCGAACTTTTCTTTGGCAAGTATGCGGTAAGCCGGGAAGCTCCCGTGACCGTTCTGCCGTTGCCGATATTGTCCTTCGGCGGGGGACTTATGCTAACGTATCCGGATTTGCTGAGCCGTATCGGCACGATATCCATGCTCCTCCTCCTGCTCCTCCTCTTATGGCTGTCACTGTTCTTGCGTGAGTATCTCCTCTATTCCGAATCGATCCGTCACATCACTGAGCGGAATCTGATCGGTGCCGGCTTTTTCGGCCGGAAAAAAAGGAAGGGGGTGTCAGGCTGATATGGAAACGCTTTCATTGATCGTCGACTCGATTCTCTTCGTCTCACTCCTACTTTCCATCGTTTTCACCGCCGGAGTGGTGTGGCGAGTCGAAATGAGGCTCGATGTCTCATATAAGTTCTATCTCGCGGCCATCGTCTGTTTTCTCCTGGCGGAAATTTTCGATCTCTGGTATGTTCCGGAGACCAGGGAGATAGCGATCTTAGCCTCTCATGCGCTCCGAACGCTCTTTTCGGTCCTGTTCCTGGCCGGCATCCTGTCCATGCGGCGCATCGTGCGCGATATGGACGGGGAACGCCGAAAGAAGGGACGAAAATAAGGGAATAACCGGTAATGCCCAGAGACAATGGATTCCATCGTTCCAGAAATCAAGTCGAAACTCAATATCGTGGACGTGGTCGGATCGTATCTCCGGCTTACGAAGGCCGGTGCCTACTGGAAAGCCTGCTGCCCGTTCCACAATGAAAAGACGCCGTCCTTCACCGTGAACGAGGAACGGCAGGCTTTTCATTGCTTCGGATGCGGGAAAGGCGGGGACATATTCTCGTTTGTCGAGGAAATCGAGGGTATCGAATTCCGAGAAGCGCTTAAACTTTTGGCGGAACGTGCCGGAGTCGAGATTCCGGCATATCGGAAATCGTCGGTATTTTCGAAAGATGGCGTCGAGAAACCGGATCGGACAAGGGAAATTCTCGAACTTTCGACAAAGTTTTTTGAAAAACAGCTCTGGGAAGGCGAGGGCGCGAAGACGGCGCTTCCATACCTGCGAAAGCGTGGGCTCTCGGATGAAAGCATAAAGACTTTCCGGGTTGGCTATTCGCTTTCGGGGTGGCGGCATCTGCACGATTTTCTGGCCTCCAGGGGGTATAGACCGGAAGAGCTCGAACGTGCCGGGCTCGTCATCGCAAAGGACGGTCGGACGGGATACTATGACCGTTTCCGCGACCGGATCATGTTCCCGATATCCGACGTGGTCGGACGTGTCATCGGATATTCCGCACGCGTAGCCCCGGGAGGGGACGAGAGCCAGGCAAAATATATCAATACGCCGGAAACGCCCGTCTATCACAAGGGACGTGTCCTGTATGGCCTGTATCAGGCGAAGCAGGCGATCAAGGCGGAAGGGGTATCGGTGCTGGTCGAGGGACAGATGGACGTGATCGCCTGTCATCAGGCCGGCATAAAAAACGCTATCGCGGCATCGGGTACCGCGCTTACCGGCGAACAGCTGGATATTCTCAAGCGATACGGAAGGGAAATACGTTTGTTCTTCGATATGGATGGAGCCGGACAGGCCGCCGCCTGGAAGAGCGCGCTTCTTTCTTTGGGAAAGGAAATGTCCGTGTCCGTCGTACTATTGCCAGAGGGGAAGGATGCGGCCGATGCGGCGCTTGAAGATCCTGAGGCGCTGCGACAGGCGGTGATCCGATCCACTCCCGCGGCGAAATATTTTCTGGACCGGGCGGTCTCGGCGAACGACGTCAGGATTCCGGACGGAAAGCGTTCCGTGGCGGAGGGATACGCCCCGCTTCTGGCAGCGATGACGAATCGGATAGACCGCGATTTTTGGCAGCGTGAGCTTGCGGACGCGATCGGGGTCGAGGAGCGTTCACTCCTCGCGACGTTACGGGCCGCCGAGGTGGCTCCGCGCGAGTCTGCTCCCGAAATACCCAAGACGAAGTCGTCCGGGGAGCGTGGAGACGTGTTTCTGACCCGTTCAGACGTTTTATGTGACCGGATTCTCGGGCTTATGCTGCTTGAGCCGGTGTTCCGCAAGGATTCGCGCATTTCGGGAAGGGTCGAAGAGGCTCTTTCCAGTGACCCGCTCTTTCTGTTGATCCGTTCGGCGTCACCGGATGACCTGTTTCCGGTTTCGGAAGACGAAGCGGTGAAACGTCGCCTGGCCAGGTTGTTGTTCGATGCCGAGGAACTTCTTGCCGGGGAGCGGGGAGAGGATGAACAGGACAAGCGAAAAGAAGTCGTCTTTTCCGAACTGCTTGGTCAGCTCTCTGAGGAATTCCGCAAGGAAGAATTGCAGCGTATCGTAAAGGCTATCGGGGCCGCTCGTGTGGACGGTGACCGCGCGCTTGAAAAAAAGCTTCTCGAACGCTTCGCGGAACTTTCGCGGGAAAATTGACTTTTCGCCTGAATAAAGCTATTTTATGATTACTGTCGCTTCGGCGACCCTTCGTGTTTCCTTTCGTTTTTGAATACTATCAAAACCGTATGAGCGTCAAGAAGAAGCCCGTAAAAAAGCCGGTGAAAAAGGGTTCGAAAAAGCCTGTGAAAAAGGTGGCCCCGAAGAAGCCCGTAAAAAAGACGTCTTCAAGCAAAGCGGCAATGAAAAAGCTGGTGAAAAAGGTTGTTTCGAAGAAGGTTCCAGCGAAAAAAGTAACATCGATACCGAAAAAGACCGTGAAAAAAGCACCGATCAAGAAAGTCATCGCCAAGTCCGTTCCGAAGAAGGCTGCGCCAAAGAAAGCGGCACCGAAGAAACTTCCGTCGAAGCAGGCGAAGGCGGCGCCAAAAAAGAAGGTGTCCGCTCCGAAGTCGGAACCGAAGAAAACCAAGGCCGAGGTCAAGAAGGAAGAGAAGAATGACGCGTTCGAGGAGATCGTGAACCGTGGCAAGCAGCGCGGTTTCGTGACGGAAGACGAGATCATCCATATCCTCCCGGATGTCGAGACCGACCTCGATGCCCTTGAACGGTTGTATGGAAGTCTTGAAGAGGCCGGTGTCCGCGTGGTCACGTCCGACGAGATGCTCAAGGTGGAGACCGACCAGATTGCCGAGACCTTCGAGACCGTCAAGGAGAAGGTGCCGAAGAAGAAATCCCAGGAGCGCCCTCAGCCGGTGGACGGTGAGGATGATACCTCCGATCTCGTGCAGATGTATCTTCGGGAAATCGGTCGTGTCGCGCTTCTGAACGCCGAGGAGGAAGTGCGTCTTGCCAAGAATATCGAAAAGGGCGATATCGCGTCCAAGCAGAAGCTGACCGAGGCAAACCTTCGTCTTGTGGTCTCGATCGCGAAGAAGTATGTCGGCCGTTCACACAATCTCTCCCTTCTCGATCTCATTCAGGAGGGGAATATGGGGTTGTTTCGCGCCGTCGAGAAATTCGATTATCGCAAGGGGTATAAGTTCTCGACGTATGCCACCTGGTGGATCCGTCAGGCCATCACCCGCGCACTCGCGGACCAGTCCCGTACTATCCGCATCCCGGTCCATATGGTGGAGACGATCAATAAGTATCTTCAGGTAACCCGACGACTGGTTCAGGACCTTGGCCGTGAACCGTTGCCGGAGGAGATCGCCGCGGAAATGGGCATGGAGGTTGACAAGGTCCGTCATATACAGAAGATCTCGCAGGAGACCGTCTCCCTCGAGACGTCCATCGGGGACAGCGACGATGATTCGGTGCTGGGCGATTTCATCGAGGACACCGAAACCGTCATGCCGAACCAGTCCGCAGCACGAAAGCTCCTGAAAGAGCATATCGCCGACATTTTGGGCGAGCTGACTCCTCGCGAGCAGAAGATCCTTCGGATCCGGTTCGGTCTCGAGGACGGTGTGACTCATACGCTCGAGGAGGTCGGTCAGGAGTTCGGCGTCACTCGCGAGCGCATCCGACAGATCGAGGCCAAAGCGCTCGAGAAGATCCGCGAGCACGACAACGTGAAGAAGCTCCGGCATTACTAAAACTCGTCGAAAGCATGCCCCGTAGCAGAGTCCGCGAGGCTTTACGGGGTCAAAAGCCCATAAAGTCTATCAAGTCGGAATGTGGGGGCTGAATCAGGAATAGGGAATAAGGAATCAGGAAAGAACGCAAGAATCCGTCCGAAAGGGCGGATTCTTGCCAATATGGAAGGGTTTGGTTATACTGTCTCTGTTTCAAGTTCGCTTGAAAATCAGATTCCGGTGTAGCTCAACCCAACGGGTCCCCTTCGGGGGCGGTAGGGCAGGGTGAATTAAATGATATGAAGTATTTTGTTTATCTTCTGCAGAGCGAAAAAGATAAGCGTTTTTATATCGGTTCGACATCGGATCTTGAAAAAAGACTGACGTACCATAATCGCGGTTCGAACAAGTCGACACGGCATAGGAGACCGTTGAAGCTTGTACACGTCGAGGAGTACGATGAGAAGTCGGATGCGACGAAACGAGAATTTCTTCTGAAAAGTCCGAAAGGTTTTTTGGAAAAGAAGAGAATTATAGAAGATGTACGAAATTCCGGCGAACCTCAAACAAACGGGTTCCCTTCGGGTGTGGCAGAGCAGGAGAAAGGAGTTTCGTTTGATGAGAATGGTGATGTCTTGAAAGAGAATGATATTCCGGTGTAGCTCAGCGGTAGAGCAGGGGACTGTTAATCCCTTGGTCGCAGGTTCGAATCCTGCCGCCGGAGCCGACAAATGCAAGGCCACCCATTCGGGTGGCTTTTGCGTTTGCTTCGGCTCCGAGCGGAGCGAGTGAACGGTTTCACTCGCGTCAGGATTCGAAAGGCGGAGCGTCGTTCGGTCAGCAGACCGGACAGCGAGCCGGGGTCGAGGAATTATCCCGCGACGGCGGGATAATATTTGTGACCGAATCCGCCGCCGGATATTCAGATGTGCTTCCGTCAGGATGAGAACGCCGGAGCGTCTTTTGCCAGCAGGCAAAAGCGCTTGTCACGTCGCTCACGAACGACGTGATGAAACGGTGCCCAGCCCGAGGGGCGCGACGGCGCACCGAGAGGCGAGTCACGTCATTCGCGAACGACGTGGCGAGGGAGCATCCTGCCGCCGGAACCCTGTGCCGTTTTCTGAATTTTCAGGGCATACTGCCGTTTACGAAATATGATGTTATTTGATTCTTCCAGTATTTCCAAAGATAACTTTACCGAAAGATTATCCGTCACGTTCAGGACAAGTCTATTCCCGAATTTCTCGTGCAACGGCCGAAGGAATTCATCTCCCCAGGAAGGGGAAAACGTGGTTACCCCGTCAAAATCGACGATGACATCTTGATTGTCTTTGACATCATTGAGAGTCGGAGTAAATGCTGAAAGCGCCTCTTTTCCGGCCTGGCGGGAGGTGAGGACAGTCCCGAATTTTTTCAGTTCGATGTTCATATCGGTCAATTCTAAAAAGTGATGTACGTGAAGCATCCCGAAACGGTATCCGGCGTTTCCTGGATATCAAGGCCGGTCCTTTCCTTTGAGATTTCAACGGTCGCGTTACCGGTCTGAAAGAATATGTCCATATTCGCGATCGGAGCGACTTTTCTCACGAACTTTAGTCCGTTGCCTCGTTCCTCGGGGGCTCTTCCGGAAAGAATCTCCGTGAACGCCGTCCTGAGCGCCTCCGCATCATTCTTCAGGGATGGCTTGACTCGCTTCAACGTTTTCAGGATGCCTTGTCCCTTGTCCGCGAGAACGATCTGTCCTTTTGCGACGTCATAGCCGAAAAATATGCCTCGGATATCCGGCCAGTTGCCGATATTATGATCGTAGGAGTTGTTCCCGATTTCGCTGGTAGCCGCCACGATAAGGGAAAACGAGGCGCTGAGGTCGGGGTTTAACCGCAGATCTCGCTCCAGATTCTCGATTCTTGATTGAAATACGGCTGTGCTGGGACAGTAAAAGTCCGGAGGGGGCAGTGTTCCATTGGGAGCGTTCAGCCACTCTATCGCCTGGTTATACAAAGAGTCTCCCAGAAAAATTCGGATTTTTCGTACTGAAAAACGCCGACTCCCACCCGGGGTCCGAATCGCGGTCAGTTTCCCGTTCTTATCCCACGCCCTGAGCGTGGTAGGGGTAACGCCGAGTATTTTCGCCGCCTTTCCTATCGATATGTATTCTTCGTCCATATTTCGGAAATATATTCACAGTGTATCAAAAGTTATAAATATTGTCAAAGAATATAAAAATATATAAATCTGAATATTATATATAAATAAATCTTTACTCCCCGACATCTTCGGGAGGGAGTATGACTTCGATAATCCATCTTCTGATTTTGCGTAGCATTCGCATGGCGAATGACTACTTCTCATTCTCGATTGCCACGTTCAGGAAGAAGATCGTTTCACTTTTCAGTTTCGCGCGGGCCCAGTCTTTTTGCGGTTCACCCAGGAGTTCTCCGAGGCCGTCGAGGATATGCCGGTCGTCCATGTGCTCAAGCATATCGACGCACTTTTGCAGGGCCTCTTTGAAGGGGAGTCCGGAACGCTGCTCCGCTATTTCGCGGTTGATCTCCCAGCCTTGTTTGAAGAAATAATACACGTCGAAGACATCGCGGCTCGTTTTGCCGATCCGTTCGTACATGGCCATGAGCTTGTGCGCGAACATGTCCGGCTCGGTCATGACGAGCATGGAAATCCCCAGAAAGGTCTTCATCTCGTAGTTCGATCCGAACTGTCTTCGGTTGATCTCGATCTTTATATTCTGCGCTCCCGCCTCGTATGAAATAACGGTAAGCAGATTGAAGCGTTTTCTATGGGAATCCACGATGACCCCGTACGTTTCGGCGATTTTCTGGATTTTCCCGAACACGAACTCCTCCTTGGAGTCGTCCAAGAGATCGAGATCGATATCGACCGAATATCGGTCGAGACCGTAGAAGAGCATCGCGGCCGTCCCGCCCTTGAATCCGAGGTACGGAGCGATAGTCGTATCGGTATAGATATCCTTGAGGATCCGGAGCAGGATGCTCTTATGTTTGGCGTAGTTCGCAGCCATATCATTTCGTGTTTATGAAGTTCCGGTGAAATTTCCGTACCTGTTTTTCCAGCCGCTTGTTGCCATATACGGGCAGGATTTCGAAAACCTTGTCCCAATCCAAGACATTCAGGCTATCGAAGTAATATTCCTTGGTCACATACAACCGGTCCAGAAAAGCCCGCTCTTTCGTAGCCCAGGCGACGCCGTTTCTATGATCGATTCCCGTGGTATCGCTCAAGACGGAACTTTTCATGCGGACATAGTTGATTTTCTGACCGTTAGCCTCTATCTCGCGGTTCAGATACGATGCGACGAAGATATTCCCATAGTACTGGAAACTGACTCCTTCACGGGTCAAAACGGTCTCGAAGCCGATATAGGAGGGGGTATAGATCCGCGTCGCCAGCTCGTACCGGTCGTAGTTTTCGTCTTTGGCATACAGGCCATGGCGGACCCGTAACAGCTTCCCTGCGCGGATGTACTTCTTCAGGCGATTGGTGATGGTCGCACTCTCTGATTCGCCCCACAGCAAAGCCACGTCCTGAACGGAGAAGACGGTTTTCGATGATCGTAGCAGTATTTCCAGGAAATTTCCCTTTGAAGGTCTATTTTCCATATATGTACTGATATGGTACTTTAAGTACCCTTTCAGTAACAATAGTAGCATATTTTGATACTGCGCGCAAGGACCCGGGTTTTTGATTGCTCAAGAAAGGCTTCACAAAGCGACACTTGCGACATCTTTGGGAGGGAGTATGATGATATGTAACCTTGGAAACGCACCTGACTTCTTTTCTGTTCTGGTATAAGGAATTATATGGAAAAACTTGAACTCAGGAATAGAAAAATCAGAAGATCGTCGGTATACTCGAGATGCCGGAGGGGCTAGTACATGGTACGGCTGTGGTTTTGCACGGTTTCGGTGGGATAAAGGAACAGGATCATATTCTGAAGATGGCGGCCACATTCCGAGACAACGGATTTATCACGTTCAACTTTGATGCCACTAACTCTTTCGGCGAGAGTGAGGGGGAGTACTGGGACGCGCGGCTCGGGCTACACGCTGAGGATTTGGAGGATGTCGTGAAATGGGTGCGACAGCAGGTCTGGTTCAGGGAACCTCTGGCATTGACGGGGCACAGTATGGGCGGGTATGCCGTTGCTCGATACGCGGAACGATATCCGGACGAAGTCTCGATCCTTGTCCCGATCGCCCCGGTCGTTTCGGGCAAGCTTTCTTTTGAAGCGCATCATGAGGAAGACCCCGTCGCATTCGAGGAATTCAGGCGGCGTGGATTCAAAGAATCCGTGAGTCATACATCCGGTCGTCTCAAGCGTTCCTCGTGGGCGGAAATGGAGGAACGGCTGCATCATGATCTTTTGCCGGATGCGAAGAAACTCGTCATGCCGACGCTTCTGGTCGTCGGGTCGAAGGACTTCTCGATCAGACCTCGGGATGTGCAATCACTCTACGACGCGCTTCCGGCGAGAAAAGACAACGAGATCCGGATTATCGAGGGGGCGCCGCACACGTATCGAAGTCGGGAAGATGTCGATGCCTTGTATGAGATCATCTCGAACTGGTTGAAGGACTTGATGCTGAAGAAACATTAGGAATAAGCCAGAAAAGGAGCCATGCACCATTGTTGTGAACAGCTTCTATCCCGATTGAATCAATCAAAAACAACCAAAAACCCGGCCATCCACACGGACCCGGGTTTTTGATTGAGAAAAAAGGCTTCACAGAGCGACGCTTGCGACATCTTCTGAAAGTGAGCGCGTCATTATTAGCTCTTGAAAACAAGTGATTTCGTCTGTAGCTTGATTATTTTATTGCATTCAATTCGACAGGAAAATTGTGAAGATTATCACATTCGCTGCAAATGTAGGTCATACTTCCAGCATAGCTCTCATTTAATCCTGTTATTGAAATAACAAATGAGCCTGCTCCTTTTATCCTATGTTTTTGGTCAAAATAATTAATTACTCCTATTCTGTCCGGAGTAACAAAACCTTGAAGAATAAAAGCGACCTTTAGAATAGAGTTTGAAAAAACTTCATATTTACCGGTAATGCGTTTTCCATGCTGTGATATGGATAAAATACCTTTTTCGCCTTCGAACCACGGCTTTTGCCGGTCTTGATTGCCATACACAATTTCATATTTCCCTGAAATGTTCGGATAGAACTTCATAAACAGTGAATAATACCATTCAAATATCTTATTTTTTAGTAAATAAGCAATGAATGTGGCAAAGAGTGATGAAACGATGCCTGTAATGAAAGCGCTCATAGGTTCGAAAATAGTAAAATAATTAAGCCAATACTATATATCATACCCCAATTAAACCGAAATACAATTTTGCAGGAAAGTAATTTGGATGCCAAAATGAACTAGGCACTTTGCTCCCTTTGGGCCTAATTGTTTTAGGTATTGGTTGCTGATATAAAAAAGGGTATACACATGAAGTGGCATACGCCTCTTTGGTTAATTGCTGGTCAAGCTGGCACCGGCACCGCCCATAAGGGATGCCTTTTTGGCGCAATCCTCGATTTTGAAACAAATCTGCCTTTTCGACATCTTCGGGAGGGAGTATGATGATATGAACTCCGAAATGTACAAATATCTGTTCCGGATTAATTCATATTTTTCCGGCCCGGAAGGCATAAGGGGGGGGTGCTGACGGGACAAAATGTACCTGATGCATTTTCTGAGATCAAAATGAGAAAGATGTTAATGATTTCTTTGCCTCATTAAATTAGCTTTGACTAAGGCTAGTTTGGGGCGTAGAATCTATAAAATCATTACTTTATGATTCCGGTTAGAATTAAGAACAATTTATATAGATTTAAGAGTTTTTGGCTGTTCAAGAAATGGCTTAACAGGCCTGTATTTTTGTTTTGGGCAAATATGTTCCATGGGCATTACACTATGGATAATACTAAAAATTACATACGAATATTAAAGCCAACCATAGTTCCCTTTTTGGGATCTGTATTGTATAGCGCCTTTATCATATTTATTCTTGAGCTTTACAATAAATATTTTCCAATAAATTCTCAGTTTTTTGATAAGGCTTCAACTGATTCATTGCTTACTGCTGTGGCTAGTCTTATGGGTGTATTTCTCGGACTTTATTTTGCAGCTCTTTCTGGCATTGCAAGCAATTTCTTAATAAGAGCAACACAGGATGTCAGAAGATTCTTTTTTTCTGCTCCCCTGGGGTTGCAATATGTTCGCACTATTGCAATTACTGGAATTGTAAGCGTATTTTATTTATTCCTTAAATCGTTTGGGCACACCTTTCACCCCGTTGGCCTTGCTTTTCTGTCTCTATTAGCTGCATACATAATTATAAGGTTCTGGAGTATTGGATCTTCGGTTTTTAATTCAATGGAACCGGGCAGCTCCTTTCCATTTGTTAGAAAGGATATAGAAGATTCTATAAAAGATATTGCACCACCAGGATTTCAATGGCAAACGCCATTGCTTCAAAATCATAGACGTAGATTGGTTGTTACTGATTTGGATTTGCTAGCAAACTTGGTAGATTTTGGAATTAAAGAACTCGAACTTCCTGATGAGCAGTTGCTTACAGCTATTGCTCACTTGCGATTAATCTTACTCAAATATTCAGAAAGCAAGGGAAAAATACCCAGAAAGAGTCTCTGGCATGAGACCAAAAGCCAGTTTGAGAATTGGGCATTTACTGACTCTACCCGAATTAGTCTTGCTCTAAATACCGGAACATCTATCCAGCCTAAATCAATTCAGGATTTCTTCTGGTTTGAAAATAGAGTCTTTGATATTGTCGTCAAAATACTCAATGAGCTTGGAAAAAAGAACAAAATACTATCTGTATTTCAGGGCTCTGAATATTTTATTGATGTGGCTGAAGAATATGGGGAAAATCTTGAAGAAGAAAATGTAAAAACATTGCTTCAAAAACTAGAGGGAATTTTTTCCAACACTCATTTGGAGAAAACAGATGAAGGTCAAGTTGCGCACAAGGAGCAACTTGCACTTTTAGAAACCCAGGGAAGATTAGCCATAGCCGCATTACTTGGGCTAATTAGACACATTGATAAATATCCTTGTGAAAAAATTTCATCGAAAATATCTGGGATTAATTGGAATTCCAAAAAGAAAGAAACTATTTATTTGACGGGACTTCCATCTTCCATGCTGCCAAGATTAGAAGAAATAGAAGCTAATCTGGAAAATGAAAAGGTTATTGAGGGCAAGATACAATCTCCTAGATGGTATATAAAAACTCTTTGCATGCAACAGTACTTATACTCTCTTGAGAAGTATTTTATTTATATAAAATCATTGCATTCTAATTATTTTCAACGAAAATTCGATAAATTATTAGCAGAGGAACAATATTCGCTTGCAGTGCATTTCCTTCAAAGATGGCTTGAGTTTTCCAATAAGTATCAGAGTTTAATTGGATATCTCAAAAAACAGGCTGAATGCTGTAGAAAATTTCATTGGGTAAAAGATTTGCCATTTCCAGACTTTGATTTTTCTCAAGAAGAAAAAACTGCTTTAGACAGAGAAAGAGAGGTTACTGATAAAATGATTCAGTTACTTCCCAAATTAAAATCAGCAGTAACTGGAAAAGAATTACCTGACTACTTTGGTCAAGCGCTCACTCTTGGGCTCCAAGCTTGCTATGAAGCATGCATGGATAATGATGTGGAAAGATTTATAAATATTTTCCCAATTATTTTTGATGCATCGCTGGTATCTCATGATAAAATTCGGAAAGAAGTTCAAAATTGGAGCCAGGACGATAGTAAGATTATTTACTCAACAGAACCACTGGCTAATCTGTTCGAAATAAGTGGGTTTGCTCTTCTTTATGCGGAGCTATATCAAAAAAATGAACTCTGGGACATAACAAAAAAAACGTGGAATGCATATTTAAAAATTGTAGATGCTAAAGCGGCAATTCAGTTTATGATTGCAATTGTGGGATACCGAAATAGCTTGTTTGTCTTGATGCCCCAAGCAATTCTGAGAACAAACTGGCAGATGAATTTTAATAGAAAAATGAAAGAAGCGGGGTTGCCAGTTTTTCCTGAAGATAGATATGGCAGAAAAGGAAAAATATCTCATAAAAGTGCGTTAATAAGAGTTATTGCAAAATGGGGAGGCCTATCAATATTTTCTGCCCAAGAAGTATTTTTCACTATTTATTTATCGAATCGTCCTGAAGCAAAAGACCTAGCTTTCCTAGATAAGCATGAGCTTAAAGAGGAGGTTGAAAAAGAGGAAAAAGGAAACATTGAAGAATAATATGAATAGCTTGATAAAAAAAATTATAGAAAAAATTAAACCTGTCTTGCGGGATCCTCTTTGTCTGAAAAAATGGGATTCTCCTGATCATTATGGGCATCGCTTAGAAGACAGTAATCGTCTATCCGTAAGGGTTTCAGGCTCCATGAGAAGAGATTTGTACTCTTATAATGGGGATGCTTTTATGTTCACTCAAGATATCTATGCTGGAATAATGCCATTCATGCATTACAGAGGAAAAAGAGAAGCCTACCCAACTAAAGTAATGCCTGCAAATAAAGAGAAAGAGCAAATGATTTGCGAAGGAATTTCAGATAGAGGCAATGCATATTTCATTGAGGATGCATTGTGTGATTTTGTTAGAAAAACAGCACAAATATTATGCACTGATGGCATTGTATTTTATGAGATAATTTATGACAAAGATGAAAATGGACAAATTGAGAGTTTTGAATTAGAAACAATCAGGTCAAAATATTTTTTCCGTTTTCTTGGAAATTATTACCAAATAATACCTTGGTGGGAGGCAAAAAGATCTCACGTTAGAGTTCAGCTTGTAAAAATTCCAAAAGACAAAATTTTAAGAATAGATATCCCTCTTGAACTTGGGGGTGGTAGAAAATTAAAGAGAGTAATCAAGCGGTTATGGAAATTGAGTAAAGAAATAATACCTATATTTCAAATGGAAGCGATGGAGAATGATAAGAGTATCGGTTTTGATATGGAAAAATTTAGCATGGCCAAATATTTAGAAATAGCAAAAGTAACAAGAGATTTTGGGTGGAGCCAGAGACAACGAGCTGAGAGTAGTTCAATCACTGAATACTATCTGATATTGCGTCATTTAAGAACAAAGAAGGCGGAAGCTTTAATTAGGGAAAAAATTATATTGGAGTTAAACAATACTCTCAATGGACTAGTTTTAAATTTGGGCGTAAAAGTAAGTATGGACAACTTGTTTACGTTACGAGACGTGGAAAAACAAGAGGAAATTCTAAAAAAAGGAAATGTTACTTTTGTGGATATTGTTAATGCTATAAAACTAGAATAGCTAAGCTTTATTCATCAAGGTTCTGACTTCTTCCATAACGTGGAGCAAAACGAAATCCGCCCGGAGCCGGAAAATGGGTTAAGTGCATTTTTTTAAAGATCACGTCTGATTCATTTCGCTTCTTAACTAATATAAAAGGGTATACGTACGTATACCCTTTTGGTTACTTGCCGGCGGAGCCGGTGCTTGCGCCACTATCCATAGCGTTTACCTCCTCTGCGTCATTGTTTTTTTTTGAAAAAAGCCTCTGTTTGACTACTTGCCTGTGGAACCGGTGTTTGCGCCGCCCATTATTCTCACCTCCTTTCGTGTTCGTTTTGATTTTGGAAAATTGTCGCTTCTATTGCAATTGCCTGTTCGAAATGCATGTCGAGCCACCTTCGCACGCATTCTTGATAGAGTTTCGAGAGGGTGTTGTCCGGTCCGATGGGGCCGACGGTGAGCGGAGAAAAGTCTTTGCCGAAACGCGATATGCCTGACTGAAGCTCCCGTAGGGAATACGCATTGGCGTAGGGGAGCCGGAAACAGGCATCGGCATCGATGACGAAGGTTTCCTTCGGGGCTATGGAGTGCGGGAAATATCGGATCTCGATACCGTCGATCTCGAACCAGACCGATGAATAGTCCGCGATTGCTTGTGAGAATGCGCAATCGAAGACTTTTCGCCCTACGGCTTCAATCAGTTTTGGTACATCATCTGTCCAGTAGAACTTTAACGTGACGGGTCGATGTTTACTGATTTGCTTCAGTTGTCTCCAGGATTCCTTGAATTGTTCTGCGGTCACGGAGAGCGGCATGAGCTCGGGTCTGGCCGGGGTTACGGTCGTCACGTGCCACGCTTCGATACTTTGTGTCAGTGTATCGCATGTCGCGACGAGCGTATCGTAATTGAGGCCTGTGAGCGTGGTCAGCGCGCTTACCGATCCATTTGCAACAAGGATATCATGTGCGGCGTCGATGCCTGTGAGCGCATTACGGAACGCCGTAGTGGAACATCGCTGCCGGTTGTGGACGGCCTCTGGTCCGTCTATCGAGATATCAAGCCCGTCGAAGCGGAATCCGGAGGCGAGAATCTCTGGCAGGTGCCGGACATACGAACCATTGTCGATAAGACCGATATAGGCATCTGGCCGTATTTGTCGTACCGCACGGAGCCAGTCGAGGTGTTCCGGCGAGAAGGTTCGGCCTTCGTGAATGAGGGCGAATCCATGGGGCATCTGCCGGGAAATCGTTTCGACGGCGATACCGAGAGCGTGACTGTCGGCTGGCAGCGAGTCATCGTGGGGGAATATGCAGTGTCGGCATTGCAGATTACACTTCCTCGTACCGATGACAGAGAGAATGTTCGGGAGATCGTCGGGCATACGGGTACGGATCGCTTCGGCGGAACCCGCCTGACGCATGTATGCCAGCCACAAGTCGGCGACGGAATGTTTCATGGTCGTTTTGCTAGGGGTTGTGAAAGGGCTTTTCTGTCCAGAGTATGAGCTGGTGTTCAAGAATAGACAAAATAGATGAATGAAACAAAGTTCGATTTTGTATTTATATAAAGCAAAAGAAACGACATCTGATTCTATTCATCAAAAATATTGACTCTTTGGATGATTCGGGAATATCATAGGCGTATGGAACTCATGGAATCGCTCATCAATCTGGGACTCAACGACAAGGAAGCCAAGGTGTACCTGGCTCTGCTTCCGCTTGAAAAGGCGACGGCCTATACGGTCGCGGTCCGGAGTGGGCTCAAAAAGCCGACGGCCTATGTCGTGCTCGATACGTTGGTGGGAAAAGGGTTCGTCTTGAAGATACCGGGCTCGGACAAGCATCTGTTCATGGCGAAGTCCCCGAAGGAATGCGTCGCGGCCGCTCGACAACGACTCTCGACTGCCGAGGACGCCTTGCCGGAACTCATGGCCCTGCGCAAGAAAGGGGAGGAGAAGGCGAACGTTTCCTATTTCGAGGGGTTCGACGGGATACGGGAAATGTATACACGATTGGTGACGGATATGAAGGGGAGGCCGATCGGGGACCGCTCGTTTGTCGCCTTCTATGCGCACCAGAAACACACGCCGGACTTTCTTCGCGACTACTGGCTGGAATTGAACGAGACGTATCGGGAAGCCGGTATCCGTCGGAAGGCGATCACGACACTCGATCCGTCGATTCGGCAGTACCTGGAGGAAGAGACGAAACGTCGCTTCGGCATGGACCTGCGTCCGCTTCCGGAATCCGAGTATGCAAGCAATGTCTCCATCGAAATCTACGGCGACCGCGTGCAGATCGTCTCGCATCGCGGGATTCAGGGCGTACTCATCGAACACCAAGATATCGCCGACGTCATGCGGCAGATATTCGCCTTGGTGTGGAAAACGACGGAAGTGACGAACGAAGGAAATGAATCGCAGGAACACCTAAACGGATGACTCTTGAAGACCTGGGATACGATGACTTTTTCGAATCGAGCCGCGCGGAGCGCGGATCGGAGGGTGTTCGTGTCGCGCGGGTGATCGCGCAGGCGCGCGGCGGGTACCGGGTGAAGGATGCGGACGGGGAATATGTCGCCAAGGTGACGGGAAAGCGCATGCACACGGCTTCGTCGCGGGAGGACTATCCGGCCGTAGGGGACTGGGTGGAGCTCTCGGACGTCGCGGGAGGTCAGGCGGTGATTCAACAGATACTGCCGAGAAAAACCGTTATCCGGAGGAAGTCCGTCGGGAAGGGCAACGGATACGAGGGAAAGAGCGGGGTCCAGATTATCGCGACGAACGTCGACGTGGCCTTCGTCGTCGAGGCGGTCGACCGCGACTACAACCTGAACCGGATGGAGCGCTACTTCGCCATCGCACGTGACGGAGGCGTACGGCCGGCACTCATTTTGAACAAAATGGATCTGATACCCGAAGAGGAGCGGGACGCGAAGGTCGCTGAAATCCGTGGACGGTTCGGGAATATCGACGTGATGACGACCAGCACCGTGAACGGGGAAGGGGTGGGTTCGGTGCGGAACGCTATCGAGAAAGGGAAGACGTATTGCTTTCTGGGCTCATCGGGCGTCGGGAAGTCGTCGCTTATAAACGGTCTCCTTGAATCGGATGGCATCCTGACAGGTGAGATCGGCTCGTATTCCGGACGAGGAAAACATGTGACCACCGCGCGCGAGATGTATTTCCTCACAAACGGTGGGATAGTGATCGACAACCCCGGTGTCCGGGAAGTGGGGATGACGGATACGGAAACCGGTATCGAGGAAAGTTTCGACGAAATCGCTTCGCTTTCCGGAAAATGCCGGTTCGCCGACTGTACGCACGAACATGAGCCGGGATGTGCGGTCTTGGCCGCGCTTGGATCGGGGGAGATGAACCGGGAACGATACGACAACTATCACAGGCTCCGGAAAGAGGCGGAGTTCTTCGGCTCGTCCGCGTTGGAGCGTCGCGACAAGGACCGGAGCTTCGGGAAATTCATGAAGACCGCCAAGAAGGAACTGAAGAAGCGCAAAGGGTGCTACGTGGACTGACGGAGCTATTGATTCAGCCTTTCTATTTCTTCGCCACCGCCCAGAGGGTGTCGAACTGGAGCTTTTGGAGAGCGGCGAATTCGGCACTCTCGACGATGAACCCGAACGATTCCTTGTTCGAGCTGATAAAGGCGACTTTCTGGTCGTACAGGATGTAGCTCATCGTCGGCGCGCCTTTCTGCGAAAGAAAGCGGCGCTCCACATCTTCGCCGTCATCGAATATCGAGGCGGTCTTTTTTCCCTTCTCGGTCGCCCAGATCGTCTGGATCGGTATGTTGCGGACTTTTCGACGGTCATTGAACCACAGGAGGAACTTTTCCCCGAGGAAGTCGAGCATCTGTTCGTACGGCCAGTACAGCAGAAGGGGAATGTCGTCGTACCAGAGGATATCCTTCATGAGCTGCTTTACGCCTTCTTCGCCTTCGAAATAGCGGATCTTCGGTTGGACCGAGGCGGATTTCCGTATGAGCGACTCCAGGTTCTTGTCGAGCGTCTCTTTGCGGGAGACCAGCCGGTCCACGCGATCGCCCAAAAGGGTGGAAAGTCGTCGGACGTCCGAGACGGCGAACATGGTGGTGCCCTCGATAAGCCGTTCGATGATGAGTCCCATCGAGCGGAGGGTCTTTATATGGTCGTAGACGGAAGTCCTTGTGATCCCGGTGCGGTGGGAGAGCGTTCGGGCGGTCGCGTCGCCCTGTTCCAGAAGGGAAATATAGAGTTCCTGGGCCGGGTCGGGGACGCCGACGTCCGAGAGTATTCCTTTGATGTTCGTCATAGGTATGGGCATGAGTTGTCGAGTGTCGACGACAGATTAACACACATACGGGTATCGCGCTATGGTAAACATAGTTGATTACCAATTGAATTCTTACGAACATTTCCTGGAGGACGAAACATGACTATCAAGCCCGTAACCCGTGTCAAAAAGACCTACACTGCCGTTCCGGAAACCATCGAAAGCGCGAACCTGCTGCTTGGAAAACTGGGAGCTACCCAGGATGCGATCAACGAGATCGAAAGGGAGTTGAAAGAGAGGATCGCCGAACTCAAGGTCGAGGCACTGAAAAACCTGCGTCCGCTGACGACTCTGCGCGATCGCCAGGTCAATGCGCTCTTCACCTTCGCGAACCCGCGGAAGGCCGAGTTGACGGTTGATGCGAAAACCATACAGCTCGGCATGGGCAAGTTCGGATGGCGGATGACACCGCGCCGTGTCGATACCGGCCTCTCTGACGAGGAACTGGTCGCATTCTTCAAAAGAAGCAATCTGGTCGAGTACGTCCGGACCAAGGAAGAGGTGGATCGCCAGAAACTTCTGGCCGATCAGCCGCCCATCCTCGGGGTCGCCTACGTCCAAAACGACGAATTCTTCGTGGTCCCGAATCAGGCCGCCAAGAAGCCGAAGACCTTCACGAAGGCAATCGACCGTGTGTGAGCGGGTCCGTATGAACGAAACAGGCAGAGGAGCACTCTCTGCCTGTTTTCCTTATGTTCATATAGGGCCAAGAACGGCGAAATACGTATATGTGTCATCGCGGTCGAGATACTTGACGCTGCGCGGATGGTGTGATAGTGTGCCAAGCCGATGAAGTAGCGCAATTAACAACTCTTTCAATTCCTAAAGATGGGAGAAAACGATCATGTACTGGTTAGCGAATGTAGAACGGTACCTCTCCGTAGAGGGCGGGGGCGGAAAACTCGAGCTCGCAGTAAAAGAAGCTATCCTGGAACGCGCACGTAAGGCGGCGGATGATGGCGGATGTATCGCGGGCGGCAACACCGAGGAGATTTTCGATGACGCGGCAATTTCGGAAGACTTCGATCTTGCCCTCGGCACTGACATTGGGCAAATGCAAATCTTCATGGAAAAAAGGGACGCTGCAGGCTGACGACGCCTGGTTTTCTGGAAGCGAACGATTGCGATGTATGAACGAAACAGGCAGAGGAGCACTCTCTGCCTGTTTTCACGTTTATGGCCCGTTTTGTTCGCATAGGAGCCCGGACATGGTAAAATACAGGGTAATCCATCGATGCACACCTATGATAGAAGCGGTAATCTTCGATATGGATGGTCTGTTGATAGACTCCGAACCGCTGTGGCGGGAAGCGGAGATAAAGTGTTTCAATAAGATCGGCATACCGCTCACCGAGGAGATGTGCTTTCAGACGCTGGGTCTTCGGGTCGATCAGGTCGTGAATCATTGGCACTACGCGTTTCCGGATATCCCGCTGAACGAAAAGGAATTGATTGTGGAGCTGGTAAATACCGTAAAGTCACTCGTTTTGGAAAAGGGCATACCACGGGAAGGCGTGCGCGAAGTGCTGGAATTCGTGAAAAGCAAGAACGTGAAAATCGCGCTCGCGTCGTCCTCGCATTTCGTATTGATACAGGCCATCGTCTCAAAACTCGGCATACGAGAATATTTCCTTGAGCTCTACTCCGCCGAGATGGAGGAATATGGGAAACCGCATCCCGGAGTGTACATAACGACGGCAAAGGTGCTGAGTACCGTTCCGGAACGTTGTCTCGCGTTCGAAGATTCCCTGAACGGACTCTTGGCGGCCAAGTCGGCACGGATGAAGTGTGTCTGCGTGCCGGACGAGTCGATGCACGAGAGTCCGAACGTCTCCATCGCGGATTTACAGCTCTCATCGCTCAAGGATTTCGGTGAAGATCACTGGGCGCGTCTGAACGTCTAGCATGTTGAGGGTATACAGCGACAAAATTTTCGTAAAAGAATTATGACCAAGATAACGGTAGTGGGCGCCGAACTGAGCGCTGACAAGAAGGCGCGGCTCGAAGCCTTGGGCGAGGTGAAATATCTCCCGAGCCCGACGGACTCCGAGGCGCTGGTCGCGGCGGCCGAGGGCGCCGACGTCCTGTATAGTGACGGTGCCCGTCTTCTCGAAAGCCTTCCGAAGCTTCGTAATGTCTTCGTGGTCTATCCGTTTGTCGAACTGGGCGTGTTCGATTCCGAGGCGTTGAAAGCGAACGGGGTGACCGTCGCGAATTCGCAGGGCGGGAACCGGGCATCGATTATCGAATGGGTCATGTTCATGGTTCTTTCGCTGTTTCGGGGTTTCGTCCCGCAAATTCGGGCGACGGAGAATATCTCGTTCGCCGTCCACGAGAGCCTGGCGGGAAAGAAGGCGTGCATCGTGGGGAAAGGGAGCATCGGTTCCCAGATAGCCGGACCGTGCGAGGCCTTCGGGATGGACGTACGTTTTTTCGAACGCGGCGACGACCTGATCGCGAAGGCATCCGATGTCGACCTCGTGATAAACGCGCTCAACTGCAATTCCTCGAGCGAGCACCTGCTCGACGAGACGTTCTTCCGATCATTGAAGCCGGGGGCGTATTTCATCACTTTCGCACGGCAGTACACGTACGATCTTGACAGTCTGCTCGCGGCGTTAGACGACGGTATCGTCGCGGGTGCCGCGATCGACTGCGACCCCGAAAAATTTGGCGATACGACCAACGCGTTCTACCAAAAGGCCCTGAGCAATCCGAAAGTCCTGGTCACACCGCATGTCGCCTGGTCGACTGCGCAGGCCCTGGCCAACGGTTCCGAGATCGCCGTAAAGAATATCGAAGCGTTCCTTTCCGGTGCTCCGCAGAACGTATTGAGGAAGCGGTAGTTATTGGCAGCGTATTTTTCGCCGCTTATGAAAACATACGAAGTGCCGCTTCATCCGCAGTACTGGGACTTGGACCGATGGGAGCAGATGGGGTTCAGGGATCGCGAGGAAGCGACGTATTGGCAGGAATCAAGCTGCGGTATCCTCTGCCTTCGTATGGCTCTGGAAGGACTGGGAATCGTTTCAAGCGTGCCAATCATCGATCTGGTGCGTACCGGGACGGAGATGGGCGCCTACACGCATGAGAAGGGTTGGTCGCACGACGGACTGTGCCGATTGGCGGAGCGATTCGGCGCGACCGCGTTTTCGCGGGGCAATTTGAAACTGAGCGATCTCAAGGAGTATGTTGATTCGGCGAAGCTGCCCATCGTTTCGATAAAGTGGGCATTTTCGGACCAGAAGACGTTTCAGGAGCGGCTTTTCTTTTGGAAGCGGTACGGTGGACATCTGGCACTGGTCATCGGTTACGATGAAACGGGATTAATCGTGCACCATACGTCCATACGGCCGGAATATAATTGGGAAGCCAAACATATATCTTTTGTGGATTTTACGACGGGATTCACGGGAAGGGCGGTGATAGTCGGAAAGTAACGGAATATTTTTTAGTAAACCGCTTTTTAGAGCGGTTTTTTCATTATCAGACAAGTATGATGTTGACACAAATGTGAAATAATGCTACAATGATTCGTTTTGCTGAACATTACCATAATGTAAACGGAGATACTCGCCATGAGTACACAGAATAAAATCTTATCGATGATTGTCGGCGTCATCCTTATTTCCGGCATTATTTTCAACGGAGAAGCGATCTATCGCTGGTCCGTCAGGAAAAATGTGGAGATTGCGTCTGCAATCGAAAAAAGAACGAAGATCGAGATGGTCGCGAGTAGCCGGGGTTGCTACTTCAAGGCAACCCTGTCGCTTGTCGGAACGCAAAACAAGGGCTTATTCGTAGGCCTTGTTCGTGAAGGCATCGTAGAGAGAGTGGGGGATGAGTACGCTGTCCGCGACGCGTCCGTTCGTCCGGAGATCTCATTTGTCTTCAGCTTCTGACATGGACCGAGCAGGCCTACTGCTCCCGCCAGGATTCACATCTTGGCGGTTATTTTTTTTACAGGCTCTCCGTAGTTGTCGTTTGGATTTGACAAATATTTGAATATATTGGATATTCTAAAGTTAATCGAATCGTTATCAACTTTTCGTATGAAAAAGCGAAACCGATCGAAGGAAATAGTCGAGGAACTGCTGAAAAAGGCAGGAGTTGCCATAAATGGGACCAATCCCTGGGACATCCAGGTAAAGGACGATCGGCTGTATGGTCGCATCCTGACGCAGGGGAGTCTGGGGCTCGGGGAGGCCTATATGGACGGGTGGTGGGACGCCGAAAGGCTGGATCAGTTCATCGATCGGGTCATATCGGCCGGGCTGGCGAACGAGATACGCAAAGACCTCGGCACCATCCTGAAGATAGCGATCGCAGTCCTGACCAATCGGCAGTCGAAGAGGCGGTCGTTTATCGTCGGACAGGAGCATTACGACCTTGGGAACGATCTGTACGAGAATATGCTCGACAAGCGCCTGGTCTATACCTGCGCGTATTGGAAGGACGTGACGACGCTCGACGAGGCGCAGGAACAAAAACTCGACCTGGTCTGCAAGAAACTCAAGCTCGCCCCGGGCATGCGGGTGCTCGATATCGGGTGTGGATGGGGGAGTTTCGCCAAATATGCCGCCGAAACGTACGGGGTGTCGGTCGTGGGCATCACCGTGTCGAAGGAACAGGTGGAGCTGGCGCAGGAGAACTGCAAGGGTCTGCCGGTCGAGATCCGATTGCAGGATTATCGCGACCTGAACGAGAAGTTCGACTGTATCGTGTCGCTCGGTATGTTCGAACACGTGGGATATCGGAACTACCGCGAGTATTTTCGCGTGGCCAGTCGGTGTTTGGACGACAACGGACTTTTTTTGCTCCATACCATCGGCGACAATCAATCTTCCGTACATGGTGAGCCGTGGACGGAGAAATATATCTTCCCGAACGGAATGCTGCCGTCTATCAGTCAGATAGGCAAGGCTATCGAAAGCCAATTCGTTATGGAGGACATGCACAACTTCGGGGCGTATTACGATAAGACGCTCATGGCTTGGTACGAAAACTTCGAGCGGCATTGGGGCAAGCTCGAAAAGAAATACGGGGAGAGGTTCTTCCGGATGTGGAAATACTACCTACTTTCCTTCGCGGGGTCGTTCCGGGCCCGAAACATCCAACTCTGGCAGATCGTCCTTTCGAAGAAGGGTATCCCCGGAGGATACGAATCGATACGATAACGAAAGCCCGGCGAAAGCCGGGCTTTCGTTTATCTTTTAGGAACCCTATACGAAAGTCCATAAAAGGAATATACTCCGAGGACCAATGTCGGGACGTGTTCGGGCAGTGAGAAAGAAAGGATGGCCTTCGATCGTTTCAATCCGTATGGACGAGGAGAAAAGTCTGCACAAAGGGATGGGCCGGATAGCGAAGCGCCTTATTATAGGAGTTTTCGGCTTGTTCGCGACGTTTATTCTCATCGGGGTACTCGCATTTCTCGGTATCTATCTTTTCGGAACACCGGATGCCTCCACGCTCCCGAACCTTTCCTTGGCGCAGACATCGCGACTGTATGATCGGACCGGGACGCACCTCCTTTATAGTCTGTATGGCGAGGAGAATCGGAAAGTGGTGACGAGCGATCAGATTCCCGACGTGATGCGGAAGGCGACGATAGCGTCGGAAGACAGCGGGTTCTACTCGCATCACGGTGTCGATTTCGGTGGAATGGTGCGGGCGATCGTGGTGAACGTCCGGGCCGGGAAAATCGAGCAGGGTGGGTCGACCATTACGCAACAGTTGGCGCGGAACGCGTTCTTCAGTCGGGAGCGTACGTTCAAGCGAAAGTTGTTGGAATCGGTCATGGCCATAAAGATTGAGCGGACGTTCTCGAAGGATGAAATTCTCGACATGTATCTGAACCGTGTTCCGTACGGTGCGAATACGTACGGTGTGGAGACGGCCGCCGAGACGTATTTCGGGAAACCGGCGAAGGATCTTACGGCCGACGAGGCGGCGTTGCTTGCGTCGCTGACGAAGGCACCGAGCCTGTACTCGCCGTATGTCGCGAAACGATCCGACATGATCAGTCAGCGGGACAATGTCATCCGCCGTATGGCACAGTTCGGATTCGTTACGGACGAGCAGAAGAAACAGGCACTTGCCGCGGATACCGTCTCAAAAATCGTCCCGTTTTCACAGCAGATACAGGCACCTCATTTCGTCTTCTTCGTTTTGGACCAGCTGGAGAAGCAGTATGGACGCGAGGCTTTGGAACAGGGCGGGTTGAGTATATATACGACGCTTGATTGGGACAAGCAGCAACTCGCGGAGAAAGTGGTACGCGAGGGCGTGGCAAAAAATGCCAAGTACGACGCTTCCAACGGGGCGCTGACCGCGATCGATCCCAAGACGGGAGAAATCCTGGCCATGGTCGGGAGCAAGGATTTCTTTGATACTGCCGCGGATGGAGAAGTCAACGTGGCGACCAGCCTCCGGCAGCCGGGTAGTTCCTTCAAACCGATCGTATATGCAACGGCGTTCGAGAAAGGATTTCAGCCAGAAACGCTCCTGACCGACAAGCAGATCGATTTCGGGGCGGATGGGACGGGGAAGAGCTATGTTCCGCAGAATTATGACGGCCAATTCCGTGGGACGCTTTCCATGCGGGAGTCCCTGGCTCAGTCGCTCAATATTCCGGCGGTGGAGACGCTCTATCTCGCGGGCATTCAGAACACCATCGATATGGCGCATCGCCTGGGCATAACGACACTCAATGACCCGAGCCGTTATGGGTTGGCGTTGGTACTCGGCGGGGGAGAAGTGAAACTGCTCGACATGGTTTCGGCATTCGGAGTGTTCTCGCAAGAAGGTGTTCGCACACAGACGCACGGCATCGTCCGTATCGTCGATGGGGCAGGAAATCGGATCGATGCCGACGTGCCTCGCCCGACATCCGTTCTCGACCCCGAGGTCGCCCGGAAGATCGCTTCCATCATGTCCGACGATTCGGCCCGCGCGCCCGTGTTCGGTTCGCATGGGCCGCTGACACTCAAGGATCGTCCGGTCGCGGCGAAGACCGGGACGACACAGGATTTTCACGATGCGTGGACGGTCGGCTATACGCCGTCGATCGCCGTCGGTGTCTGGGTGGGAAACAATGACAATGCGCCGATGAAGGCCGGTTCGGACGGTATCTATGCCGCCGCCCCGCTGTGGCATGAATTTATGGTCGCGATTACGGAAGGGACGCCGGTCGAGACCTTCACGCCGTATACGAAGGTGGAATCGCAGAAGCCGCTCCTTACCGGAATACGGACCAACGGTGCCGTCGAGTATTTCGATATCCATAGCGGCAAAAAGATTTCCGAAAAGAAAGCGTCGAAGAAATCCGCTTCAAGCGTGCGAATGTCCTTCAAGGATTCGGAACACTGCATCCTGTACTACGTGAATAAGGATGATCCACTCGGCGATACGCCGCCCGACCTGTCCGATCCGATGATAGCGCGCTGGGAAGCTGTCTCTGAAGACCCGAAAGTGAAGGGCAGGGATTAGGCTACACTGCTCTACACTTCGCACTGCTCGCCACCGGGGAAATCGACGCTTATTACAAGATAGACTGCAACTACTGGGACAATGCGGCCGGAATACTCATCTTGCGCGAAGCCGGCGGTATCGTGACGGATATGAGCGGTGCCGATATTTCTCCGAAATCCGACACTATCGTCGCGACGAACGGGTCGGTGCACGAAGAACTGCTGAAGCTTCTGAGCTTAGCGGATTAATCGAAAACCTATGGATTCGAAAAAACACGTCTATGCGGTGCTATTGGGTGGAAAGTCCGATGATGGCGACCTGATGGAAGCGCATCGGCTCGAGTTCGTGGTTGCCGTGAGCGAGGCGGATGCCAAGAATCGAGCCAAGGCACGGTGGAGTGTCGAAGATATGTACGTCGACGGGATCCGGAAGTTGGAAATCGTCGATGGCCACGCGGTCATCGTGGAGGAGGCCGCATAAGAGTCTTTTCCAGCCGGCGTCGCAATATATGCGGCGAGAACGGGTTGCCGAGCAGATCCGGGCGTCTCGAAGACCATATTTATACGAAAGTTGACTTTTTATCGGAATCGTTGTATTCTTAAAGACTGATGAGAAGCGGTATCCGCTTCTCGCGATCTTCACCAGGTCGTTCAAAATCAGATAACCTGATTGCGGTCCCTGTCCGATGATTGATCGGTGCCGCCTGAACGACCTGACCTATGATAAAGAACCTCCGGGTGATCAAATCCGCCGTCCTCGGTATGGGTGGGTCCGTCGTGGAGCTTGTTCCCGAGCGCGGATGTTTCTATGCCGACGTCTTGGGAAAGCGTCTTCTCATCGATCGGAAGATGGCCATCACGCGCCAGTCGTTCGTCAGCAGCCAGTTTACCCGGTGTAAGGACATCACGCACAAGCTACTGCAGGAGAACGGTCTGCCGACGCCCGAAACGGCGTGTTTTTACGGGAAGAGCTACGAGCGAGACGAGGCGGAAGCGCAGCTCGCCATTTTGCGGTATCCCATCATTCTCAAGGATGCCCAAGGCTCGCAAAGCCTGGGCATTTTCCCGTTCGTAAAGAATGTTACGGAAGCGATAGCCATTCTGGAACGGGAACTGCCGAAGTATAAGAGTATGGTCGCGCAGGAGATGGTCTTTGGCAGGGAATATCGCGTCCTCGTGCTCGATGAGAAGGTGATCGGGGCGCTCGAGATGATTCCTCCGTACGCCAAGGGTGACGGCGTTTCTACGATACGGCAGATCATCGAAGAGAAACAGAATACGACCAGGAGACGGACCGAATTCGATGAGGGGCTCGATCGTCTGTTGGACGAACAGATGGTGGCATTGGAAAGCGTGATGCCAAAGGATGGCATAGCATATATCAAGCGGAGTTCCTGTCTGGCCGAGGGAGGGGAGACGCGGGACGTCACGGACGATGTTCACGAATCAATCGAGCGGATCTGTGTGGAGGCTTCCAAGGCCGTCGGCAAGCAGCTTGTCGGCATCGACATCATATGTGAGGACGTTTCCCTCGAGCTTTCGTCCCAGACATTCGACATTCTCGAGATCAATGGAAAACCGGATTTGTATATTCACTACGAGCCGACCCATGGTCGGACAAGAAACGTGGCGGAGGACATACTCCGATTCATGGCAGCGGCCGCATAGCGAGGCGAATCGTCGTATCGGAAACAATACATCCCCATCCGGGGATGTTTTCCGATGATCGGGGTTTACAGCTTCAATTCGTGGTCCCAATAGGCGACGCATCGCATGGAAATGGATCCCGCGAACATCAGTTCGTTAAAGAAATGCGGTTCGTCGTTTTCGGCGGCTCCTACGACGTACAGGAGTGGAAGAAAATGTTCGTCCGTAGGGAGGGCCAATTCGAAATCCGGGTGTTTTTCATAACGGAGCAACGCATCGGTGTCGGTCTCGGTAAGCGATCGCTTTACGAACTTGTCGAATGACGCCGCCCAGGGATGTGTTTCGGGGGAGAGGGCGCTCAGATTATGTACGACGTTCCCGCTCCCGAGGATGAGCACGCCCTCGCTTCGAAGTGCGGCAAGCTCTTTTCCTATTTCAAAATGTTCTTCAGGTGACAGGCTTTCGTCCAGACTGAGTTGGATGACCGGAATATCCGCGTCCGGATACATATTCTTGAGAACGCACCATGTCCCATGATCGAGACCCCATTCGGAGTCTTCCTCGACGGTGACGCTTTTCACGATTTCCATCACCCGTGCCGCCAGTTCCGGCGATCCCGGGGCCTCGTACGTGTAGGCGTCGTAGAATTCCGGGAACCCGTAAAAATCGTGGATGGTTCGCGGTTCAGTCATGGCGGTTACTGCCGTGGTGCCGCGATTCCAATGCTCCGAGGCGGTCCAATGCGCGGAAATCGAGAGAATCGCTTTTGGGACGGGAAGCGTGTCGGCGAGTTTGGCCCATGTTTGGCTGAAAATATTGCTTTCGAACGCGTTTTCCGGGGATCCGTGTCCGATGAAGAGGACGGGCATTTTCTGATCGTTAGTCATAGGAGTGCGATATTTCTGATATATCCAGGATACCCTGTTTCGGTCCGAGTCGCCACATCCGATCCGGAGGAAGGTCCGCATTGTGGCGCTCTTGCGTCATTTCGGAATATAATAGAAAGTGCATTCACTGACGTACGAACACTATGCTTTCCTACATCGAAATCTCGAAGAAGAACCTACGAGACAACTTCGCCGCGATGAAATCGTTGGTACGTCCCGGAATCGAGGTTGTTTCGGTGATAAAGGCCAACGCGTACGGGCACGGTCAGAACGAGGTCGCGTCGGTTCTCGAAGACGTGACGGATCGTTTTCAGGCGGACGATCTGTCGGAGCTGAGACTGCTCCGGAAGATAACGAAGAAACCCGTATTGGTGCTCGGGTATGTCGCATCGGACGAGATCGTCGAAGCGCTCCGACTCGAGGGCACGCTTTCGGTGTATGATACGGATCACATCATGGAAGTGAACGAAGCGGCGCGGGGTCTTGCGAAAACCGTGAACGTGCATGTGAAAATCGATGCCGGGCTCGGAAGGCAGGGGGTGCTTCCTGAAAATGTCGGAGAGGTACTCGAAGCGCTGAAGCGATGCGACCATATCCGCGTGGAAGCACTGTATTCGCATTTCGCGAATATCGAGGACACGTCGGATTTTTCCCATGCGAAAAAGCAGATAGACGCGTTTCAGGGCGCGGTCTCCACTTTTCGCACGAACGGATACGACGACGTGAAGACCCACCTGTCGGCCAGTTCCGGAATCATGATGTATGAAACGAACGGGGGAGTATCGGATATGGTACGTCCAGGAATCGGATTGTACGGGATGTGGCCCTCGGATGACCTGAAGGCGCGGTTTTCACGCGATGATTTTGATCTGAAGCCGGCGCTGCGATGGGTGACGCATGTAGCCCAGGTGAAAATGCTCCCAGCGGGTCATTCCATCGGGTATGGGCTGACGTATATCACCGCGAAACCGACGAAGGTCGCCGTTATTCCGCAGGGATACAGTGACGGGTATGATCGCGGGCTTTCGAACGTGGGGGAGGTCCTTATCGGCGGGACGCGGTGTCCGGTGCTCGGTCGTGTCGCGATGAACATGTTCGTGGTCGACGTGAGTCACCTCGCTTCCGTGCGGAGGGAGGATGAAGTCGTGTTGCTTGGTGAGCAGGGAAGTGAACGAATCACCGCGGAGGAAATCGCAGAGAGGCTTGGCACCATCAATTACGAGGTGACGACCCGAATCTCGCCATTATTGCCAAGGGTGATCGTGTGATGCATGATGAAGAAATGATGATCTTTTCGGTTCGTGTAATCAATCAAGTTTACCGGCATGAAAACGGTACGAAAGAACGATTCCGAGGAGTTTCGAAACGGTGAGGCCTGTACCGTGAGCGAATATCATCTCGGTGATCCGGATATCAACGGGGCCGTGATAAAACTTTCAGGGCGGTATCCGGAAAGTGGGAGAGCCGTCAATCTTGAATGTAAGGAACTCGCCTACGTGATCGAAGGTTCGGGCCGACTCGTCGTCGAAGGTATCGAACAAATGCTGCATGAGGGCGATCTGGTGCTTGTCGAAGCAGGTGAAAAATACTTCTGGGACGGGACCATGACCATGTTCGTGCCCTGCGTTCCGGCATGGACTCCGGAGCAGCACAAAATGGTGGAAGACTGACCGCGGCCCTTCTCCATCGGGGGCGCTTATGCTAGGATGTCGGCATGAAAACGGGACACGACAGGAAATCCGGCGGGTTCGTCCATTGGGCGCCGAGGATGGCCTCGATCGTGTTCGTTTTGTTTCTGGCGCTCTTTTCACTCGACGTTTTCGAACCGGGACGGAGTGTGAGCGAGATGCTTGTCGGCTTCCTTGTTCACAATATCCCCGTATTCGTTTTGGCGGCAGTAACGGCGATTGCCTGGAAACGTCCTCTTATCGGTGGAATCTCTTTTATTTGCGCGGGTATACTCTACGTCGTTCTCGTATTTTCCCAAGGGGTGCGGGGCGGTCTCGATTGGAGGCTTGCGCTCGCGTGGTCGGTGCAGCTGTCCGGTATCGCCTTCGTGATAGGTGGCCTGTATGTCGCCGATTGGAGGCGCGGGCGAGGCGGGGAAGGATAAGGAATCATTTGCCCATTAATCGGAGGCGGACGATGGCGGTTGCCACGGACCCTCTCCCGTAAACGTATGAGAAAGACGCTTATCAGGGGTGCGGACAAAGAGTTGGAAATGCGGCAGCAATCGCATCTTACCCGTCCGCCGCGGCTGGAGGGAAAGTCGAAGAACGCCATGATGAATCCCGTCCGAAAGCCGAAGGCTGCCGACAATCGCCCCTCGGAGCGGTCTGATCGTCCGGCTTCGCAGGATTGACGGCATCGGGGGTGTCAGGCCGTCGCAAAGCCCGTATCCGTCCGGATACGGGCTTTTTATGACTGTGAGCTTGGATATCGGAACGAAACTTCCGGGCTCGTGCTCGATGGGTATGTACAGCTTCACCGTGAACTTCCAGTGATGCGCTGGAGGTCGTGAATGAAATGATTCTCCGTAAGCAGGGGATTTGAAGGTGTGACGGTTCTGACGGAGATCGGTATCGGACATTGACGGGTCCTGTCGGATGATGCATACTCATCTGTCGGAATACAATGGCGGCTTAACAAATTCAGGGGGTGGAATCGTGGAAATACGATTGAATGTCATATCGGGTGGCAGGCTGGAACGATGTGTGCAGTGGCTTCTCGAACAGGTCGGACTGGGGAACTTCTTGCGACCTGAAGAATGCTTCAGCTTGCCGGACTTCATCGGCGGCTGGCATATTTTCAGGTTGCTGATCGATATCAGGAGCGCGGCGCGGCTTTTCGAACAGGCGGAGAATCTTTGTCCCGCGGAGCATCATGAAGGGCTGATGTATCTTCGTCGGAAAGCCGGGATTCTGACGAAGGATGAGATCGGTGAGGCGGTCAAGGGGCTTGTCGGCATCGCCCGGTCGGGAATGCCGGATGCCTATCTGAGCCCGTTCGCACTCGCGTATCCGTTCGTGGAAGATTTCCTGAGACCGGGCGAAATCGCGGACAGGTTTCGCGCGATCGCGTTGCAGGAGGATGTTCACGTCATGTTCGTGTTGCGGATATCCGGAACCAGCGATGATATCCCGTTTCTTGCCCGGGTAATGTCGGAAAATATCGGGAAACATCAGGATATCCCTTTTCGGAAAATGGGAAACGGATTCTATGTTCCGACGAACGGACAATGGAATATCCGGGAAGAACAGAAAGGCGTCCAGGTATGAATATGACCTGCGCCGCTTTCTCGTTGATGGTCGACTCATCCGGCTTTGACAGTATGCCATGCCCGATATATGCTTGAGTAATCAAGTATTAGTGAAACACGTTTATGCAAGACATCCACCCGACCGTGAGATTCGTCATCGACCTGGCCCGGATACAGGCTATTCTAAATCGTCGGTTCGACAGCGGTCTCGGCGGTCTTGGTCTGAGTGAATTCATCATCCTGCTTCATCTGAACGAGGCCGGAGCCGCCGGCATGCGACGTATCGATCTGGCCGAGAGTGTCGGTCTGACGGCGTCCGGTGTGACAAGGCTGCTTTCGCCTATGGAGAAGATCGGACTCGTGAAACGTGAAGCGAACAGGGATGACGCCCGCAGCAGTCTGGTCATGATCGCTCCAGGCGGTAAACGGAAACTTGAGGAGGGGATGGAGCGTGCCGAACTTCTGGCGGAAGAGATCGTACCGTCCGAAAAGAAGGGGGAAATGAAATACGTCGCCTCGGTGTTTTCCGAAATCGGAAGGAATATCAGATAATGCCGCGAGAATGGGTATTCACATGAGAACATCAGCATTGATTATCATGCCGAGTTTCTTCCTGAACCTTGTCTGGGAGATGTTTCAGTCGTTCCGTTCGCGTCACACTTTTCGGGGTCGCTCACTACGTTCTGATACATTTTGTGGCAGCGTGTATCGATATGGCGATTACGTTATGTATTTTGCTGCCCGAGCTGTTCTTGCTTGACCGCATCATTCCGAAGAAAAACGACTGGAGACGATTTGCATGTACCGCGTGCTCGGATTCTTCGTCGCGGTCGTCCTCGAGCGGTTCGCGCTGTCCGTCGGCATCTGGTCGTACTGGCCGTTCATGCCGATACTCCCGTTTCTCGGAGTCGGCCTGACGCCGGTGTTGAAGATGATGATTCTTCCTGTACTTGGGGGAAAAATCTGAAGGAATGCTTTCCGGAATGGCAAATAATGCACTGGTTTCCGTTCCGGATTTTTTCTCGAAATATAGAATGTGAATCATGGGAAAAAGAAGCCCTGTTAAAATGGTTCGTTCTGTATCAGTTGACAATTACTTGACAATTAAAATAATATAGATTACAATCTATTTACAATTATGGATACAAAAAATCGAATCTTAGAGGAGGCGAAGCGTCTCGGCGGCATGATCAAGACCGTCGATGTTACGGCACTCTTAGGCGTTTCCCGGCAGTACGCGAGTATCCTGATTGCTGGGCTCGTATCTGGTGGTAAGCTCGTAAAGGTCGGGTCGACAAGGGGTGCAAGGTATGCCTTGCCGGAATTTGCAATAAGCCATCTTGATATCTTTCCTTCGCAGTTTACGAAGATATACAGGAATGCGGCATTGGAAGAACACAAGGTGCTCGATGAGGTGGAATCCCGGTTTCCAATCGTCGTGAATCAGCCTGAGAACGTACGGAGTATTTTCACGTACGCATTTTCGGAAATGCTCAATAATGCGATTGAACATTCGGAATCGGAAAAGGTGTCCGTCGAGGTTTCTGTCAGGGAGAAACGGTTGACATTTATCATAAACGATTTCGGTGTCGGGGTTTTTCGGAACATCATGCGACAGCGTCATTTGACGTCCGAGTTGGAAGCGATACAGGATCTCTTGAAGGGGAAAACGACCACCATGCCGAAGTCGCACTCCGGCGAAGGGATATTTTTCACCTCCAAGGTCGTTGATGCGTTCGTGCTGGAAAGCTATGGATATCGTCTCACCGTGGATAATCGTGCAGAGGACATATTCCTGGAGGAGCTGAAAGGAAAGGGAAATCGAAAGCAGGGGACCCGGGTCACATGTACTCTTTCTACGGATACGAAAAGCCACCTAAACGATGTTTTCAGACGGTATGCGAACCTGGATGACGAAAGTGACTACGGATTCGACAAGACCGAGATTCTTGTGAAACTGTATGCCGTCGGTGGCGTGCATATATCACGCTCGCAGGCGCGCCGTATCTTGTCGGGTTTGGAGAAGTTCCGATTCATCGTATTCGACTTCGACAAGGTTTCCGTCATCGGCCAAGCATTTGCGGATGAGATATTCCGGGTCTTTCACGAAAAGCATCCGGATATCCGATTGGAAGCGACGAATATGAATGACGCCGTCCGGTTTATGGTCGAACGTGTGGAGGGGAATAATCCGAGGAGTCAGGATATCTTCATGAAGTGATATGGAACGTTTATGAATATCTGCATTTTCGGTGACAGCATCACCGAGGGAATCGACGATGCGTGCGGCGGATGGGTTGGCCGACTCAATCTGAATCGCGATGACGCGAACATTATCAATTTGGGAGTCGATGGTGATTCCACCGACGGTCTCGTCGAGAGGTTTGAAGCGGATATCAAAGGAAAGAATCCGGATATCGTCGTTATCGCGATAGGCACGAACGACTCCATGTACCTGTCGGATGATGGCCGTAATTATGTTAGCTTTGAAAAGTTTATCGGCAATCTTGGAATTCTGAAAAGAATGGCCGAACGACACGCGAAGAGGGTCATATTCGTCGGTCTTTCTCCGGCTGATGAACGTCTGACGACACCGGTGTCGTGGGGCGCGGGCATGTATTATACGAACCGCGAAATAGAACGATATGATCGCGCGATCAGGACATTTTGTGAAAAGGAGGCAGCTCAATTTATCGACATTCACGATGATTTTATGAAGCTCGAATATATGGATATGCTTGCGGACGGCCTGCATCCGAATGCCCTCGGGTATGAGTGGATGGCGAAAAAGATCGCGACAGCACTGCAATCGGGTGCCGGCCGTTGAATGTCGACTTGCCGGTCCTTGGGCAAAGTTTGGGCATGTGTTTGACGAGTTTGCAAAAGGCCAGCAAATATCGTACTATTGAGCGGTAGTGGCGGCTCCGGACCCCATGTTTGCAGGTCGATGCGAGACAGGGGTCATCACGAACCGGCACGAAATAATAAATGGTAACAGAAAATTCGTCTCTGTCCGCCATCGGCGGACGGGCGCGAACATAACGTTATGGCAAAGATGACGAAGTCGCAGCTGTTGACGACGCTCTCGGAGAAGACGGGTCTTACGAAGAAGGATATCGGTGGCGCCCTCGACGCATTGGCGGCACTCGCGTACAAGGAAGTCAAGAAGAACGGGGAGTTCGTGCTCCCGGGCTTCGGAAAGATGGTGAAGGCGAAGCGCAAGGCGCGCACGGGAGTAAACCCGGCGACCGGTGCCAAGATCAAGATCGCGGCCAAGACCGTGGTCAAGTTCCGCCTCGCCAAGGCCGCCAAGGACGCGGTTCTCTAGTCATCGGATTGTTTCTGCAGGCACCGAAAACCCCCGTTTGTACGGGGGTTTTCATATCTAAAAACGGGAGGCACGTTACGTATGTGCTCCCGTTTTTTCAGATGTGTGCCCTTATAATTTCCTGGGCTTCCCGCAACTGCTCGTACGGATTGTCGAGATAGCGCACCACGTGAATCGGAAGCCCTCTCCGTATGAGGTCTTCGATCGTACGGTCGATGTGCCTGTCCGCAGCGATCCGTTGCTGGGCCTTATCAGCATCTCCGTCCCTTGAAGAAAGACGATGACGGAGTACTGTTTCCGGCGGGCTCAGAAGATGCAGGAAAAGGATGCTTCCACCGGATGCCTCATGCCACCTCGGTATGACTTCCGGCGTGATAGGACGGAAGCACGGCGTCGTGTTCGTCAGGACCTCCCGGAAGGAAGCAAGCCGGATGCCGTAATAGCAGCCTACGAATCGCATCCAGGTGAGAAACTCCCTTCGGCGCGCCAGTTGGATGAATTCCAGACGAGTAATGTGCTCGTACTCGCCGTCGCGATCCGTTGAGCGTGGTAATCTGGTCGTTGTCGAGACCAGTGTCCGTCCGCCGTAGATACTCCGCAGCGCGTTTTCGAGGGTTGTTTTTCCCGCTCCGGACGCGCCCGTTATCGCCGTCAAAGGCGGTGGATATTGTCCCATTGTCAGTTCCGTTTTGAGCGGATGCCCATTATAAAAGACCCTTCTTTAGTCCTATAATACGTTGAATTTTCCGAAATCGTCAAGGGTAGACATGCTTCGTGTGCAGAGCCGCCATCGTGATGCGTGCAATCGACGTACGATCAAAGCCGTGCCAAGAGCGGCAAAGAACAGATAGAGGGTGGGATAAAGGAATGTCGGGGCGTCGAAGAAAGGCGGTGTGACGCGAAGGAAGGAATTCCCGAGTCGGAAGAGCGAGAAGAGAATCACGAACGAGAGGAAGGGGATTCCGGTAGGCGCATGTTTCTTCGTGAGAAAAACCGCGAGCCCGGAAAGGGCAAGGACTGCGAACAATTCATAGAGTTCGGTCGGATGAACCGGCGTGACGGAAAAGAGGTCATCCGGATGCGTGGCGAGCTGGTACCGATGGGCCTGGCTCATGACGGGAAAAGAGACTCCCCCAGGGGAGGGTGGTTTCGTGTCCGAAGCAGCAGCCGTTCAAGAAGCACCCTATGCGCATGAGCGCGATGCTGATTCCGAGGACCGGCGTAGACGTGTCCGCAAATTTCCAAGTGTCGAGACGGAAATATCGCAACAGAATCCATCCGGCGAGTGTCGCGAGCATGATGCCGCCATAGAGCGAGAAATCGCTCGTATCGAAGGCGAACATCCGTTCCGGATGTGCCAGGAATGCCTGCCGGTTCACGAGAATATTAAGAAGTCGTCCGCCAACGAACGCGGCGACGAGCATCGCTGTCAGTGTGATGCCGACGCGCCTCATCGGGAAGCCGCGATAGCGGGCGACAAACAGCGTCCCACAGAATCCAACGATCGCCGCCACGGTCATGAAAAACCCGTACGAGGATATCGCCGTGCCGGATGAGAGATGGAAGAGGATGGGATGCATGTTCACTTCTTGCCCGAACCACCGTCTTTTGCGGTTTTCGGGGCGGGCTTTGAAGCAGATACGCTGGCGATGATCTTCGCTTCGCCCTTGTCGTTCTTGTAGGTGATGATGAACGGTCCGGATGCGGAGTATGTCCCGTTGTCATCGGCGGAGATCGTGAGAGTCATGATGCCGGTCGCGCCTTTCTCGCTCACGTTCGCAGTGATGATCCCGTCCGAATAGGTGAAGGGGATCTCCTTTGGATCACTGTCTCCCGATCCGAACGCCATCGTGCCGCCGCTGTCACCTTGGGGTGTCAGTGAAAGCGATACCGGCATTTCCTTGCCGATAAGCTGGGAGAGGTCCATCGAGAAATCGCATCCCGGCTCGCTTTCGGAGGAGGCCCCGCCTTCTTTCGGCTTTTCCTTCATGGCTTCCGGAACGATGACGTCGGTAATCTTCATCTTCCCGTTGGGCCACGGTCCGGCAAGGTCCTTGAGTGCCGGGAAGAGGTCGATTCCGAACCGGTCTTTCAGGAACTTCGCGTACTGTTTCTTGCCGTCCGGGCCGGAAAACCACATCCGTGCCCCCTGGACGACATCGTCCACGGCAACCGCCTTATCCATGAGTAGTCCGTTTTTGTCGGAAAGCTGGAACCTGCCGGTGTCCTTCATCATTTTCTGCGCGAAGTGGTAGAGTACGTCGAGCTTGTTCTCGTAGTCGAAGCCTTTGTCGAGCCCGACCGGTCCCATGGTGGAGTCAAAGAAACCCGCTTTCTTGTACGCATCGACGAGAAGCCGGAGTCTGGCAGCCTCTTCCTCGAACGCTTTCTCTTTTTCGGCTCGGAGCGCGAACTGCTTGCGGTACGATTCCTTGACGCTGTCGCGCACCATGTCCGCCTGACGGTCCGAAAGCGGCGGGGCGGAAAAGCATTCCGCGTGGCTCGAAGCCAATGACAAACTCGTTCCGTCCCGGCCTCTCTTTAGGATACAATACGGAGGACTGTATCCTTTATATGACAATGCGGGACATATTTGAGAGCATGAAGCGCGTACTCAAGCCTGGTGGCGGTGCGATCGTTTCGGTCACGCATCCGGACATGTATCGTGCGGGCTCCCCGGCGCGCGCATCGGACCCATGCTGGATCCGGTTTACGAACCCGGGGACACCCGTGAGCGGAGACCGTACATGGGCACAGGAATACTTCAATGATGAAGGACAAAGTTCGGTGCTGGATGTGTACGATCATTCGTTCGAAGAGTATCTGACGGCAGCCGCCCGCGCCGGTCTCGTGCTGACAAAAATCTGGCCGGCGACGTTTCCCGAGGAGCTCGCGTCCGAACGGTATGGCAGGACGTTCGGATATCCGTGCTATCTGTTTATGGAATTTCGGAAGGGGAAGTGACGGGCTGATAGAAAGAGGTGATCGGTTTGAAAAAGTCCGGATGAATTCAGTCCGGACTTTTTTACTTTTCACTATTCGTTCGCGAAGAACGCGTACAAAAACCCGCGACGCCTTATCTGACCGTGTTTATGGACTTTCCGTCCGCGAAGGCGCGGAGGTTCTCCGCGGTGGTGTCGAGGATGCGCAGGAGCGCTTCCTGGCTGTAGAAGCCGATATGCGGCGTGAAGACCACGTTGTCTCGGGAGAGCAGGTCGCGGTTCTCCGCGGCATGCTCCGCTTTCCGGGCGCTGCAGTTCTTGTGGAGGCATTGATTCTCCTCGCGGATGTGCTCCTCGCCTTCGACGACGTCGAGACCTGCTCCGGCGAGAACGCCGCGGTCGAGTCCCTCAATGAGCGCCGGGTTGTCGATGATGCCGCCACGCGAGGTGTTGATAAGCAGGCTCCCTCGCTTCATACGGGAAATCTTGTCGTGATCCATGAAGTGGCGGGTCGATTCAAGAAGGGGGATGTGCAGCGTGACGATGTCGGAGCTTTCGAGCACCTCGTCGAGTTCGGCATATCGGAAATGAAGAATCTCGGAGAGGAAGACGTCCCGCCTCGTGTCATAGGCGAGCACGTGCATGCCGAAGCCCTTGGCGATACGGATGACATGCATGCCGATACGACCGGTGCCGATCACTCCGAGCGTCCTGCCGGCAAGGTCGAATCCCATGAGACCGTCGATGGAATAGTCTCCCTTCTGTCCGCGGGCGTATGATTTGTGGACGTTGCGGGAAAGCGCGAGGATAAGCGCGAACGTGTGTTCCGCGACGGTGTTTTCGCCGTACGATGGGACGTTCATGACCGAAATGTCGCGCTGCAGGCACTCGTCGAGGTCGATATGGTCGAATCCGGTGGAGCGCGTCGCGATCGATCGGAGTCCGGGGAGTTTCGAAAGCGTCTTTTCGGTCAGTTCGGAATAGATGAAGACCGAAATAGCCTCACAGTCCTTGGCCAGATCGGCGTTCTGTTCCGTGAGCGGTTCCGGAAAGAATCGGAGTTCATGTCCGGGAAGCGCGGCGGCGAGCCGGTCGCTGTCGGTCGGGGTCGTCTCGAAACAGGCGATGTTCATAAGTGAGTGAAAAAAGATGACTTCGATACCAGTATAGCATCGGAATCGGGACAAGAAAGCGCCGGACAAATACGACCGCCGGAATGTGGTGGGTTCCGGCGGCTTTGACACTCGTTTCAATTTTGCCGTTCTCTGAATTACCGAATCGATGTCCCGCCTTCGTTGTCTCGACCCGTTTCCGGTGACCTCTGGAGCTGCCGTGATTTTTCAAATTGTATCTGCCTCTGTTTCCCTCTGTCGTGCAGGCGAGGAGGGAGTGCGGGAAGGATCTCCTCCGCGTCAATCGTGCCGTCTTTCTCCCGATCTCCGATGACACGTACTTCGCGTCCGGATTCGATCCGGACGGACGGCTTCACGATCGTATTCTCATCCATGCGGATGTCGAGAATCTCTTGGTCCGGGCTTTCGAGTGTGAATTCGTTCCCGTTCGTTTCCGAAACGGTCCCGGTCACGAAACCTTCCTCGGGATGTCGCCAGAAGTTCTCCCGGGATTCGACCGCCTGCTCGTATGGGGGCAGGGCGTTCCGAAGCGCATCATCGGATCTTTCACCGAGCCTGAGGAGATGCAGGAACGATCCTGTCACGATGACGACGAGAACGGTGATAAGCGCGACGAACAAAGGACTATGGCGGTACCCGTGACTCGTTTCGCGAAACTCGACGACAGCGACGGCGATGAACGCGAGAAGCGAGGCGATCCACAGGAACGGGAGCGATCGAAATACGGTCGCCGAAAACAGGCGCCTGGCCGAGAAGCCGAACACTCCCTGATCGATTGAAAAGAGGGAAAAAATGACGAGCGAAAGTGAGAGCGCCGCGAAGAGGCCCGCCAGGATGATGCCGGTCCACAAGAGGCCTTTGCGCAGCGTGAACTTCCAGGGAGCTTCGGGATGGATGCCTTCCTCCTTGATTTTTCCGAGTATTTTCCCGGTTACCGAATGTTGCTTCTGGTCTTCCATAATGATGAGGTTATCGTTCTATCCCGGCCTTTCGTAAACGTTCGTGAAGGATCTTTTTCCCTCTGCTTATCAGGGTCGCCACCGTGCCTTTCGGCAATCGCAGGATGTCCATTATTTCCTCGTATGATTTTTCCTCGAGAAACCTGAGTATGAGTGCTTCCCGATAGGTTTCCGGAAGCGCCCGTATGGCATCGCTGATGATCGCCAGGTCGTCTTTTCGCTCCGCATCACCTCCGATATCGGTCGCGGCGCGAAGGATGTGCGTGAGGTCGTGCTCGTCTATCGAAACGACAGTCCGCAATTTGCGCTTTCTTGCCGTATCTATCGTCTGATTGTGGACGATCCGATACATCCAGCTGGAGAATTTGGAATCATGGTCAAAATCGTTCAGGTTCCGGTAGGCCTTTATGAACGCTTCCTGCAATATGTCTTCGGCGTCGTCTCGGTCAAAGGAGGAAATGCGACGGATATATCTCAGCAGCGGAGCCTCGTACCGTTCCATGAGTACCCCGAAAAAATCCGCATTCGTTCTTGCGAGGTCTATGATCTCAGAGTCGGTCTTTTCCAGATTTCCTGTGTCGGTCATGCGTATTTTTTCGGAATTCCGAAATGCGTGCACTTGCCGATATATACGGAACGCGAACAAAATTGTTTTCAACAAGCCTTTTCCGGGATAGGCTCTTATTTCGACGAGAACAGGCTCTTCCCCGTCATGGCGTCCGGCACCGGGATATCGAGAAGACCCAGAACGGTAGGGGCGATGTCGGAGAGTCCGCCGGGTTGCACGGTTCCCGGCGTCGTGACGATGAAGGGGACCGGATTTAGCGTATGGGCCGTATGGGTGTTTCCCGTTTCCGGATCGATGTTCAATTCGGCGTTCCCATGGTCCGCGGTCACGATCGCGATTCCGCCGACGGAAAGCACCTTCTCGACGACCCGACGAAGTTCCCGGTCGAGACATTCGATCGCCTCGATGATGCGGGGAACGTTGCCGGTATGACCGACCATGTCCGCGTTTGCGAAGTTGATGAACAGGAAATCCGTACCGCGGTCTATCGCATCCAGTGCCCGATCGGCGATGTCGTGCGCCCGCATCTCCGGCGCCTCATCGTGCGTCTGGACATCTTTGCGACTTGGGACGAGTATGTCCTCTTCGCCGTCATGGGGGAGTTCGTGTCCGCCGTTGAGGTAATAGGTCGAATGGGCGTATTTTTCCGTTTCGGCGATATGCGTCTGACGAAGCCCCGCGCGCGAGATCTCGCGGCCGATGGTAGTCTCCGGAACCGAAGGCGGGAAGGCGACTATGGACGGAATCGTCTCGTCATATTGCGTCAGCGTGACGAAACAAAGATTTTTTTCCTTGGCATGCTCCACCGTTCGTGCCGACAGCTGTCGCGACCGGTCCGAGCGGAAATTGAAGAAGAGGATGCCGTCGTTTTCGCGGACGGAATATGCTTCCCCGTTCTCATCGAGGAAGACGACCGGTTCCAAGTGCTCGTCGAGGACGCCTTCCGCGTAGAGTTCGGTAAGGATTTCGGACGGTTTCCGGTCACGGACGGTCCGACCCGCATCCCCGTGGAATATCGCCCGTTCCGCCTTTTCGGTCCGTTCCCAGTTCTTGTCGCGGTCCATGGCATAAAAGCGGCCCGAGGCGGTGGCGATGAAGCCGATACCGAGATCGTCGATGACCTCCTCGAGGGCGCGGAGATAAGTGACTGCGCTCTGTGGTCCTGTATCGCGACCGTCGGTGAAGGCATGTATGGCTATTTTCGTGATTCCGACCGTCTTAGCCGCCTCGAGAAACGCGGCGAGATGGTCGATGTGGCTGTGAATCCCTCCGTCAGAAAGCAAGCCCTTCACGTGAAGAACGGAATCGTATTTCAATACGTGCTCGAACAGGGTTCCGAACGCGGCGTTTTGGAGGAATTCGTTTCTCGCGGCCGCCTTCGATATGCGGACGAGATCCGTATCCATGACGGCGCCGGCACCGATAGTGATGTGGCCCACCTCGCTATTGCCCATCTGTCCGTCGGGCAAGCCGACGCTTCCCTCGCTTGCGTCGAGGAGAATGTGCGGATAGGTGCGAAGCAGCGAATCAAAAAATGGCTTGCGGGCGGCGGCGATGGCGTTATGTTTCGTTTCTTCACGATGCCCCCATCCGTCGAGGATGATAAGGGCGATGGGTCGCTTTGTGGTGGCATCCATAAGAAAAGATAAGAAAGTGGACGGACTCAACTGTACACCTCGATGGTCTTACGGGCAAGAATCAGCCACGGAACGCCTTGGCGGCGGCCCGCGGTGACAGTTCCGAAAACGGTGTTTCAATAAGGTATCTGACGAGCGCATCCCGTCCGGATTCGGGTTCTGCGGGGCATGCTGTCTCATAAGCGGCCTCATCGCCTTGGGTAAGCGTGGGGTTTTCGAGGTCCTGACCTCCTATCATGGCATACATGATCGCACTTTGATCGTCCTGGACATGTTCGTCTATGCCGAGCGCGTGACCGAGTTCGTGCGCGAGGACCAAACGTAGATCATCTTTCCCTTCGAATTGATAAATGGTGATCGACGTGAGCGGCGCCTCATATAAGCCTTGGATAAACGGTTTCGGTTCGCCGTATTTCCGTCGATACTCGGTGAGATTCTGCTGCACGGAAGCGGTCTGGATATTGAGTTTTCCGGCTGTTGCGTTTACTTCGTCGGCCATTTTCCCAAGCCGTTCCGATTCCTTATTGATCGCCGACCGTTCTTTCTCGAGTTTCTTCCTTTTTTTTTCCAGGGCGTCGTATGTTTCCGGCGAAGCCCCGCCGGAAGCGTTCGCGCGGCTTACGTCGGCGTTGTAGGCAGAAAGATCGCTCTCGAATTCACGCATGCGATGCGACAGCGCCTCCTGATCCCGCTCGAAAGCGGATAGTTTCGCGTCGTATGCGTCCCGGAGTGTTTCCGCCGATCTGTTATACTGGTCGATTTTTTTCTCGAGGTTTCGCGTGTCGTATGTCATTTTCTGGCGGTCGTCGTAGAAAGTCGTTATGACGAACGAGGCGTCCGGATCGTATACGAAAAGTTCTTTTCCGAGCGGTTGCTCCCACAATCCCTCGGCCCGGATCACGGTTCTGAGAAAGGCGTCGCGGTCGAGTGGAAACCGCGAATCGACGTCGCCGAGGCGCCAATGGATCGGTGTGTCGCATCCCGGTCGGCCGTCTTGAAGCGAGAACATGTCCGGCGCGAAAAACAACGCCGTCCCGATCGAGACGCCGCCGAGTATGCAGAGAAAAGCGAGACGTGAAAATCTGTTTATGGTATCGCGATCCATACGCATACTCTAAGTCATCGAGGATGTTCTTTCAAGGAACATGTGATCGGTGCGTATTTGACGTATAATGTCTCCTTCGATATCATCCATACGATTTACGGGAACTTCGTTAACATCAAAACAGGGAAAGTATGCCTATTCGTAGACGTTGTCGCGTATCTGTCGATCCGCAGAAGGAAAAATCGGATGTGGGCGCACATCACATCGAGTCCGATTTGCCAGTTTCTCTTGCTGGTGGTATTCGGATCAGCTACTCAGATGCATTCGGACGCAAGTATTCCGAACTCGATCGGAACGGCGAATCGGGCCGTCGGAGAAAACGAATGCGATTTCTCTTGGAGAATGCATTTAAAGAGAATTATTGCAGAGGGGTTGAAACGTTCACTATCCGGTCGAAAAATCTCAAAGATGCGTCCTTGCGGCTGAAAAGGGCCACGAAGATCGTAAACGGATTGTTTTTCATATGGTGCGAGTCGGAGAAGAACCAGATCATGGTGTGCGATATCCTGTCGCATAGCGAAATCTATAACTACTCGCGGGCATGAACAGGCCGCCCTATTATCTATCTCGACCGGCTCCGTTAAATTGGTGGCCGGTCTTGATTTTTCCGTTCGAGCGTGCTATACTGTATGTAGTTCAATATGAGTGGAAAGACCGGGTGACCCGGTCTTTTTATATTGAAAACCAGAGAAGAGCCCTTATATAAGGGAAAAAAGAAAAAATGAATATGAAACGGAAAACGTCGGTATCCGTGAAAAACGGAAAAAAATCGAATATGCCGATAGACGAAAGCACCCTGTATCTTACCGTACTTCTGGTGTCCGTCGGATTCTTCGCGCTGTTGATTTCCGCCGCCTCTGCCGGTACCTCGTACGGAATAGAGGTCGCTACGTCAACTCTTCCGAAGAACGTGAAGCCCGTAAAGACGCGATTCGAGAAAGAGGTCACGAAGATGGTGGAGGGAAAGCCTATCGAGGCGATGGTGCCGTACATCGCGTTGCAGGATCCGGAGACGGCGAAGTACCTCGTTTCCATCGCGAAGCATGAATCGAACTGGGGGCAGTTTTCCCCGAAGGACGCGGCGGGAAAGACCTGTTACAACTACTGGGGCTATCGCGGGAGCGGAGACAACGTGACCGCGAGCGGATACTCGTGTTTCGGAAGTCCGAAGGAGGCTGTGGCCGTGGTCGGCTCGAGACTCGATTATCTCGTGAACGGCCTTTCCCTGAACACGCCGAAAGAGCTGATCGTGTGGAAATGCGGTCGTTCCTGCGCGGGCCATTCCAAGGGAGATGTCGCCCGATGGATAGGCAATGTCGACCTGTATTCGAGAAAGGTCGCACGGGTCGCGGGCATAGAGGAAAGCCGTTGATTCCGTGACGCATACATATGAGCCGGTCCGACCGAGTGTCGGGCCGGTTTTCGTGTCCAAGGAAGTGCGGGGGATGTTTCCGAATGATGCGTAGGGACGAAAAAAGGCTGAGGGAAGCGACACTTGCAGGCTTTTTTGGCTTGTGCTAATATTTCATCTGCGACCACAACATATAGTTGAAAAAACGATAATAAGACAATAAAACGGAGTATGGCTCAAGCGGTACCGGCTGGAAAGAAAGGGAAGGCGGCGAAGGGCGCGAAGACGGCTGCGAAGCAGTCGGCAAAGAAGGTCCCGGCCGCGAAGAATGCTCCGAAAAAGACGCCCGCGAAGGCTGCCCGCCCGTCCGGATTCAACAAGATCGTGAAGCGTGACGGCCGGACCGTTCCCTTTGAGGAGGGGAAGATCGTGGCCGCCGTCACGAAGGCGCTCGAGACGACCGGAGAGGGGGGTGTCGCTGAGGCGAAGAAGGTCGCCACGAAAACGGTGAGCATCCTGCGCAAGGATTTCAAGAAAGGGCTCATGCCGTCGGTCGAGGACGTGCAGGACGTCGTCGAACGTGTGCTCATGATTTTGGATTTCGAGGAGACCGCGAAGTCGTATATCCTCTATCGCGAGGAACGGCGCAAACTCCGTGAGATCGAGAGGTCGCTCGATGATTCTTCCGACCTGGTTGACAAGTACCTGAAGGAGATGGACTGGCGGGTCAAGGAGAACGCGAACATGGCGTATTCCCTCCAGGGTCTCAACAACTATCTCGCCTCCATCGTCAGTACCCGCTACTGGATGAACCGCGTGTATCCGGCCGAAATCCGGAAGGCTCACGAGAACGGGGACGTGCACCTTCATGACCTTCAGCAGATCTCGGCGTATTGCTGCGGCTGGGATCTTCACGACCTTATTCGTAGGGGATTCACTGGCGTCCCGGGAAAGATTTCGTCCGGGCCGGCCAAACACTTCAGCGCGCTGCTCGGGCAGATGGTGAACTTCATCTATACCCTTCAGGGCGAAGTCGCCGGCGCACAGGCCTTTTCGAACTTCGATACGCTGCTGGCCCCGTTCGTCCGCTATGACAAGCTCTCATACAAGCACGTAAAACAGGACATCCAGTCGTTCGTGTTCAATATGAACGTCTCGACCCGGGTCGGTTTCCAGACGCCGTTCTCGAACATCACGCTCGATATCACGGCACCGAAGGCGCTTGCCGGACAGGCGGTCATCATCGGTGGAGAGCCGCAGAAGGAGACCTACGGCGATTTTCAGGAGGAAATGAACATGATAAACCGCGCGTTCGCGGAAGTCATGATGGAAGGGGATTCAAGCGGCCGCGTCTTTACGTTCCCTATTCCCACTTACAATATCACCAAGGAGTTCGATTGGGAGGATGACCGCTTCAAGCCGATCTGGGAGATGACCGCCAAATACGGTATCCCGTACTTCGCGAACTTCGTGAATTCCGATATGGATCCCGAGGATGCCCGTTCCATGTGCTGCCGTCTCCGGTTGGACAACCGCGAATTGCACAAGCGAGGGGGAGGACTCTTTGGCGCGGCGCCTTTGACCGGTTCCGTCGGTGTGGCGACGATCAATATGCCGAGACTCGGCTATGTCGCCAAGGACGAGAAGGACTTCTTCGAGCGGCTTGAAAAAAATATGGATATCGCCAAGGCGAGTCTCGAAATCAAACGAAAGCTTGTCGAACAGATGACAGATCGCGGCCTCTATCCGTATACGAAGTTCTATCTTGCCCCGATCAAGGCCCGACGCGGAGAATACTGGGCGAACCATTTCGCGACGATCGGACTCATCGGCATGAACGAGGCGATCGTGAACCTGCTCGGGACCGACATCACGACGCGCAAGGGTCAGGCGTTCGCGGAAAAGACGCTCGAACGCATGCGCAAGCGCATTATCGGATACCAGAAGGAGACCGGGAACCTCTATAATCTCGAAGCCACGCCGGGAGAGGGGACGTCCCATCGGTTGGCCGCGATAGACCGGGAGAAGTTCAAGGATATCCATTTCGCCAACGACGAGGCCGTCCGGAAGCATGGTGCCCAGCCGTACTATACCAACTCGTCGCAGTTGCCGGTCGGATTCACGGACGATATCTTCGAGGCTCTTGATTTGCAGGACAGGCTCCAGACGAAGTATACGGGTGGCACGGTGTTGCACGGCTTCCTCGGTGAGCGGATCTGGGACGTGGATGCCACGAAGAACCTGGTGCGCCGCATAGCCGAAAAATATAAGCTTCCGTATTTCACGCTCACGCCGACGTTCAGCGTCTGTCCGGTGCACGGGTACATCGCCGGCGAGCATCATGTCTGCCCGCAGTGCGTGGCGGATGCCGGAACGAACGAGTTCTCGGTCGCGGAGTAGACATCGATTCCCATCATCAATAAATAATAAGCGGATAACATAAACATATGCAGAAGCATATCTGCCACGACTGCGGGAAGGAGATAACGAAGGGCGCGAAGTTCATGCCGTATAAGACGGCCGCCGGGTCGTTCGTGAAATGCGAGGCCTGCCACGCGGCTGACCCGATCCTCCGGAACTTCCAGGAGGCCGAGGTCTATTCGCGGATCGTCGGATATATCCGCCCGATCAAGCAGTGGAACAAGGCGAAGCGTCAGGAATTCCAGGACCGTATGACCTTCGCGTCGACCATGACGGCCTGTGACTGCTAGGGTCTCTCATCTTTGAAATGACGGAAGCCCGCGTTTACGAACTGGACGCGGGTTATCCGTCCCCGTTTCCTATGTTGCTCGCCGGCTTTCAGAAGATGACCCTCATCGATTATCCCGGAAAAATCGCCACGACCGTGTTCACGGTAGGGTGTAATTTCAGGTGTCCGTTCTGTCACAATCCGGAATTGGTCGAACTGACGCCCGATGCCGTCGCTTCCTTCAGGGACGGTGAAAAGGCGTTCTTCGATTTTCTCGAAAACAGGAAAGGGAAGCTTGACGGCGTATGCATCACCGGAGGGGAGCCGACCGTACAGAAAGACATCGTCCCGTTCATCCGAAAGATAAAGAAGATGGGATTCTCGGTGAAGCTCGACTCGAACGGCACGAGGCCGGAGGTCTTGGAGGAGGTCTTCCGTGACGGACTTGTCGATTATGTCGCGATGGACATAAAGAACGGTATCGACAGGTATTCCGAGACCACGAGGGTCGAGGTGAATGCGGAGAGCATCGGGAAAAGCATCCGACTGATCATGGAGAGCGGCGTCCCATACGAGTTCCGGACGACGGTCGTTCCCGGCATCCATACGGAAGAGGACTTCGACGGCATCGCCACACTTATCCGAGGCGCGCGAGCCTATTATCTCCAGGAGTTCCGTGATATGACGATACTCGATCCGCGACTGAAAGAAACGGCGAAAGGAAAGACGGTCGATCTCGAGAAGGTCGCTGAACGGATGCGGAAAGCCGTGAAGGTCGTGGGAATCCGGAAGTAGGCCGTAGGCGTGATGCATGAACGAAAAAAACACCCCGACCGGGGTGTTTTTTGGAACAGGGACTTATAACAGCCCCATATTTCCGAAGAGGGTCAGGGTGATGACCGGCATCAGGGCCAGGAGGAACGCAAAGGCCAGTTCCTCACTCTCCTGTAGCCGACGACATCTGTCGCACGACTTCGACTCCTCGGTCGCGCCGTGGATGTCTCCTGACGGCACCATGGAATTCTTTTCCATAGGTTTGTGTTACGGCTTAGGCTTTCTTGCTTCTTCAAAGGAAAAACGGGTTCCCATGGAGGGCACCCGTTTTCACTTCTACATACAGTATACAGCATTTTTGGTCGAAAGTCAACATGACGTAATGTTTCAATACCTTTGCATCACCTGCTAGACTGACCTGTTTAATGCAAAGATATGGCATACACCTCGAATCCGAATATCCCGAAGGTGCGCTGGCAAGCCGTGAAGATGCTCAGATCAGGA
>JAAXXZ010000016.1 GCA_013334245.1 Candidatus Moraniibacteriota bacterium
GTTTTTTTTATATCTCTTCTCTCGTTAGGTGGTTTCCCAAAGGTCCAGAATGCGCCTATAAGATATCTGCTGTTGCAGGTTTTTGTTCATGAAGTTTTCGCGCTATAGCGTGGCGGCGAGGACGAGCGTGGCGATGAGTCCGATGAGACCTCCGACAATGACTTCGCTGACACGGTGGCCGACGCGTTCCTTGAGGCGGGGAAACTTGCTCTCGTCTATGTCGAGCTGCTGAACGAGCATGTTGAGGTACCGGCCCTGATCGCCAAGGTACATACGGATACGTGCCGCATCGTCGACAAGGACGAACGCGAGCGCCGCCGCGACGGCGAACGATCCGGACGTCACTCCCTCGTACCATCCGATGCTGACCGCGAGCGAGACCGCGAACGCGGTGTGTGCCGACGGCATGTGGCCGTGTGTGAACATGTACTCCGGCTTCCACCCGTGTTTCATGGTGAATATGGCGAATTTGACGATCTGGGTTCCGAGGCCGACGGTGATCGGTACGAGGAAGACGAGGTACGGGCGGATTGCGTCCATAGGAACAGACGTTATGTTGGTACGGAATTATTATAGCATGAAGGACGCTTTCTCCGTCTTGGGCGGCGTGGTACACTGGAGGAGTTATCCTGCAAATAAAGCGATTTTACGGTATGGAATTCTGGGAGAAGGGACTGAATCCGGAACAGAAGAAAGCCGTCCTTCAAACTGAGGGGCCGGTACTTATCCTGGCCGGGGCGGGATCCGGAAAGACGAAGACGCTCACGCACCGTATCGCCTATCTGATCGCGGAAAAGCGGGTCGCGCCGGGGAATATCCTGGCGGTCACGTTTACGAACAAGGCCGCCGGGGAGATGCGGGACCGTATCGAGAGCCTGCTGGCCAGCGCCGCCGATGAGAGCGCCACGCCGGTCGCGTTTCGCGGGTTTCCGCATATCGGGACGTTCCATGCGATTTCGGCGAAGATACTGCGCAACGACATAGGAACGCTCGGAATCGATCCGCGCTTCAACATACTCGATGCGGACGATCAGATCGGTATCGTGCGGTCGGCGATGAAAGAGCTTGAGATCGACGCGGATCAGGTGAAACCGCGTTCCGTGCTCGAGGCGATATCGCGTGCCAAGAGCGATTCGCTCGACGACGAGGGCTATGCGTCACGTGCGACGGGCTACTACGAGGAACTGGTCGCCAAGGTGTTCCGACGGTATCAGGAGGAGCTGCGCAAGACGCAGAGCCTTGATTTCGACGACCTTCTTCGACTGGTCGTGAAGTTGTTCCGGACGTCGCCCGAAACGCTTGAGCGGTATCAGAACCTGTTCCAATATATCCTTGTCGACGAGTATCAGGATACGAACCCTCTGCAGTACGAGTTGATCCGACTGCTCGCGATGAAGCGGCGGAACCTGTTCGTGATCGGCGATGATTATCAGTCCATCTATCGGTGGCGGCAGGCGGATATCCGTAACATCCTCGAGTTCGAACGGGACTATCCGGAGGCCGAAGTCATCATGCTCGAGCGCAACTACCGTTCGACACAGATCATTCTCGACGCGGCCGGAAGCGTTATTGCGAAGAATCGAAGTCAGCGAGAAAAGAAGCTGTGGACCGAATCGAAAGAAGGGGAGCTTATCACCGCGCGGACACTTCGGGACGAGGCGGAAGAGGCGGAGTTCGTCGCGCGGAACGTGACTTCGAAGGTGAAAGACGGGCGTCGATTCGGCGATTTCGCCGTCCTGTATCGCACGAACGCGCAATCCCGGGTGCTTGAGGAGGCGTTTCTCCGTTATTCGATACGGTATCGGATCGTGGGCGGCCTCAAATTCTATCAGCGCAAGGAAGTGAAGGACGTCATCGCGTATGCGAGACTTCTGATGAATCCCCATGATCGGCTTGCACTCGAACGGGTCATCAATGAGCCGAAGCGGACCATCGGAGACGTGACGCTTGGTAAATGGTCGGCGTTTGCGGAGTCGCGCGGAGAAGATCCGCTGAAAGCCGCGGAATCGCTTACGGCTGGGGAAAGCGGTATACCCGAAAAGAAAATCCTGATTATCAAAAAATTCGCGTCTTTTCTGTCGAAACTCGGTCGGGATGCTGAAAAGGTGGACGCCGATATGAAGTTTTCGACTCTTCTTGTGAGTCTGGCAACGGATTCGGGGTATCTCGCCTCGCTTGATGACGGAACGGCTGAAGGTGAGGATCGTGAACAGAACGTTCGGGAACTGTTCGGGGTCGCCAAGAAATTCGACGACCGTCCTGTGCAGGAGGCACTCCTTTCGTTTCTCGAGGACGTCGCGCTTTCCTCTGATACGGATTCGATCGACGGAACGGCCGACTCGGTCCATCTCATGACGTTGCATAGCTCAAAGGGGCTCGAGTTCCCGATTGTCTTTCTGGTCGGCCTCGAGGAAGGCGTGTTTCCGCATTCCCGGAGTGCGTTTTCCGAGGAAGACCTCGAGGAAGAGCGTCGACTTATGTATGTCGGTCTTACCCGCGCGAAGGAAAAACTCTATCTGCTTTCGGCGGAGACGCGAATGCTCTTCGGTTCTACGAGCGTCAATCCGCCGTCGCGGTTCGTGTCCGAGATCCCGACGCATCTCGTCGAGGAGGCGATCGTCGAGGAAGGCTCGTCGTTTCTGTCCGCGATGTTGCGGCCGAAGCGTTCCCGATACGGTAGTTCCGCGCTGTTCGCGAAGCGCTCCGGCGCGAAGAAACATTCATTCGATATTCCGAAAAATACGGACCTACCGGCACCCAAGCATTCGTCGAGCAAAACGAAACAGGCCAAAGAAACCGATCTCCGGCCGGGTGACAGCGTCGAACATCCCGATTTCGGCGGAGGCGTCGTCGTGACGATCACGGGAACGATCGCAACCGTGGCGTTCCGCAAGGCCGGCGTAAAGAAACTCATGCTCGGTACGGCCCCGTTACGGAAAGTGTAGGCCGTATCAGTCGGCGGTCTCCTCCAGAAAGGAAACGAGGCTTTTTGCCAGTGGAAGATGACCGGGGAGGATGACCGACAGCACCGTCTCGGCCGGTATCCAGCGGACTTCGTCGAGATCGTCTCCGGCCGCTTCTTTTCCGCTTACGAATTCGGCCGCAAAGAAGGCGGTCATGACTTTGTCTTCTTCGAATCGATACCGTTCGTCCGGAATGCGGAAGGAACCCAGATACCGAGTACTTTCACATCGGATTTCACCCGCTTCTTCGCGAAGTTCGCGAAGGGCGGCTGATTCGAGCGACTCGTCTGCCGCGTCGACGAAGCCGCCGATGAACCGGTACCGGTCGCCGTCGCTTCGTTTTCGCCCGAGGAGGACGTGCATATCGGAATACCGTATGGGGACGATGTCGATCGCCTGATAGGAGAGGGCGGGGCGGAGTGATTGCGCGTGGATGAGGCCGGCGCGGAATCGGTGATTTTCGGTGTCGGATTCCGAGAGGTGCGCCCTGATATCCGTACCGGAAGGTGCCGGAATGGCGGGAACGAACTTTGTCGGAAACGACCCTTCGTAAAACGGGATGAAACTGTCGCGCGAACCGTACAGGACTGCGGAATGGTTCGGGAAGAGACTCGTAACAACTTGATCGATATCTTCCGACCAGCCGCGGTTCGACGGCTGATCCCGCGTTTCGAGAATGACCGCCTCTGGGTACGTTTCGCGGATCATCCGTTCACGCACGGAAAACGGAAGCGGGTTGCGTGCCGATGGCAGGGCTTTGGTGGTGCCGATCAGAATAAGGATGGCGTCGTTTTCGGACAGCGCGGTATCGATGAGATGACGGTGTCCGTCGTGCAGTTCGGGAACTTGGAATCGGCCGATGACGACGGCAAGTCGTTTGTTCATAGGTGTGTGAAACAATTTCTCCTGATAGAGGGACTATCGTCCACTCTTCTTTTTCTTCGCGTGGAAGGCCTCGTGGATTTCCCGGAGGTGCTCGTTGGTGACGTGGGTGTATATCTGGGTCGTCGTGATGGACGCGTGCCCGAGCATGGCCTGTACCGACCGGATATCCGCTCCGTTTTGGAGAAGGTCGGTCGCGAAAGAGTGACGAAGGGTGTGTGGGTGCACGTCTTTGACGATACCTGCCCTGGCGGCATAGCGTTTTACGAGCCGTTGCACACTCCGCTCGGTAAGCCGGATATCGGTCGATCCCCGTTCGCGGACGAAGCCCTTCTTCGATACGGGTATGGCGATAAAAAGCGCCGGATCCATGTCACTCCGTTTCTCAAGGTACCGATACAAGGCATCCCGAGCGTCATCGGACAGGAAGACGACCCGGAGTTTGGAACCCTTGCCGCGTACGCTGAATTCACCTTTCTTCAGATTGACCGAGTCACGATCGAGCGAGGTGAGTTCGGAAACGCGAAGACCCGCGGAAAAGAGCAGCTCGAGAATGGCGCGATCGCGGAGCCCTCGAAGCGATTTGCCGGAAGCTGCCGCAATGAGGCGTTCGACCTCGTCGAGCTCCAGGAAATCCACCTGACGTGTCGGGGTCTTGCCGACTTCGATCTTTTCCGACGGTACGGTCGCGACATCCTCTTTGGCAAGATATTTGAGGAATGAGCGCAAAACGACGACATGATAGGTCTGGGTCGATTTTCGCAGGGGGTCGCCACTTGTCGTTATTTCCCGATTGAGACGTATGCGGTATTCCCGGACGCGCTGGATCGTTATGTCTTCCGGCTCTCGTATGCCGGCCATGGTAAAAAACTTCTCTAACGAGCGCTCGTAGCTGTCGATAGTGCGCGGGGAGCGGTCAAGCTCGATCTCGAGGTGTTCCAGGAACCTCCGCATCAGTAAATGTATCGGATCCGTTATCCCGGCCTTTTTCGTTGGGTTCGTGTTCATAATCTCATTATACATGCTCTGTCCGGATACCGTTCATCCCTTGTTCAGGCGTTTTGTGTTTTCGAGAATCACCAGTGACATTTTGGCTTATATAAGGTATGAAATGCAGTATTATAGCAGGAAAATCGTTGACACGGCGGGTCATTCCGGATATACTGCCCCCTGTAAGTATTCAAGGCGGAAGCCGATGGCACTGACGGCTTTTTTTGTTCAAAAAGCACCGGGCCTACCGTTTTCTCCTGAAGAAAGGGAGTATCCCTATCATCACTCTCTCACGTCTTAAAGAGTGCCTTTCCCGCGGATGGGAACGAATCATGGAAGGATTCGCCTCATTCGAGACGGAGGTACATCATATCCAGCGTGAAGCGCTCGACTTTCTGAAGAGCGGCTTCGGTGAACGTCTATTGGGGGCATTCCGAACCTACGGATCGTTTTCGCTGGTCATGTCGAGCGCGCTTCTTGTCACCGCGACGAACGTCGCCCATGAACGGGGCACGAGCGCCGTTTTCGGTTATCTCGGCAAAAACGACATCGCAGCCGTATCCTCCGCCGCGAAGAAACGCTTTACGGCCGAGACTTCTCCCAAATCCAGCCTGTCGCTCGTTCCGCTTTCGGCGTCGACGGTCGCGGTTGACCTTTCAAAACGTACGGCGGAGGACGAAGGAGCCGCTTTTCAGGGTGGCGCGTTGCTTTCCGCACAGGCGGACAATGCCATCGTGAGGGATCCGGAGGAGGAAGGCGGCGTGAGTATCTATGCCGTGGCCGAAGGGGATACGGTGTCCGGTATCGCCTCGAAATATGGGATCACCGTCAACACGATCCTGTGGGCGAACGACCTTGATAACGTTGACTCGATCAAGCCTGGGGACCAGATTTTCATCCTGCCGGTCGCCGGTCTTTCGCACGTGGTCGCATCCGGCGACACGATCGATTCGATTGCCACGAAATATAAGGCGGATCGAGAGAAAATAATCGCGTACAATGGGTTGCCGGCGAACGGGGAGCTGTCGGCAGGCGAATCCATCGTCATACCGGGCGGATACAAGGAGTTGCCGAAACCCGAGGCAGACACATCCGGACTGACGCGCAGGCAGTACGCGTCCTCGTCTTCCGCAGGCGTGGTCACGGATGTTTCAGGGGGATACAAGCAGCTGGACGGAAAGGCCGGATCGGGACACCGATTCCCGTACGGATACTGTACGTGGTATGTGGCGCAAAAGCGGTATGTCCCGTGGGGGGGGAACGCCGGAACCTGGTTGTTCAACGCTCGTTCTATGGGTTACCGTACCGGTAAGAGCCCGGCGAAGGGGGCTATCGTCGTTACGACCGAGAACCGGTACTACGGTCACGTCGCCCTGGTCGAAGGCGTCTCGGCCGGTTCGATAACGGTCTCGGAGATGAACTATAGAGGATGGGGAAAGACGAACCGTCGCGTCATACCGACGTCGAGCCGTGCTATCAAAGGATATATCTACTGAAAAAGTCGATCGTCTTTTTCTTTGCTGTCGAATCGAGACGGCGTCGTATGAGATCTATCATTTTGTGATATTCGATTGATCTGGCGCCATGATTTTCATGACGGTTGTCCGATTGCGGTTTCTTTGTCGAAAGGGGGCTCCCCCTTTTTTAATTTTTGTTGTATGATTCATCTGACAGATTAAACTTGACACCTTATAGGAATGACATCGCGTCATCAACAAAAAAATGTGACCCTTTTGAGGTTGTTTTCGTTTACATCGTTTCTTTTTTTCGTGGTATTTTTTTTGCATTTCAATTTTGACGGCTTGTTTCGGTCGGCGATGAGTTCAGGACGTTGGATGGATGCCTGGGCTGCTGGTTCGAATGGTATTAACGTGAGCTCTTTTGATGAGGGGGCTGGATGGCTCGGAGATGCGGCCGCATGGCTTATGCAGCCGCTTATTTATGTTGCGAACTTGCTTCTTTGGGTGTTCCTAGGATTCACTTCGCTATTATTGGTGCTTGCAGTGACGATATTTGGTTGGTCGGTAGATCCGGCGATGTCGCACAACATGCTGAACATGGCGAGCGTCTATACGATGTGGCGGATGATTCGTGACTTTTTCAACCTGTTCTTCATCCTCACGATACTGTTCATCGCGTTCTCGACGATATTCCAGGTTTCGGCCTACAACTACAAGAAGCTGTTGTGGCACCTCGTGCTGATGGCTCTTTTGGTCAACTTCAGCTTTCCGGTAACAAGGTTCATCATCGACGCGACGAACGTGCCGATGTACTTCTTCATGGAGAGCGCTTTCCGTGATCAGACGACCGCGAAGCCGACGCAGTTGTTCGGAACCGTCTTTTCGTCCTCGAATCTTCGTCAGCTGCTCATCCCGAACGCAAGCGAAATCAATGGAAAGTTCAATATGACCTTGCGGTTGATTACCAATCTCGTTTTCATGTTCCTGTTCAGCGTTTCTTTGCTCGTGCTCGCAGTCCTGTTCCTGATACGTCTGATCATGTTGACCGTGCTCATCATCTTTTCCCCGATCGGATTCGCGGGAACGGCGATACCCGGTTTCGATAAATACGCGAAACAGTGGTGGGATTCGCTTATGAAATATGCATTGTTCGGTCCGTCCGCAATGCTTATCCTGTTGATTTCCATCGTATTCCTTAAGGAATTCAAGATGGATCAATCGCCGTCGCAAGCTGCCCTGAAAGGTGTTGCTGGGGATGTTACAAGTAGCGCTGCGAATAAAGATATAGCGGCGGCGATGGCGACGTCGATTGTACCGATCGTGCTTATCTGGACCGCGATTTCAATAGGCCAAAAGATGGGGATAGAGGGTGCGGCGGGTATCACGTCTTTCGCGCAAAAGACGTCGAAAGGTCTTGGACGGAAGTTCTCCGGAGCCGATAGCATCCAGAGGAACTGGAAGGAGTATAAGAAAGAGCGTGAAGGGCGATCGAGTGCCAAGTTTGCAGCGAATAACTGGGGGGCGAAGCTCGGCAAAAATCTCAATTCGAAACTCGATGAGGTAAGTGCCTCCCGTACGGGGAACTTTGACTGGAAAGATCCATCCACGTATAGGAATGTCACGAGCCTGGAGACGGCGAAGGCAAGGCAGGCGCGCTTGCGTTATCTGAATCACGACTTGGAGGCCGTAAATAAGGCAGCGAAGGATAACCTTCTCGAACAGAAGAGCGACGATCAGATACAGATTGATCATGATAACGCGGTCAAGAAGCAGGACTATAAGATGGTTGCGGCTACCGCCGGAGTCATGGGTGCGAGAAATATGAAGGTCGAGCAGGAGGCCCTTGATATGGTCAGGGAGAAGTATGGAAAGGTCGGCGGTATCGACAGCCTTGTCACGAAAGATGTGGAGAAGAAGCTTATTACTTCGGATCCCGGTCGGGTACTAACGACGAGGGACGCGGCCGGTAACGAGGTCTTCGATGAAACGAAGTTCAAGGAGATGCTTAATAAGGGGCAGATTGATCGTGACAAGATCGCGGCCCATGGTTGGACGGAGAACGTAACCCGGTTCATGAACGAGGAGAAGAAATTGGATGCGAAATTCCTGAACGATCTTTCGAAAAAGAACCCGGCTGCCGTGGCTCAGATTGCGAGGAGTATCGATGCGGAAATCACGAGGATGAATGCGGTCACCGGCCTGACTCCGACGCAGCAGGCGGCTCACGATAAGGCTTTGACAAGCCTCCATGTGGCACACGTAAATCGTACTGGAGACTTCCATGCTTCCGCAACGGCCAGTCAAAGGGCGGCAGTCTTTAAAAAGGCAGATGCGGATGTCTTGAAGAACATGGGTTCGGCGGTGCTCGCCGTAAATGCTGCGGTAATCGCTGAAAACATGAATGCCCAGCAATTCGGGACGACGATAAGTAAGCTTGCTCAGGATGGAACGGATGTTACGGATCTGCTGACAAATATCGGACGGCAGGGTATCGGGCCCAATGCGGACAAGGTCAGAAACGCATTGACTCGCGACAACCGTCTGAATACGCTCTAGTTTTTACATCGAAGATACTTCAGTATGCATCCTTTTTTTCAGAAATTAAATACAATACCCCAACCGATTCAAGACTTCTTCATGTCCAATGATCCAAGATTGTTGTGTGAGGAGGCATGTCAGTTGTACGGTTTGCCGGAGGCGGTGATTCCGGCGGTAACGAAGCCGCTCGGCGCTATTTTTGTCAAAGATTCCGCACTTTCGGAGTATCCGAAAATGATTTCCGATGCCTCGGGAATAGCTGCACAAGTCGCATTCGGGGTATCGTTCGAGGTGAATAAGCGAATTTTCCTTCGTTTTCCGGAATACTTTACCGATGCCGTGAAATGCGGAAAAGAATGGGAGACAAAAAAAAGCGCTCCGGTAATCGGTCTTGAGGAAGCGAAGAAAAAAGTGCTTGAAATGGAGCCCTGGATCTTGGAGCATGAAGACGAAGATCAATCCGTAAGCGCACGATCTGGCGCGGTATTTGAAAAGATTTCGCTCTTACCCGCGCTCGGGAAATACCCGAAGCTCGGGGAGCAAATCATGACGAGGGAGCGTCTCCAGCTCAAGAACCAGCCCGAGCCCGTCCGACCGAATCTTACGAACTGGCTTCGAGTCTATCGCGACGAGCTCGGGGTCGGATATCACGACCCGATGACCCGCGGGAAATTCATCTTCGATTCGGTGAATTGCAGGAAGCTTTCTTCGGAGGAGCGAGAGCGACTCAACCTCGTGCTCCGGTCTATTGAGGAGAACATGCCGATCGATATCGATCCCACGAAGATGGAAATCGTGTTCCCGGAGTTTCGCACTTCCGAAAAGGATCATCCTACCCCACGCCCAGCCGTTTCTGCGACGCCGCTGCCGGCAACGATGCCGCCTAAAGCGGTTCCTGATGCGCCTCGGCCGATTCAGCGATCAGCGACATTTGCGTCGGGTGCCGGGCCGGTCAGATCATTGAGCCCTTCCGCAAGTTCGGAGACGGCGAATCCCGGAAATGAACGGCCGCAACCAAGGCCTTTCGTCCCGACTCCTCCCGTCTTGCAGTCGCCTCCGCCTGCGCCGGCTCGTCGCCCGGTCTCGTTCATTCCGTCTCCGCCGCCGGATCTTCCGGTCGGCGGGTCGTTCTCATTCTCTTCCTCACATGCTTTGCCGGTAGAGTCGGAAGAGGAAGGCGGGCTTTCGATCCGCAGACCCGATGCCGCCTCGCTCCCCTCGGGACAGGTAGCGTTCGGGCAGCCGGCTTCCGGAAAAGTCGAGGCCGTGTCGGCGAATCTGTCGCGTGACGGAAAGAACAATGCCATCCAGCCTACCGCATCGGACATGAATCCGTTCCACATCCATCCGGTCAGTACCCGTGGCGAGTCGACGGATTCCGGTTTCGATACCGGGAGAACGGTCAATCTGAGGGGGGATAAGTGACGGATTTGTCCATCCTGTCGTTCGACCGGGACGGTTCCGAAACGGGCAATCCGGGATGAGCCGACATTCAGGGCGTGATTCGTGCCGTGATTCGGCGGTCGATGATGAAGCAGCCCGTGGAATACGGTGTTTTGCATTCAGTTTCATGCTATGATGTTCAATGTACCGCAGTTCATAGATGTCGAGGACAAGATAGCCGGTCCGTTGACCGCGAAACAGCTGTTTTGGATGATCGGCATGTTTGCGGCCATCATGGTCGTGGCGTTTTTTTTCCCGGGACCGGTCACGTACATCATCGCCGTGCCGATCGTCATAGTGTTCGTGCTCCTCGCGTTCTATCGACCCGGCGGTCAGCCGCTCATATCGTATGCGGTCTACGGATTCTTTTTCCTATTCCGTCCGAAACTGCTCATCTGGAACAGGCCGAAGGCCTCACCCGTTCGGACGGTGGAGAAAAGGCAGGAACAGAAGGGCACTGCCAGGACGAGAACCGTGAGCGGCGAGGAAATACGGCGAATGGCGGAAATGATGGACAGGCGATGACCGGAACGTGCTCCCGGACTCGATCGTATGGGCGTGCTGAAGCGGTTTCTTCGGAATAATCAGAGGAAGTTACGAGAAAAATAAACGGTATGGAGTTTCTCACCCCGAAAAACAAGCCGTCGGAGGCGGCGAGTACGCAGAAATACGTCGATGTCGCCGATGTCCGTGACGGCGTGATCGTGCTACGGAACGGTTCGATCCGATGCATCCTTTTGGCGTCGTCGATCAACTTCGATCTCAAGTCGAGCGAGGAACAGGACGCGATCATCGGCCAGTATCAGGGCTTTCTGAATTCCCTGGATTTTCCGCTTCAGATAGTGGTCCATTCGAGGCGGTTCCGTATCGAGCCGTATCTCGAAAAGCTTGCCGACGAGGAGAAACATCAGGAAAACGAACTGCTCCGCTTTCAGATTTCCGAATATAGGAACTTCGTTCAGAGTCTTACGGAGGTCTCGAATATCATGTCGAAGTTTTTCTATGTCGTCGTTCCGTTCGCGCCGTCGGAAACGGAACAAGGTGGCCTATTCGGGAAGCTTGGCGGCATGTTTAGTCCGAAATCGGGGACGACGGTCCGAGGCGAGGTGCTCGAAACGTATCGGAACCAGCTGTTCCAGCGTGCGGATCAGGTTTCTGCCGCGCTCATGGGGACCGGGGTTCGCACCGGCATGCTGAATACGGAAGAAGTCATCGAGCTTCTCTACAACACGTATAATCCGTCCGTGTTCACCACGACCATCGTCCGGAACGTCGACCAGATGGAACTCTCCAACCGCTGATTCTATGAAACAACGTATCATTTTCAGAGACAAAGGGGATGCCGATCGCGATGTGGCGGTCGGCCAGACATATCCGCAACAAAGCGCGGCGGTCTCATATCCTATCCAGGAGGCGTCGCATGCCTCTGGACTTTCCGGCTTTCCGGGTCCCGGCGGAACTCCGATTTCTGCCGCGCCAGATCCTTTTTTCCGACCGGAATCACCGAATACGACCGGAAAATCATCGTATCAAGTTCCTGTCGAAGTCGCCTCTTTCGGAGATTCACATTCCGTGAGACTGACGGGATACGATGCTCCGGAGCTCGCTTCCCCCGCGTCCGTGCAACCGGTATCCGCTCCGACTCCGGTAGAAAGGCCGATGTCTGTTCCGGATGCGCATCATCAAGCTGCCATACCTGCCGATGGCGTTCCGGTATATGGGGCGTGGTCAACTCCTCATGAGACGGCAGTTCCGCAGACACGGCAGGATTCCGGTTCCGTTCAGAATCCCGTGGCAGGCCCGGTATCGGATTCCTTCGTGAATCCGACTCCGGCGGCATTCACCGCTCCGCAAGTGGCCGGTGCTCGCGGAAAAAAAGGTTTCCCGGGTGGATTCACGATTCCGAAATTCACTCTACCGGGCGTGTCGTCGGCATCGGAGGATCAGGATCTGTATAGCCGCGGGGTCGCGACTCTGCGCGATCTCATCGCTCCTCCGGCGATCCGTCTTTCTCCGGCCTCCATTCAGGTCGGCGACGTCGTCGCGCGGACCCTTTTCATCATGGCATATCCGAAGTATCTCGGCACGAACTGGTTTTCGCCGATCATCAACATGGACGCTCCGATGGACATCTCCTTCTTCGTGCATCCGATCGACACGCGGGAAATAATGAAGGATCTTCGAAAGTCGGCAACGCAGGTGCAATCCCAGATATCCATCGAGGCGCAGGACGGGAAAATCCGCGACCCCGTCCTCGAGTCCGCGTTGCAGAATATCGAGGAACTTCGCGACAGTCTTCAGCAGGGGACGGAGAAGTTTTTCCGTTTCGGAATATACGTGACCGTGTACGCGTCCGACGAGAAAGCGCTCACGGAACTTTCGCAGGGTATCGAGTCGATCCTCGAGGCACAGCTGGTCTTCTCGAAGCCGGCCGTCCTTCGGATGGATCAGGGATTCGTGGCAACCCGTCCTCTCGGGATGGACGTTCTCGACATAGCGAACAATCTCAATACGTCTCCACTCTCGACGACGTTCCCGTTCGTATCATCCGATCTCTCCTCGAACGAAGGGATCCTGTACGGTATAAACAGGCACAACAATTCCCTGATCCTGTTTGACCGGTTCAAGATGGAGAATGCCAACATGGTCGTGTTTGCGAAGTCCGGTGCCGGAAAAAGCTATGCGATAAAGCTCGAGGTGCTTCGATCCATGATGTTCGGGACGAACGTAATCATTATCGACCCGGAGAACGAGTACCAGCATCTGTGCGAGACCGTCGGTGGGACGTTCCTCGGGATCTCCCTGTCCTCCGATTCCCATCTCAATCCGTTCGATCTTCCGAAAATCGGAAAACAGGACGATGACGAGGGGGTGTTCCGGAGCCATGTCGCGAACCTGATCGGTCTCCTGCATCTCATGCTCGGCGCCGTGTCGCCGGACGAGGATTCGCTGCTTGACCGCGCGATCCGCGAGACCTACGCGATCAGGGATATCACCGAACTTTCGGATTTCCGCTCGTTGACCGCGTCGTCATTCCCGACCATGTCCGATCTGCACGCGGTGCTTCGCAACATCGAGGGAGGGGAATCGCTTGCGGCCAGGCTCGAGCGGTATACCGACGGCGTATTCGGGGGTTTTCTCAACCGACAGACGAACGTCACCATGAACAAGCAGATGGTGATCTTCAACATTCGGGACCTCGAAAGCGAATTGCGGCCTATCGCGATGTACGTCATCCTTCAGTTCATCTGGAACGAGATCCGTGCCGAGATGAAGCAGCGTATGATCGTTGTCGACGAGGCGTGGATCATGATGCAGAACGAGGATGCGGCGGCGTTCATGTTCGGTATCGCCAAGCGGTGTCGGAAGTACTATGCGGGACTCACGACCATCACGCAGGACATTGGCGACTTCATGGCGTCCCGCTATGGAAAACCGATCGTTACCAACTCCTCGATCCAGTTGCTGCTTCGGCAGTCGCCAGCATCGGTGGACCTGATCGCCGAAACGTTCTATCTGACGGATCACGAGAAGTTCCTACTCCTCGAATCGAACGTCGGTGAGGGAATATTCTTTGCCGGTACCAAGCACGTCGCCATCAAGATCATCGCCTCGTACAGCGAAGACCAGGTGATCACCACCGATCCGCGGCAGTTGATCGAAATCGAGGAGGCGAAGCGGGAGTTCGATGAGGAACAAGGTCCTACGGGGTATTGATCGCTTCCATTATGGCAACGTATATCCAGGATACAGTGGGATCGGACGACAGCGATGAGCTCTCTGACCAGGAGTTCGTCCCCGAGAGGTCGGTCCCGATATCTGCCGTCCATGACAGTTCCACTGGTGAGCCTTCTGTGATTTCGGGCTACTTCCTGCTTATGTTCGGGGCTCTCGATGACATGCTTGATTTTGTTTCGGGATATTTCCCCGGGGTGGCGTCCGCAGTTTCCTTTATTCCGAGCACGGGGCAGGCTATCGTGGTCATTCTCGATCCGAATCTTCGGAAACAGGCCTCGGGTGACGCCATAAAACTTATTTTTAAGCGTGGAGCGCTTATCGGGGTCGTGTGGCTGATTGAAGGGATCCCAATCGTTAATCTGCTCCCGCTCCAGACCGTCGCCGCATTTGCCGTGAGGTACATAAAGGTGAAGCAGAAAAAGCTGAAGGCGCAGCCACTCGTCCCACGTCGTTAGTTTCCCTAGTTATTTGGATAAAGCCGTAATGTAACGTGAGTTATGAGGATGGTGCCGGCTGCATTCTGACGGAAGCGATGTTAACGGGCTGGTTCTGTTCTCGTGTCACGATAGGACTGAGTCTTTCCTGTCCGTCTTAAGCTTGCCAGGTGTACGGGCATGCTGCTGAAAGTTCCTCTGTCAGTCGTTTCGGTATATATTAAGACGAAAAAAAGTAAATGTCGCTTCGGAACGAGGGATACTTCCTTGAAATGATGAATATGGTATACTGAGAAAAAAAGAATATGAATCTGATCCCGCTTCTCTCACGTTGGAAACGATTTCTCATGACGGGGGTGTTCGTTGTCGCATCCCTTCTTCTGTACGGCCTGTTCCCGACGGAAAGCAGGCTGAGCGGCACGATCCAATCCCTCACGCTCGGCGCGGCCGTTTTCCTCGTGCTGCCGATATTGTTCGCGAAGACGGTGCTCCATGAGCCGCTGTCCGCGCTCGGATTCCGTGGTAGCAACAGACGGTTCGGGGCGGTATCCATTCCGCTCGTCGTCATTCCTATCCTATCCATCTGGTACGTTCTGCTCCGGACCTATCCGGTGGCCTCCTCCTATACGCTTCCGTCGACGGTCCGCAGTTCGTTCCCGATTTTCCTTTTTTACGAGATCGTCCTGGTCGGAGTCATAGCATTCCTCTACGAGACGTTTTTTCGCGGATTGGTCCAGATCCTGTGGCTGCGTTCGGCCGGTCTCTGGGCCGTCTTCATACAGGCAGCGCTCTTTTTCGTGTTCGTTGTTTCCGTCGGAGGCGGTTTTTCCTGGCAGGACATGCCGCTGTGTCTTGCGGGGCTCGCGTCCGGATTCGTCGCGTCCTACACCGGTTCCGTGTCGTACGCATGGGTTTCGGCATGGCTCGTGCTGTTTCTGTCGGACGTCCTTATCCTTGTTTCCCGATAAATTCGAAACGCTATGAAAACGGACCCTAACATGCGGAAGCTGCTTTCGATCACTCTGGTGGTAGCCATGGTGGCGGGGCAGGTCTCCTTCGCCGGAATCGCGACGGCACTTTCCATCCCGTCGGCATCGAGCGTCATGAATGACGTTCAAAGGCGCTATCATATCGATACGGGTTCCGTCCAGAACTTCGGGGAGTCGTTCAACGTCTCGTCGACGAAAAAGTACGCACCCGAGTTGTCCATTTCCTTCAGTCCGACCGATCCGAAGGAAGGACAGAAAGTCACGGCGAAAGCGTTCCCGATGTATTTCTCGAATCCACCGGATCAGTTGTACTATACCTGGTACCTCAAGCGCAAAAACGGATCCGACGACGTCGAGGACTGGAAGACGGAGGCAATGCGGATCATAGCGAACGACGGAGCGGATACGAACAGGTTCCTGCCCGGACCGAACGACGAGGATGGGTACAGGGCTGAGCATGGTGGCGGGGATAGGACATATGTGGATAACGATTGGTGCTATATCCGCGATCCCTCGAGCGGAAACTTTTATGAGCTGGGGCCGTTGAATTCGTCGTCCGCCAATTTTGCGTGCGGCACGTCGGGATACCAGGCGGCATGCATTTCGCAGACGCAGAACGTCGCGTCCGACAATTCCTCGACGTACCCCTACAAGGTCGACGGATCGCCGGTCTGTCAGGGCGATACCCCGATCTGTCCTGATGGGGCGCTCGCCCGGTGCGTGAATCCGACTGTCGCGAGCGGCATGTTTTCCCTTACCGATACCATCCAACGCCGCGTCTATCCGGATACGGTCGATCCGGATACGGGAATTTCAACGCCGAACTATGTCTATGACCCGGCGGTGGAGAACAACATGACCTGCCAGGAGAACGGCGCGCCGTCCGCCGACCGGTGTATGCATCTTTTTCCGAACGCGACCGGCCATACGACCGGCGACGGCAATTACGGAGCGGACGAGGAGCGGTACTGGATGACGAATCCCGCGGACGCGGACACCGCCGATAACGGAAACAAGGACGAAGCGAACATCGTCGGTCTCGGACGTGATACGTTCACGTGGAATTACCAGAGCGGCGACATGCTCGGACTCGTCGTCGAAGGCGTTTCCATGGTGCCGACAAAGCACGACGATTCGACGATGATGATCATGTGGGCGTTTTCCGGCGACGGATGCCGTGTGGTCAATACGGGGAGTTACAACACGACGATCAAGGGCTATTCCGTGAACATACCCACTACCAGTATGGGACGGGACGAGTTCGACAAATGTCTGGAGGACAACCTGATCGATCCTTTGGATACCGGGCAGCAGAACTCGAAAAAAATCGAACTTGACGTCGTTGCGACTCCCGACAATCCGACAAACGACCAGACAGGGGAGAGATCTGGTGACACGGTCACGGCGGTCGCTTCCATAATGAACTCGACCAGGTCAGACGCCGAAGTCGCATACGAGTGGAAAGTCGAGGTGAGCGACAACGCCAATATGAGCAACCCGTTGGATATCACGGACAGACTCAGGGAAAACGGACTGCTTCCGGTCAGCAGGGGGAACGGACTGAAGGCGATCTCGATACCGCTCAACATGGAGGCGGACATACTCGGCGGATATGCGACGGACGATCCGCTTTATATGCGGCTGACCGCGACCGCGACGGAAAATTTCAACGCGAGAGGCGATCGCAGCGGGCACAGCGATGTCATCGTGCGTATCAACAATACCGACAAGAAAATCCTTGCGTATGTCTCGACGGCAGTACCGTATGGGTCAACGTATAAGATGACGCTCGCCGACGGCAACGCCTCGGATGCCGATCCGCTGACGCCGATCTGCAGGGACTATCATGCGAACGCGGTGACGGCAGCCGACGCGACGGACAATCTGGACAGGATCGCCTGCCGCATCATAAGGAACGAGATCATCGGCGTTCGGGTAGACAATTCAAAAAAAGAGTATAGAGACTTCAAATGGACGGTAGACGGGAAAACGCTCTCATGCAACGCGACGGTCTCCGATGACGCGGATTGTGTGACGAACGGGAATGAGGCTTTTTTCGCGGTCGTGGGCGCTCCTGGAACGGTCATCAACGTGAAACTTGACGCGCTCAATGTCGCAACCGGAAAAACCGTCTCGCTTTCCCGCACCTTCAATGTCGTCGAGCCGGAAATCGTCCTTGAATCCGCTGACATGACCGCGGTGTGGCCCCGCTTCGTGGGTCAGTTCTCGGATATAAACGGAGCGATGTTCGATGAGTATAGTTCGAATTTCTTTGAGAAGTATGCCGCTTCGGCGATCAGGATGCAGGCCAGGTTCGTGCCATCGTTCGTGCAGGGGCTTTCGACGAGGATATGGACCATAGACGGCGTTCCATATCCGGGCGAGACCGTATGGAATTCCACGGATGGTGACTTCTTCGGGGTTGAGTATGTGCCGGCGGAACTCCCGGTCGGGACCGTCTTTAACGTGGGGATGACGGCGACCATTGTGCAGCCAGTCGAAAAACGAAGGGCGCTTCGAGATATTTGGGGAATAGATGAATCCCAGTCTGCGGAAGTGAGTATCGGACGGTCGGTGCAAGTTCAGAACGTCGCGGATCAGACCACCGCGGCTTCCGGGGTGAAGAAGTTTTATGCCGCATTGTCCGGCTATGTTCCTCCGATGCTTGCGTTCGCATTCAGAATAATCCTTTCGGGAGGACTTCTCCTCTTTGCGGTCGGGTTCCTGTTCTCGTTCGTTCCTGAGCGAGTATCAGAAGACATACGCCGGAAATAACATCGATGCGAGAAAAAACAGTCCCATATGGGACTGTTTTTTTGAGTGCCGAAGGGGAGACTCGAACTCCCAAGGGATTGCTCCCGCCAGGACCTAAACCTGGTGCGTCTGCCAATTCCGCCACTTCGGCAATACTGATGTCTCTAGAGACTCGTCCGGCATGCGCTACGCTGGTCGCTAAAACCGCAGCGTACCCTTTGAATGCCGTGGCGAACGCCCAAGGGATTGTTCCTGCCAGGACCTAAACCTGGTGCGTCTGCCAATTCCTCGCCCGCATCGCGACGACATCGCTTGCGAGGCGTTGTGGGCGGGCGCCACTTCGGCTAGTCGATACTGTTACAGTCAGACGATCCGTGCATCGGGCCCAAGCTGTTCGATCATCCTTCGTGCTTCCTCTTTCAACGGACCCTCGTCATCATACTCGCCGTGATGGCGGGTTCCTTCCCCGTATGTTTCACGTTTCTGGTCGAGATGAAAATTCATGTGTAACGATACCCCTTCCAATTTCGCATAGCAGTGAAAACGCGGGTATCCCGATCGGGATAACGGCCTGATGAAGCTCATTTCGGCGCCTTCCTTGCGTTGAAAGACATAGCCAAGGCGGCGGAGCACGGTGACGGGATCGGCTGGCAGTGTTTTGATTTCGAGTTTCATGGGGTTTCATTTCAACGGGCGAAGACGTCCGGCGTGTGCCGGACGCATTGTGACCACGGAAGCGCTACGGAAGCCTCGTACCGACAGAGTCGGAGTGCCGGGAATCGTCCGGCATGCGCCGGACGCCCCGCGAATGCCGGGGCGAACCCGTAACCAAGCCGTCTTTTCAGTGCCTTCTTGTCGGAGTGCCGGGAATCGAACCCGGATTACACGAACCCGAATCGTGCGTAATACCACTATACCACACTCCGATTTTCCTTATGTAAGGGAAAAAACGTCCTTTTCGATAACAGGACCCATTCTAGCAGGTTTTCCGAAAATGGGAAGAGGGGGGCAGATAACATTGAGCATTGAACGGATGACGGGGATACGGAAAGGCGTGAAGTTGATGCGGAGGTGATTATATGATGATGTTCATCGTTTCGAATGTTGCCTGAAGTCGCTTTCGCCCCAATCTCTGTCGGGTTGATATTTGTTTCCTGTTATCTGATAGCTGACCCGTTCCTATCCCACCTTGTGCCTGCTCCTTATGCCTTCGTCATCATACTCCCGTTTTTCCTCGATGACCTCTTTCGCTTTTTCGCGAAGTGCCGGGAGGTCGTCGTGGGAAAGGGATTCGGCCCGTGCGAGGAGCGTCTCCCGCATATTCCGTGAGGGATCTTCTATCACGTCGGAAAGCAGCACTTCCAGCACTGCTCCGATTTTCGGCCCGGGTTCCATTCGGAGCTCCTTCATCAGGTCCGTTCCGTTGATGGCGAGCATCTTCACCGATACCGGGTCCCGCGATACTTTCTCGACCATGTATTCGAGGTGACGGAGTTTATACGGCTTCGCCTTCGGTACTTCCGACCCGAGCCGGTCGGCGATGCGGACATCGATGAGATCTTTCATGTTTTCAAGTCCGACCCGACGAATCAGACGTCGAACGGAGGCTTCCGTCACTTCGCCGACGTTGTAGTAGAAAAGATGATTATCTACGAGTAGAACGGTCTTTTCTATTATCGCGACGGGGAATCGGAGCCGGAGGAGCAGGTTTCTCGTCATTCGCGCCCCGACGTGGTCGTGATTGTAAAACGTTGAACGGTACCCGTCCCCCCGCTTCGTTTTCGGTTTTCCAATGTCATGAAAAAGTGCCGCCAGCCGAACCTCGAGTTTCCGAGAAGGGCAGGTCCGAAGCGCGAGCAGGTTGTGTTCGTAGACGTTCAATCTGTGGTGCAGGTTCTGACCTACGCCCACCCCTTCCTCGAGTTCGGGGACGATATCTCGCAAAAGTCCGACCGTACGAAGAAGCTCCACCCCGTCGGCCGGGCTATTGGAAAGGATGATCCGGGAAAACTCGTCGCGTATCCGTTCTCGGGAGACATGCGAGAGAAGTCCCGCATGCTTACGTATCGCTTCGAGGGTAGAATCGTCTATCTTCCAGCCGTTTTCAGTATTTCCGCCGTGAAGCTCCGCGAAGAACCTGATGGCGCGTATCATCCGAAGCGCGTCTTCGCCGAACCGCTGCTCCGGATTTCCGACCGTACGGATCAGTTTTCGTTCGATGTCTGCCCGACCATGAAACGGATCGATGATGGTCACGTCCCGTTTTCCCTCCGATCCGACTTCGAGCGCGATCGCGTTCATCGTGAAATCGCGCCGCGAGAGATCTTCGGAGAGAGTCGAAACGAAAGCGACCTGGTCCGGCCTCCTTCGGTCCGAATAGGCGGATTCCGTCCTGTACGTGGTGACCTCGATGACATCGTGTTCCCGGTCCGGACGTCCTTCCTTCTGAAACGGAACCACTTTCACTCCGACGGTGCCGAAATCATTCTCGTAAAAACTGTCCGGGAATATCGCGAGCACCTCCTCGGGTTTCGCTTCCGTAGTGACATCCCAGTCTTTCGGTTCGCGACCGAGCATCAGGTCGCGGACGCAGCCTCCCACTATGTGTCCCTCGTGGCCATGCTTTCGCAGGGAGTCGAGAACCGAAAGAACGGGCTCGGGAATGGAAGAATAATCCATAGGAAAGACGACGATGACGTTCTATATTCCGATCGCGGGCTAGAGGGTCCTTCGGCGGGTCTCTTCCTTGTAGCAGGCGAGCGTATCGCCGACTTGGACCTTCTCACCGCCTTCGAAGACGAGGCCGCATTCGTTCCCTTGGCCGACTTCGTCCACATTCTGCTTGTTCTGCTGGAGATTGAGGAGTTTTCCCTGGCCGATGACCTCGCCGCCGCGGCGGATCTCGATGAGGGAGTTTCTGAGAATTTTTCCTTCGCTGACGCGGCCTCCGATGATCTGATCGCGCTTGCCGGTCTTGAAGACGGCAAGGACGGAAAGGAGTCCGTGGTCGGTCCGGACGGTTTCCGGCGGCAACAGGTCGGCGAGACGCTCCTTTGCTCGGTCGACGAGTTTGTAGATGATGTTGAACGTCTCGATGGAGACGCCGTTCTTCTCGGCGAGCCGTTTGGCAACCGGGGTGGGCTCCACGTTGAACGCGAAGATTACCGCGTCCGCGCCGGCAGCCATCTTCACGTCCGATTCGGTCACCGCGCCGACATCGGACGAAATCTCCTCGAGCGCGACCTCGTCGGATACGATGGTCCCGAGGATCTGTCCGATAGCCTCGAGTGATCCCTGCACGTCCGCTTTGAGAATGTAGGAGAGTTTTTTCCGCTCATCCTCGCCTTCGGCCTTCGATTTGAATCCCTTGGCGGTGACGACCGCCTGGGAGCGCGCGCGGGCCGCGGATTTGCCGCTTGCCACCTGCACGACGTCGTTCGTCTGCGGGGCGTCATGGAAACCGTAGATGACGGCCGGGACGGACGGCGTCGCGGTTTCGATGCTCTTTCCCGTATAATCCTCCATCCGTCGGATACGGCCGAAAGCCGATCCGGCGATGACGTCTTGCCCGACCTTGAGTGTTCCGGTCCGGACGAGGACCGTCGCGACCGGTCCCTTCTGCTTGTCGAGATGGGCTTCGAGAACCACGGCAAGGCCGTCGCGTTTGGGATCGGCGACGAATTCCTCCACATCGGTCAGGAGGACGATGTTTTCGAGCAGTGAATCGATGCCGATGTTCTGTTTCGCGCTGATCTCGGAGCTGAGAATCTTGCCCCCGTATTCCTCGATGAGTATGTCGTTTTCCGCCAGCTCCTGTTTTACTCGGGGAATGTTGGCGTCCGGCTTGTCTATCTTGTTGATCGCGACGATGACCGGAAGTCCCCGTTCCTTGAGATAGGTGATGACTTCCTTCGTCTGTTTCTGAATGCCGTCATCGGCGGCGACGACGAGAATCGCGATGTCGGCGATCGAAACACCCCGTTTTCGCATCGCGGAAAACGCCTCGTGTCCCGGGGTGTCGATGAACGTGATGAGCTTGCCCCGTTTCTTTACCTGGTAGGTCCCGAGATGCTGCGTTATTCCACCCGCCTCGCCGGAGGCGACGCTCGCCTTGCGCAGGGTGTCGAGGAGCGTCGTTTTCCCGTGGTCCACGTGTCCGAGAATGGTCACGATTGGCGCTCGCGCGGGGAGCTTTCGGTCCGAATCCTTTTCCTTGGCGCACAGCGCGAGGAGTCCTTCAAGGTCGAGCGGCTTGTCTCCCGATCCCGCCTCTTCGGCTGCGACCGCCTCGAAACCGAGATCGGAGGCTATGACACTTGCGGTTTCGAAGTCGATTTCCTCGTTGATCGTCGCGAGGATTCCGTTCTTCATGAGTTCGGTGATGACCCGTCCCACCGGAAGCTCCAGCCGATCGGAAAAATCCTTCACGGTAATCGTTGTCGGGATGGCGACCGGTTTTGGTGCTTCACCCTGCGTCGTCTCATTCATGATCGTTTTCTTATATCGTTACTTCGTCTCTTTTCGCGTGAATGCGGAGGATCGTTTGCTTACGGCGAGGCCGACGGTTCGCTTCTCCTCGTCCGAGAGGGGATATTCCTTCGATTCCGACCCGTTCTCAATCGGCTTCGCGTATACGCGTGTTCCCTCCCGGGTATGAATCGACGAAATCACGAATCCCGTGTTCTTACCGTTGAGCAGTGCGAGCGCGAAGCTCTGATTGCCGCCGACTTCCTTGAACGGGTTGAATCGGAGCAGTTCCGCCTTGTGTATGCTCTCATTCCCGAGTCGATACAGCTGTTCGGCGATGCCGTAGAGCTTGCGGATCTCCTCGTCGAGCGCGTCGAGCCCTTCCTTTTGACGTATGACGATTTCCTCGAGATCGGCGCCGGTCTTTCCCGCAAAGAGTGTCCCGAGGTCCTTTCTGAGTTTTCGCAGGCGGAAGAGCAGGATTGTCGCCATGGCGAACCCGAACAGTCCGAGACCGGCCGCTCCGATCGCGAACGGCATGGCGAGAGATGGCGAAAAAAATCCTTCCATATCGAAAAAATAGGCATTCCAAGCCTAGCACGTGAAACGGGCCGTGTAAAGGAAAATCAGGTCCGACGTGCCCTTGTATTTCATCCCGCTCGGATCTCGGTTCGACGGGCTCTTCGGCGAACCGGAAACGGGGCATCTTTACCGGATTTTCGCCGTATGCTATCCTGTGACTCGTCGTGCTTTCCGACCCGGATGGGTCGCGGAGGGCCGGGTTATTTGAAGGGCGTCGAGTACAGACCGTCCAGGACCGGTGCATCTTCTTGAAAAGAGCCGGTATCGGGGGTCTTTTTATTTTGTCTCCCATCATATCCGCTGGCGCCGGACTCGCGCCGATAATAAAGCGTATGCTGACAGAAAACATCAGGAAGAACCTTAAATCGGGGCTGACGGTCTCACTTATTTCCATCCCGTTGTCCGTCTCTCTCGCGGTCGCATCGGGTGTGACGCCGGTCATCGGTGTCATGACCGCGATCTGGGCCGGACTCATTGCGGCGGCCTTCGGCGGCAGCAATTTCAATATCGTGGGCCCGACCGGGGCGCTGTCCGGAATCATCGCGACGTTCGTCTTCACGCAGGGGATAGAGGGCGTTTCCATGCTTGCCATCGTCGCGGGAATCGCTATCTTAGCCGCGTATTTTCTCCGTCTTGAGCGGTATCTCATCCTGGTCCCGTCGAGCGTGATTCACGGTTTCACTCTCGGAGTCGCGTTCATCATCGGCCTGAACCAGCTGAATTTCGCACTCGGTCTGAAGGGTCTTCCGGCGCATGAGAAGTTTTCCGGGAACCTGCTGGAGTCCCTGAAGCATATTCCGGACGCCTCTCTTTCTGCCGTCGCGATCTTCGTCCTTTTCTTCGTGGCATTGCTCGCGTTCAAGAAATACGTACCCAAGCTTCCCGGTGCCATTTTCCTCGCGCCGATCGGCATCCTGCTCGGCTATCTCGGCCAGACCCATGCCATCCCGCTTCAACTCGAGACTCTCGGCATGAAATACGGGAACATCGATTTTCATCTGTTCGCGGCCCCTCATTTCTTCTATTCGGCGAAGCTGATGAAATCGGCGTTGGTAATCGCGCTCATCGCGATCCTCGAGACCATGCTTTCCGCGAAAATTGCCGACGGCATGACAAAGACGAAGCACAATGAACGCAAGGAAATGCTCGGGCTCGGCCTGGCGAACGTCGTTTCCGGCCTCTTTGGCGGGATGCCGGCGACCGCGGCGCTGGCGCGGACGTCGCTTAACGTGAAGACCGGTGCGGACCACAAGACGTCCGCGATCATCAACTCGATCGCTGTCGCGATCATATCGCTCTTCCTCCTCCGATTTTTCCAGTTCATCCCGATGGCGGTCATCGCGGCCATCCTAGTGTTCGTCGCGGTCCAGATGGTCGAGACGGAACATTTCTTCCGGTTCTTCCGTTTCGACAAGACAATTTTCGGTATCTCGATGGCGGTCGCCGTCGTAACGGTGGTGGAAGATCCGATCGTCGGCATCCTGCTCGGTGTCGTGCTGTCCCTGTTGGTTTCCGTGGACAAGATGACACACGGTCACTACGATATGCGTCCCAATCGGTCCGATATGGAGGATACGGACGGATCCAAGGATGGGAAGGGGAAGGAAATCGAGGAGAGCCACGATGTCTTGCTGTACTCGTTCCGCGGCCGGCTCGTATATTTCAACAGTCGGGCGCATGTCAGCCGGTTCGAGACGGGTCTTGCCCAATACAAGTACATCATTCTTCGGCTTCGCGAGGTATACTATGTCGATCTCGACGGAATGGAAGCACTCAACGAGATCATTTCCATTATCGAATCCCGCGGGCAGAAGGTGATCCTCTCGAGCATCGATCCGAACGTAGTCGACGCGCTCAGGTCGGGCATCGAGGGATTCGGCCGTCTCGAAAAGGAGGGTATGATTTTTCCGAAGACCGAAGACGCGCTCAAGCATCTCGGCATCGAACCGAGAGGGGCATAATACTGGACGGCGTACGACTGTGCGGAAAATAAAAAACTCCCGAGGCAGCGTCTGCCTCCGGGAGCTGTTAAATGGTATCAAATTCATGTGAGAGGTGGTCTGTAGGGACAATGTCCATCAAACGAGACCGGATCATGGGCGGGAAACCGTCTCAGAATGCTATCAAGTATCTCCCGAATCGAATGAGTCCCGATGTTCCCTATCACGGTTTCGTTTCCCGGACAAGGACTTACGTTCCCGTTCCCGAAGATCTGTACGAGTTCCATACAGGGCATCGTTCCGAAATTGTTGAACATCGGATGAATGAATCCGTATTCTCGGTCGATACGATCGATCGCGGAGCGGATCTCTTGTTTTTCCGACTCCGTAACCGGAAGAGTCCGGTCAAAGTCTTTTCCCGCGCTCCGACCAGCTGGTAGGTAGAAGGCAAAAACGATCCAAAGGTTGTTTTCGCGGCAATAGCGGAGCGTTTTCTCGACCTCATCCATGTTCAGTCTCGACACGACCATGTCGAATCCGAGACGAGTCGCTCCTTCCCGGTCGACAGCGTTGAATCCTTCCCGGATGAGCAACTCGACAGCCTCGTTTCTTTCCTGGAAATAACGGTCTTTTAGGTCTCCTACGACCCAGTTCTGATAGCCCGGATTAAACAGGCTGTCACACTTTACGACGACACTCGCTCCGGAGTCGAAGGTTCTCCGTACGAAGTCGCGGTCTCGCATTTTTGTAGCCGCGTCTGTAAAGATGACCGGTTGGACGCCTTTTTTTGTCGTATATTCGATTATCGGGAAGAAATCGGGGTCGATCGTAGGCTCTCCTTCTCCGAGGTAGTCGATGGTACAGGCTCCCAATGCGGCGATCTGGTCTATGACTCTGAAGATTTCTTTGCGAGTCAGAGTCCTTTTTTTCTTATCGGTGAAACAATGGAAACAGTTGTGGGGGCATTCCCCCGTCATCGCTCTGAAGTCGACGATGTGCAGGCGGTTCCGATCGCGGAATACCGTTTCCGTGATGTTCCAGCCTTTCAGTACGGCCCCGATTCCTACGGGAACGCGTCCGATCTTGAAATAGCTGATCTTCGAGTATTGCATGAGTTGCCTCCTTCGATGTTGTGATTGTAAAGAACTGCCAGTCACGACATTTCGGTATCCGTGACAACTGATTGTAATGCTGATATTGCATTATGTCAATTATATAAGTCTAAATAGTTGCTTTTTCAAGCCAGTTATCAAAAAAATGTGGAATATAGTTGACACATTAACGTGCTGATGCTATTATGTTCTTATGAAAGACAGTAGATCCATTCGGAAGCAGTTATGCTCCGCCGGACTTTCGGAGAACGAAGCCGCGGTCTATTTGGCTTTACTTGAACTCGGAAAGGGGTCCGTGGCGCAGATTTCCAGACGGGCCGGCTTGAATAGGACGACAGGGTACGACATTTTAGATCGCCTGGTCGCTCGACGGTTGGCAAGTATATCGGGCAAGGAACCGAAACAAGAATATTTGGCTGAGTCTCCCGGGAGGCTAGAGTACATTCTTTTAGAGGAACTCGAACTGAAACAGCGGGAATTGGAGGGAGTCAGGGCCTTTATTCCCGTACTGAAATCGTTACACAATGTCGCCGGAAGGCCCCGTATCAGATTTTATGAGGGCGTGGAAGGAATGAAGCAGGTGTATGAGGATACGCTGACTGCGACCGAGCCCATTGTCGCCTATGCGACATACGAGGACATGCATAAGGCGCTCCCGGGATATTTTCCGGCATATTATAGACGACGGGCGGAGAAGGGCATATTCGCTCGCGGAATCGTTCCGGAGACGCCGCTTGCTCGTGAACGGGTGCGCGAGAATAAGAATGAGGCGCGTGAATTAGCACTCGTTCCGGCGGATAAATACACGTTTTCTCCCGATATTGAAATTTATGACAATAAGGTCGTAATCGCGTCGTGGCGGGAGAAGCTTGGTATCATCATCGAATCAGGGGAAATCGCCGACGCGATGAAGAAGATATTCGAACTCGCATGGATCGCGGCGAAGGGGATGGAAAAGGAATAAGGAAGCATTCGGGCGCCCATCCTCGAAGAGAGAATCAAATCCCTCCCTTCAAAGACTCAGGACTCCCTTTCTAAAAGGGAGAAAAAGCGTTGGCAACGTTTATCTGAAATACTGCACAGGTTAATAAGACTTTGAGGGTTCGAATGGAAATCAAAAAC